>CAYYTA010000038.1:0-15604 GCA_964474575.1 uncultured Caulobacteraceae bacterium | reverse complement strand
TCCTCCTTGTCGAGCGCGGACTGGATCAACAGCATGGGCACCTCATGGTCGGGCGCGGAGTGTGGCTGATTCCCGGGCCGAGGAAAGCCGCTTTATTCGCTGAGCAGCTTGTCGAGCAGGGCGTGGACCTCGGGCGTGTCCCAGGTCGCCTCGCCGTCGAGACGCGCCACTTCGCGGCCCTGCTTGTCGAGGATGATGGTGGCGGGCAGGCTCTGCACGTCCAGTTTGGTCGTCTTCTCGATCAGCGCCGGATCGACATAGACCCCCAGCGCATCGCCCGGCTCCTGGGCGTCGATAAATGACTTAACGTCGTCGAACTTGTCGTCGCCGTCGGCCGACAGCGGCAGGACCTTCACGCCCTTGCCGGCATATTGTGATTGCAGGCGGGCCAGGGTCGGCATCTCGAAGCGGCACGGCGCGCACCACGTCGCCCATAGGTTCAGCACCACCACCTGACCTTTGAAATCGCTGAGGTGGACGGTCTTGCGGTCACGATCGACGAAGGCCATGTCGTCGATCGTGCGCGGCCGGGCATAGGTCATCATGTTGGCGACCGAACCTTTGGCGTAGGGCGCCAGGGGACCTGCCGGCTGCTCCTGCTTGGCGGCGGATTCGATGCCGGTCAGCGGCGTCTTGCCGAAATGGGCGCCGATCTGCCAGGCAGCGACGGCGGCGACACCCATGATCGACACGGCGATCAGGGCGATGACGGCCGGATGCAGGCCACGCTTTTTCGCTTTTTGGGCCTTGGGTTGGACAACGGCCTCGGCTATAGGCTCGGGCGCGACCGGCTTTGGCGCCGGCACGGCCTGCGGCGTATCGCTGTCCAGAGGGTTATCCATGTCCGATCTTCCCGACGCCCCAAACCCTTCCGCCCCCGCTTCGGGGGAAGGTCAGAAAATGTGGGGCGGACGATTCAGTGCCCGACCCGATGAAATCATGCAAGCCATCAATGTTTCCATTGATGTCGACAAGCGCCTGTGGGCGCAGGACCTTGCCGGTTCGCGCGCCCACGCCGCCATGCTGGCCAAACAAGGTATCATAAGTTTTAACGATGCCCAAATCATCGCCGACGGCCTGGCGAAGATCGAGACCGAGATTAGGTCGGGCGTGTTTCCTTTCCGCCACGAATTCGAGGACATTCACATGAATGTCGAGGCCCGCCTGCGCGAGCTGGTGGGGCAGGGGGCCGGGCGCCTGCATACCGCGCGCTCGCGCAACGACCAGGTGGCGGTCGACTTCCGCCTGTGGGTGCGCGACGCCGCCGACCGAACGGCGGCCCAGCTTTTCGATCTGCAGGGAGCGCTGCTGGCCCGCGCCGAGGAGCACGCCGACACCCTGATGCCTGGCTTTACGCATTTGCAGCCCGCCCAGCCGGTGACCTTCGGCCATCACCTGATGGCCTATGTCGAGATGTTCGGCCGCGACCGCTCGCGCTTCCTCGACGCCCGGGCGCGCATGAACGAAAGCCCGCTCGGTTCGGCGGCGCTGGCCGGCTCGCCGTTCCCGATCGACCGCTTCGACGCGGCGAAAGCGCTGGGCTTCGACGGGCCGATGAACAATTCGATCGACGGGGTGTCGGCGCGCGACTTCGCCCTCGAGGCCATGAGCGCCGCCTCGATCTGCGCGGGCCACCTGTCGCGCCTGGCCGAGGAGATCGTCATCTGGTGCACGCCGCAGTTCGGCTTCGTCCGCCTGTCTGACAGCTTCTCGACCGGCTCGTCGATCATGCCGCAGAAGCGCAATCCCGACGCCGCCGAGCTGGTCCGCGCCAAGACCGGGCGCATCACCGGCGCGCTGATCGCCCTGACCACGGTGATGAAGGGCCTGCCGCTGGCCTATTCCAAGGACATGCAGGAGGACAAGCCGCCGGTGTTCGAAGCTTTCGACAGCCTCGACCTGGCCTTGCGCGCCATGACCGGAATGGTATTGGATCTTGACGCCGACAAGGGCAGGATGCGCGCGGCGGCCGGGGCCGGCTTCTCGACCGCCACCGACCTCGCCGACTGGCTGGTGCGCACGCTCGACATCCCGTTCCGCGACGCGCACCATATCACCGGCGGCGCGGTCAAGCTGGCCGAGGCGCAAGGTGTGGATTTGGCGCAACTAAAGCTTTCCGATCTGCAAAAGCTGGAAGCCAGGATCACGGATGATGTGTATAAGGTCTTAACGCCCGAAGCCAGCTGCGCCTCCCGCCAATCGTGGGGAGGCACCGCGCCGGCCGAGGTCCGCCGACAAATCCAGCGCTGGAAGGACAAACGCTCATGATGACGCCTAACAAGTCCCGCATTCTCGTCACCACGGCCTTGACCGCCTCGGCGATCCTGGGGACGGCGCTGCTGCTGTCGGCGTGCGGCAAGCTGGGCACGCTGGAGCAGGCCCCGCCGCTCTACGGTTCCGACGCCAAGTCGTCGTGGTCGGTGTCGCACAATCCCGGCGGCGGCGATACGGCGACCAATTCGAGTTCGGCGTCGAAGGATACCGAGCGCGCCAAGCCTGACGCCAACGGCAAGAACAAGATGGACAACCCCTACGTCGGCAACAAGAAGATCGAGGACGCGCCGCTGGAGGGCTTCGGCAACGCCACGACCTTCAACAACAACGCCCCGCACTGATTTTTTTCGCGTCCGATGAACCACTTCGATTACCGGTCGGGCACTCTGTCCTGCGAGCAGGTTTCCCTTGCGGGCATCGCCGAAGCCGCGGGCACGCCCGTCTATGTCTATTCGTCGGCGACGCTGGAACGGCACTACAAGGTCTTTGCGGCGGCGGTGTCGGGCGATCCGGCGCTCATCAGCCCGCACGGCGAGGCGCCCCTGGTCGCCTTCGCCTGCAAGGCCAATTCCAACCTGGCCGTGCTGGAGACCCTGGCGCGGCAGGGCTGCGGCGCGGATACGGTCAGCGAAGGCGAAATCCGCCGCGCCCTGAAGGCCGGCATTCCGGCGCCGAAGATCGTTTTCTCGGGCGTCGGCAAGACGGACGCCGAAATGGCTTTCGCGCTCAAGGCCGGAATCTACCAGATCAATGTCGAGAGCCGCCCGGAGATGCAGCGCCTGGCCGCCGTCGCCGCCTCGCTCGACATGATCGCCCCTATTGTCATCCGCATCAATCCCGGAGTGGCCGCGGGCGGCCACGCCAAGATCACGACCGGCGGGGCGCGCGACAAGTTCGGCGTCTCGGCCGAGGAAGCGATTGGGCTTTACGCCGACGCGGCCTCGCAACGTCACCTGGCCCCGCTCGGCATTGCCTGCCATATCGGCTCGCAGATCACCAGTCTCGAGCCCATGCAGGATGCGTTCGCGCGCATGAAGGGCTGGGTCGAGCGCCTGCGCGCCGAGGGTCTGAGCGTCGAGCGCCTCGATCTCGGCGGCGGCCTGGGCGTGCCCTATTTCAACCAGAAGACCCCGCCGTCGCCGGCTGAATATGCCGAGATGGCCGCCCTGACGGCCGGGCGGCTTGGCGTGCGCTATATCTTCGAGCCCGGCCGGCTGATCGCCGCCAATGCCGGCGTGCTGGTGGCGCGTGTCGTTCACGTTCATGAGCGTCCCGACAGCGACCAGAAGTTCCTGGTCCTTGACGCGGCGATGAACGACCTGATCCGCCCGGCGCTTTACGACGCCTGGCACGACATCCGCCCAATCGCCCAGCCCGTCGATACCCTCACCGAGACCTACGACGTGGTCGGGCCGGTGTGCGAGACCGGCGACACCTTCGCGCGGGCGCGTTCTCTGCCGCGCCTGAAAAGCGGCGACCTTGTCGCCTTCATGTCGGCCGGGGCCTACGGGGCGGTGATGGGAAGCGAATACAATTCCCGACCGCTCGCGCCGGAGGTGTTGGTGCGTGACGCCGACTGGGCCATGGTGCGCCCTAGGCCCGGCTATGAGGAGATGATGGCCCGCGAAACGGCGCCGGCCTGGTTCGACCGACGGCCCAAAGCGGCGACGGCGTAAGAGGAGGATGGGGGACAAGATGGCCAGGCGTTCGCCGATTTCACCACTTAACCGGGCGCTTTTCGGCACGCGGCTGGTGATGATGTGGGAACGTCTGCTGCCGGCCCTGTTTCCGTTCGTCCTGCTCGTCCTGCTGGTCGCCGTGGCGGCGCAGTGGGGCCTGTTTCTCACCATGCCGCGCCTTGTCCATGCCGGCGTGCTGGTGGCGGGGCTACTGGTAACGATGGTTATCGCCGTGCGCGCGGCGCTGCGCTTTCGCATGCCGACCTTCACCGAACTCAACCAGCGCCTGGCGGCCGACAATGGCCTGAAACCCGAGCGCCTGCTGGCCATGCGCCACGAGGACAGCCAGCCGCGCCTGAAGGTCGGCAAGGCCAAGGCGGGCATCGCCGTCGCCGATCCCTACGCCCTGCGCTTCGTGGCCCTGGCCGCCGCCATGCTCGGTTTCCTGATCCTGGGGCCCGTGCCGTTGAGCCGGGTGGAAAGCGGCTTCTGCCCATTCGCCGAACCGCACGGTTTTGCCGACATGAACCTGGCGGACAAGTAGGCCCTAATCCAGCGCGCCGATATAAGGCAGGGTGCGGTAAAGCCCGCCGTGGTCGAGGCCATAGCCGACCAGGAAACGGTTGGGCGCTTCCCATGCCGTGAAATCGGCCTCGACCTCGCGCCGGGCGCCGGCTTTCAAAGGGTCCGGCTTGCGCGCGAAGACGCAGGTCAGGATCTCGGCCGCGCCGGCGTCGCGGGCGATCTCGGCGGCGATTTTCAAGGATGCGCCGGTATCAAGGACATCGTCGAGGATCAGCACCTGCCGCCCCTCGACCGAACGCTGCAAAGGCGCACGAATGAGCATCGAGCCCGGCTCGCGGTTGTCGCCATAGGACGACAACCACAGGGCATCGAAGGCGAGGTTGTGGCCGAGGCGTCCCAGCGCCCGCGTCAGGTCGGCGGCGAACCAGATGCCGCCGGTAAGGAGGCAGACGGCGACGCAGCGCGGCTTGATGTAGATGCTGATCAAGTCGGCCAGGACGGCGATGCGCTCCTGCACCTCCTGCTCGCTGAGGATGATGGCGGGCAGGATATCGTCCATCTTACGAATGCTGCGGCTTGGTGCGGATGGGCGAGGCGGCCGGCGGGACGGGCGCGGCATCGGCCTCGGGGGCGGCCGGCTGGGCCCCGCCCGACGGCATGGGCTGACGCAGAGACGGCGTCGGCGTGTCGGCGACATCGGGACCGGCGTCGGTATCGGCTGGAGCACCGGCATCGGCGCCATTGTCGGCTATGGCGTCGGCTTCGCTGGCCGGGGCGGGAGTCGGCTCCGGCGCCTGGGCGACCTGGCGGACTGCGGGTTTGCCATGCGCTGATTTCATCGCTTCGAGGTCGAACTGCAGGTCGACGGTCGAGGTCATGTTTTCGGGGTCGGGAATGTCGAACAACAGGGTGCGCGTGGCGTGCGGCGGCACGACCAGGCCGTTCGACGGCATCAGCACCGAGTTGAACTGCTGCAGGGTCTTGTCGAGCAGGCGGACGCGGACCGGCGGCACCGGGGCGGGCTTGCCGCTGGTGTTCTTGATCTGGGCCTTGACGGTGACCAGGAAGCGGCCACCCTTGACATTGTTGTCGGCGGTGTTGGCGCCGAACTGCAAACTCGTTCCGTAAGTTGGCAGGCCGACCATGGCATAGGCGCCGGCGACACGCGGGAAAGCGGTGACCAGGCTTACCCTGAGGAAAAACGCCAAGGCCAGGACAGCGATCATCGCCGCCGCCACCGAACCCCAGATGATGCCCTGGGTGGCCAGGGCCTGCATGCGCTTCTTGTCCTCGACCATGGCGCGATATTGCAACGGCAGCTTTTCGGCGCTGACCGCCTGCAAGTCCTCGATACGGTCGGGCGCGGGCTTCGACAGCGACAGGTCGATGGGGTCGGAGGCGGGTTTTTCGGCGAACCATGTCGTCTTGCACGCGGCGCAGCGCACGGTACGCCCGGCCGGCCCCAATTGGGCCTCATCGAGCGTGTATCGTGTGGCGCAGGCAGGGCAGTTGAGAAGCATGAACTGGCGAATCAGGTGGGGAAAACCCATATGCCGATACGGGTTCTTAACCATATGTCCTCAAAAGTCTTAACGTCTTATAAAAGTTAAGGCCTCATGCCCGAAAGTGCCTTTCGCCATCTTTGGGGATGACATGAGGCGTGTAGAGCGCAATCCGGCAAAGTGGGCACCACTTTTCGGATAAATTGCGAGACCAAACAAAAACCTAGAGCGGGATGGCGATTCCACTTAAAGCCATTCCGATCTAAAGAGCGCAAAACCCGGTCCGATGAGCGACAGCCCAAAGCCTGCCAGCCGCCGCGCCACGCCGGTGGCGGACGATGACATCGTGGTCGAATTCCGCGATGTCTCGCTGCGCTTCGACGACGACGGACCTATCCTCAAGGACCTCAATTTCCAGCTGCCGTCAGGGTCGTTCCACTTCCTGACCGGGCCCTCCGGAGCGGGCAAGACCTCGCTGCTCAAGATGATTTACCTGGCCCAGGCGCCAAGCGAGGGCGAGATCGACCTGTTCGGCGAGACCATCCGCGCCGGCGACCGCGCCCAGTCGGCCGGTTTGCGCCGCCGCCTCGGCATCGTCTTCCAGGACTTCCGCCTGCTCGACCATCTCAATGTCTTCGACAACGCCGCCCTGCCCTTGTTCGTTCACGGCCAGGCGTTCAAGACCTATCGCGACGACGTCACCGAGCTTTTGACCTGGGTCGGGCTGAAGAACCGCATGACGGCCATGCCGCACGTCCTGTCCGGCGGCGAGAAGCAGCGCCTGGCCATCGCCCGCGCCGTGGTCACGCGGCCGACCCTGATCCTGGCCGACGAGCCGACCGGCAATATCGACTACGCCATGGGCCTGCGCATCATGCGCCTGTTCATCGAGCTCAACCGGCTGGGGGCGACCGTGCTGATCGCCACCCATGACGAGAGTCTGGTTCGCGCCTCGGGCATGCCGGTGCTGGAGCTGAAGGACGGCGGCATCGGACGGCGCGATCTCACCGCCACGGTCAAGGGGGGGCGGTCATGAGCGACATCCTGTCCCGGCTGGCCCAGGGCGCACGCAACCTGCTGCCGCGGCAGGACGAGCGCGAGGTGGCGCTGCATTACGTCATCGGCGTGCTGTGTGTCCTGGCCTGCCTGGCGGCCTTGGTGGCGCTGGCGTCGGACCGTGCGGCGCGCGGCTGGTCGCGCGACATCCGTGCCGAGGTGACGATCCAGGTCCGCCCGTCGGGCCTGGAAAGCGGCTCGATGGCGGCGGCGAGGGCGACGGAGATTCTGGCTGGCGTCAAGGGCGTCAGCGAGGCGGCGGCGCTGGAGCCCGAAAAGGCCAAGGCGTTGATCAAGCCGTGGTTGGGCGACGCCGTCCTCGACGACCTGCCGATCCCCAACCTGGTCGAGGTCCGCCTCGATCCCAAGCACCCGGCGCGCGGCGCCGACCTGATGACCGCGCTTTCCCTGCACGGCGTCGACGCCAGTCTTGACGACCATTCGGTGTGGTTGAAGGACGTGGAGCGCGCCGCCTTGGTCATCCGGTTGATTTCGTTTGGTATTTTCCTGACGATCGGCTCGGCTACCGCCGCCGTCGTCGGCTTCGCCACGCGCGCCGCCATGACCGCCCGCGCCGACGTGGTCGATGTCCTTTCCTTGTGCGGCGCATCGGACATCTTCATCGCCGAGCGCTTCCAGTACCGCTTCGCGCGCATGTCTTTCGAGTCAGGCCTCCTCGGCGCCGGCATGGCGGCCGTGGTCATGGCGCTCATAAAAGTCACAGGTTCCTCACAAAGCTTCACCCTGGCCCTTCCCTTTTCGTGGATTGACCTGTTAATATTGTTGCCTTGTCCGGTGCTGGTCGCCCTGATCGGGGCGGCGACGGCGCGGATGGTCACCCTGCGCCTGCTGGGAGGGAAAGCGTAAGGCCCAATGAGGACTCTGATCGCCCTGGCTGTGATCGTGGCGCTCTGGCTGGCGGGCCTCCTGGTCTTCGCCGACCGGGTCATCGACTCCACACCCGCCACCGAGCCCGCCGATTCCGCCGACGCCATCGTCGTGCTGACCGGCGCGTCCGACCTGCGCCTCAAGGAAGGCATGCGCCTGCTCGAACGGCGCAAGGGCCAGCGCCTGTTCATCTCCGGCGTCAATCCCGAGGTCACCCGCGCCCAGCTGCGCGACGTTACCGAAGGGTCGAAGAAGCTTTATGATTGCTGCGTCGACCTCGGCTTCCAGGCCGAAAACACCGTCGGCAATGCGCGCGAGATCGCCGATTGGGCGCGCGGCCATGACTTCTACAACCTGATCGTCGTCACCTCCGACTACCACATGCCTCGCGCCCTGCTGGAGCTGAAGGCCGACATGCCCGACGCCACCTTCGTCGCCTATCCGGTGGCGACGCCGGACCTCGATACCCGCAAATGGTGGAAGTCGCCCAAGGGCACGCGCGTCCTCGTCGTCGAGTACTGCAAGTACATCGTCATCCTCGGCCGTGACATGATACTCGACATCTCGCGCGCTTTCGGCGACAAGGGCCACAAGCCCAAGCCGGCGCCGGGTTCCGAGGACACCGCCTCTTCCGCCGCGTCTTCGCTTTCGCCGGCCGCGAACTAAGCCGCCTGTGACCCGACTTCGCTCCCTGCTTTTCGTTTTCTGGCTCTACGGCATGATGGCCTTCTTCGGCATCGGCTGCCTGCCCTTGCTGCTCGTGTCCGAGACCGCCGCCATGGCCGCCATCCGCTGGTGGGCCAAGTCCGTGCTGTTCGGCGCCCGCCATACCGTGGGCATCCGGGTCGAGTTCCGCGGCCTGGAGCACCGGCCGCAGGGCGCGGCGCTGGTCGCCGGCAAGCATATGAGCATGCTCGACACCATCGCGCCGTTCACGGTGATGAAGGCGCCGTGCTACGTGCTCAAGCAGTCCCTGATGTATATGCCGGCCTTCGGCTGGTACGCCTGGCGGACCAGGATGGTCGCGATCAAACGAGAGGACGCCGCCAAGGCGCTGCGGGCCATGGCCAAGGCCTGCGCCGAACGGCTCAAGGATAACCGCCAGATTGTCATTTTCCCCGAAGGCACGCGCTCCGACCCCGGTGACGACCCTGACTACAAGCCCGGCGTGGCGGCGCTCTACCGCGACCTCGACGCGCCGTGCCACCTGATGGCGACCAATTCCGGCCAGTTCTGGCCGGGTCACGGCATCGACCGCAAGCCCGGCACGGTCGTCTATGAATTCCTGCCGCCGATCCCCGCCGGCCTGAAGCGAGCCGAACTGATGAGCGAACTGAGGACAAGGCTGGAAACGGCGTCGCAGGCCTTGATCGAGGAACACTCATGATGACCGCTCAAACGCCGCGCAGGCTTACCTCGCAAAGGCTCGGGCGGGCAGTCGCCCTTGCCGGGGCTCATAAATGAGCCCCGGAACGGAAGAGATCGTCGCCCGTCAGCTTGACGCCTATAACGCCAGGGACATCAAGGCCTTCATGGCCTGCTGGGCGCCCAATGCCCAGATGTTGGCCCATCCCGACACCCTGCTCGCCGCCGGCCATGACGATATCCGCGCCCGCCATGTCGTGCGCTTCCAGGAGCCGGACCTGCATGCCGAACTGCTGAGCCGCCAGGTGCTGGGCGGCAAGGTCGTTGATCGCGAACGAGTGACGCGCAATTTCCCGCAAGGTAAAGGCGAGATCGACGTTGTCGCTATTTATGAAGTGCTGGGCGGGCTGATCACCCGCGCGTGGTTCATCACCGGCGAGCCGCGCTTTTCCTAATTCGGACTCATCGTCGTACCGGCCGGGCAGCCGTCGGGCTTGCACGGCAGCTTGTCGTCCCAGGTGATCAGGCGCACGATCATGTCGCCGACATCGGCGCGCGGATCGGTGGCCAGCGACAGGACGTGGCCGTCGATCGGCGCGGTCAAGGTGGCGGTGACGTGACCGAAGGCGTCGGTCATCGTCGCCACGGCCTGGCCGGCCTTGACGTCGTCGCCGATCTTCACCATCACATGCGCCCAGCCGCCGCGCGGCGCGGAGATATTGGTCAGGTTGTTGCCGAGGAAGGGCTCGGGACCGGACAGGTCAGGCTGGCCGGCGATCATGCCCCGGGCGGCCATGATGTTGCGCACGCCCTTGACGGCGCGGGCGGTCAGGACGCTGTCGAACACCTCCGCCCCGCCCAGTTCATAGGTCACCGCCGGGACGCCGGCATTGTCGAGCATGTTCTCAAGCGCTCCGTCGATGCCGGGGTCCATGTTGATGACGTCGGGACGCAGGAGGTCGGCAAGCTGCCGGGCTTCCTTCGTCTGTGCGAAGACATAGGCCGGGTAGAGCGTGCCGCGCGACTGGGTGTGGAAATCGATGGCGAAGTCGGCATTGCCGGTGAAGATCTGCGACCACAGCCGCCCGGCATAGCGATCCGCCACGTCATCCGAAGCCGGATCGCCCGGCATCAGGCGGTTGAGATTGCTGCTGCCCGACTGGCCGAGCGCGCCGACCGACAGGGTGCGCGTGGAGTTCATCAGGCCGGGCGTATTCAGGCCCGGCACCATGACCAGGGCGCCGGACAGGGTCTTCGGATCGGTCTCCTGGGCCAATTGCTGGATGACGGCGATGCCGGTCAGCTCGTCGCCGTGGATGCCGGCGGTGATCAGGAATTTCGGGCCGGGCTTCGCCCCCTTGATGACCACGACGGGGACATACCAGCCCTGGCCGAGCGCGGTGTCCTCGACGCGGAACCAGAAGTCCGAGCGCCCGGCGGGCAGGCTTGCGACATCGAGGCGCTCGATCACCGCGACGCCATCGATGCGGTCGCCGGTTGTGACGTTTGCCGCGGCGACGGGGCCGGCGATGAGAAGGGCGGCGGCGACAAGCAGGGATTTCATGGATGGACTCCGCAACGGGATCGGCACCTTCGGCCATTTCCCGCCCGGGCGCAAGCGCGTCAGGCCTTGCCGTGGCTGGCGACCAGGCGCTGGATCGCCGCTACGACGGCCTCGGAGACATAGGCGCTTTCCGACGAGAAGTCGAAATTGCCGAGGAAATCGTTGGTGTAGGGGGCGCCGCCGATGCGCGAGAAGTCCTGGGTTTCCTGCGCCGTCATGGTGGATGGGTCGGGCATCGGGCTCGACGGATCGGCGGCGTGATAGCACAGGTCCTGCGAATATTTGATGCGCGAGAAGGTCAGGATGTCGTTGAGCTGGTCGATGGTGAAGCGGTCGGAATTGTCCTCGGCCATGGCTTCGACCATGGCGGTGTGGCGCTTCTCGATTTCCTCGGCGAAGAAAGCGAGCAGCAGGGCCTGGTCGGCCGGCGCCATCTTCTGGACGGTGGGATCGCTGGCCAGGCTGCGCTTGCCGCCGGCGATGGCGATCGGGACCGTCTGCAGGTTGTCGAGAATCTGCACCACGATGGAGACCTTGGCCGGGTCATGCGCCGGCGCTGCTGCGACCATATCGGCGGACGCAGCAAGGGCGAGGCTCGGGCCGGCAAAAGCCAGGATGGCGGCGAGGAGAATGGCGGAGAAGCGCATAAATCCCCCTGGAACCGCCTAGTTGGCGACGATGAAGCCGTAGAGGATACGGTATTCCGAGATGACGACGTCGATGCCGGCCAGCTTGTCGAGTTTGCCGTCGTCGTGCAGGCGCAGTTGCGTCTGCTTGCGCTGGGCGTCGGTGTCATAGGCGGCGATCAGCTGCATCAACTCGTCCTTCGACAGGTTGGCCGCCTGGATGCGCGCGTTCATGGTGATGATTTTGTCTTCAAGCTCGGTCTGGGCCATGGCGGCGATGGCGGCCAGCCGGTACTTGTCGGTCTGGCTGAGCTTGCCGATGTCGATGTGGTTGCCGACCTCGGTGATGATCAGCTTCATCTGCTGGGTATCGACATAGTGGCGAATGACCGCGTCCGTCCCGTCGACCTGATACAGCGTCATGACCAGCGCCACGCGCTCGGCGAAGGCCGGATCGTCGGGCACCTGGGCGGCGGCGGCCTCGGCCTGGTCTTCGGCGGTCTGTCCCTTGGGCGCGGCGAAGGCGGCGACGATCGCCTGGGCGGCGGCGTGGCCGAAATCGTCGGCCGCCGGCATGTACGGGTTGATCGCCTGGCCGGAGGCAAGGCCGTCCGTCGCCGGCAGGGCCTGGCCGGAATTGGCCTCAAGGCTCATCATGGCGTCGATCGCCGCCTGGTCGGGCGTGGCGCCGGAAGCCAGGCTGCCGGTGACAATGTGCGGCTCCGGCGGCGGCGCGATCTGGGTCGCGCCGGTCACCGGCGACGGCGCCTGGGCGATATAGGCCTCGAGGCGCGCCATGGTATCTGGATCGGTAGGCGGGGGCGACTTGGCGGTCAGGGCGACCAGGGCCGGCGGCACCTCGGCGGCGTGGACCATATGCTTGGCGAAGCCGGTCGCGGGTTCGGGACTGGCCTTGCTGACCTTCAGGCCCTGGCCATGGGCGGCGGACGCGATCAGGCCGGACAGGACCAGACCCGAGACAAGACAACCAACCCTGCGCACCACGCTTCCCCCACTCTTTCTTTTCACGGCTTCTGCCGGGCGACGGCCGGTCAGCCGGACAGCGACTCGTTGAAACTCTTGACGATCCGGATCAGGGCGTCGGTCATGTACCTCTGGACTTCATTGGCATTGACGTCGGGCGTGATGAACTTGGCCGCATTGTACTTGGCGGCGGCGACCGAGGAATTGGCGGTGATCAGCTGCTGGATCTCGTCGGCGCTGAACGACTGCGACTGCGCGGCGGCGATGTCGTTGATCAGCTTGATCTCGGTCTGCTTGAGGATGGTGTCGGCGATCTGGTCGTAGGTCGCGCTCTGGGCCGGCGTCAGGTCGGGCTGGCCGCTGTTCTGCACGACGACGAGGCGCGTCGTTGTCTTGGCGCTGGCCAGGGTGTTGCGGATGGTGCGCGAGGTGCCGTTGAGCTCCATCAGCTGCTTGTAGAGCTCGATCTTGGCGGCGGCCTGGGCGGCGTCCTGCTGGTCGTTGATCTGGGCGACGGCGACGGTGGCGACATCGCCCGCCGCCACGGCCATGGTGTTGGACGGCGCGGCGTCGACGATATCCTGGGCGGAGGCCGGCGCCGAAAATGCCAGAACCGCCCCAAGGACAGCGAACCCCGCGGCAAGGGACAGGATGGTGCGCATGACCGGTTACCCTCGTGAATCCTCTGGCGACGATAGCGCGCCGGCCTTCGGGTGGCAACGGCTGAATCGCCTCGCGCGAAATGGTTAACGCGGGTGTGGCTTTGAGGTCGTCAGATCAGCGCGCCGTGGCAGTGCTTGAACTTCTTGCCCGAACCACACGGGCACAGGGCGTTGCGCGCGGTGGCTTCCCAGCCGGCAGGCAGGGCCGAGTGCGGCAGCTTCTCGCGTTGTTCCGGCGACAGGTTGTCGGTGATCTTCGGCGCGCGCTCGTTCTCGCCGGTCGCCGCGTTCAGGTGGATTTCCTGGAACTGGCGGCGGCGCTGCTCGGTCGGCGACGGAATTGCCGGCGCCTCTTCGCGCGCGCCCTGTTCCGGCGGCGGCGCGAACTGGATCGGCATCGTCATCAGCCAGCGCGTGACGCCGTGGCGCAGGTTGACCAGCAGGCCTTCGAACATGGTGAAGGCCTCGGTCTTGTACTCGTTGAGCGGGTCGCGCTGGCCGTAGCCGCGCAGGCCGATCACCGCGCGCAGGTGGTCGAGGTGCATCAGGTGCTCGCGCCAGTGCATGTCGATCATCTGCAGCAGGAACTGCTTTTCCAGCGCCTTCATCTGGTCGGAACCGAGCAGTTGCAGGCGCTCGTCCATGCGGGCGGCGGCCTCCTTCTGCAGGCGCTCCTCGATTTCGTCATTGGCGATGCCGTCCTCGGCCGCCCAGTCCTCGAGCGGAAGGTCGAGGCCGGTCAGGGTCAGGATGTGTTCCTTGAGCCCGGCGATGTCCCACTGCTCGGCATAGGCCTTGGGCGGCAGGTGCTGCTCGACCAGATCGTGGATGGTGTCCTGGCGGAACTCCTGGATCAGCTCGGACAGGTCGGTCGCGTCCATGAAGTCCTGGCGCTGCTCGAAGACCGCCTTGCGCTGGTCGTTGACCACGTCGTCGTACTTCAGGAGGTTCTTGCGGATTTCATAGTTGCGCTGCTCGACGCGCTTCTGGGCGGTGGCGATGGCGCCGTTGAGCAGCGGGTGGGTGATGGCCTCACCCTCCTCGACGCCGAGGCGGCTCATCATGGCGTTGAGCTTGTCGCCGGCGAAGATGCGCATCAGGTCGTCTTCGCAGGAGAGATAGAATTTGGAGCGGCCGGGGTCGCCCTGACGGCCGGTACGGCCGCGCAGCTGGTTGTCGATGCGGCGGCTTTCGTGCCGCTCGGTGCCGAGCACGAACAGCCCGCCGGCGGCCAGGGCCTGTTCCTTCAACTGCGCGACCTGAGCCTCGATCTCACCGCGCCTGTTGAACAGCTGTTCCTGGTGGACTTCGACGCCCGCTGCTTCCTGCTCGGACAGCCACTTCTGCACGCGCATGTCGACATTGCCGCCCAGCTGGATGTCGGTGCCGCGGCCGGCCATGTTGGTGGCGATGGTGACGTGGCCGGGTACACCCGCGTCGGCGACGATGTCGGCTTCCTGCTCGTGGAAGCGGGCGTTGAGCACGCTGTGCGGAATGCCCGTGCCGGACTTCCAGACGATGTCGTAGGCGTCCTCGCCGGCCTTCAGGATGTCGCGCTTGTCGGCCTTGGCGAATTCCGGTTTCAGTGTGCGCGACTGCTCGACCTTGTAGCTGTAGGCGTTGAGGAATTCCGACAGCTCTTCCGACTTCTCGATCGACACCGTGCCGACCAGGATCGGCTGGCCCTTGACAAAGCAATGGGCGATCTGGGCAGCGATGGCGTGATACTTCTCGGCAGTGGTGCGATAGACCTCGTCGTCGTCGATGCGCTGAATCGGACGGTTGGTCGGGATTTCCAGCACGTCCATCTTGTAGATGTCGCCGAACTCCTGCGCCTCGGTGGCCGCCGTGCCGGTCATGCCCGACAGCTTCTTGTACATGCGGAAGTAGTTCTGGATGGTGACCGAGGCCAGGGTCTGGTTCTCGGGCTGGATGTCGACGCGCTCCTTGGCCTCGATCGCCTGGTGCAGGCCTTCGGACAGGCGCCGGCCCGTCATCATGCGGCCGGTGAATTCGTCGATCAGGATGACCTCGCCGTCCTTGACGATGTAGTCGCGGTTCAGCAGGTAGAGTGTGTTGGCGCGCAGGGCCTGGTTGGCGTGGTGGACGAGGCTGATATTGGCCGGGTCGTAAAGCCCGGCGGTGTCCTCGCCGATGTGGCCCGAGGCCATCAGCATCTCTTCCAGGCGTTCGGAGCCGATTTCGGACAGCAGGACCTGGCGCTGCTTCTCGTCGAGTTCGAAGGTCGTCTCGTCCTTGATCATCTCGCGGACGGTGGCGTCGAGCACCTTGTACAGTTCCGAGCGGTCCTCGGTCGGGCCGGAGATGATCAGCGGCGTGCGCGCTTCGTCGATGAGGATCGAGTCGACTTCGTCGACGATGACGAAGTTGTGCCCGCGCTGGACCATTTCGGCCCGGCTGTAGGTCAGGTTGTCGCGCAGGTAGTCGAAGCCGAACTCGTTGTTGGTGCCGTAGGTGA
>CAYYTA010000037.1:0-16131 GCA_964474575.1 uncultured Caulobacteraceae bacterium | reverse complement strand
GCGCCCATGCCGACGCTCTGCGAGCCCTGACCGGGAAAAACAAAAGCCGTGACCATGTGAAAGCGCTCCCTGCAACCAATCCCCGCCCATTAGGCCAAGGCAGGGCGTGTGACAAGCCTGTCACGCCGATTTGCCCGCGCGCGGCGGTACCTGCGTAACGTCTTGCCAGATAACATCGTTCGTCATACCTTTGCCATGCCGAGACGGGTGCATAAGCCCGCCGGCCAACAAGACGTCTTTCGGGGGAGACAATGGTGCGTCACACGCTGTCCCGCCGCCTCATGCTGCGCCGGACCGGCGCGGCGGCGGCCTTGCTTGGCTTCGCGCCGTGGGTGCGCGCCGGGGAGACCGGCCCGCCGCCGCTGGCCGCCTACGGACGTCTTCCGGCGATCGGCAAGGTCGCCCTGTCCCCTTCTGGCAAGCGCGCCGCCCTGGTGGTGACCAGCGACGGCGTCATGGCGATCAACGACGTCGATCTCGCCACCGGCGACGTGGCCACGGGCCGCGTCGAGCACGCCAACGCCGTGCCGGTCATGTTCTGGGCCGATGGGGACAGCGTCTTCTTTGTGACCTCGCACACCAATCAGTCGGTCGGCCAGCGCTTCGAATCGTGGAGCGGCTTTATCGCTGATATACGCAACAGCAAGCGCTACCAGCTCTACCGGGACATGACCGAGTACGGGCCGAACCTGGCCGGCGACTTTCACCGCGTGAAGCGCAACGGCACCTACTTCGTCACCGCCTCCAACTTCCGCGTCACCTCGGCCAATTACGAGGTCGACGCCTCGACCGCGCTTTATGCCTTTTCGACCAGCGACGAACGCGCCTTCCGCATCGACGAGGACACGCGTCACATCCTCGACTGGGCGATCGATGGCGCCGGCCAGGCGGTGGCGCGTTCGGAATATGACGACCGCCGCCACCTCTGGCGCCTGCGCTACAAGGGTGCGAAGGGCTGGAATGTCGTCTGGGAAATCGGAGGTGACCTCGACCTGCCGGCGCTGAAGGGCGTCGGCCGCGACGGCCGGTCGGTCGTGCTGGCCATGGGCAGCGGCGAGTACGCCGATTCCTATGTCGAGGTCGATGAACACGGCGCGTTCGGTACTCCCCTGGTCCACAACCGCAGCCGCTATACGCCCCTGTTCAGCCCGGTGAGCAACGGCCTGATCGGCTTTTCCAGCGAGACCGGCGTCGACGACTACATCTTCTATGATGACGCTCACGCCGGGCTGCCGGCCCTGGTGCGCAAGGCGGTCGGCGACATGCGCGCCGACATCGTCGACATCGCCGAAAACCCGATGCAGGTCGCGGTATTCACCGAGGGCGCCGGCAATCCCGGCTCCTATTTCTCCATCGACTTCGGCACGGGCACGGTCAAGCCCCTGGGCGATACCTATCCCGACCTCCCCGCGCAATGGGTCAGCGCCAAGCAGCGCGTGACCTACAAGGCCGGCGACGGGCTCGACATCGAGGCCTTCATCACCCTGCCCATGAACCGCCCGGGCAAGGCGTGTCCGACGGTCGTCCTGGTCCACGGCGGACCGGAATCCTATGACGACGGTCGCTTCGACTGGACGGCCCAGGCCCTGGCCTCGCGCGGATACCTCGTCTTCCAGGCCAATTTCAGAGGATCGGCCGGGCACGGCGGCGATTTCGTCGCCAGGGGCTATGGCGAATGGGGCCGCAAGATGCAGACCGACCTTTCCGACGGCGTGGCCTGGGTGGTGGCGCAGGGCCTGGCCGACCCGAAGCGCGTCGCGATTGTCGGCGCGTCCTACGGCGGCTATGCCGCCCTGGCGGGTGTCGCCCTGCAGGACGGCATTTACAACTGCGCCGTCGCCATGTCGGGGATGAGCGACGTGCGCGGCTTCATGGCCGACACCATGAAGGCCGCCGGCTACAATCCCGACGCCCGCAGCGTCCTCTACTGGAAGCGCTATCTCGGCGACGAGAGCGGCTGGGACGCCATCTCACCCCTGCCCCACGCCGCCAGCGTCAATGTCCCTGTCCTGCTCATCCATGGCAAGGACGACGCCGTCGTCGCCATCGAGGAAAGCTACGCCATGCGCGACGCGCTGCAACGCGCCGGCAAGACGGTCGAGATGGTGCTGTTGCAGGACGAAGACCATTACCTGTCCAAGGAACCGACTCGCATCCAGACACTCGAGGCCGTTGTCGCCTTCCTGGCCAAATACAACCCGGCGTGACTTTCCGACGAGTGATTGCGTAAATTGTGACCGCCTTGGGTGCGGATCGCCCTTGCCGTAACGACATGGCGGGCCTAGTCTCCGCGCCGTCACAGGAGGACTCCCGATGAAGACCGCGCTCGCCCTTGGTACCGCCCTGCTTGCCCTCGCCGTTTCCGCTCCCGCCTTCGCCGCGCTGAAGGTCGGCGACGTGGCCCCCGACTTCCAGCTACCGGCCGCCAACAACGGCAAGGTCTCGACCTTCTCGCTCAAGGCCGCGCTGAAGAAGGGCCCCGTCGTCGTTTATTTCTATCCCAAGGCCTTCACTGGCGGCTGCTCGCTGGAAGCGCATGACTTCTCCGAGGCCATGCCGAAGTTCAAGGCCAGGCACGTCACCGTCATCGGCGTCTCGACCGACGGCATCGACATCCTCAAGAAGTTCTCGACCCAGACCTGCGCCGGCAAATTCCCGGTCGCCGCCGATCCCGACCAGGTCGCCTCCATCCAGTACGACGCCAAGATGGACGGCGTCGTGATGGCCAACCGCATCTCCTACATTGTCGGCAAGGACGGCAAGATCGCCTATGTCCACGAGGACGGCGACGCTTCGACGCATGTCCCGGCTCTTCTTGAAGCCGTCGGCGCGGGCAGCTGAGCGCAACTTCCTGGTTACAAGATTGAGGCGCGTCCGGTCACCGGATGCGCCTTTCATTTGCGCATTGACAAACCCATAGCTCCATGGTTATGGATTAATTCATAGCCATAGAGTTATTAATTGCCGTGCCCCAGGCTCACGACATCCTGTTCCGCACGCTCGCCGACCCGACCCGGCGCGCCCTGTTCGAGCGGCTGTGCCGCGACGGCGAGCAGACGGTGGCGGCGCTGAAGGCCCGCGCCGGCGTGTCGCAGCCCGCCGTGTCGAAGCACCTCGCGGTCCTGAAACAGGCCGGACTGGTGCGCGACCGTCACCAGGGCCGCCAGACCCATTACAGCGCGCAACTGGCTGCCCTGTCGCCGCTGGTCGACTGGACCCGTGACATGGCCGGCTTCTGGCAAAGCCGGTTCGACGACCTCGAAGACTTGCTGAAAAGGATGGACCAATGAGCGTCAACACATGGATACGGCAGATCCACCGCTGGGTGTCGATCCTGTTCGCCCTGGCGGTCGCCGCCAACTTCACCGCCCTGGCCATTGGCCATCCGGTCCAGTGGCTCTATTATGTGCCGTTGCCGCCGCTGTTCGTCCTGCTGTTCACCGGACTGTACATGTTCGCCCTGCCCTACTTCGGCAACCGGCGCGCTGAGGGATAGGACCATGAGCGAACCCATCCTGCTGGCGGGCGGCAATCCGCGGATCGCCAGGGGCGATGGCGATGCAGCCATCCAGGCCTATATCGCCGCCATGCCCGGCTGGAAGCAGGATATCGGCCGCCGGCTCGACGCGCTGATCGAAGCCGCCGTCCCCGGCGTGCGCAAGGCGGTCAAGTGGAACACGCCCTTCTACGGCGACGGCGACGGCTGGTTCCTCGGCTTCCACTGCGTGTCGAAATACGTCAAGATCGCCTTCTTCCGCGGCGCGTCGCTCGATCCCTTGCCGCCGGTCAGGTCGAAGCAACCCAACGTGCGCTACCTGCACATCCACGAAGGCGATGTCATCGACGATGCGCAATTCAGCGGCTGGGTCCGCCAGGCCAGCCAGTTGCCCGGCCACAAGCTATAGGGAACCACCATGCGAAAACCCACCTTTGCCATCGAAGGCGTCCCGGTCGCCGAGCGCATCGACGCCCTGGTCGCCGAACTGGCCGGCTGGCGCGGCGAAACCCTGGCCCGCCTGCGCCGCCTGATCCACGAAGCCGACCCCGACGTGGTCGAGGAGTGGAAATGGAACATTCCGGTGTGGTCGCACGACGGCATCATCTGTACCGGCGAGACCTACAAGGCGGCGGTCAAGACGACCTTCGCCCACGGCGCTTCGCTCGATGATCCCAACGGCCTGTTCAACTCCAGCCTGGGCGGCGGCACCCGCCGCGCCATCGACTTCAAGGAAGGCGACATCATCGACGAGAACGCCTTCAAGGCGCTGATCCACGCCGCCGTCGCCTTCAATGCCGCGAAACCCAAGAAAGCAGGAAAGACCGCCCGATGACCCAGGCCGACGCCGAAACCCGCACCGTCACCGTCGAACGCGACCTCGCCTTCCCGCCGGAGAAGGTGTGGCGCGCCCTCACCCAGCCGCACCTGATCGCGGAGTGGCTGATGAAGAACGACTTCGCCCCCGTCGTCGGCCACCATTTCACGCTGAGCGGCGACTGGGGCGCGGCCAGTTGCGAGGTCCTGACGCTGGAGCCCAACGAGACGCTGAGCTATAGCTGGTCGGCCATGGGGCTGGGGACCGTCGTCACCATGACCCTGACCGCGATCGAGGCGGGCACGCGCCTGCGCATGGAGCAGTCGGGCTTCCCGGCCAACATGCCGCAGGCCTACGGTGGCGCGCAGTGGGGCTGGCAGAACTTCCTGGGCAAGCTGGAGGAGGTTCTGGCGCAGGTCTAGCGCCCGCCCCTTGCCTTTCCTCACGTCTTCACGTATAGGCCCCGTTCCTTCCGGGTGGTCGGCCGCATTGTGCGGATCCGATCCATCGCTTCCGCCGGGCTTCCGCCGGCGAAAGCGCCACCCGGGGCAACGGAAGAGGATTGACATGCCCTATTACGAACACGTCGTCATCGCGCGACAAGATATTTCGCCGCAACAGGCGGAAGCCCTCAATGACACGCTCAAGCACCTGATCGAAGACAACGGCGGCCACATCGCCAAGATCGAGTACTGGGGCCTGCGCAACCTGACCTACCGCGTCAAGAAGAACCGCAAGGGCCACTATTCCCTGCTGGCCATCGACGCCCCGGCGCCGGCCGTCAAGGAAATGGAACGCCAGCTCGGGCTCAACGAAGACGTCATCCGCTACATGACCGTCCGCGTCGAGGAACTCGACCTCGAACTGTCGCCGGTGCTGTCGCGCCGCGACCGTCCCGACCGCCCCGAGCGTTCCGAACGCAACGCCGAATTCGCCGAGTAAGGACCAGGACAGATGGCTGATATCGAAACCACCGCCCCCGCCACGCGCGACTCGACTCCGGGCGCCCCCGTCGGCAACGGCCCGGCCCGCCGCCCGTTCTTCCGCCGCCGCAAAGTGTGCCCGTTCTCCGGCGCCAACGCGCCGAAGATCGACTACAAGGACGTCAAGCTGCTGCAACGTTATATCTCGGAACGCGGCAAGATCGTTCCCTCGCGCATCACGGCTGTCAGCCAGAAGAAGCAACGCGAACTGGCCAAGGCCATCAAGCGCGCCCGCTTCCTGGCCCTGCTGCCTTACGTCGTGAAGTAAGGAGCAGAAACCATGAAAGTCGTATTGCTTGAACGCGTGGAAAACCTTGGCCACATCGGCGACGTCGTCGGTGTCAAGGACGGTTATGCCCGCAACTTCCTTCTGCCGCGCCACAAGGCGCTGCGCGCCACGGCCGCCAACCTGAAGGTCTTCGAGGCCCAGAAGGAACAGATCGTCGCCCGCAACGCCGCCAACAAGGCCGGCGCCGAGAAGACCGCCGCCGATCTCGACGGCAAGACCTATGTCATCATCCGCCAGGCCGGCGATTCCGGTCAGCTGTATGGCTCGGTCAATGCCCGCGACGTCGCCGAGACGGTCGCCGAAAGCGGCGGCAAGATCGAACGCAACCAGGTCGTGCTCGACATCCCGATCAAGACTCTGGGCCTGCACACCATCAAGGTCCGCCTGCACGCCGAAGTGTCGGTCACCATCACGGTCAACGTCGCCCGCTCGCAGGATGAAGCCGACCGCCAGGCCGCCGGTGAGAACGTCATCGCCTCGCAGTTTGAGGAAGACCGTCTCGCCGACGAACAGGCCGCCGCCGACCTGCTCGAAGGCGGCGCCGGTCAGGCCATGGCCGACGCGCCTTACGAGGCTTAAGCTTCGTAAGGTTTTTTACGCCCTCAAGCCGGGCGGGCTTCGCGCAAACGTGCGCGGCGCGCGGTCGCGCTTGCCAAATGCCAAGGCATTTGGAGTGCTTCATACCTGATACCGAAACCCCGGAAGGCGACTTCCGGGGTTTTTTCTTGCTATTGCGCCAGAAACCCTTATGGTCCTGGCCATTCGAGAACGACGGTTACTTGCTCGACCGCCTTACGGCTCTCTACCAGGACAGCGCTTTCGGATTTTCGATGGATGCAATCTCGCATCTGTCCGGCACCGTGGTGCTACCAACTCAAGGAGGCCAGATATGGCGACAGGTACAGTCAAGTGGTTCAACCCGACCAAGGGTTTCGGTTTCATTCAGCCCGACACGGGCGGCGCGGACGTTTTCGTCCACATCAGCGCGGTTGAACGCGCCGGTCTGCGCTCGCTCAACGAAAACCAGAAGGTCACGTACGAACTGGTTACGGAAAAGGGCAAGACCTCGGCCGGCAACCTCAGCGTCGGCTAAGGTTCAGGCAACTCCGCTAAAAAGAAGCCCCGGAAGGCGACTTCCGGGGTTTTGGTAATTCACCTCTCCCCATTCATGGGGAGAGGACGAGAGGCGAGCTTCACGGAAGCGAAGCCGATCGGGTGAGGAGCTATCCCTCCAGCACATAGCGGTCCCACACCAGCGTCATCCCCGCCGCGGCGACCAGCCGCTCCAGCCGTTCCGCCTCCCCCGCCGACAAGGCGCAGCCTTTCAGGTCGCGATCGCCGGCGGCATTGCGTCCGGATTGATACCATATGGTCCGCGCCGAAAGCCGCTTGGCCAGGCCCACCGCCGCCGGCATTTCCGCCAGCGGCCGGAAGACATAGACCATGTCCGCCCGTTCCGGCGCCACCCCCTTCTCGCCATCGGGCCACAGCGAATAGCCGTCATCGCCCGGACCGCCCTTGACCCAGACTTCGCGCCCGGCCCGCGCCAGCCCTTCCGGCACGGCGCGCTCGGGCCAGTCGATCAGGAGAACGATCACATGCCCCCCCTTCAGGCCGTCACCGCGCCGCCGCAGCCGGTGCGCCTTGCGCATCCACCCAGTCCGGCGCCGGCTGGTCGAGATCGTAATATTCGAAGATCAGGTGGATGCGGTCGCTGTCGCCCTCGTTGGTGACGGCATGGACGCCCATGTTGTTGACCTCGACCGCCTGGCCGACGGCGAAGTGGTAGCCGATGCCGTCGACATAGAAGGTCGTCCGCGCGTTGGTGATCAGCGGCACATGGATCTTGTGCGGCCACTTCGCCGCCGGGTTGGCGTCGCGGTGCGGGTGGATCACTCCGCCTGGCGCCATGCGCGCCAGCATGATGCGCGGGAAACTTCCCCGCTCGTAGCCATAGGCCTTCACCGCCTGGTCCAGAACGGGCTCAAGCAGCCCGCGCCAGCCGTCCATCAGCGGCCGGTCATAGGCCCCGCGCCAGTCGTTGAAGTCCGACACGAAGCGAAAGATGATGTGGCGCGTCCTGTCGAGCGCCCCGAAACGGTTGGGCTTGGTGGCGTCTTCCTCGTTCCACACGGCTTCCGGCACCGCCGCGACCGCCGCGATCAGGTTGCTGACATCGACCTGGCCCAGCTCACGGATGCTGGTCGTCTTGCGCGGGTTTACATACATCGTCATCGCTGTTCCTCGGGACACGTCCGGCCATCATAGCGCGATAATCGTGCGGGAATAGCCCCCTGCCGCCGTCCCGGTGAATCCGCAGGTTCAGGCGGCCTTGTCCTTGTAGATATAGGTCGTGACCACGCCGGCCAGCAGGCAGGCGGCGATGACGAACAGCAGGTTGATGTGCATCATCTTGGCCGGCTCGTTGCCCATGGCCATCTTGTCGAAGGTCATGCCAAGCCAGCCGACCATCCAGACAATGAAGCCCGAGGCCAGGCCCGCCTTCATCCGGCTGTCGAACCAGGCATGGCTGGCGGCATAGATGAAGGCCCCGCCCAGGCCCGCGACCAGGGCCTGCAGACCCCAGTGTACCAGCGAAACGGTCATGTCGGGCGCCGGGTACGCCTTGGCGGTAATCAGGCCGAAGGCCGCCCAGTCCTTGCCGAGGATCGCCGTGTTGGCGACCA
Source organism: uncultured Caulobacteraceae bacterium (assembly GCA_964474575.1). Lineage (GTDB taxonomy): Bacteria > Pseudomonadota > Alphaproteobacteria > Caulobacterales > Caulobacteraceae > Asticcacaulis. The sequence goes on along the minus strand of CAYYTA010000037.1, from coordinate 7,859 downwards.
TTTCGAACAGGTAGATGATGACCGCCCAGGCCAGTCCGGCCAATAACCAGCGCAACAGATTGAACGATTTCATAGAATGGCCCTCCCAAGAACCTTGTTATGAATCGCAATTTACTCCGTTCCGGCCGAATGACCAGCCCGGGCAAGATGAACAATCCTTAAGTTGCGACTCAGGTTTCAGGGGATCACAGTGGCATCAGTCCCGCTAATGCGAGATTTTAATAAATTTCGCATAGGCACAATCTTCAAATTGTGACCGGCGCGGCCCAATTATGGCGCAATCAGCACCGGTTCTGTCGCGATTGTGACGGACGGTCATCACAAGACTGACGGCACATCAACATCTTCAAGGACCCTCCCCAATGTCCGCTACCTCGAAACTCCACCGCACCACGGCTCTCGGTCTCTCCCTGGCCGTCTCGCTCGGCTTCGCGCCCGCCGTCCATGCCCAGGACGCCACGACGGCCGCCACCTCCGACGACACGACCACCACGGTCGTGATCACCGGCAGCCGCGCCTCGCACCGCTCGCGCCTCAACACCGTCGTCCCGGTCGACGTCGTCACCGACAAGACCCTGCAGGCGCAGGGCTCGACGGAGCTGGCCCAGGGCCTGTCGCGCGTCGCGCCGTCGCTCAACTTCCCGCGCCCGTCGGCGGTTGACGGCACCGACAATATCCGCCCGGCGTCCCTGCGCGGCCTGGCGCCCGACCAGACCCTGGTCCTCATCGACGGCAAGCGCCGCCACACCTCGGCTCTGGTCAACATCAACGGCTCGGCCGGGCGCGGTTCGGTCGCCGTCGACCTCAACGCCATTCCCGAAGTGGCGCTCGACCGCGTCGAAGTCCTGCGCGACGGCGCTTCGGCGCAGTACGGCTCCGACGCCATCGCCGGCGTCGTCAACCTGCACCTGCGCGAAGCCAGCCACGGCGGCGGCCTGACCGCGTCCTACGGCGAGTATGACACCACCGAAGAGGCCGCCGGCTCGACGCGCCATATCCATGACGGCGGAACCACCGACGTCAGCGGCTGGATCGGCCTGCCGCTTGGCAAGGACGGCTTCCTGACCGTGTCGGCCGATTACAAGAACCGCAAGCCGACCAACCGCTCCGACATCGACGCCACCGTCTCGCCGGCGGCCCCGACCAGCCGCTACGGCGACCCGCAGCAGCGCAGCACCACGGTGTTCGCCAATGCCGGCTTTGCCCTCAACGCCGACTGGAGCCTGTACGGCAATGCCGGGTACCAGGACCTCGACTCGAAGAGCGCCGCCTTCTTCCGCCACAGCAACAGCTCTGGCAATGTCGCCTCGATCTACCCCAACGGCTTCCTGCCGATCATCAACGCCAAGTCGCGCGACGCCTCGGCCACGGCCGGCATCCGCGGCGCGGCGGGCGGCTGGACCCAGGACTACAGCCTGACCTGGGGCGAGAATTTGCTCGACTACAATACGCTGGGCAGCGTCAACCCGTCCTACGGCGCGGCCTCGCACACCTCGTTCTACGACGGGCAATTGAAGTACGACCAGACGGTGTTCAATGCCGACCTCAGCCACCCGTTCGAGGTCGGCCTGTCGGCGCCGCTGACCCTGGCGGTCGGCCTGGAGGCCCGCCACGAGACCTACCAGATCGGCCAGGGTGAGCTGCAATCCTACGCGCTTGGGCCCGATCACACCAAAGCCGCCGGCGCCCAGGGCTTCATCGGCTTCCAGCCCGACAATGTCGTCGACAAAAGCCGCGACAATGTCGGCGTCTATGTCGACGCCGCCGGCAATTTCACCGACGCCTTCTCCTATGATGCCGCCGTGCGCTACGAGCACTATTCGGACTTCGGCTCGAATACCTCGGGCAAGCTGGCCCTGCGCTACGACGTCACGCCGTCGTTCGCGGTCCGTGGCTCGGTGTCGTCGGGCTTCCGTGCCCCGTCCCTGGCCCAGCAGTACTTCACCTCGACCGCCAGCGTCATCACGGCGGGCCAGTTGGTCGAGACCGGCACCTTCCCGGCGACCAGCCCGGTCGCCGTCACCCTCGGCGGCCAGGCGCTGAAGCCGGAAAAGTCGGACAGCGAAACCCTCGGCGTCGTCCTCCACAAGGGCCCGTTCGAAGTCACGCTCGATGGCTATCACATCAAGCTCAACGACCGCATCGTCCTGTCGGAAAACATCACCGGCACGACCCAGATCACCAACCTGCTGGCGCCCTATGGCGTGACGGCGGCGCGCTTCTTCATCAACGGCGTCGATACCACCACCGACGGCGCCGACCTGGTGGCCAACTACCGCATCCCCACCGACCATGCCGGCCGCTTCAATGTCAGCCTGGCGTGGAACGTCAACAATACGACGATCGACAAGCTGCCCACGCTGTCGAACTCGCCGTTGACGCCGCAACCCGTGCTGTTCGCCCGCATCCGCCAGTATATCCTGACCAACTCGGCTCCCGAATCCAAGGGCACGCTGGGTGTCGACTGGTCGGGCGGCAAGTGGTCGGTCAACGGCCGCGCCACCTATTACGGAGACGTCATCGACCCCGCGGCGGCGGCGGCGAGCGACATCCACACCGGCCAGAAGACCGTGGTCGACCTGTCGGCCGCCTATCGCTTCGGCGGCGGCACGACGGTGACCTTCGGCGCCGACAACCTGTTCGACGTCTATCCGGACAAGACCCCGGCCAATCTCAATATCACCAGCGGCAACGGTGTCGGCGCGCTGGCCTTCACCCGCTTCTCGCCGTTCGGCTTCAACGGCCGCTACGTCTACGCCAAGGTCAGCCAGAGCTTCTAAAACTTTCACCGTCCCATAACGTGACGCCTCCGGACTCCGTCTGGAGGCGTTACTATTTTCACCTCTCCCCATTTATGGGAAGAGGACGGGAGGCGAGCCGCTCGCGGCGCTGCTGACCGGGTGAGGGGCACGCCGACGATTGACAGACACCGGTGTCATGACTTATCTGTCAAGGAAAACAGGAAACGCCATGCCGCCTCCATCACGCCCACTGTCCAGATGGCTGGTCGTCGCCCTGCTGTTCCTGGCGATGGTCCTGTCCTATGTCGACCGCCAGACGATCGGCCTGCTCAAGGGCGACATGTCCAACGCCCTGCACTGGTCGAACAGCGACTATGCCAATATCCACATCTGCTTCCAGGCCGCCTATGCCGTCTGCTACCTGCTGTGGGGGCGGGTCGTCGACCGCATCGGCGCCAAGGCCGGCCTGGCCCTCGCCTTCGCCGTCTGGACCGCCACCCAGATGGCCACCGCCGGGGCGCGCGGGCTTGGCCAGTTCATGCTGGCGCGCGGCATGCTGGGCGCGGGCGAAAGCGGCGCCTTCCCGGCCGCGGTCAAGGCGATCACCGAAGCCTTTCCGCCGAAGGAACGCGCCTTCGCCAGCGGCCTGTTCAACAGCGGCTCGAACATCGGCGCCATCGTCACGCCGCTGGCCATTCCCGCCGTCGCCCTGGCCTGGGGCTGGCAGGCGGCGTTCATCGCCACCGGCGCGGCCGGCCTCGTCTTCCTGCCGATGTGGCTGTGGCTTTACCGGCGTCCCGATGACGCACCCGCCGCCGAAAAGCCCGCGCCCCTGCCATGGGCGACCGTCCTGTCCCGCCCCCAGGCCTGGGCCTACGGCCTCGGCAAGATGCTGACCGACCCCGTCTTCGGCATGTATCTTGTGTGGCTGCCCGATTTCCTCAGCAAACGCTATCACCTCGGCCTGGCGCGGGTCGGCGTGCCGCTGGCCGCCATCTACATCCTGTCCGACATCGGCAGCGTCGGCGGCGGCTGGCTGTCGTCAACATTGATTCGCAGCGGCCATAGCGTCAATTTTGCCCGCAAGGTCACGCTTGCCGTCTGCGCTCTCTGCGCCGCGCCGGTTGTCCTTGCCCCCCTGGCGGGCCAGTTGTGGCTGACCGTGGCCATCATCGGTCTGGCCGCGGCAGCCCATCAGGGTTTCTCGGCGACGCTCTATGCCCTGCCCGGCGACCTGATTCCGCAACGCGGCGTCGGCACGGTCGCCGGCCTGGGCGGCCTGCTCGGCGCGGGCGCGGGAATCGCCATGTCGAAATATACCGGCCACGTCCTCGATGCGGGCATGAGCTATCTTCCCGTGTTTGCCGTCTGCGCCGCCGCCTACGCCTGCGCGCTGCTCGTCATTCACCTTCTGTCGCCGGGCCTTGTCCCGGCAGTTATCCCCGATACCCACAAGGTGTGAATGGGGCATTAGTGGACGCTATGCATATCAGCGCGACTCAGGCTAGGCTGTACGGTTTTCCCAGTCTATGGCGTTAACCATGCCCGATACCCTTGCACCCGCCCAGCCCGACGTCCAGCCGTCATCCCTGCCGCACAATCTCGAAGCCGAACAGGCGCTTCTGGGCTGCCTGATGTTCGACAACGGAGCGTATGAACGCCTGTACGACGGCCTTATGGCGCGCCACTTCTACGAGCCGTTCCACCAAAGGTTATTCACCGTTATCGAGGAGCAGATCCGCATCGGTCACCTGGCCGAGCCGATCGTCCTGGTCGACAAGTTCAAGAACGACCAGGCCTTCAATGACCTCGGCGGCATCCGCTATTTCGCCGACCTGGTCGACCGCGCCCCGCCGGCGGCCAATGCCAGCGACTATGCCCGCGTCATCTACGATCTGGCCCTGCGCCGTGAGCTGATCCGGCTGGGCGGCGAGATCGCCAGGGCGGCCACCGGACAGGGCGCCGACGACCTCTCCGCCCGCGACCAGATCGAGTCGGCCGAAGCGCAGCTGTTCGAGCTGGCGGAAAAGGGCACCTCTTCGACCGGCTTCGTGCCGTTTTCCGAAGCGGTGACCGGCGCCCTGACCCTGGCCGAGGAAGCCTTCCACCGCGACGGCGGCCTGTCGGGCATCGCGACGCGTCTCAGCGACCTCGACCGCCAGATCGGCGGTCTGCACAAGTCCGACCTGATCATCCTGGCCGGCCGCCCCTCTATGGGCAAGACGGCGCTGGCGACCAATATAGCCATGAACATCGCCCGCAACTACCGTTACGAGCCACAGCCCGACGGCACCCGCAAGACCGCCGATGGCGGCGTCGTCGCCTTCTATTCGCTCGAAATGTCGGCCGACCAGCTGGCGACCCGCCTTCTGGCCGACGCTTCGGGGGTGTCCGGCGACCGCCTGCGCAAGGGCGAGATCGACGTCGGTGAATTCTCGCGCCTCAAGGAGGCGGCGATGGAGATTTCCGCCGCGCCGCTGTACATCGACGACACCGGCGGGCTCAGTCTGGCCAAGCTGACCGCCCGGGCGCGGCGGCTGAAGCGCACGGTCGGCCTCGACTGCATCATCGTCGACTACCTCCAGCTCGTCACCGTCGGCGATTCGTCCAGCACCCAGAACCGGGTGCAGGAAGTCTCGACCATCACCATGGGCCTGAAATCGCTGGCCAAGGAACTCGCCGTGCCGGTCATCGCCCTGTCGCAGCTGTCGCGCCAGGTCGAAAGCCGTGACGACAAGCGGCCGCAGTTGTCGGACCTGCGTGAATCGGGCTCGATCGAGCAGGACGCGGACATCGTCATGTTCGTCTATCGCGAAAGTTACTATGTCGGCCGCGCCGAGCCGCGCGAGGGCACCGAAGAGCATCTGAAATGGCAGGAGGACATGGACCGCCTGCGCGGCACGGCCGAAGTCATCATCGGCAAGCAGCGTCACGGCCCGATCGGCACGGTCAGGCTGTCGTTCGACGAGAACGTGACGCGGTTCGGGAACCTGGCGCAGCAGGGCCGGTACGAAGGGTACAGCTGACTAAGCACTTCAATCCTTATCGTTTTTTAACTCGCCAACACCACCGGCGGGGCGCATAGTTCTCGTCCACAGTTGGGGAGGACAAAATGAACGGCATTACCAGGCGCAACATGCTGGGCGGCCTGGCCGTTCTCGCCCTGGCGGGACAGGCCGTCGCCCGGCCGCGACACGCGCCGCCGCGCCTGCGTCCGGCCACCGTCATGGTGGTGGCCAGCCTGCATAACTTGCACCAGAGCGACCGCAACTACGGCTACGACCGGCTGTACCGCATCATCCGCGACTTCCGTCCGGACTGGGTCGGCGTCGAGATCCGCCCCGAGGACATGACCGCCGATGCGGCCTATCTCGGCGGCTGGTATCCGCGCGAGATGCGCGAGCTGAAAGGAGAATATCCCGGCCGCGTCTTCGGTTTCGACTGGTTCGGCGACGACCTGAACGGCCGCCCGATCCCGTCCGACTGGCGCGACACCAATGCCGTCAAGGTCATGGAGCGCGACATCGACAGCGCGCCGGAGTTGCAGACCCCGGCCAGGCGGGCGCTCAAGGCGCGGCTGGACGCCATCCAGGCCAGGCAGCAGGCCCTGCTTGCCAATACCACGCCGCGCGGGCTGAACGACGGCCGCTATGACGTCTTGTGCGTCGATTATTATGACACCTTGCGCCAGTATGTCGCCGGGACGCGTTTCGAGGCGATGAGCCGTTTCTACACCGCGCGCGACGCCCACCTGGCCGCCGCCGTCGCCGCCTTCGTCAAGGGTCATCCGGGACAGCGCATCGCCGTCGTCACCGGCGCCGACCACCATGGTCCGGTCGTCCGTTATCTGAAGGACCAGATGAAGGGCGCCGTGCGGCTGGCGTCGCCCTCCTAAAGGTGCTAGCGGACGGGAATGACGTCTCAGTTTCCGACGGCGCGGCTGGATATCGACCTGGCCGCCCTGCTGCATAATTTCCGTACCCTGCAAAGGCGCGCCGGCGCCGCCGAGGTCGCCCCGGTGGTCAAGGCCGACGCCTATGGGCTGGGCATGGCCAGGGTGGCGGCGCACCTCGCCGGCCACGGGGCGCGAACCTTCTTCGTCGCCCGCCTCGACGAAGCTGTGGCGTTGCGCAAGGTGCTGGGCGCCGGTCCGGTCGTCTATGTCCTCGACGGGCTGGGTGCGGAGGATATGGCGGTGTTCACCGGTCATGACCTGCGGCCTGTTTTAAATCATACCGATCAGTATGCGACGTGGCTTTATGGGCCGGCGGACCTGAAAGCCGCCCTGCATATCGACACCGGCATGAATCGGCTTGGCGTAAGACCAGAAGAGATTCCATCACTTCCGTGTCGCGATGGCCACGAACTCAGCCTGATCATCAGCCATCTCGCCTGCGGCGATGAACCCGGTCACCCGCTCAATCATCAACAGTTGATGACATTTCGTGAGGCCTTGCGCGCCCTGCCCGGCATACCGCTCAGTATGGCCAACAGCGCCGGCGCCTTCCTTGATCCGGCCTATCATTTCGACCTTTTGCGCCCGGGAATCAGCCTTTATGGCGGCGGGCCGTTCGGCGTCGCCCATCCCGACATCCAGCCGGTCGCGCATGTGGCGGCGCGCATCCTGCAGGTGCGCGATCTGCTGCCTGGCGAGACGGTCGGTTATGGCGCGACCTTCACCGCGCCGCGCGCCATGCGCCTGGCGACGCTGGGCATCGGCTATGCCGACGGCATCCTGCGCAGTTTCGCCGAACGCGGCCAGGTGTGGATCGGCGGCGCGCACCGGCAACTGACCGGACGGGTTTCGATGGACGTCATCAGCGTCGAGGCGACCGGACTCGATGTGCGTGAAGGCGACTGGGCCGAGATCCTCGGCGCGCACCAGAACCTCGACACCGTTGCGGCGGCTGCCGGAACGATCGGCTATGAATGGCTGACCCGATTGGGGGCGCGTCTGCCGCGGCGGTATGTCTGAATCGGCATTGGCGGCTGGGGCGTCTTCGGTAAGATTTAACCACGAAAAACACGAAAAAGACGAAAAAGACGAACTTCATTTTCCGTACGACGCACTGAGCTTGCGGCAATCGGCAAGGATCGACGCGCGAAGCGCGTCATTGT
>CAYYTA010000036.1:0-4653 GCA_964474575.1 uncultured Caulobacteraceae bacterium | reverse complement strand
CATTGTCGAGATCAGCTTCTGGGTCGGCATCTTCGGCCTGGGCATGACCGCCCTGCTGGTGGCGGGGGTCAGCGTCATCGCCGGCCTGATCCATATCCCGATGGATTTCCCGCTCTATATCGATATTCCGGTGGCGATCGTCCTGCTGCTGATCGCCATGCTGTCGGGCCTGTTCTCGCTCGGCGTCCTCAAGAAAAGCCAACCTGCGGATCTGCTGCGATGAGTGCGAAACTAGCTATAGATGCCCGCGCGATCGGCAAGAGCTACAAGATCGGCAAGCAAAAGCAGCAGGTGCTGAAGAATGTCGACTTCACCGCCTGGCACGGTCAGGTGACCATGGTCATGGGGCCGTCGGGTTCAGGCAAGTCGACCCTGATCGCGGCGCTTTCCGGCCTGATGAAGCCCGATGAAGGCACGGTCATGGCGCTCGGCGAGGACCTGTGGGCCAAGAAGAAGTCGAAGATCGACAAGTTCCGCCTCGATCATTGCGGCTTCATCTTTCAGGGCTTCAACCTGTTCCCGTCGCTCAACGCCATCCAGCAGGTCGAGCAGGTGCTTAAATACTGCAAGGTGCCGAAATCCGAAGCCAATGCCCGCGCCCGCGCCGTGCTCGATTCGGTCGGCCTCCTGCCCCGGCTCAGCCTGCGTCCGCAGGAAATGTCGGGCGGGGAGAAGCAACGCGTCGCTATCGCCCGCGCCCTGTCCAAGCAGCCGTCGCTGATCTTCGCCGACGAACCGACCTCGGCGCTCGATTCGGTCAGCGGCCAGGTGGTCATCAAGCTGCTGCACCAGGCCGCCAAGGAACGCGGCGCCGCGGTGGTGGTCGTGACCCACGATCCGCGTCTCGAAGCCTATGCCGACCGAATCATCCATATGGAAGACGGCAAGATCCTCAGCGACCACATGGTCGCGGAGCCGCCGTCCATTGCTTAAGCTATGAAAAACCAGAGAAACATCATGTCTCGCAATCTCGTTTTCGCATCAACCCTGGCGCTCGTTGCGGCGGCTGCGGTCCTGACCGGCTGTAACATGAAAGGCGGCCCGGGCGGTCCGGGCGGCAAGAACGCCATCAAGATTCCGGACAGCCCCTATTCGACCATCGCCAACGGCAAGGTCGATGTCGAAGGCGGGGTCATCCAGGTGGCGGCGCGCGCGCCCGGCACGGTTAGCGACGTCTATGTCCAGGAGGGTGACGTGGTCACCAAGGGCCAGATCCTCGCCCGCCAGGAGGACGACGCCCAGCGCCTCGCCGTGCAGACGGCCAAGGCTGGCGTCGCCCAGGCGCAGTCGGCCGAAGCCCTGACCGAGGTCAATATCCGCACGGCGCAACGGGAATACGACCGCCTGGCCCAACTGGCGCCGCAGAACTTCGTCGCCCAGCAGAAGCTCGACGCCGCCAAGGACGCCATCGACACCGCGCAGGCGACGCTCAGCACCCAGCAGGCCGCCGTACAGACGGCGCAGGCGCAACTGGCCCAGGCCGAGTACAACGAGGAACTGACCATCATCCGCGCGCCGATGAACGGCAAGATCATCCGCCGTTACGCCAATCCCGGCGCAGGCGCTTCGACGCTGAACGTGTCGGACATGTTCGACCTGGAGCCGGCGATTCCGCATATCATCCGCGCCGAAATCGTCGAAAGCTCGATCCCGGATGTGCACGTCAACCAGGACGCCGAGATCGTGTCGGAAAACGACCCGACCAAGACCTATGTCGGCCATGTGGTGCGCATCGCCGCCACCTTCGGCGCGCGCAAGTTGCTGTCGGACAGCCAGAACGAGGCGACCGACGAGCGCGTGGTCGAGGTGGTCGTGAGCGCCGACCAAACGCCGTTCCTGATCGGTCAGCGCGTGCTGGTCAAGTTCATGAAGCCCGGCCAGACGGCCGGCGCCAAGCACGACGCCCCGCCGCCGCCCGCGCCAAAGTAAGGGTCCAAGGGCCTGGTGGCGCCGGGCCTTTACCCGTTACGCGACAGTGCCAAACGCGCCCCTAAACACGCTTCGGGCGCATCGCGGGTCCACATCCCTCCACCTCTCCCCTTTCAAGGGGAGAGGTGGAGAGGCGAGCCTTCCTCCCAACCGCGAAGCGGTGGGAGGTGGCCCGAAGGGCCGGAGGGGTGCGAAGCCGATCGGGTGAGGGGCTTTTTGCCTTCTCCAATCCCAAAATCTTAACGGCTATCGGGCTATAAACACGCGGTGACCTCCGCGCCTTCCGATCCCGCCCAGACCTCCGCCAAACCCGCCCGAAAAGGCGGGGCCAGCCTCGACGTGCTGCGTTTCCTGGCCGCCGCCTTCATCCTGTTGTTCCACTACGGCGACAGCGCGCCTGCCGCACTGTCGCGCCTACTGCCGGTGTTCAGGCAGGGCTGGCTGGCGACCGATTTCTTCCTCTTCCTGTCAGGCTATGTCCTGTCGCGCGCCTATGGCGAGCGGCTGATGGCCGCGCATATGCGCCGGACGCACTTCTTCCTGCGCCGCTTCGCCCGCCTGTGGCCGTCGCACATCCTGGTCCTGCTGGCCTTCGGCGCCTTCGTCGTCGCCTCGTCGCTGGCCGGGTTCGCGCCCAACCACGCAGAGAAATACGGCGGCCTCGCCTTCTTCGCCCAGGCCTTCCTCGTCCACGGCTGGGGCATGCTGCCGCAGCCCGCCTGGAACGTTCCGACCTGGACGATCTCGGCCCTGCTCATCTGCTACGCCTTGTTCAGCCTGTACCTGCCGCTGATCTACCGTCGCCCGGTCGCCGTCATGGCGGCGACAGCGGTCGCGGTCATCGCCGCCGCCCATACCCTGGCCCTGACCCTGGCGCACCACGCCTTCGTCGACCTGCCGTTCGAGTGGGGCCTGCTGCGCGCCATTCCGTTGTTCCTGCTCGGCAACCTGATCGAGCGCATGACCGCCCACCTGCGCGTCGGCCGCACGACATTCTGGCTCAGCCTCGCCGGAGCTTTTGCCGGTGTCGCCATCCTGGCGCAACTTCCGCGCCATTTCGTCAGCGACACCCTGATCCTCGCCCTGCTGGCGGTGGTGCTGGCGGTGTCGGGCGCGGTCACCTTTACAGAGACGCCGGCGACCCGGCGCATGGGCCGAGCGTCGTTCGCCCTGTTCCTCACCCATTCACTGGTTGGCGCGGTGTGGTTCGGCCTCAGCCCCAAGATCATCGCCCATTTCGGCCTCGGCCTGCCCGCCCAGTGGGGCCTGTGGCTGAGCGGCGTCGTGCTGGCCATCATCGTCGCCTTCGTTTTCGACGCCCTGGTCGACAAACCTCTGAGCGAGCACGTGTCGCGATTGAGCTTCGTTCGCGGCGGCGTGTGATGACGTGACATCGGGCCTGTGCTAGGCTGCGGCCGACAGGGGTGGTGCATGGCGTCCGAAAAACAGCTCGAAAACCGGCGGCAGATCCTGCGCGCGCGCGGCGTGCCGGAGGCATTCATCGACAAGCTGGCCACACGCGGCGACGGCGTGGTCAGCGAACTCATGGTCATGGTCGCCGGGTTCGCGGTGTTGTTTGTCTTCGGCGTGACCGGCGTATTCTGGATCACGCCCGCCCTCGGTCAGTTAGGGCGTCTGCTTTACGGCCACGCCCGTCCGGCCCTGCTGATCGGCAGCGAAGGCCTGACGTTCGGCATGGTCTTCGGCATGCTGGCCCTGCTGCTGGTGTCGCTGCTCATGGCCGGCGCCAGCACCCTGTTTCGCCGGCCGGCCAGGCCGTGGCCGGCCTATAGCGCGGCGGCCTCCCGCCTGCGCCAGCTCGGCCGCGGCGAGAAACTGGCCTCCCTACGCCCGAACAAGGCCTATGCCGCTCTGGCGGCCCAGCCCGACGACACGGCCTTTCTCGACGCCTTGGCCGCGCGCAACCTGCGCGCCGCATGGCGTACACCTGTCGTCTTCGCCGTGGCGTTCATCGTGGCCTGCGTTGTGGCCTCGCAATGCTACTGGCGGCTGACGGCGACGGCCTACGAGGTCCACCGCCCATGGGGTAGCCACGTCTATCCGCTGTCGACCGTCGAATCCGCCGAGATCACCTGCGGTCTGCAAGGTCGCGCCATGGATGTCTTCCACTACTGGCTGGTCTTCCCGGAGGGCCGCTACGACATCGCCGAAATGCAGATCTTCACCCAGCCCGAGCTGAACTGGCAGGGCATGGTCGACCGCGTCGCCGTCGTCAATCGCGGCCTGCTGGCGCGCAAGGTGCCGGTCAACGCCATCGGCGGCCGCGGCGACACGGCGGCGCGCTTCAACGCCTGCCTGGCGAAGTGGCGCGCCAACACGCATATCCGTTCGGCCTTCCCCGAACCGCTGCCGGAAAATTGAGGGACGCGACGATGTACGGGCTTTACGGAATGCGCCAGCAAACCTTGCGCGAACTCGGCGTACCCGCCCGGTTCATCGACGCCCTGGCCGCGCGCCGTCCGCCGGGCTTCCTGGTGCAGCGTCTGCCCTTTCTCATGGCCCTGCCGGTGCTGCCGCTGTGCCTGGTGCTGGTCTTCCGTATCCCGGCCTTTGTGAACTGGGCGCAGAACAGTCTTTACGGCCACATTCCGGGTGGCGACCTGTTCGGCGTGGGCAAGAGCTTCTTCCTGCTCGTGGCGGCCCTTTTCATCGTTCCGGTGATGGCCGCCATCTTCCTTATCACCCTGGTGAAGCTGTGGTTCG
>CAYYTA010000035.1:0-5195 GCA_964474575.1 uncultured Caulobacteraceae bacterium | reverse complement strand
AAGGTCGAGATCTTGGGTTTCACCACGCGTGCCTGGAAGGGCGGGCAATCGCGCGAGGACTGGGTGCGCAAGGGCAAGCCGGCCAATCCGGGGCGGCTCAACGATCTGCGCCACATCATCTACAAGGCGGCCGACAGTCCGTGGCGGCGCACTCACCGCAACCTCGGCCTGATGATGCGCGAAGGGCTGCTCAAGGAAAACATCGACGGCGAGGCGCTGGCCTGGGCCTATTCGCGTCTGCTGGTGCGGCCGGAACAGCGCAAGATCCTGATGGTCATTTCCGACGGCGCGCCGGTCGACGATTCGACGCTGTCGGTCAATCCGGGGCACTATCTCGAAAACCACCTGCGCAAGGTCATCGCCGATATCGAGAACACAGCGCGCGTGGAACTGGTCGCCATCGGCATCGGCCACGACGTGACGCGCTACTACAAGCGCGCCCTGACCCTGATCGATGTCGAGCATCTGGCCGGCGGGCTGATGGACAAGCTGACGGAACTGTTTGAAGAAAAATGACTCGTGCTTTTGGCGACGGAGGAGAAACAGGTTTGAAACTTGCCGTCCTTGCCGCAGGATTTCTGTTCGCCTTTCCGGTTTTAGCCGAGCTCGTGCCCTATGGCGGCGAAACGGTCAGTTTCCGCCCATTACCGGCTGTTGCCGACCCGCATCCGCTCAATCCGCACGTCCATTATGCCGGCGGCTATGAACTGATCGCGCACGGTACGTCGCAACTGGACGGCCTGTCCGATCTGCAGCTGACGGCAGAAGGTGACGGCTTCATGGTCGAGGCCGAAAGCGATCTCGGCGCGGTGGCGACGTTTTCGCTGCATCCCGACGGCAAGGGTGGCTGGCGCGACAGCCCACTGCGCATCGACCTCATTCGCGATGAGGACGGCAAGACCTGGATCGACCGCACCTGGAACGACGCCGAGGACATGGCGGCCGATCCGGCGACCGGCGAGCGTTTCCTGTCGTTCGAGCGCGTCCAGCGCGTCATGGCCTGGGCGCCGGGGAGGGCATGGGCGGGCGCGCCCCGGCGTCTGCCGCTGTCGGGCCTGCCGGTTCTTCCCGACAACGAAGGCATGGAGGGGCTGGCTTTCCTGCACGACGGACAGGGCGGCGGGCTGCTGATCGGGGTCGAATCCGGCGGCTTCTGGCGCTGCGCGTTAAACGATTACGCCTGCAAGGCGGTGCAGGGACCGCCGCCGCCCGGTTTCCTGTACATGCTGACCTCGCTGACGACCCTGCCGGACAGGCCCGATGATATCCTGGCGCTTTACCGCTACTACGATCCGTTCAACGGGCCGCGCAATATCCTGGTTCACCTGCGGCTGGAGGGCGACCGGCTGGTCAAGGTCGAGGACATGGCGAAAATCGCGCCACCCCTGCCTTACGACAATTACGAAGGCGTGGCGGCGATGAAGACGGCGGGCGGATACCGGCTGTACCTGATCTGCGACGGCCTGCACTATACCGACAAGCCGAAGATTTTGATGTTCGATTGGGATGGCAGGTAAGGCGCGTCAGTTTGGGCGCGGCCCCCACACCAGCGGCCAGTCATTGAAGTGGATAATCTCGATACCCCTGACGATCAGGGTGAACATGGGCTCGCTCGGAAAATCGTTCAGCCGGACATACCAGACATCGTCGCCGATGTGGGCGACGTACATGTTGCCAGTGTCGTCGTCGTTCCTCTGCCAGGTAATGCCCGGCGCCAGGAATTCCGGCGCGTCGGACCAGTTGTCGTGGATACCTAAGCCCATCGTCGCTTCCCGAAACCCACCGCTACCATCATACCATAACAAAAAACCCCGGCCATTGCGACCGGGGTTTCAAATTCGGCAGGGGAGCTAACGCTTAAGCCTTGGCGTCTTCGAGCTTGGCCTTGATCTGCTTCTTGAGGCGGCGGGCGCGAAGCGAGAGGTCGGCGTCGTCGGCCTTGACCAGGAAGGCGTCGAGGCCGCCCTTGAAGTCGAGCGTGCGCAGGGCGGCGTTGGAGATCTTCAGGCGGAACGACATGCCCAGCGCATCCGACGCCAGAGCGGTTTCGCGCAGGGACGGCAGGAAGCGGCGCTTCGTCTTGATGTTGGAGTGGCTCACGCTGTGGCCGACCATCGGGCCGACACCGGTGAGTTCGCAGCGACGCGACATGGCGGAATACCTTCTGATAAAACCTTTGGGCGCGTCCGGACGCCTGTCCGTCGCGCGAGAGGTGCGTGCATAGCCAAAGGCGCGCGGCAGGTCAAGGGGAGACGCGGTTTTTATTGCCCCTTGACCACCGGCAGGTCGATGTAGCTGGCGTTGTCGGCGGCATGGAAGACCGAAATGGTCGCCTTCCGGTAATCCTCCGGCTTGGCGTAGAAGATGTTGTCGACATAGGTCTGCGGATTGCGGTCGTAGAGCGGAAACCAGCTCGACTGGACCTGGACCATGACGCGGTGACCGGGCAGGAAGACGTGGTTCACCGCCGGCAGCAGGAAGCGGTAGGCCAGCGGCACATTGGGCGTGATCGGCTTGGGCGTCTCGAAGCTTTCGCGATAGCGGCCGCGCAGGATGTCCATCGACACCGCCAACTGGTAACCGCCCATTTCCGGCTGTGACGGCACCTCGTCGGGATAGACGTCGATCAGCTTGACGACGAAATCGCCGTCGGTGCCGGTGGTTGCCGCGACGATGTTGGCGATCGGCGAGCCGGCGATGGTCAGGGGCGCGGTGAGCGGCGGCGTCTCATAGGTCAGGACGTCGGGACGGCCCGAGGCCTCGCGCTGGTCGTCGACCAGCCACTGCGTCCAGGTATAGGGCGCGTCGTAGCCGACCGGCTGGCTCGGACGGGCGCGGAACGGCACCGGCTTCGCGGGGTCGGAAACGTAGTCGTCATGGCCGCCTGCCGGCACGTCGAAGCCGAGGCCGAAGCCGCCTTCGAGATAGAGTTTCTGATCGACGGTGGCGCAGTCGTCGCTGCATGGGCCGGGCCAGGCCTGCAATTTCTGCCACTGGTTCGTTCCGGTCTGGAAGGCGGTCACCGGGGCGACATCCATCGCCGGCGCGTTGTCTTCGAGATAGTGGTCGAGGAATGGCTTCAATACCTGCCAGCGGAACTGCTTGGCGGTGTCGGCGTCGAACCTGATGGCGCCAAGGTGGTCGCCGATCTCGATCTGCTGGCCGTGGTACCAAGGGCCGATGGCGAGATAGACCATATTATTGGTGGTATCCTTAGGCTCGATGGCGCGATAGACGGCGAGGGCGCCGTAGATGTCCTCCTGGTCCCACAGGCCGGCGACCAGCAGGGTCGGCACCTTCAGAGGCTGGACGCTCAAGATCTGGTCCATGGCCTGCTGCTGCCAGAAGCCGTCATAGGCCGGATGCTGGGTCACCTTCTGCCAGAAGCCGTCCTTGTCCATGCCGTAGCGCTTGCCGAGCTCGCCGGCCGAACCGGCGCCCATATAGAGGTCGTAGTCGTCGTGATAGGCGCTGTACCAGTGCTCGGAATTGTCGCGCGTCAGCACCTGCTCGTAGATATAGGGCATGTTCTGCTGGCGGAACGCGCCGTTGTGGAACCAGTCGTCGCCGCGCCAGCCGTCGACCATCGGGTTCATCGGCACCGCCACCTTCAACGCCGGGTGCGGGTTGACCAGGGCCATCAGCGGCGTGAAGCCGTCATAGGAAATGCCGATGATGCCGACCTTGCCGTTCGATTCCCTGACGTTCTTCACCAGCCAGTCGATCGTGTCCCAGGTGTCCGTCGAATGATCGACCTTTGTGGGATTGAGCGGCCCCGACAGAGGGCGGTTCATGACGTAGTCACCCTCCGAGCCGTACTTGCCGCGCACGTCCTGCACGACGCGGATATAACCCGAGGCGGCGATGATGTCGGCGGCGTTGTCATAGCCTTCAAGCACCGATTCGTAATGCGTGCTCGCATTGAGCGTGGTCAGGGCGTCGGCGTCGTAGGGCGTGCGGGTCAGCAGTATGGGCGCGTGCGTCGCGCCTTTCGGGATGAGGATGATGGTGTGCAGCTTCACGCCGTCGCGCATCGGGATCATCACCTCCTGGCGCGTGAAGTCGTAGCCGTACCGGGTCGAGATGAATTCCGCCGGCCGTTCGGAATAGGGCGGCGGCGCCTTGGCGAAAGCGGCGGATAAAGTCAGCGCGGCGGCCATCAGGCCGAACATCAGGGCGCGTGCGAACTTGGTCATCAAAAGCCTCCCCGTCTGAGGTACGGGTACAATCGACCCGCGTCACATAAAGTCAACCCGGCAAATCGGCCGCCGCAGCCATGTTTCAGGGCTGACATGTGGCTGACATGGTTTGGCCATGCTGTCGCTCTACTCCGCCGCCGCCTCGCAGTCCGGCGATGCGTTCACCTTCGCCGCAGGATGGCCGCGTGCTCGATCCCGTAACGTCATTTTTCGTCGCCCTTTTCCACACGCCCGGCGCCGCGCTCGGACTGGCCGCGGTCATACTGGCGTTTGCCGTCGGCCTGATCGTCTTTTCGCACATCGTCGATTATCGGCCGCTCCTGCTGGAACTGCGCGACCGGGCCAACATGCTGGCCGCCACGCGCAGCAAGGATGTGCTGAAGACGTTCTTCGATGATTTCGACAGTTTCGACACGCGCTTTTCCGGCGTATCGGTCAATGCCGCGACGCCCGCGGCGCTGGTGCTCGGCTGGGCCAATTACCGCAGCCTGCTGGTCGAGACCGATGGCCATTTCGCCACGACAGCCCGGGCCGTCGATGCCTTTGACAAGCTCGACGAGCCGGCGCGGTCCCTGGAATGGTGGGCCAATATCATGGTCGCGGTTGGCCTTCTCATAACCTTCCTGGGTATTGTCGCCGCCCTGACCGAAGCCACGGCGGCGATGAGCCAGTCCGGCGCCGATACCTCGACCGTGCAGACCGCCATTCTCGGCCTCCTGACCATCGCTGCGACCAAGTTCTGGACGTCGATCGCCGGCGTGCTGGCCTCGATCATCCTGCGCCTGGTCGCGCGCCAGCGGCGCAGGCGTATCGAGAGCATGGAGGCCGGCTTCTTCGCGCGGCTTGACGCCTGCGTGCAGTTCATGCCGCCGGAAAAGGTCATGGTCCAGCAGCTGCAAAGCCTGCGGCATATCGAAACGGCGCTGGCGGGTGGCAGCACTAAGGCGGCAACGAAATGAAATTCCGTCACCGCCGGTCGGAAGAGGTCGAAGAAGG
>CAYYTA010000034.1:0-25242 GCA_964474575.1 uncultured Caulobacteraceae bacterium | reverse complement strand
GCCCCTCCTGACGGGCCAGGGATTCCGCTTTCGCCCCGCTTACGCCTTCGATATCGATTCCTGACGCCCTTCGCGCCATGCTGGCCGCGAAAGGAAGCCCCGCCATGCCGTCACGCAGCGATACCGCCGCCAAGGTCAGCCTGGCAGGCTGCGTACGTAAGGCGGCCGGATAGTTTACGGCACCATCTTGAGGCCGCGCAGCCAGACCTCCATTAAATCCGGCCAGTGCGTCGACGGTTCGGCGGTAGGGCGCAGGCCGAAGGCATGGCCGCCGGTGGCGTAGACGTGATACTCGACCGGCACCTTCTTCGCCACCAGGCCGTCGAACAGCGTCATGCTGTCCTTGATCGGATCGACCGGATCATCCTCGTTCTGCAGTACGAAGAACGGCGGCGTGTCGGCTGTGATGTTGTCGACGATGTCGTGGTTGATGTGGTCGCCCGGATACTCGCCGCCATACATGTGTCCCGGATAGAGCGCGACGGCGAAGTCGGGCCGGCAGGGCAACGCGTCGGCGGCGTCGACCGGCGCATAGGCGCGCTTGGCGAAGTGGGTGCTGATATGGGCGACCATATGGCCGCCGGCCGAGAAACCGAGCACCCCGACCTTGTGAGGGTCGATGCCATATTGCGCGGCATTCTGCCGCAGCAATCCCATGGCGCGCTGGGCATCCTCGAGGGCGCGGGGCTTGACGTCGATGTGCTCGCACCGGCAGGCGTTGTCCCACCACGGGCCGGAGCCGGGCACGCGATACTTCAGCACGGCGCAGGCGATGCCTTTCGCCGTCGCCCAGTCGCAGACCTCGGTGCCTTCCAGGTCGATGGCCAGGCCGCGATAGCCCCCGCCGGGAAAGACCAGGATGGCGGCGCCGGTATTTTTGCCCCTGGCCCGATAGACGGTCATGGTCGGAATGGAGACGTTGTCGATACCCGTCACCGTCTTGCCGCCGATCAGGTGCGTGCCGGTAGCGGTCCTTTCGGGCGGCATCGGCGGCATGGGGTCGGGAATGGCCCCCGGCCACAAGGTTATCACCGCCGGCGCCGGCACGGTTACCTTGGGAGCGGGCTTGGCGGCCGTGCAGGCGGACAGGGTCAGGCACACGGCGGCAAGCGCTGCGAACAGGGACTTCATGGCGGTTTCCGGAAAGCGAAGAGGGTTAAGCATTCCTTACCACGCAACGGTTAAGCGATCATCAACGATCCGCCCCGGCCACGCCCTTGACAATGTCGCCGCGCCATTGTACTGTACGTCATACAGTGTGTACCGCACACTATGTGAGATGCAGTAAATGAATGAAGAGGGCGACCTCTACGAAAGCCTGCGCGCCGAGCTGCGGCGCGGTTCGCTCGGACTGGCGGTCCTCGCCCGGCTGCGGGTGGAGCGCTACGGCTACACCCTGCGCCAGGCCCTGGCCGAGGACGGCCTCGATATGGAGGAAAGCACGCTCTATCCGTTGCTGCGGCGGCTGGAGACACAGGGGCTGCTGGTCAGCGAGTGGCGCGAGGAGGAGAGGCGCAAGAAGCGCTTCTACGTCCTGTCGCCCGCCGGCGAGACGATGTTGCAGCGGCTGATCCTCGAATGGCGCGCCATCAGCGCGTCGCTCGACAAGATCACCAATGACGGGAAGTAACGGGGTTCGGAATGGACATGCTCGAAGACTATCTCCGCGCGGTGTCGCGGCTGCTGCCGAGGGCCAAGCGCGACGACATCATCGCCGAGCTGCGTGATGAAATCCTGACGCGGATCGAGGCGAAGGAAAGCGAACTCGGCCGCCGCCTGACCGACAGCGAGACCGAGAGCCTCCTGCGCGAGGTCGGCCATCCGATCGTCGTCGCCGCGCGCTATCGCGACGAGCCGCAACAGGCCGTGGGCACCGCGCTTTACCCCTATTGGGCCTTCGCGGTGCGCTGCGCCATCGCCATCGAGGTCGTCATCTCGCTGGTCGTCTTCTTCGGGCGCGTCATCGGCGGCGCCAATTTCGAACAGGCGCTCGGCAACGCCATCGGCTCCGGCCTGACCGGCGTCATGACCCTGATCGGCGTCATCACCGCCGCCGCCTGGATCATGGAGCGCAAGGGCGTGACGGTCGACTATTTCAAAACATGGCGCGTGCGCGACCTGCGTTTCCTCGATTTTGCGTTTTGGGACTTAACCGACGTCAGCCAATGGATGGCCAATATGAACACGACCTATCAAGACAGCGACATGGCGACGGGCGACGATCATCGCCGCCACGGTTTCCGGCGCGGCTGGACCCTGCGTCAGTCATCGGCCGGGCGCGGCGTCGCCGCCATCGTCTTCGGCACGGTCCTCCTGTTGTGGTGGACGGGCGTGATCAGCTTCGGCCTGGCGCCGGTGCCCGTCGATTACGCCGCCCTGAACGTCGATCCCGGCGCTCTGGCGAACGTCGATTTCGCCGCCTTCAAGGCCGCCTTGTACTGGCCGGTCCTCGCTTATTTCTGCGGTGTGGCCGGCTTCGGCATCGTGGTGCTGGTCCTGCCGCGCAGCGTCCGCCTGCGCGGCGCCATCGATATAGCCATCGGCGCGGCCATCCTCGCCCTCATCGGCTGGATCTGGCACGACTCGCCGGTCGCCGGCGCTGTCCACGTCGCCAGCCCCTCCGAGCTGTTCCAGCGTATCGGTGCCTTCTTCCAGCACCCGACGCCGTTTCCGCTGGAATTGTTCGTGACGGTGTTCCTGGTCCTGGTCGCTTTTGGCGGCCTGTTCCGGATGCTGGGCGGCGTGTGGGAGCTGGCGACCGGCTGGCCGCGCCATGCCGGAGACCGCTGAGGGTTATCCGTTCATAACCACCAGCAGGGCCCTGAGCGGATCGGCACCCGTGTTGCTGATCGAATGGGGCACGTCGGCGCGGTAACGCAGCGTCGAACCTTCGCGGCCCTTGGCCTGCGTCTCGGCCGAGATGACCAGCGCCTCCCCGCTCAGGATCGACAGGTGTTCGCGGCACCCCGGCGAATGAGGCTGAGACGTCAGGGACGCGCCCGGCTGGATTTCCAGCATGTACCATTCGGCCTCGCCGGTGGTCTCGGGCGGACTGAGGATGGCCAGGGCGCAATGGCCGTCGGCCGACTGAATGCGTGGGATGTTGTGCGCCTCGACCAGCTCGATCGCCTGGTCCTTTTCCTCGGCCGCGTCGCCGATCAGGGCGGCGATGTCGACGCCCAGCGCCTGGGTCAGGGCCCACAGGGTGGCGAAGGTCGGATTGGCCAGGCCGCGCTCGACCTGGCTCAGCATGCTGCGCGAAATGCGGGACGCCGCGGCAAGGTCGTCGAGCGACAGGCCCTGGGCCTTGCGCAAGGCCTGCAGGCGGGAGCCGATTTCAGGCGCGGGACGATGGCGGGCGGTCATGCCGCCTCAATAGCGCGAAATAATTGCCGCTTAAAGTCCGGCGCCTTAAAATCCCCAGCGCAGGTCGTTCTGGCGATGGTTGAAGTGCATCTCGCGCGCCTTAGGCCCGGACGTCTTCGGCGCGGTCAGGCCGGCGTCGCGCAGCGTCGCCTGGATGCGGGCGTCGTAGTCGGTGCGCAGCGCTGCCTTGTCGACGGCGATGCCGCGCGCCATCAGTTCGCGGTCAATGGCGTCCATCTCGAACAGTTCGTCGGTGAAGCCCCACATGGCTTCCAGGCTCTTGACCAGGCGCTGGTGGCTGAGGCAGGCGCCGTCACCAAGGCGGATCATCCAGTTGGTGGCGAACTCGACGTGATAGGCGACGTCGCGTACGCTGCGCGCGGCGATCGCCGCCAGGCCCTTGTGCGCCGACGCGCTGAGGGCGTCGAGGAACAGATATTGCCAGTTGGAATAGAGGAACTGGCGCGCCAGGGTCTGGGCGAAATCGCCGTTGGGCTGCTCGACCAGCCGGCAGTTGAAAGTGTCGGGCGGTTCGCGGCGGAAAGCCAGGGTATCCGCGTCGCGGCCCCTGCCCTCCATCTGGGCAGCCAGGTCGAGGAAGTCGGTCGCCTGGCCGACGAGGTCGAGCGCCAGGTTCGACAGGCCAAGATCAACCTCCAGGCTGGGAGCGTGGCCGCACCATGCGCTGAGCCGGCGGCCAAGAACAAGGGCATCGTCGCCCCGGCGGAGGGTATATTGAAAGACGGGATCGTGCATGACGTTGTGCCTGGTCGTTTTTTATGTGGTATCGCGGTTTTGCGGGAAAGAGCGGTGGAGCGGCCGCGGATTTACGGCCCTTCGCTCGCATATCCGGCGGGGGCGCGGATCAAGCGATATGCTGCATGCGGCAAGGTGCAGCATTTTTGATGGCAAGGTTCCCAGTGGCGGCGGCCGGGCATGTGGCGATTATCTCTTGTCGTTGTTTTTCAAACTACAAGACTTCGTGATCGGGGTCAAATGTCAAATTGACATTTATGTCAATTTTATTTTTCCGTCACATCGGCGACATAATTTCAGGGCAGACGACCGCAAAAATGCTGCATTATTGTGCAGCATCGACGTCGCCGGGGTGACTGAGCGTATCGTCGATCGCCTGAAGCAGGCTGTCCGGTCCCTGCGCATCGGCCGACAGCTCCCAGATCATGATGCCGGCACCGTATTGCGCCGCCAGGTCCGCCTTGGCGCGGAGGGTGGGGCGGCCGTTATAGGTGATGTAGCTGCACCCGGCGCATGCCTTGTCGATCAGGTCGTTTTCGGCGGTCATCGGCCCGTATTGCGCCAGCAGGTGACTGTAATCGTGATAGGCTCCGGCATAGGTTCCGAACGCCTTGCCGTAGAAGGGTACGCCGAGTACGATCTGGTCCCTGGTCGCGCCGCGGGCCTGCCATACGGCGATGTCGTGCCGCGCCATGTCCATGGACGCGTGCTCACCACCCGGCGGGCCATAGATAACGCCCTGCGGGCTGGTGCCAACGCCATCATAGGACATGATATTGATGTAGTCGAAATAGGGCACCGAGCCCAGCGGCACCATGCCGCCCTCGTTCGACGCCGTAGCGCAGGTCAGGAGCTTGTGCCGTGTCTTCAGCCCGGCCGACAGCTCCTGGACGAAGGGGACGAACTCGCCGGCATTGTCGATGGCGGTCAACACATCCCATTCCAGGTCGATGTCGATACCGTCGAGGCCGTAGTCGTCGACGAATTTCAGCAGATTGGCGACCACGGTCGCGCGCATGCCGGGCGCCAGCAGTTTCACCCAGTCGCCGGAACAGGCGGGGATTTCCCCGCCGCCCAGCGACGGCAGAATCTTGACACGAGCCTTGTGCGCGCGGGCGATGATGGCGCGGATGTCGGCGACGGACGTATTGCCACCCTGGAAATTGTCGGAACAGGCAAGCGTGCCGCCCGCGACCAGCGATCCGTCGGGCGACGGGTTGACGAAGGCGATGTTGATATGGGTCACCCTGGAAAGGTCGGTGGCGTCGAGGGTGGCGTTGTAGTCCTTGAAAGTCGGCAGATAGCCGATGACGACGGGTCTGGTCCTGGCCGCCGCCGGGCCGGCAAGCAGGGCGGCGAAGGCGAGGGCGGCAAATGCGATCTTCATGGCGTATCCCCTGTTTTGCCGCAGACTGGCACTGCAGCATGAGGCTGGCAAGACGACCAATTTTATTTTCCCCGGGGTTGAGGCGGCGGCGCGAAGCCGCTATCTGGTCATCGGATCATTCCCGGACGAGGGACGTCGTACCCGGTCAAGTGGTTTTTGAGAAGACGCGCATCTTACCAAAAAGTGCTGACACTTTTCGCGATGCGCTTGGACGACGTCAATGCATTGCTGCACGGAGCCTCGTCATGCCGGTCAAGCTGCCCGCCAGAACCCTGTCGACCATAGCCGTCCTGATCTCGATCCTGTCGGTCCAGGTCGGCGCCTCCTTCGCCAAGCATCTGTTCCCGCTCCTCGGCGCGGAAGGCACGACCGCCCTGCGCCAGGGCTTCTCGACCCTGGTTCTGTTCGCCCTGTTCCAGCCGTGGAAAGGCGGCCCGCCGCGCGAACACTGGAAGATCGTCGGCCTTTACGGCGCCCTGCTCGGCATCATGAACCTGACCTTTTACATGGCGGTGGCGCGTCTGCCGCTCGGCATCGCCGTGGCGATCGAGTTCGTCGGACCGCTGGCCGTGGCCATCCTGTCGTCGCGGCAATGGAGTGACATCATATGGGTGGCATGCGCCGTGGCCGGGCTGGCGATCCTGCTGCCCCTGCATGGGGCGGGCGGCGCCATCGACCTGCTCGGCGTGTTGTGGGCGCTGGTCGCCGCGACATGCTGGGGCCTTTATATCGTCGTTGGCCAGAAGGTCAGCGACCGCGTCCACGGCGGCAAGGCGGTGGCCATCGGCATGGCGCTGTCGAGCCTGTTCACCATCCCCATCGGCATGGCGGTGGCGGGCGCGGCGCTATGGGAGCCGAAGATTCTGCTGCTCGGCCTGGGGGTGGCGGTGCTGTCGGGCGCGATCCCCTATACGCTCGAAATGCTGGCGCTCAAACACATCCCCGCCAAGACGTTCGGCCTGATGATGAGCCTGGAACCGGCGGCGGCGGCGCTGATGGGCTGGCTGGTCCTGGCCGAGCGGCTGAGCCTTGTGCAGGGGCTCGGCATCGCCCTGGTCATCGTCGCTTCGGCGGGTTCCAGCCTGACCGCCCGCCGCGCTCCGGCGGAAGCGGTGGCATAGAAAAGGAAGGGGAACGCAGATTCAAACCTTTGCTGCCGCAGCGATCTCGATCAGCAGGGATGGATTGCACGATATGTCACGGCCGCTTTCGTCGACAAACAAAAGCGCATCGTGGCTATGCAGGTTGAACAGAAGGGCGCTGGCGCCGGCCAAAACCGCACGACCCTCGACTTGTCGAACGGTCGCCGAAACCTCACCGCGTGCCATGACATTGAGGTCGAGCACCGGCTCCAGCGGCGCGCCGGACACCGGTGTACCGCCGTCGAATTCCAAGCTGTCGAGGGGCCCGAGGTCGTGGCTGCGGCCGGCAAAGTCGAGCCGCAACCGTCCGCGCAGCACGGTCAGATGCCGCCTGACGCCGGGAAAGCACGAGAATGGGCCGGATTGCGTCACCTCGGCCATGCTGACCCGCCAGGTAAAGTCGTCCATGCCGGCGCCGGGTGGTGACGCCGCTACCTCGCTCGTCACGCCGCCACCGTTCTTCCACGGTACGGCGACGCGGTCCGAAGCGAGCAGGTGGGTGATCATTTGGCTTTCCTGGAAGAAAGGACTTAATCACGAAAAACCTTTACAAAATCCCCGGCAAATCCAGGCCCTTGTCCCGCGCGCACGCCAGGGCGATATCATAGCCGGCATCGCCATGGCGCATGACGCCCGAGGCCGGATCGTTCCACAGGACGCGACGCAGACGTTTGGCAGCCGCTTCGCTACCGTTGGCGACGATGACCATGCCGGCATGCTGCGAATAGCCCATGCCGACGCCGCCGCCGTGGTGCAGCGATACCCAGGTCGCACCTGACGCCGTATTGAGCAGGGCATTCAGCAATGGCCAGTCCGATACCGCGTCCGAGCCGTCGCGCATGGCCTCGGTCTCGCGGTTGGGCGAAGCCACGGAACCTGAGTCGAGGTGGTCGCGGCCGATGACGACCGGCGCCTTCAGTTCGCCGGACGCCACCATCTCGTTGAACGCCAGGCCGAGGCGATGACGATCACCCAGACCGACCCAGCAGATGCGCGCCGGCAGGCCCTGGAACCTGATCCTCTGCCGCGCCATGTCGAGCCAGCGATGCAGATGGCCATCGTCGGGCATCAACTCTTTCACCTTGGCGTCGGTCCTGTAAATGTCCTCGGGATCGCCCGACAGCGCCACCCAGCGGAACGGCCCTACGCCACGACAAAACAGCGGCCGGATATAGGCCGGCACGAAACCCGGGAAATCGAACGCGTTGGTGACGCCTTCGTCGAAAGCGACCTGGCGGATATTGTTGCCGTAATCGACGGTCGGCACGCCAGCTTTGTGGAAATCCAGCATCGCCCGCACGTGCCGGGCCATCGACGCCTTGGCGGCTTTCGCCACACCTTGGGGATCGCGTTCGCGCCGTTCCATCCACTCATCGACCGTCCAGCCCGAGGGCAGATAGCCGTTGACCGGATCGTGGGCCGAGGTCTGATCCGTCAGCAGGTCGGGGCGAATACCACGCGCGAACATCTCGGGCAGGATATCGGCGGCGTTGCCGAGCAGCCCGACCGACACCGGCTTGTCGCTGTTGCCGACGATGTCGAGCGCCTCATCGATCGTTGCCGCCTGGCGGTCGAGGTAGCCCGTCCTGAGCCGCATCTCGATACGCGACGCCTGGCATTCGATCGCCAGGCACGACGCGCCGGCCATGACGGCCGCCAGAGGCTGCGCCCCGCCCATGCCGCCGAGACCCGCCGTCAGCAGCCATTTGCCGGACAGGTCGCCGTTATAATGCTGGCGGCCCATTTCGGCGAAGGTCTCGTAGGTGCCCTGGACGATGCCCTGGGTGCCGATATAGATCCACGACCCGGCCGTCATCTGGCCGTACATCATCAGGCCCTTGCGGTCGAGTTCGTGGAAATGCTCCCACGTCGCCCATTTGGGTACAAGGTTGGAATTGGCCAGCAGGACGCGTGGGGCGTTCTCGTGTGTCTCGAACACGCCGACCGGCTTGCCGGATTGGATCAGCAGGGTCTGGTCGTCATTGAGGCGCTTCAGGGTCTCGACAATCCTGTCGAAGCTCGACCAGTCGCGCGCCGCCCGGCCGATGCCGCCATAAACGACCAGTTCCTCCGGCCGCTCGGCGACGTCCGGATGCAGGTTGTTCATCAGCATGCGCAATGGCGCTTCGGTCAGCCAGGATTTGGCGCTGAGCGTCGTTCCGGTCGCCGGCTTGATGATTCTGGAATTGTCGAGACGGTTCATGGCTTCACCTCGGGCATGAGCATCTGGGCGGCTGCGATCACACGGCCGCCGCGCACCATGGCGATGGCATCGAGCATGTCGGGATGGAAGTGGCGGTCGTGGTCGAGCATCGGCACTTCGGCGCGAATGAGGGCACGCACGCGCTCAAGCGGTTCAGACGAGGCCAGGGGCGCGTGAAAGTCGCAGCCCTGCGCCGCCGCGAGAAGCTCGATGCCGATGACGGCCGTGGCGTTGTCGACCATGTGCATCAGGCGGCGCGCGCCGTGGGCGGCCATGGACACGTGGTCTTCCTGGTTGGCCGAGGTCGGGATCGAGTCAACACTGGCCGGATAGGCGCGCTGCTTGTTTTCCGAAACCAAAGCCGCCGCCGTTACCTGCGGGATCATGAAGCCGGAATTGAGTCCCGGCTGCGGCGTCAGGAAAGCCGGCAGGCGGCTCAGCGCCGGATCGACCAGCATGGCGATGCGCCGTTCGGACAGGCTGCCGATCTCGCACACCGCCAGGGCGATCATGTCCGCGGCAAAGGCCACCGGCTCGGCGTGGAAATTACCGCCGGAAAGCGCCTCATCGGTTTCCGGAAAGATCAGCGGATTGTCGGAGACGCCATTGGCCTCGGTCAGCAAGGTCGTCGCCGCCTGGCGCAAGACGTCGAGCGCGGCGCCCATCACCTGGGGCTGGCAGCGCAGGCAGTAGGGGTCCTGGACGCGATCGTCCCCCGAAAGATGTGAGGCGCGGATGGCCGAACCCTTCATGAGATCGCGAAGGGTGTCGGCGACATCCAACTGGCCGGGATGGCGGCGCAGGGCGTGGATGCGGTGGTCGAACGGCGCGTCGGAACCCTTGGCGGCCTCGGTCGCGAGCGCACCCGTTATCAGCGCCGATTGCAGCAGGATTTCGGCCTCGAACAGGCCGGCCAGCGCGTTGGCGGTCGAAAACTGCGTGCCGTTGAGCAAGGCCAGGCCTTCCTTGGGACCCAGGATCAACGGTTGCAGGCCAGCATCGCGCAAGGCCTCGGCGGCGGGTTTGCGGCCGACCGGCGTATCGATCTCGCCTTCGCCGATCATGCAGGCTGCCATGTGGGCCAGCGGCGCCAGGTCACCCGAAGCGCCGACGGAGCCCTGGCACGGAATGACCGGGATCAGGTCGCAGCCCAGCATGTCTTCGATGCGTTGCAGGGTCTCGACCTTTACGCCGGATGCGCCCTGGGCGAGGCTGGCCATCTTCAGCACCAGCATCAGCCGGACGACGGCGCGCGGGCTGGGTTCGCCGACGCCGGCGGCATGGCTCAGCACGATATTGCGCTGGAGCGTCGCCAGGTCGTCGTCGCCGATGCGCACACTGGCCAGCTTGCCGAAACCGGTATTGATGCCGTAGACCGGCTCGTGCTGGGCCAGAATGCGTGTCACGGCGGCGGCGCTCTCGGCCACGGCGGGCAGGCAGGCCGGATCGAGCATCGCGGACTGGCCGCGATAGATGGCGCGCCACTGGTCGAGGCTGACGTTTCCGGGTTTCAGGATCATACGGCTTTTCCTTTGAAAACACGGGCGTGGAGCGGGTTGCGGCCGAGCCAGTAGACAAGCTCCGAGGGCTCATCGATGTCCCAGATGGCGAGGTCGCACGATTTGCCGACCTCGAGACTGCCGGTTTCGGCCGACAATCCGAGCGCCTTGGCGGCATTGATCGTCACGCCGGCCAGGCATTCCTCGACCGTCATCCTGAACAGGGTCGCCGCCATGTTCATGACCGTCAGCAGCGAAGTCAGGGGCGAGGTGCCGGGATTGCAGTCGGTCGCCAAAGCCATGGGCACGCGGGCGGCGCGCAGGGCCCCGACCGGCGGCAGATGCGTCTCACGCACGAAGTAGAACGCGCCGGGAAGCAAGGTAGCGACGGTTCCGGCGGCTTTCATGGCGGCGATGCCGGCGGCGTCGAGATGTTCGAGATGATCGGCCGACAATGCGCCATAACGTGCCGCCAATGCCGCGCCGTTCTGGTTGGAAAGCTGTTCGGCATGGAGCTTGACGGCGAGGCCGTGGGCCTTGGCGGCGTGGAAAACACGCTCGGTCTGGGCGGGTGTGAAGCCGATGCCTTCGCAGAAGACATCGACCGCCGAGGCCAGGTTTTCTCTGGCCACCGCCGGGATCATGGTTTCGCAGACTTCGGAAATATAGGCGTTGCTCCGCCCCGAAAACTCCGGCGGCAGGGCGTGCGCGCCAAGAAAGGTGGTGACGATGCGCACCGGCCGATGGCGCTCAAGGGCTTTGGCGGCGCGCAGCATTTTCAGCTCGTCATCGAGCGTCAGGCCGTA
Source organism: uncultured Caulobacteraceae bacterium (assembly GCA_964474575.1). Lineage (GTDB taxonomy): Bacteria > Pseudomonadota > Alphaproteobacteria > Caulobacterales > Caulobacteraceae > Asticcacaulis. The sequence goes on along the minus strand of CAYYTA010000034.1, from coordinate 14,083 downwards.
ACCGGACTTGATTTCGACCGTGGTCGCGCCTTCGGCCAATAGGGCGTCGAGGCGGGACAGGGCAGCGGCGGCCAACTCATCTTCCGACGCCGCGCGGGTGGCGCGGACCGTCGATAATATTCCCCCGCCGGCGCTGGAGATGCTTTCGTAGCTTTCGCCGTCGAGCCGCCGCCGGAACTCGTCGGCGCGGTCGCCGGCAAAGACAAGGTGGGTGTGTGGGTCGATCAGGCCGGGGGTGATCCAGCGTCCTGCGCAATCCTTGACCTCGGCGGCCTCGAAATCGGCTGCCGGGCCGGCGTGGACGATGCGGCCGTCCTTGCATGCCACCATGCCGTCGGCCGGACCATCCGGCGTCAGCAGGCGGGCATTCGTCCAGACGGAATCGCAAGCTCGGGTCATGATCGATTATGTCTATACATATTTTAATATGTCTATACATAATAGCAGGCATGGACAACCCCGATTCACAGCTCTGGTTCGAGGAGGCCCTCCTGCCGGACGGCTGGGCGGCGGATGTCCGCATCACTGTTTCGGATGGCCGCATCGTCGCCGTCGATACCGGTGTCGAAGGCGACGGCGAGCGCCACGCCGTCGCCTTGCCCGGCATGCCCAACCTGCACAGCCATGCTTTCCAGCGCGCCATGGCCGGCCTGACCGAGCAGAAAACGGCGGATCAGGACAGCTTCTGGACGTGGCGCGAGCTGATGTACCGCTATCTCGAACGCCTGACGCCGGACGATGTCGAGGCCATTGCCGCCCTGGCCTATATGGAGATGCTGGAAGGTGGCTTCACGCGTGTCGGAGAGTTCCATTATCTGCATCATGACGCATCGGGTGTTGCCTATTCCGATCCGGCGGAGATGGCCGGGCGCGTCGTCACGGCGGCGGAAACGACCGGCATCGGCCTGACCCTGTTGCCGGTCTTCTACGCCCATTCCGGTTTCGGCGGCCAAATGCCGTCGGCCGGCCAGCGCCGCTTCGTCAACGATCTCGACCGCTTCGCCGATGTCTGGCACGGCGCGCGCCGCCAAGCCGAACGCCTGCCCGACGCCGTCATGGGCGTCGCGCCGCATTCCCTGCGCGCGGTGACGCCGCGGGAACTGGACGCCGTGGCGATGATGAGCGACGGGCCGGTCCATATTCACATCGCCGAGCAGGACAAGGAAGTCGCCGACTGCCTCGCATGGTCGGGGGCGCGGCCGGTCGCATGGCTGCTCGACCATGCCGGGGTCGATGACGGCTGGTGCCTGGTCCACGCCACCCACATGACGGCGGCGGAGACGGAGGCCCTGGCGAAGTCCGGTGCGGTGGCTGGCCTGTGCCCGATCACCGAGGCCAATCTCGGCGACGGCGTGTTTCCAGCGGCCGAGTATCTGCGCCACGGCGGCGCGTTCGGTGTCGGTTCGGACTCCAATGTGCTGATCGACGCCGCCCAGGAACTGCGCCTGCTGGAATACGGCCAGAGATATGTCCTGAAATCGAGAAATATCATCGATAACCTGTATAGTAAGGCGGTGCGTGGCGGAGCCCAGGCCCTGGGCATCGAGGCGGGACTGGTTGTCGGAGCAGCGGCTGACATCGTGTCGCTCAAGCCCGATCATGCCGCGTTGTTCGGAAAATCCGGAAATGCGCGGCTGGACGCCCACCTGTTCGCTGCCAGCGGTGATATCGACTGCGTGTGGCGCTTCGGCCAAAAAGTGGTCGCGGACGGCCGCCATGTCCGTCGCGACGCCGTCCTTGCCGGCTACCGCAAGATCGTGGAGCGGCTCAAGGCATGACGGCCTTGCACAGTCGCATCCGCGCGGATATCGAGGCGCGAATCCTGTCTGGTGGTTTACCGGCGGGCGCGCGGCTTCCCAATGAAACCGAGCTGATGCAGACCTATTCCTGCGCCCGCATGACGGTCAACAAGGCGATGTCGGCCCTGGCCGCGGCGGGCCTGATCGAGCGGCGGCGCAAGGCCGGGTCGTTCGTCGCCGTGCCGCGCCTTCTGTCGACCGTTCTCGATATTCCGGACCTGCAGGCCCAGGCCGAGGCGCGTGGCGAAAGCTATGAGTTTCGCCTGCTGTCGCGCCGTGTCGACGGCGAAACGCTGGAACTGGAGGGGGTGCATGTCCGCGCCGGATTGCCGTTGTGCCACGAACATCGCGTCATCAACCTCAAGGCCGTCCCCGAGGCGGCGGGGATTGATTTCGCTGTCGCTTCACCGGGATCGTGGCTGCTGCGCCAGGTGCCGTGGACCGAGGGCGAAAACCGGATCAGCGCTGTGGCCGCCCGTCATGCGGTGGCGAAACACCTGGAACTGCCGGAGGGCGCGGCGTGCCTAAGGGTTGAGCGTGAAACCTGGCAGAACGGGCGGCTGGTGACCACGGTTCAACAGGTTTTCGACGGCGCGCATTACAGCCTGGTGGCGCGGTTCGGCGGCTAAACCCTGATGGAGCGCCGCAGCCACAGCACCACGGCCCAGGCATAGCCTTCATTCTTCAGCCGTTTGATGACTTCGAGCGGCGGTAGCCACACCAGTTCGTGGTCCTTTTCCGTCTTGGCCTCGGGGCGTTCGCGCACCAGCTCGACCTCGTGAATCAGACAATGGTTGTTGTACGGCGTGCCGTCGTCGTGGATCCAGTAGTGATTGAACTCGGCGACCAGCACGCCTGGCTTGACCTCCAGGCCGGTTTCTTCAAGAAATTCCCGCCGCAGGGCGTGATCGGGCGTTTCGCCGGAGTCGACGCCGCCGCCGGGCAGGTCGTAGGTGAACCTGGTATAGCCGATCTGGGCGCAGGCCAGGCGGCCGTCGCGCAACAGGATGCCGTAGGCGCCGGTGCGCGGCTTGTAGATGATGCCGGGATCGGGCGTGCCGAACTGGAGAAGGGAAGTCATGGCGTCGACAGTGGCCATGTTTGCCTGGTAGGTCAAACCCGTGGCGTTTACCTCAAACAGGTATTTTATTGGACTTGCCCTGGATTGGCATTGGTTCTATTCGTGACATCGTGACGACCTATCATCACGGAAACACGACATGAATGCGCGCAGAGTTCTCTTTTCCGTTCCTTTCGCTGCGGCGGCCTGGCTGGGGCTGGCCCCGGCCGGCATGGCCGAGCCCGTCGTGGCGGCCTATTATTTCCCCAATGGTGACGGGCGGGCGGCCCTGGAACGGCCTTCGACCCAAGAATTGACGCACCTTGTCTACGCCTTCGTCACCGTATGCGGCGGCAGTCCGGCCTTCAGCGCCGACGAGGCGACGGCGCGCGCTTCGATCTGCGCCGGCAAGGCTGATGACACGCTGGCCTTGCCCGATACCGATGACATGCGGGCGCAACTGGCGGCGATTGCCGAACTGAAGTCGCGCAACCCGCGCCTCAAGGTCATCGCGTCCGTCGGCGGCTGGGGCATGCCGCTGTTCCCCGATATGGTCGCCAGCCTCGATCGGCGTCAGGCCTTTACCCGATCGGCCATCGCGTTCCTGAAGCAATATCCGGTGTTCGACGGGCTGGACATCGACTGGGAGTACCCGGGCGGCGGCGACAATGCGCGGGCGCTGCTCGGCGACGAGGCGCGGCAGACGGAGGCGGCCAATCACCGCGCCTTTATCGATGGCCTGCGCCAGGCGCTTGATGGCATGACGGCGGCGGATGGCCGCCCGCGCCTGCTGACCGCGGCTGTCGCCGGCTATCCGCGCTCGGTCGCCGGTATCGACTGGAAGGACGTCGCCGGCGATTTCAACCTTGTCTTCGTCATGACTTACGACTTCACGCCGGAAAAAGCGTTCCAGCGCAACGGCGACTATTCCGGCGGCGGCGGCTGGCCCGGCCATCACACCAATCTTGTCGCCGGGCCGTCGACCGACGGCTACGGCGCCGACGCCATGATCCGCAATCTGGCGGCAGCCGGCGTGCCCAGGGCCAAGATGGTGCTCGGCGCGGGGTTCTACGCCCGCGAGTGGACCAAGGCCACCTTCGACGACGGCCGCTTCCCGGCCAGCGGCTCGGGGGGAGACTTCGTCGGCGCCTCCTCGTGGACGGCGGTGCAGGCGCGCCACCTTGCGGACAACGGCTGGACCGATGGCTATGACGAGGCGGCCGAGGCCGCCTATATGTACGATTCGAAGAACGGCGGGTTCCTGTCGCTGGATACGCCGCGCAGCATCAAGGCCAAAGGCCGTTATGCGCAGGCCCAGGGCCTGGCCGGCCTGTTCGCCTGGGAACTGAGCCAGGACGACGGCACCCTGGTCGATGCCATGGCCGCCGGGGTCAGGCCGTAACGACCTGGCCGTCCTCGACGCGCACCGGCCACGGCGTCAGAGACTGGCCGGCGCAAGGGCCGCCGATGCAGCGGCCCGATGAGATGCGAAACAGCGCCCCGTGCCAAGAGCAGGCGATCAGGTCGCCCTGCGGCGTCAGGTAGTCGTCAAGCTCCTGGGCCAGCGGCATGCCGGCGTGCGGGCAGCGATCGACATAGCCGTAGACATCATCGTCCTGGCGCACCACGAAGCCATGGAAGAAGGCGTCGCCGATTTGCAGCACGAAATTGCGCGCTTTCCCCGTCGAAATCAGGTCGAGCGGTCCCAGTCTAACGCCGGCCGGCGTGGCGAACACCCGGTTATGCATTCACCGTATCGGCGTCGGGCTGGTGGCGCGGATGGGCGCGGTTGAAGGCCGGATGGTCGGCGCAGTGTTCGCCGACGGCGCGGATGGCCGGGTAGGGTTGCAGGTCGACCTCGAAGCGCTGGGCCGAGAACATCTGCGGGATCAGGTAGCAGTCGGCCAGGGTTGGCTCCGAACCGAAGCAATAGCCCTTGCCGTGGCGGGCGATCATCTGCTCCAGGGCGGCAAAGCCTTCGCCGATCCATGCCTTGGCCCAGCGCTTCTGCGCGGCGTCATCGGCATGCAGGTCGTTCTTGAGCGTACGCAGGACGCGCAGATTGTTGAGCGGATGGATGTCGCAGGCGATCAGTCCCGACATGGCGCGCACCGTGGCGCGGGCGTCGGCTTTACGCGGCAGCAATGGCGGCTCGGGGTGGGTTTCCTCCAGCCATTCCAGGATCGCGCCGCTTTGGGTAATGACGTTGCCGTCGTGCTCCAGCGCCGGCACCAGGCCTTGCGGGTTTAGCGCCAGATAGGCGGGATCATGGTGTTCGTCGGCGCGCAGGTCGTGGGGCGCCTGATCGTAATGCAGGCCCTTGAGATTGAGCGCGATGCGGACGCGATAGGCGGCGGACGAACGCCAGTAGCCGTGCAGTTTCAACATTGTCTATCCTTTCGCGGGCAGCACCATACCTCTGCAATCGCCGAAACCGATGGGCGCGAAGCCCGGCTTCTCGGCGCGCGCTCGCAGGATAATCTCGTCGCCGTCCTGAAGAAAGGCGCGTTCCTCGCCGTTTTGCAGGGTCACGGGCTTTTTACCGCCGGCGGAAAGTTCGAGCAGGCTGCCTTCCGTGCCGGGACGGTCTCCGGACAGGGTGCCGGTGCCCAGCAGGTCGCCGGTTTGCAGGTTGCAGCCGCCCGACGCGTGGTGGGTGACGATCTGGGCGAAGGTCCAGTACATGTGACCGGCTTCGCTATGCGTCAGGGATTGCGGCGCAAGGCCGGCGTCGCGCATCTGCGCCGTCCGGATCAGGACGTCGAGATCGAGGGCCAGCGCCCCGGACGCCTGGTCGGCATCGCTCCACAGATAGGGCAGGGGATGGGGATCGCCAGCCGGTCGCGGGGTCTGGGCGATGCGGAAGGGGCCGAGCGCTTCGGGCGTGACGATCCACGCAGAGATCGTGGTCAGGAAGTTCTTGGCCAGGAAGGGGCCGAGCGGCTGGTATTCCCAGGCCTGAAGATCACGCGCCGACCAGTCGTTGAGCAGGCAGAAGCCGCCGATATGCTGGGCGGCATCTTCGATGCGGATCGGCTGGCCGAGGGCATTGCCGGGGCCGATCCACACGCCCAGTTCCAGCTCGAAATCCAGGCGTTTGCTGGGGCCGAAGGTGGGCGCATCGGCGTCGGGGGCCTTGGTCTGGCCGGTCGGGCGAACGACGGGTTCGCCGGAAACGCGCACCGACGAGGCGCGGCCGTGATAGCCGATGGGCACATGCTTGTAGTTGGGCAGCAAAGGATTGTCGGGCCGGAACAGGGCGCCGACATTGGTCGCATGATGGATGCCGACATAAAAGTCGGTGTAATCGCCGATACTGACGGGCAGGTGCATGGTGCAATCGGTTGCGGCGTGCAGATAGGGCTCGGCCGTGATGCGGTACTTCGGGTCGCTGAGCAGCCGCGACAGCGACTTGCGCAGGGACTTGCGCTGGGCCGGCGTGGCCAGGACGGGTTCGAGCGATGCGGGGGCTTCGCGCAACATGCCGGCGGCGATCAGGGCCTCAAGCTCGAGGATGTGGTCGCCGATGGCGACGCCGGGACGCGGGGCCTCGTCAGGCGGACTGAAGCTGCCGAAGGGCAGGTTCTGGATCGGAAAGTCGCTATGGCCGTTGGCCTCAACGACCCAGGAGGTCAAGCTGATGTCGTGGGTTTCGTCGATCATCGGGGCAGCTCCGCCTTGGTGAAGCCATCCCAGCAGCTGTCGTAGTCGAGTTGCAGCAGCGGCGTCCGCATGGCCCACCACGTGGCCTTGAGGATATGGCGGGCTTCGAACATGAAGGCCATTGCGCCGTCGATCCGATGCGGCTTGAGGTCGGCGGCGATGGCGTTTTCGTAAGATGCCTTGTCCGGGCCGTGGCCGTTCATGCAGTTGTGCAGGGACGCGCCGCCGGGGGCGAAGCCGCCTTGCTTGGCGTCATAGGCGCCTTCGATCAGGCCCATGAATTCGCTCATGATGTTGCGGTGGAACCACGGCGGTCGGAAGGTATGTTCGGCGACCATCCAGCGCGGCGGGAAGATGACGAAGTCGCAATTGGCCGTACCGGCATGATCCGATGGCGACGTCAAAACGGTGAAGATGGACGGATCGGGATGATCGAAGCTGACCGTATTGATGGTATTGAAGCGATGCAGGTCGTAGCGGTACGGCGCGTAATTGCCGTGCCAGGCGACGACGTCGAACGGCGAATGGTCGAGCGTGGTTTGCCACAGCCGGCCGGCGAATTTCTGGATCAGGTCGTGCGGCATGTCGCTGTCCTTATAGGCGGCGACGGGCGTCTCGAAATCGCGCGGATTGGCCAGGCCGTTGGCGCCGATCGGCCCCAGGTCGGGCAGGCGGAACGGCGCGCCGTAGTTTTCCAGCACATAGCCGCGCGATGGACCATTGACGCCGACACTGAAGCGCACGCCGCGCGGGATGACCGCGACCTGCAACGGCGCGATGTCGACCACGCCCATTTCGGTGCGGATGTGCAGGTCGCCATGCTGCGGCACGATCAGCATCTCGCCATCGCTGTTGAACAGCGCGCGCGTCATCGGCCGGCTGGCGGCGTAGAGGTGGATGGCGACGCCGGACTGCGTTTCCGGGGAACCGTTGCCGGCATAGGTGATCAGGCCGTCGAGGAAATCGGTTTCGCTGTCTGTTTCGAGCGGCGACCAGCGCAGGCGATTGGGCGAGACGGGATCGGCGTAGGGCGTGTTGAGGTTGGGCGCGCCGTCATAAGGCGTGAACGGCGCGTGATTGGCCGACGGGCGCAAGCGGTAGAGCCAGGTGCGGCGGTTGTCGTGGCGGGGGGCGGTGAAGGCGGAACCCGACAACTGCTCGACATAAAGGCCGAAGGGCGCTGTCTGCGGCGAGTTCTGGCCGTGCGGCAGGGCGCCGGGGACGGCCTCGGTGGCGAAATGGTTGCCGAAACCGGTCATGTAAGCCTGGGCGGACACGCGTAAGACCTCCGGAAAGTAAGCAAGACGCCCCACCACCACATCTCACTCGCCGTGGCTGCAAGCCATTGGCTCATTCGTGCGGTCCCCCTCCCCATCGTAGATGGGGAGGTATAAGCGGAAATTAGTTTCATTCGGTACTAACGCGTTTGCGATCATCGGTCCAGCCGTTCCGACTCGCAACTGTTTTTTCGACGGTTGACGTGGCGGCCAATTGAGGATAATAAATATCCTTATGGATAATCAATATCCGTATTATGGAGCCGCCACGATGTCGCAACGTCTTGAATATTTCAAACAATCTCCGAAGCTGGCCAAGGCCTATCTCGATTTCAGCCTGTCGCTGCGTGGGTCGGGCCTTGAGGAAAGCCTGCGCAACCTGGTGCAGATCCGGGCGTCGCAGATGAACGGCTGTTCGTTCTGCCTCGACATGCACGTCAAGGAGGCGACGATCGCTGGTGAACGGCCCTTGCGCCTGCATCACGTGGCGGCATGGCGCGAGTCGCACCTGTTCAGCCCGCGCGAACGGGCGGCCTTTGCGTGGACCGAAACCCTGACCCACCTGCCGCGCGAAGGCGTCGGCGAAGCGGCCTACAACGCCGCGCTGGAGCATTTTTCGGAAGCCGAACTGTCCGATCTGACCTTCGCCGTCATCGCCATCAACGGCTGGAACCGGCTCAACGCCGCCTTCCCGCAGGTGCCAGGTTCGGCCGACTCACTCTATGGCTTGGACAGGGCGGGTTTGAGTTGATCGAGGCGCGATGATCCTTCGCAATCAGGTGGAATGGGCGCTGCATTGCTGCGCCATCCTGGCCGGCCTGCCGGACGGGCGCTATGCCTCGACCAAGACCCTGGCCGAGCTGCACGGGGTGCCGAAGGAGTACCTGTCGAAAGCCTTGCAGGCCCTGTCTCAGGCGGGATTGGTGACGACCACGCTGGGACCGTCGGGCGGATACCGGCTGGCGAAAGCGGTCGATGAGATCAGTTTCCTCGACATCGTCGAAGCAGTTGAAGGAAGGCGTTCGACCTTCGCCTGCACCGATATCCGCTTCAACAATCCGTGCGTGCCGAAAAGCCATCGCGGCGGCAAGGCCTGCGCCGTCGCCCGCGTCATGTGGAAGGCCGACGAGGCGTGGCGCGGCGTGCTGCGCGAGGTCAGGCTGTCAGACCTGATGGCAACGCTGCAAACCGATATTCCGCCGGAGATCAGACGTGACACGGCGGCGTGGCTGCTGAAGCGGATTTAGACCACCTGGATGACGCCGCGGCGAATCTGGTCGAGTTCGATCGACTCGAACAGGGCCTGGAAGTTGCCGTTGCCGAAGCCCTGATTGCCCTTGCGCTGGATGACCTCGAAAAAGATCGGACCGAAGGTGTTCTCGGTGAAGATCTGCAACAGTATCCCTTCGTCGCCGACATTGCCGTCGATCAGGATGCGGTTCTTGCGCAGGCGTTCGAGGTCCTCGCCGTGGCCGGGCACGCGCTTGTCGACCAGGTCGTAATAGGTGTCGATGGTGTCCTGGAGCCGGACGCCGCGCGCGCGCAGTTTCTCGACGGTTTCAAAGATATCCGGCGTGGTCAGGGCGATGTGCTGGATGCCCTCGCCGTTGTACTGGCGCAGGAATTCCTCGATCTGGCTGTTGTCGTCCTGGCTTTCGTTGAGCGGGATGCGGATGGCGCCGTCCGGCGCGATCATCGCCTGTGAGAACAGGCCGGTCGCCTGGCCCTTGATGTCGAAATACTTCTGCTCCTCGAAGCCGAACACCTGGCTGTAGAAGGACGACCAGGTGCGCATCTCGCCGCGCCGGACATTGTGGGTCAGGTGGTCGAGCAGGTCGAAGCCGACGCTGTTGGCGGCTTCCGCCTCGGCCGCGCCCGGGATGGCGTCCCAGCCGGCATAGAGATCGGCCGCATCGATGAGATAGAGCAGCGAGCCGCCGATGCCTTGCAGGACAGGCACGTCGGGCAGGGCGCCGGTCGACACGTCCGCCGGCACCGCGCCGTTGGCCAGGGCCAGGTCATAGGCCACGCCAGCATCATCGACGCGGAAGGCCATGCCGTTGGCCGACGGCCCGTGGGCGGCGCGGAACTCGGCCGCCTGGCCCGTCGTTTCGCGGTTGAGCAGGAAGTTGATGCGGCCCTGCTTGTAGCGGGTGATGGCCTTCGACGGGTGGCGCGAGGCCGCCGTGAAACCCAGCATTTCGAGCTGGCGCGCCATTTCGTCGGGGTTCGGGCCGGTAAATTCGACGAATTCGAAGCCATTCAGGCCCATGACATTGCCTTGGGGGACGTTTTGGGGGGGATTGTCACGCATGGCGCAGTCCTTTCTCACATCAGGCCGCCGGCCAGCGCCTCGGCGAAAACCGGAAGGGTGGCGGCGTTCAGTCCGGCAATGTTGATGCGGCCGGTTTCGAGCATGTAGATGCCGTGGTCGATTCGCAAGCGAACGGCGTTCTCCCTGGTGATCGGCAGGAGGCTGAACATGCCGGTCTGCCGCGCCACCGGCGCCAGCTGCGGCAAAGCGGCGGCCAGGCCGGCCCGCATGGCGTTGATGCGGTCGCGCATGGTGTCCAACTCGCCGCGCCACAAGGCGGTCAGGACGTCCGATTCCAGGATCGTGCGAATGATGGCGCTGCCGTGGTCGGGCGGCATCGACCACATGGAGCGCGCCGACAGGATAAGGTTGCCGCGCGCGCGGTGGGCCGCGCTGGCCGAACCGGCCTTGGTCCACAAGGCGCCGACACGGTCACGGTAGAGGCCGAAGTTCTTGGAGCACGACACGGCGACAAGGGCTTCGGGCACCTGGTCCAGCAGGCCGCGCATCGGCTCGGCGTCTTCCTCAAGGCCGCGGCCCAGGCCCTGATAGGCCATGTCGATCAGCGGCAATATACCCTTGCGGCCGGCCAACTGGGCGATGGCGCGCCACTGGTCGGCGGTGAAGCCGGCGCCGGTCGGGTTATGGCAGCCGGCATGCAGCAGCAGGCAGTCGCTGGGGCGCGCGTCTTCCAGAGCCGCCATCATGGCGTCGAACTCGATGGTTTGCGTGGCCTTGTCGAAGAAAGGGTGTGGCTGGATCGTCAGGCCGGCGGCCTTGACCAGCGAGATATGGTTGCTCCAGGTCGGCGTGCCGAGCCAGACGCGCGCCTCGGGATTGGCACGGAAGAGCAAAGACAGGGCCAGGCGCAGCGCGCCCGTACCGCCGGGAGTTTGCAGGCCGATGACGTTGTCGTCCTTCGGGCGCGCCGCGCCGAGCACCATGGGGGCGAGCAGGGCGAGGAAACGTGCGTCGCCCTCGGCGGCGACATAGTCCTTGCTGGCCTGGGTATCGACCAGGATCTGCTCGGCCTGCTTGACCGCAGCCATGACCGGCGTGCGGCCGTCCCCGGTGCGGTAGACGCCGATGCCAAGGTCGATCTTGCCGGGGCGCGGATCGCCGCGCAGCGCCTGCAGCAGGGTCAGCATGGGATCGAGCGCCTGCTCGGCCAGGGTGTCGAGCAGGCCGGCGGCGGGCGCGATCAGGGCGGCGGTCATGACGGGTCCGTTGGGCTATTATAGTCGCAATTGAAACTATACGCCGCTACGCCCGGTTGACAACGCATTTTTTGCCTTTTGGGAGTAACAATTGCGAAAATTAGCCAGACATCGGGGAGACGAAACGTGGCTGACCTTTATCCGTTGTATATCGCCCTGCGTGACGTGATGGTGCGCGCCGCGCCCGGCTTCACCATCGCCAAGGACGCTTCGGGCGAATTCACCATGAACGTGGCCATGGACATCATGGCTTCGAAGGATCCGGTATGGTTCGGCAGCATCAGGCTGACCGGCGCGCACGTCGCCTATCACCTGCCGCCGCTGGCCTTGAAGGAAGGCCGCGACATCGCGGTTCCGGACGCGCTGAAAAAGCAGGCGCAGAGCAAGACCTGCTTCGTGTTCCATAGCGTCGACCTGGCGCGGCTGACCGAACTGGAGGCCGTGACACGCCAGGCGGCGCAGGCGTTCGGCGCGAAACGCGCGGCCTAATCCGCCTTCTTGCCATAAGCGGTGAAGATCACCCAGGCCAACATCAGAGTCGAGATGAAGACCAGGATCGAGCCGACGCCGACGACCGGCGGGAACCACGGCGCGTGAACCTGCGCTCCGGCGACGCCGGCCACCATGACCGGCACGGCGATGAGATAGAGGCCGTAGTGAAAAGGCGCGAGGCGCGGCGCGATGCCCGGCTTGCTGTTGTAGATCATGCCGGTGATGATCATCAGCACGCCGCCAACCAGATTGAGGTGTGCGTGCGCCGGCGCAAAGGTGAAGTCTTCCTTCATGCCCATGTAAAGGCCGAGGCACATGCCGGCCAGCAGAAACAATACACCCGTACGTACGAACAGATTACCCATTGCCCTCTCCCTTGGCTTTAAAGCTGCCCATGGTTAACCCGGTCCGGTTTTTTGCGCAACATGCTGCGCCGCCGGCTTGCCGGCCCCCGCGAAACGGCGCATGGTAGCGTTAACGCCCACCAGAGGCTCCCGAGGAGACGCCGCATGAAGTTCCTGGCCCTTGCCGCCGCTGTTACCGTCATCGCCGGGGCCGCGCACGCCGCCCAGCCGGGCTTCGACATCGCCATCACGGTCGACGACCTGCCCGACCACGGCAGCCTGCCCGCCAATACGACGCGGGTGGCGATCGGCGATGCTTACCTGGCGGCGCTCAAGGCGCACGGCGTGCCGGAGGCCTACGGCTTCGTCAACGCGGTCGGCGGCGAGCGCGAGCCGGGCAGCGACGCGGTGCTCGATCATTGGCGCGCGGCGGGCTATCCGCTCGGCAACCACACCTGGAGCCACGTCAATATCCGCAGCGTCGGCCTCGCCGCCTTCGAGGCCGACCTGGAAAAAGGCGAGCCCGAGGTGGCCGCGCGCATGCAGGGGCAGGACTGGCACTGGCTGCGCTTTCCGTTCCTGAGCGCCGGCGACGGCGCGGACCATGACGGGATTATCGCCTATCTCAAGGCGCACGGTTATCGCATCGCCGACGTCTCGATGTCGTTCAGCGACTGGGCCTATACCGAGCCTTACAACCGCTGCGTCGCCAAGGGCGACCAGGCCGGGATCGGGCAACTGAAAGCGCAGTACATGACGGGCGTGAAGGCCGAGATCGTGCGCGCCGAGGCCATGTCGCAGAAGGTCTATGGCCGCCAGATTCCGCACGTGCTGCTGACCCACATCGGCGGGTTTTCCGCCTTGATGCTGCCGGACGTGCTGACGGCGCTGGAAGAGGCGGGCGCGCATTACGTGCCACTGGCCCAGGCTGAAGGGGATCCGGCCTATGCCGAAACCGACGCGAAGGCCGGCGACGGTTCGATTATGGAGCGGACGGCCGGCGAGCAGGGCATCGACCTGTCGGGCCTGCCCGCCGGCATGTCGATCGCCGGGCTCGACGCCATCTGCAAGTCGTCAGGTGATTAGCCCGGTCATCGGTTTGACCATGGCGGAGTCGGGGAAGATATCCGTCGCCAGCGCTGTCTCGGGGGCATCGTAAAGCTCGGTCAGCAGACCCTTGCACACCGCGCGCAGGTCGGTCGTCGGCATCAGGTCGCGCCCCTGGTAAAGCTGGACCGGTTTCAGGCCGGGCCAGTCGGCGATGACGCGGCCGCCCTTGACGGCGCCGCCATTGAGAAAGGCCGCCGCCGCCGTGCCATGGTCGGTGCCGCGCGTGCCGTTGATGGCGGCGGTGCGGCCGAATTCGGTGACGGTCAGGATGACCGTGTCGTTCCACGCCGGGCCAAGCGCGCTTTCAAAGGCAGCATAGGTCGCATCAAGGCCAGACAGCAGCGTATTCAGGCGGTTCAGCTCACCGGCATGGGTGTCCCAGCCATAAAAGGCGATCGCGGCAACCCGCGGGCCATCATCGCCGGCGAGAAGCTGGCTGATGCCGCCGGCCAGCATGGTCATGGCGCGGTAACCGCTGCCGCCGTTCTTCTGGCCGGTGTAGCCCGAGGCGATCCTGCCAGTGCGAACGGCTTCGTCAAGGACGCCGGCCAGCAGAGGGTCGTCCTGGCGGTAAAGGTCGGCCAGCCGCGGCGCGAGATCGCCGTCGTCAAGGTCAGGCATGGACGGCGCCCAGCCCAGCACCTCGGCGGGCCCGCGCAGGGTCAGTGGCGCCATGCTGCCGCCGGTCACACCCGATAGCCGCGCCGTGCGCCCGGCCGGCTGGGCGGCAAGGAAACGGTTGAGCCATCCTGAATCGGTATGGCCGGGCCCAGGATAACCGGATTCAAGCACGTCCTGGCCGTCGAA
>CAYYTA010000033.1:0-42298 GCA_964474575.1 uncultured Caulobacteraceae bacterium | reverse complement strand
ACAATGACGCGCTTCGCGCGTCGATCCTTGCCGATTGCCGCAAGCTCAGTGCGTCGTACGGAAAATGAAGTTCGTCTTTTTCGTCTTTTTCGTGTTTTTCGTGGTTAAATCTTACCGAAGACGCCCCAGCCGCCAATGCCGGCGATTGGCCCCCCTCACGACGCGCTTAGCCCCCTCGCGAACCGCCGCGCATTGCCGACATAGTGCTCCGCCGACCGCCGGAGTCCCACGATCTGCTCCGGCGTCAGTTCGCGCACCACGCGCGCCGGCGTCCCCAGCAACAACACGCCCTCGGGAAACACCTTACCCTCCGGCACCAGCGCTCCGGCGCCGACGATCGAATCACGCCCGATCACCGCGCGATTGAGGACAATCGCCCCGATCCCGATGAGACTGTTATCCCCCACTGTACACCCGTGCAGCACCACCTTGTGCCCCACAGTCACCCCCTCGCCGATGGTCAGGGGCGAACCCGGATCGGAATGCAGCACGCTGCCGTCCTGGATATTGCTCCTCGCCCCGATGGCGATCATCTCGTTATCCCCGCGCACCACCGCGCCGAACCAGACGCTGACCCCCGCCCCCAGGCGCACACGGCCGATAACCTGAGCATCCGGCGCGATCCAGGCGTCGCCCTCCACCTCCGGCGCGACACCGTCGAGGCTGTAAACGGCCATGCTCCCCTCCTTTGTGACAGTAGGATGAAATTACAAAGCGTGATCGCCGTTTTAAGATTTCGGCAACCACAAAGATCGAATCTGGTTAGCGTCAATGCGGGGGAATCACAGCCTCCGCGTATGACAGATACCAGAAATTATTCCGGCATCTTTCCAGAGGTTCCAGGTGGCATCAAGGCGCGCGTCGATCAGCCTCAAGCCCTCCGCCCCGCCCGACATGGGCTACGGCGGCAGCCCCTGTCACCTGTCCCTTCCTCCCCAATCCAGCCAGGGCGAGCCGGTTGCCGGCCTCGCCCTTTTTCATGCCTGTCTTACCGGCGTCCGTGAAAACGGACGCCCGGCCGTAAAGCACAAGGAGCATCCATGACCAAGCGATCCGCCAAGCGTTTCCTGCGCGAAGGTACCCTCGATGCCGAGCAGTACCAGCCCGATTCGAAGGTACGCCGGCTCAACGTCCATAACGGCGGCTACGGCGCGAATATCACGCCCTGGGCCCCGGCCGCCGAGGATCGCGAACAAAGCTACATCAAGACGATCAAACCGAAATCGGAAGGCCAGGCCGAACTGCTGAACGCCATCGACGACAAGAACCTGGTCCTGGCGCTCGGCCCCGCCGGCACCGGCAAGACCTACCTTGCCATCGCCAAGGCGGTCGAGGCATTGGAAGCGGGCAAGGTCGGCCGCATCGTCCTGTCGCGCCCGGCTGTCGAAGCCGGCGAATCCTTGGGCTACCTGCCCGGCGACATGGAGGACAAGCTGGCGCCTTATCTCCGCCCCCTCTACGACGCCCTCTCCGACCGCCTGTCGATGAAGCGCCTCAAGGCCCTGATGCAGGAAGGCCTGATCGAGATCGCGCCGGTCGGCTACATGCGCGGCCGCACGCTCAACAACGCCTTCGTCGTCATCGACGAGGCCCAGAACTGCACCTATACCCAGCTCAAGATGCTGCTGACCCGCCTGGGCTGGAACTCGACCATGATCGTCACCGGCGACCCGAACCAGTCGGACCTGCTGCCCGGCATGTCGGGCCTGGCCGACGTCGCCGATCGCTTCGAGGCGGTGGATACGATCAAGGTCGTGCGCCTGAAGGACAAGGACATCGTCCGCCACCCGCTCGTCGCCCAGATGCTGGGGGTGCTGTAACGTCTCGCTTTAAGCCAGCCTGCCAATGGCAGGCAACTGGAGCGACGCAACTAGCGACCAAGTGGGAGCGCAGCCCCAAAGACGCTTTATTTGGGCGCTAAGGGGCAAGCCCCTGAACGCAAATCAAAAAACCATCCTATGATAATTCCATTATCATAGGATGGTGCGGGCAGCCGGACTCGAACCGGCATGGGTTTCCCCGACGGATTTTAAGTCCGTTGCGTCTACCGATTCCGCCATGCCCGCACTGAACCGGGCTGCCGTTCTGCCTCAATCCCGGCAGGAGGTCAAAGAGTTTACGGCTTGGCCGGCGCGGGCCGCGTGAAGGTCACGTCCGAGCCCGCGATCATCCACAGCGTCGCCGACCACGCCGCCACGACTTGGTCGAGGTTGCGCGGGTCGATCCGCTCCAGCACGTCGTCCGGCGTATGGTGGGTGTTGAAATAGTCGTACCCGTCCTGCTCCAGGGTCAGGCACGGCACGCCCAGTTGGTACAGCACGTCGGTATCGGAATCGCCGCCGGCGCTGGGCTCGCGCTTGACCGCGATGCCGAGCGGCTGCAGCAGCGACGTCATCTGGCGGCCATAGCTGGGGTTGGCCGTCGCCGGCAGCGAGGCGGCATAGACCTTGTCCGCCCCGAAGTCGGCTTCCATCGCCGCCACGATATTCGGCGCATCGGCCGCGTGCATTTTCGCATAATTGTCGCCGCCCGAGCCGAAGCCCTCCGGCTGCGACATCTCCTCCGAGCCCCACAGGATCAGGCGGATGGTGCGCCTGGGCCGCAGCTTGTGGTCGAGGATGGTCTTGGCCGCGGCCAGCGCGATGGCGTGGCCGGCCGCATCATCGATCGCGCCTGTGCCGAGATCCCACGAATCGAGGTGGCCACCGATGACCACCACCTGTTCGGGATGCTCCGAGCCCTTGATTTCGGCGACGACATTGACCGAGGTGCCGAGCCCCGGGAAGGTCGCGCCCGACACCATCTTCAGCCGCACCGGCCCCGCCTCGCCCTTCCTTTGCAGGGCCTCGATGCGCTGCAGCTGGTCGGCGTCGGGCGACGAGATCGCCATGGCCGGGATGCCCTTGCCGTCGGACCATCCCGTCGCCCCGGCGTGCGGAAAGCGATGGTCGTCGGTCGACAGCGAACGCAGCACGAAGCCGACCGCGCCCCGCTTCTGCGCCACCGCCGGCCCGGCCCAGCGAATAGGCCCCGACATGGCGCCATAGCCGGAACCATCGGTGGCGCGCGGCATCGGCTGGAGGATGACGACGATCTTGCCCGTCACGTCGGCGGTCGAGTCGACGAAGTCCTGCCAGCTGTCGAACAGCGCGGCCTCGGCCTCGACGTTGCCGCCGGTCGAACCGCCCAAGGCGACGCCAACCAGCTTCTGCGGGTACGGCCCGGTGATCTCGATGCTGTCGCCAACGCCGCGCACCCACGGATAATAGGCGAAGGTCTCGACGGTGGCCGTATCGAAGCCCATCGCTTTCAGTTGGCCGGCCGCCCATGCCGCCGCCGCCTTTTCCCGGTCGCTGCCCGCCGGGCACGCGCCGAAGCGCGTCGTCAGGTCGCTGACCCACTGGTACGCCGCATTGCCGGCAAGCGCGTCGTCGCGCAGGGTCGCGGCCTGGGCGGCCACCGACGCGTCGATAGGCTGCACCACCGGCGCTGGCGCGGGCGCGGCCTTTGTCTTCGGAGCGGCGGTCACGGCAGTGGCGCCAAAGGCGACAAGACCGGTCAGCAGGCCGGCGATAAGCTTGGTCATACGAAATTCCTATGCAGTGATTTCTTCGAAGGCGGCCAGCGGATTGCGTTCACGGCTTTCCGCGACGACGGGCTCCAGCGCCCGCTTCAGTTCGGCCATGGCGGAGTCGAGGCTTTTCTCGTCCTGGCCGCGGATGACAAGATGCGTGCCGAATTCCCCCGGCAGCATGCCGTACGGATAGCTGCCCAGCGACAGCTCCGGATAGCGGTGGTCGAGGTCGCGCAGGATGTCCGCCGCCCAGCTTTCGCCGACATAGGCCAGTTTCAGCGTCCGCGACAGGACACGCGTGCCGGTGCGCAGGCGCGGCGCGACGTCCTCCAGCATGGCGGTCATGATCTTGGGCACGCCGGCCATGACGAAGACATTGCCGAGCTGGAAACCCGGCGCAGCCGACACCGGATTGTTGATCAGGTCGGCGCCGTGCGGGATGCGCGCCATGCGGCGGCTGTTGGCGTTCAATTCCCACCCCATCTTCAGCGCCCGGTCGGTCAGAAGCTTGAGCGCGACAGGATGTTCGCTGATCTGCACGCCAAAAGCCTTCGCCATGCAGTCGGCGGTGATATCGTCGTGCGTCGGCCCGATGCCGCCGGTGGTGAAGACATAGTCGTGCTGGTGGCGCAGCGTGTTGACCGCGTCGATAACCTGGGCCTCGTTGTCGTGCACCATGCGCACTTCGAGCAGGTCGATGCCCAGCGCCGCCAGGAACTTGGCGATTGTGTTGGTATTGGTGTCGATGGTACGGCCCGACAGGATTTCATCGCCAATGATCAGTATGGCGGCGGTGGCATTGGCGGAAGACGTCATGGCGCGGAAACTCGCAGAAAGGCCAGGTCGAATGATCGGATTTGACGGACTGAAGGCCGGCCGGCTGAAATCCCGGTACAAACGCTTCTTCGCCGATGTCGAGCTCGATTCAGGCGAAACCATTACAGCACACTGCCCGAACCCGGGCAAGATGCTGGGCCTGCTCGACGAAGGTACCCCCGCACTGGTGACGCATATCGGCGATCCCAGGAAGGCGCTGCAATATCGGCTGGAGGCGCTTCAGGAACGCGGCGCCTGGGTCGGGGTCAATACCCAGTGGCCCAATCGCCTGATTTACGCCGCCGTCATGGCCGGCGCCATTCCGCAGCTTGACGGTTACTCTTCAATTAAACCGGAAGTGAAATATGGCGTCAACTCGCGCATCGACCTGCTCCTGACCGGTCACCCTGCCCGTTCGAGCGCCTATGTCGAGGTCAAGAACGTCCACCTTTCGCGCACGCCCGGCCTGGCCGAATTTCCCGACTGCGTGACGGAACGCGGCGCCAAGCACCTTTACGAACTGATCGGGATGGTGAAGGCCGGTTACCGCGCCGTCGTCGTCTTCTGCATCCAGCGCCACGATGTCGAACGCTTCGCCATCGCCCGCGACTGCGATCCCGGCTTCGGCCGCGCCTTCGACGCCGCCCGGGCGGCGGGCGTAGAATGCCTGGCGCTCAGTTTCGAGTTTTCCCCGCACGGCCTGCGTTTTCAACGGGCGCTGGAGATCGATTGAGCCGCCTTCACGCCGCCGCGCCGGCGTCCTCGTGCGCGCGCTTCCGCTTCGGGGTCTTCGCCCCCAGCGCCGCCACGGCGATCAGGGCCGGCACCAGCGCCGTCTCCTGGCCGCGGATGGCGAAATAGCGCGGCTGCCAGTCGGGGCGGAACTTCTCCTTGTAGGCGCGCAGGCCTTCGAAATTGTAGAAGTCGCCGCCAAGCTCATAGATGACGGTGGCGATCTTGGCCCAGGCGCCCGACAGCGGCCGCGCCTCGAGGCCCGCCAGCGGCGCCAGGCCGAGCGAGAAATGACGGTAGCCGTGGTCGCGGGCATAATCGATCAGGCGCAGGAAAAGGTATTCCATGATCGAGGCCGGCGCTTCGGGGTCATAGCGCATCAGGTCGAGGCTGAGCGTCGTCCGGTCGTCGGTCGGCCACAGGTTGGCGAAGGCCATGATCTCGCCGCCGATGCGGATGACCGCCACCGGCGTCAGGCTCATATAGTCCGGCCGGAAACAGCCGAGGCTGTAACTCTTTTCCTTCGCGCCCTTGGTCTTCAGCCAGGCGTCGGACACCGCCTTCAGCCGCGCCATGACGGGGCCGGTATCCTGCGGCGACAGCACCTCGAAGGCCGCGTCCAACCCCTCGAACCGGCGCAGGGTCTGGCGGAAGCCATAGCCCTTCTTGCCGGCGAGATCGAAGGCGGCGACATCGACGCACGCCTCCTCGCCGATCTTGAACGGCCTGAGGCCGAGGTCGATGACCAGAGGCAGCATCTTCGGGCTGATCTGGTAGAAGCTGAGCCTGGCATTGCTCAGCGACGCCATTTCCTTGAGCTTCCAGCAAAGCGCCTCGGCCTCGGCCGCCGGGCCGACCGGCTCGCCCATCACCACCCACTGCTTCCCCGACACACCGTACATCAGGAAGGCGGTGCGCGCCTCGTTCCACAGGATGTGCTTGTCACGCAGCAGGGCCAGCCACGCCTGCGGGTTCGACGCCTGCTGCACCACCTCGCGCAACTGCTCCATGTCGCCGTCGGCCGGCAGGGGCGGCATGCGATGGGCGATGCCGAACAGGCGGTAGAGCGCGACAAGAACTATGGTCAGGACGATCAGCACCACCGCGCGCAGAAAGCGCGACGCCGCCGCGCGGTAGGAGAAATCGACCCACAGCGAATGGGCATAGGGCACGTGCTTGTAGACATAGAAGCCGCCCCACACCAGAAATCCCAGCGTCGCCAAGGTCAGCCCCGCCCACAGCGGATCGACCGACAGGCTGAGCAGGTTGGAGCGGCGGTTGAAGGCGCTCCGGCACGGAATGAGCAGCAGGGCGCACATGATCAGCAGGACGGCATTGATCAGGGCCAGCTCGCGCGTCAGCGAGAACACCGCCCCCAGGCAGAACAGCAGGATGGCGCCGTACCATGCCGTGTCGATGCGCTCCCACAGGCCGCGCGCCAGGAAGATCATCAGCACGGCGATGACCGTACCGGCGGCGTGCGAGATTTCGACCACGCCCAGAGGCAACCAGCGTTGCACGAAGGGCATGGCGTCGGGATCGATGGGCGTGATGATCGAACCCAGCAGCAGCGCGCCGGCGATGAAGATCACCACGGCGAAGACCATGGGAATCAGCCGCGTGGCCGAATCGAACAGGATGGTATTGACGCTGGACTTGCTGGCGCTGGTTGGGGACGGCATGGCGACCTGCTTCCGCAAAGGCGGAGGGTCAGATGACCATAACTTTACGCCACCGGCAAGCTTTAGCCGGCCCTGGCGCACCATGTATCGTGGATATCGAGCTGGCTGCACAGGCTCTGCGCCTGGCGATCGCCGGCGACCGGTCCGACCTTGAGGCGGACCATCGACTTGCCCGAGGCCAGCGTCACGGCCTGGTAGGACGGACTATACTGCTCGACGCCGGGATAGCGCTCGACCAGGCCCGCCCACGCGCTTTTGGCGGCGGCGGCGGATCCGAACGAACCGACCTGGATGAAACGGCCGGCGACAGGCGCGGGCGGTGTTTCCGGCCGGCTTTGCATCGGCTGGAGGCTGGCGACGGTCGCCGTCGTATCGTCCCCGCCTACCCGTTCATCGAGCGGCGGCCCGTCGTCGGGACGCTGCATCTTCGACGGATCGACGACGGAAATCGGCAAGGCGCCGCCATTGCCCTTGTCGAGCAGGCCACCCTTGTTGACGGTCAAATCCTTGGCCGTATTGACCGCCAGTTCCAGGTCCTTCTGGCTCAGCTTGCGGTCCTCGGGCTTGCCGCTGCCGGAATCATCGACCTTGATCGCCTTGATGTCGGCGAAAGTCTTGGACAGGTTGGGATCGCCGCAGCCGGCCAGGGTCGCGGTGGCCGCCACCGCGGCGCACAAAAAGATGACTTTACGAAGGGGGACGGCATCGGTCATAGAGGCATTATGGCCGGGCCGGTTTAAATCACGGTTACGGAGCATGGTTAATTGCGATGGCCGACAGCTTGAACACTCCAGACAATACGCACCGCATCCGCACTCTTTCCGCCCTTCGCGAGCAGCTGGCCGCATGGCGCAGGGACGGCGCGACCGTCGGTTTCGTGCCGACCATGGGCGCCCTGCATGACGGTCATATCTCGCTGGTGCGGGAAGCCAGGGCGCGGGCCGGCAAGGTGGTGGTGTCGATCTTCGTCAACCCGCTGCAGTTCGCCCCGACCGAGGACCTCGACCGCTATCCGCGCACCGAGGCCGCCGATGTCGCCCGCCTGCGCGAGGTCGGCTGCGACCTTGTCTACCTGCCGGCTGTGGATGCGCTCTACCCGAAAAACTTCGTCAGCCGCATTGACATGGCCGGCCCGGCACAAGGCCTGGAAAGCGACTTCCGGCCGCAATTCTTCTCGGGCGTCGCCACCGTGGTCATGAAGCTGTTCAACAGCGTCCGGCCCGACGTCGCCGTCTTCGGCGAGAAGGATTACCAGCAACTGGCGGTCATCCGGGCCATGGTGCGCGACTTCGACCTTGGTATCGATATCGTCGGCCACCCCACCGTGCGCGAAGGCGACGGCCTCGCCATGTCCTCGCGCAACGCCTATCTGTCGGCGGTCGAGCGCGCCATCGCGCCCAAGCTGCACGAAGCCCTGCAACGGATTCGCGCAGCCGCCCGGGCCGGTGAGGACACCCAGCGCGCCATTGCGGAGGCCAGCCAGGAGTTGATCGAAACCGGCTTCGACCGCGTCGACTACATCGCCCTGCGCGACGCCGACACGCTTGGCGAACTGACGCCGGACAGCCGGTCCGGCCGCCTGCTCGCCGCCGTGTGGCTCGGCAAAACGCGCCTGATCGACAATATCGCGGTCTAACAGGCTATGGCGGCGACGTGTCCCCTGGCGGCATAGCCGAGGATCAGCCGGTCACGTGTCACAATGGTCAGGGCCAGTTCACGCGCTGTAGCGATCAGAATGCGGTCGGCAGGGTCCTTGTGCGCATTGCCGGGCAAAAATGATGACTGAATCAGTATGTCGGACGTAAGGTCGGCCTGCCTGATCAACGACAAGGCCGTCAGGGCCTTGAACCAGACCTGAGGCGTGACTGTGGCCGGCAACCGCCCCCCTTCGGCCAGTTTGCCGATTTCCCACGCCATGAATGGCGAGACATAGACCGGTTCGTTGCGATCGCTGGCGAGATCGATCGCCTCGGTCGCCTCATTGGACAGGCGCGCACCGTCCATCAGCCAGATGGCGGCGCACGTGTCGAGCAGCAGCGGTCTAGCCACGTTCAGGGCCGTAGCGTTCATCAAGAAGGTCAGCCCATTCCGGCATGGCCGGCTGGGTCAGGTCGAGATCGTCGGGAATCGTCATCAGTCCCTTTAGTGCGCCGAACAGCGGACTGCGGCGCGGCGTTTTCGGCCCCGCGGCAGCCGGCACCGGTCCGGTCTTGCCTTTCACACGCTTAAACACCAGCTTCTCCCCTTCCATGTCGACATTGGCCGTCTCGAAGCCGGCGTCGAGCCACGCCCTCGTCATGACATTGTTGCTCGGATTATTACTCCACCATGCCCTTTGCGTACGCGAGGATGGTGGCAGGCCGAAACCGAGCACATGCTCGATCTCGGAAAAGCCCATGGGAACGGCTTCGTCTTCGGTCTCATACAGATAGTCGTGCAGGGGTTCGTATTTGCTCATGGTCGCTCTCACAGAATCCGGCGAAATGTAACCTTGCGAGACATAAAATCGCTCCCGCTGAATGAAGCACGAAAGCCGGCATGCATCACGGCCTTGGCGAGCGCATGACTTTCTCCGCTCCACCATGCCTGATATTCGTGCGCTGATGGCGGCAATGAAAAATCGAGAATGGACTCAATTTCCTGAAAGGTCATGGGAAATGTATTAAGTCTCACGCGGTGAAGATAGTCTCGCAGCCGGTTATATTTCGACATGTCGGCCTCCTGGTTGAAGTCAACATAACATAAACACACCCATTGTCAATAAAACACACAGTGTTTATCCTTACCACACACCAGCGTCCTTCAGCGCCCGCGCCACGTCCGGCGGCAGGTCGTGCTCGCCCTCCAGGATGTCGCGCGGCGCATCGGCCGGCTTGAGGTAGCGCCAGCCCTGGAACGGCCGCCGCGGCTGGGGCTCGGTAAGGATGTTCTTCGATCTCAGTCCCACCAGCCAGTGCTGCGCCTTGTCGTCATAATCGAACGACACAATCTCGCGCCGGCACAGGATCACGCCCTTGATCACCCAGTAAAGCGAGCCGCCGGCCGTCAGCTCTTCCCACCGCGTCGGGCGGTGGCGCGTATGGATGTAGGACAGCTCGCCCTTGCGCTGCCGCTCCCAGCTCAGCATGTCCTCGAGGCTGTCGACCCCGACGGCCAGTTTCATGATGTGGATGTCGCTCATGCAACGGAAATCCCGGTTAACGTCCTTTAAGCCTTTAGAAGCAAATCCGGCGCAATTCTATGGACAAACGGCCGCCGGAAGGCATAAATCCGGCGCCAGCGGGTGAGTACGACAAGGTTCCATGGCCAAGCTAAACCCTACCTTGCAAGAGGCGCTGGAAAGCCTGTTCGGCACCGCGCTGGGCCAGGGCGCCAGCCTGATCTCCCTGCCCGGCGGGTCGCGCCTGTTCAGCGCCGGGGACGAATCCGACCACCTCTACCTGTTGCGTTCGGGCCGGCTCGGCGCCTTCCGCCACGACGAGGACCACGACGAACTGAGCCTGATCGGCATCATCCGCCCCGGCGAGCCGGTCGGCGAGATGTCGCTGATCGCCGGCACCCATCACACCACCACCATCATGGCGCTTCGCGATTCCGACCTCCTGGCCATGCCGCGCGAGGATTTCCTGGCCGCCATCGATTCGCGGCCGGACCTGTTGATGGCCTTGTCGCGCAAGATGATCGAGCGGGCGCGCCGCGATGTGCCGGCGGTGACGCCCAATGTCTTCGCCTTCTTCTCGCTCGGCGAGCCGCCGATCCGCGACCTGGTCGAGCGCGTGGCGACGCAGATCCGCGCCCTGGGTTACACCTGCGCCGTGCTCGACAAGACCTTCCACGGCAATACGCCGGAGGCCTTCACCAATGTCGAGGCCGGCAATGACTACGTCCTGCACGTCGCCGAACGGCACGAAAGCCACTGGCGGTTGCTCAGCTCGCGCCAGGTCGACCATGTCTTCCTTGTCGCCGACGCCTCCCATCCGCCCGATGCGCTCGAGATGGAGAGCGAGGCGGCCAGCCTGCACCGCGCCCCCGACCTGATCCTCAACTATCCGGAGGGGACGAAGAAGGCGGCGACGCCCGGCCGCACCCGCGCCTGGATCGAAATTCTCAAGCCGTCGCGCTGGTTCCATATCGCCTATGGCGATGCCGGAGACGCCGCGCGCCTGGCCCGCATCGTCGCCGGCCACAGCGTCGGCATCGTCTTTTCCGGCGGCGGCGCCCGCGCCTTCGCCCAGGTCGGCGCCATCCAGGCCCTGCGCGAGGCGCATATTCCGTTCGATTTCATCTGCGGCTCGTCGATGGGCGCGATCATCGCCGCCGGCCTGTGCCTGGGCTGGGACGAGACCGAGCTTGACCACCGCATGCGCGACGCCTTCGTCAATACCTCGCCGCTCGACGACGTCGTCTTTCCGTTCATCTCGATGGTGGCGGGCAAAAAGGTCGACGAGCGCCTGGAGCGTCATTTCGGCGATGTCATGATCGAGGACATGCCCCTGCCCTGGTTCTGCCTGTCGTCCAATCTGACGACCGGCGCGCTCAAGGTGCACAAGACCGGGATGCTGCGCCAGGCGCTGCGCGCCTCGATCTCCCTGCCCGGCATCCTGCCACCGGTGGTCGACGACGGCCAGGTGCTGGTCGACGGCGCGGTCATGCGCTCCTTCCCGGCGACCATGATGCGCAACGCGCACCTGGGCACGGTCATCGGGGTCGACGTGACCCGGGCCCGCGGGCTCGACCCGAAGGCCCTGGTCGTGCCGAAAAACCTGCCGAACTGGTTCACGCGCGGCGAATGGCGGCGCGGCCCACCGATCGTCTCGGTGATGATGCGTTCGGCCACCATCACCACCACCACCGACCTGTCGCTCAATCGCGCGGCGTCGGACCTGCTGATTATCCCGGAGCCGGCGGGCGTCGAGATCCGCGACTGGAAGGCCTACGACCAGGCGGTCGAGTCCGGCTACCAGACGACGGTGGAGACCCTGGCGCAGCTTGATTCGCCGGTGACGACCCTGCGCAAGATGGGGCGCAGCCTGCATCCCAACATTCCGGCCTTCACGCCCGACGACTCCTACATCCAGCAGGCCGAACAGCCGCCGCAGACCGGCAAGTCGATTAAGGGCTAGTCCCGCAGGCCGCCCAGGCGCTTAAAGATCAGCCACACCGAGATCGACACGAACAGCACGCCGCACACCGCCATGATCAGCGACAGCTTGGTATAGTCGTCGATGAAGCCGGCGCGCATGACCGCCGGGTCCTGCGACTTGTAGAAGGCGGCGGCGGCAATGCCGAGGCAGGCCAGGCCCATGCCGCTGACCAGCAGCATCCACAGCGTGTCGACGACCATTTTCCACAGGCTGGGGTGATGAGGTTCGTGGTCGTCGGATGCTACGGCGACGCGGCCGCCTTCCATCGTCCACTCGTCCTCGTCATTGTGATAAAGCGACTCGAAATGCGATCCCGGCTGGTTGATCAGCGGCGCCTGTTCGGTCTCCGCCGTCTTGTAGCCTTCCGGCAGCGGACGCTGCAGCTGTTCACGCCAGTGCACCGGTTGGGCTGGCGGCGGTTGCGTGGCCGCGGAAGCCGAGGTCGCCGACAGGTCGACGGCCTGCGGACGCGGCACTTCGATCAGGTCAGGCTGGGTTTCGGGCTGCGGCGCGCCGACCGGCGACGCCGAGCCGCGGCCATAGGGATTGAGCGCGGTCACCATCGGCGGCGCCATGGTACGCGGCGATTCAACCGGACGAAAATCGACGACCGAACCATCCTCGTCGCTTTCGGCAACCGGCGCGACGACAGGTTCAGCGGTGACCTCGTGAGCAGGTTCCGGCGCGGGCGCGACCGAAGTTGGTTCGGGCGTGGGCGCGGCCCCCGAAACCGGACTGAGGAATGGCTGAGCGTAGGGCGTGAACGACGGCGCCGGCTGGAGCGCGGGTTCAGGCGCCTTGGGCGGCTGTGCGGCGGCCAAAGGCCGGCCGAGCGCACCGCCGCCATAGGGGGAATAAAGACGCATCAGGGCTGCGGCGGCTTCCGCCTTGCGCGCCTTTTCGGCCTCTTCGTCGTCAACGGGCGCGGGTTGAACGGCAGCAGCCGCAGCGGCGGCGCGCTCCTGCTCAAGCCGGTCGGCTTCGGCGCGTTCGCGGTCCAGGCGTTCCTGCTCAAGTCTGGCCTGCTCAAGTCTGGCCTGCTCGAGTCTGGCCTGCTCGAACCTGGCGGCCTCGGCGCGCTCGCGATCCTGGCGCTCCTGTTCCAGCCGGGCGGTGACGGCGCGCGCCTCCTGGTCGAGACGTTCGCGCTCCTGGCGCTCGCGCTCGATGCGGCCGCGCTCGAAGGCTTCCTGGTCGAGCCGGACACGTTCGGCGCGGGAAGCTTCGGCGCGTTCGCGATCCACACGTTCCTGTTCGGCGCGGGCGGCTTCGGCGGCGCGCGCCTCGTTCAGGCGCTGCTCCTCCTGGGCGCGCATCAGGGCCGCCTGAACGGCGGGGCTCATCTGTGGCGCCGCGTCGGCGGCCGGCGTCTCGCGTACCACCGAACCGGGAATAGCGCCGCCCGGCAGGTGCTCGACGACGCTTTCGCGCGGCGCGGCATAGGGCGAGGCGGCATAGGGCGACGGGGCGGCCTCGGCCGGACGCGGCGCGTAGGTGTTCAGGTCGATGACATTGCGGTCAGCCGGGGCCGGCGGTTGGGTGACCGGCTTGCTGTAGGGCGAGAAGCCGGGTTCGCCCATCGGATAAGCCGACAGCACGCCGCCACGGTCGGGCGCGTTCAGTTCGGACGGCCGCGCATCGGCCACCGGCGCCGTGTCGACCGTCGGCCTGACCAGCAGCGACGGAGCGTTGCCGGCGGTGTCCTCCGGCGTCAGGAACAGGTTCTTTTCGGCGGCGCGGCGGCGGATCAGCGGCGCCAGCACATAGGTCTGGCCGTTGAACTCGGCCGAACGCCAGCTGTCCATGGCCAGGGCCGCCTCGGTCATGCGGCCTTCGTTGATGCACTTCAGCACGCTTGACTGCTGGAAATTGTCGACGCCGATATTGAAGCAGAACGAGACCAGCGCATCGAACTGGTTCTGGTTGAGAGGGACGAGAATGGCGTTGTTGATGGCGTCGACGATCGGCAGCAGGTCGAAGCGCAGCAGGGCGTCGGCGTCTTCCTGGGTGACGCGCGCCCCTTCGCGCGCCGAGAAGGTGTGGCCGTAGCCGAGCGTCCAGCGGCCGTCGGGAAGACGGGCCGCGGTCGAGCGCAGCCCCTCGAAGCTCTTGATCAGCTCCACACCGGCGCGGGAGACTTTTTGGCGCGCTCTCATGCGTATTCCTGTACTTACCGCCGTTATACCAGGCTGTCTGGCGGCCTGGCATGCCCCAAAACAGGACGGTTAAACACCGTCCCGTTAACACTAGCAAACCACAGACCGTCTTGGTCTTACAAGAGTATTATGGCGGCCAGTCCCAGGAAACTGAAAAAACCAAAGAAATCTGTCACCAGTGTGACAAAGATCGGCGACGCGCCGGCCGGGTCCATGCCAAGTTTGGACGCGCCCATCGGGATGAGCGTGCCGGCCAGGGCCGCCATGGTGAAGTTGATCATGATGGCCGCGCCGATGACGATGGCCAGCTTGACATCGCGCCAGAAGATCAGCGTCACCAGGGCCAGGCCCAGCCCGACACAGGCCCCGGTCAGCCAGGCGGAGAAAATCTCGCGCCAGATGGTGCGCGGGGCGTTGGCCGCCGTCAGTTCGCGCGCCGACAGCGCCCGTACGGCGACGGTCAGGGCCTGGGTGCCAAAATTGCCGCCGATCGAGGCCACCACCGGCATCAGCGCCGCCAGCGACACCATTTTCACGATTTCTCCCTGGAAGTTGGCGATGACGGTGACCGAGGCGAAGGCGGTGGCGAGGTTGATCAGCAGCCACGGCAGGCGCGACTTGACCATGCCGACGACGCCGGTGTCGCGGCCTTCGACGTCCGAGACGCCCGCCAGGGCCAGGATGTCCTCGCGGTTTTCCGCCTGGATGATGTTGACGATGTCGTCGACCGTGATCTGGCCGACCAGCCGGCCGGAACCATCGACCACCGGCGCCGAGATCAGGTGGTACTTCTCGAAGATATAGGCGACCTCTTCCTGGTCCTGGTCGACCGTGATCTCGGTGATCGGCTCCATCAGGCCCGACAACGGCGTGTCACGCCTGGTGCGCATCAGCAGCGACACCGGCACCGCGCCGACCGGCTTGTGGCTGGGGTCGATGACATAGATGTCGAAGAACAGCTCCGGCAGGTCGTCGCCGTTCTGGCGCATATGGTCGATCGTGTGGCCGACGTTCCAGAAGCTGGGCGCCGCCATGACCTCGCGCTGCATCAGGCGGCCGGCGGTTTCCTCCTCGTAGGACAGCGAGGTGACCATGGCCTCGCGCTCGCTTTCCGGCATGGCGGCGAGGACGGCCTTCTGCTGGTCCTCCTCGAGGTCCTCGAAGACGGCGGCGGCATCGTCGGAATCGAGTTCCTGCAGGACCTCGGCGATGTCCTCGGTGTGCAGGGTCTCTATGACCTCCTCGCGGATGTCGTCGTCCAGTTCCGGCAGGATGTCGGCGATGGCGTCCGACGGAATCCACGGGATGACCTGCCCGCGGTAATCCTCCGACAGGAAGCCGAGCAGATCGGCGACATCGGCCGGGTGCAGCGCGTCGAGCAGTTCGCGCAGCCGCATGCCGTCGCCGCGGTCGGCGGCGTCGATGACCAGGGAGATATACTGCGGATTGAGAGCGTAGTCGTCCTTGAGGGCGAAGTCCTCGATCTCTTCGGGCGTGGAAAGGCCTGCGTCCTCGGCGGGACGGTCCTTGACGGCGATATCGATATCGGGATCGGGCTTCTTCTGAGGGGTTTCGGACTTCTGGCTCATGGCTCAGGCTCCCCTTCAAACGCGTATAGCGTACTCCTCAGAATGAACCGGATGGTGCGGTCGAGAAGACTCGAACTTCCACGTCTTGCGACACAGCGACCTCAACGCTGCGCGTCTACCAATTCCGCCACGACCGCACGCCATCCGGAGGTGCGGGCAGATAGCAAGTGTTGGCGCGCTTGTGAAGCCTGAAACGACAAAATATCGGCCAGCCTGTGAATTATCCGGCGGCGGGGCTTCGCGGCCCTTACGACCCGATGGCCATGAAGTCGTAGACGTCGGCCTGGCGCGTCACCACGATCGAGATCTTCTCCTCGAAGATCTGGATTTCGCCACGCGCGACGGGGTGGTTGTTGGCCAGGATCCACACCTCGTCATGTTCGCGCGCGTCGAGCGGGATGACCGCGCCGCGCCCCATGCGCAGGAGTTGCTGCATCGGCAGGACCGAACGCCCGAGAAGCACCGAAATTTCGACGGGAACCGCTCCCACCTGCGAAATCGACACGCGACTTTAACCCTTCCCGCCCGGCACCATATAACAGCAGGGCGCAATCGTCCCTTGCCAGACCGCCCTTTCTGCCACATTGACCTTACATGCTTGACGAGGCGTTAAAACCGCAGCCGATTTTTGCCCGCGACGATGGCGCAAGGCCGCAGTGGCGGGTAACGCCGGGACTTGTCCCCTACCCCGAGGCCGTCGCCGAGATGGAGGCGCGCGCGGCGGCGATCGCGGACGGCAAGTCGCGCGAGCTGGTCTGGCTGCTGGAGCATCCGCCGCTCTATACCGCCGGCGTGTCGGCCAAGGCGGGAGACCTGATCGCGCCCGACCGCTTCGAGGTCTTCCAGACCGGGCGCGGCGGGCAATATACCTATCACGGCCCCGGCCAGCGCGTCGTCTATGTCATGCTCGACCTCAACCGCCGCAAAAAGGACGTGCGGCTGTACGTCGAGGCGCTGGAGCGCTGGATCATCGCCACGCTGTGGCGTTTCAATGTCGAGGGCCATATCCGCGAGGGCCGCGTCGGTGTCTGGGTGGAGCGCAGGGACAAGGGGTTTGAGCCCCTGACCGAGGATAAAATCGCCGCCATCGGCGTCAAGCTGCGGCGGTGGGTCAGCTTCCACGGCATCAGCCTCAATGTCGAGCCGGACCTGTCGCATTTCAGCGGCATCGTGCCGTGCGGCATCACCGAGCACGGCATCACCAGCCTGCTCGATCTCGGCCTGCCGGTGACCATGGACGAGGTCGACTACGCCCTGCGGCTCAGCTTCGAGGATATCTTCGGGGCGGTGGAAAAATAAGGGCTATGCCCACCGATTAGCACAGATTGGCACAGATTTTTCCGGGTAATATTGGTCGTATTTCGAGCTCTTTACGAGCAAAATACGAGCGCCGAAGACGCTCATTGAATAGCGGTCCTGCTGTGCTGACGGTTGCCAAACAATGTAAAGGTAGCGGAGCAGGTCGCTGAAAAATCTGTGCCGATCTGTGCCAATCTGTGGGCAAATATTACCTTGCGCCGAACGCGACTCAGAGATGCTCGCGCGGCTTCAGCCGCCACAGGGTCTTGCCGTAACGATTGTCGCCCCTTTCGCCGGGCATGACGCACAGGTCGACGACCGCCCACACCAGCATGACAACGCCGACGAAATCGAAGAACCCTTCCGGCACCGGCCATACGATGGCGACGGCCAGCAGGATGACCGCCGCCCACCAGCCGGAGCGGCCGCGATCATGCAGGCGTTTCGACAGCACGCAGGCGCCGCAATAGAGCAGCGCCGCATAGACGATGACGCCCAAGGCCAGTTGCAGCGGACCGGTGACCAGCGACTGGAAGAAGCCGAGCAGCAGCAGGAGCACGATGGCCGCCACGCTGAACGGCACCTGGCCAATGCGTCCGCTGGCCGAAAAGAAAAGCTCTCCCCAGTCGCGCATCGGATTCATGGTATCGCCTCCAGTATTCTGGAGGCGATACCATGATTTTTAGTTGGCGTTCAAGCGCCCGGCGCGCCAAGGCGCGCATACCCGAGCATCATCCCAATCCGCTTTAAGCGGCTTGGGTGGGCTTAGCGGGCGGTCGCCCTTGCCACGCCGGAAGGCCTGGAGGTCGGACTCATCAACCGGTCAGTCGCGTGCGGTTGATCGACTTGAAGATGCTGGCCATGGTGGCGTTGAGCTGGCTGGCGGAGGTCAGGTCGTAGAAGTAGCTCGGATCCGAGGCGCAGGCCTTCAGCATGTTGGAATTGCCCTGGATGACCTTGACCGTATAGAGGGTGATGCCCTTGGCCTTGGCGTTCTTGCAGGCCAGGGCCGTCCGCGCGTCGATCTGCGCCTGGTTGCTGGTCCAGCGGTTGGCGGTATTGTCGCCGTCGGTGACCACGATCATGAACTTCCTGGCCGTGCTGTCGCCAAACGGCACCGCGCCGGTCAGCGGCTGGTTGGGCGACAGGGCCTCCATGCCCCACTGCACGCCGACGGTGATGTTGGTGTTGCCGCCGGGCTGCAGGGTCTGGATGAAGCTGCGCGCGCTGGCGATATTGTTGCTCAGCCCCTGGATTTCCTTGGTCGTCGAATAGTCGCACGGCCGCACCGGGTACAGAGAGTTGGCGTTGCCGTTCTGGGCGGGATCGGCGGTGACGTCGAAGGACTGCGAGCGGTCGATGACGCAGGAGCCACCGCCGTACTGCGCCAGGCCGAGGCTGGTCAGGTTGGCCATGGTCGTGGCGCTGAGACGCACCTGCGTGTTGAAGGGCACGATCGCCACGCGGCTGTCGGAGGCATTGACGCCGGCGCTGTTGAGCAGGCTTTTCAGGGCGCTGTCGACCGAGGATTTGAGGTTCGGCATCTTGTTGGCGTCGGCCATCGAGCCGGTGGAATCGAGGACGAAGGCGATTTCATACTTGTCGAGCGTGGTCTCGGCCTTCGAGGTCACGTTGAGGTCGTAGTGCTCCATGCCGAACAGGGCGCCGAAATAGCTGGTGACCTGGGCCTTGACGACATAGGCCTCGTCGATGGCGCGGCCTTGCGTCTGGCGCACCAGTTGCGCCGTCATGCCGTAGACGTCGTCGTTGGAGAAGTTCTCATGGAAGGTCCGGTCGGCCTCGGCCTGGCGGTCGGCATCAGAGGCCGAGCCCATCGACATGGTCGCCAGGACCGCGGCGTCGGCGGCATCCTGCATCGCCTTGCGCGCCAACTCGACACGGGAGAAGTCGACCGCCCCGCCGACGGCGCTGAACAGCAGCACGACACTGAGCCCGAAGATCATGATGACATTGCCGCCCTGATCGTTGCGGAAACGGCGGATAAACGACGACACGGCTTTCACGGCGGCGCTCCTTGCTGAGCCTCTTCGTCCCGTGTGCGAAAACGGGACAGTTGCCGTGTGAATTGCAAAGGGCGGACCGTGACTCGCCCGGCTGGAGATATAAAAAGGGCGCCGCCAGCGAGGCGACGCCCGTGAAGTTGGTCTCTCCGGGGGTTTTTATTGGGTGAGGCGAACCTTCTTGATCGATTTCATGATGCTGCCCAGCGCGCCGGAAATCTGGCTGGCATTGCTGAGGTTGTAGTAGTAGCCGGTCTGCGAGGCGCAGGCCTGGAGCATGGCCGAGTTGCCCTGTTCGAGGCGGACGGTGAAGACCGTGATGCCGAGGTCCTTGGCGGCCTTGCAGGCCAGCGCCGTGCGGGCGTCAATGTCGCTCGACTTGGTCGTCCAGCGGTTCTGGGTGTTCAGGCCGTCGGTCAGGACGATCATGTACTTGTTGACCGTCTTGTCGTTGAACTGGGCGCCGTTGGTGAAGGGCGCGGTCGGCGACAGCACTTCCATGCCCCACTGGATGCCGATGGTGATGTTGGTATTGCCGTCGGGCGTCATCTTCTGGGCGTAGGTCCGGGCGGCGGCGATGTCGGTCGTCAGGTCCATGATCGGCAGCAGCGAGTTCATGGCGCATTTCGACGCGGGATACATGGTGGCCGAGTTGGTGGTGACCGGCGCGTCGGACGTGGTGTCGTAGGGCTGGGCGCGGTCGATGACACAGCCCGACCAGTTGCCCGCGCCGACGCCAAGCAGAGTGTCGGTCGAGTTGACGGTGTCGTTGTCCATGTAGACCGTGGTCGCGCCGCTGCCGTAGCCGCCGGCGGTCGGATAGCCGTAGGTGATCAGGCCGTTATAGAGGCTGTAGCCATTGTAGCCGACCTGGCTCGGCGAATACGAGCCGGCCGAGTTGGTGTAGTAGCCCTGCATGGACGAGTTGTTGTAGCCATTGGTGGCGACGCCGCTCGAATTGTAGCTCGTGACATAATAGTAGGTGATGTATGGCGAGCTGTAGCCGTTGTTGCAATAGTAGCGGCAGCCCGGGCTGTAGTTCGGGTTGTTGAAATAGGCCGCCGAATAGACGTAGTAGTAGCCGTTGTTCGACCGGGTGTAGGTGACGACATTATTGCCGGCTGTCGTGCCGGCCGAGTTCGACCAGTTCTGGCTGATCCAGTTGGTCAGGTAGGCGTTGTTGGTGGTGACGGCGGTGCACTGCGCGGTCGTCAGGTTGGTGCAGGTGTAACCCTGGCTGACCGACACGTAGTTGCCGGTGTAGTTGGCCATGCTCGATACATTGCTGAGCGCGACCTGGGTATCGAACGGCACCAGGGCGACCTTGGTGTTGCCGGCGTTGTTGCCATTGGAATCGAGCAGCGAGGCCAGCGTCGAGTCAAGGCTCGACTTCAGCATCGTCATCTTGCTGTTGTCTGCCATGGAGCCGGTGTTGTCGAGCACGAAGGCGATTTCGGCGCGGTTGATGCTGACGCCGGCCCTCGCGGTGGCGGCGATGTCGACCGTCTTCATGCCGATCAGGCCCAGAACGTAGGTCTGGACGTGGGCGGTGGACGAATAGGTCATGGTCTGGACGTTGTTGACCACGGCCGAGCCGAGCGATCCCGTCGCGCCGGTCAGGTTCTTGGCGCCCGAAATGTTCGAATTGAACGACTTGTCGGCGGCCGTCTGCTGGCCCGTCAGGGTGCCGGAGGTGTCGAGCGCGGCGGCGATGGCGCCGGAGTCGGTGGCGTCCTGGAGGCGCGCCCGCGCATTCTCGACATTGGCGAAGTCCACGCCGCCACCGATGGCCGCCGCGATCGGGATGATCGACAGGGCAACGGTGATGGTCACATTACCGCGCGCCTGGGCGGCGAAACGGTCAAGAAAATGGCGAATGGCAGTCATGGCGGTGCGCCCTGGTGCGAGGAAAGGAGTGATGAAAGCCCGTGGACATATAAAGACCTGATAAAACTATCAGTCAGGCTTTAATAAAACCGAAATAGTTGAAGTAAATAGAATCAGCTTGGAAATTAATACTAATTTATGTTTATACTTAGCGACAATTAATGAATTGTCGAAAACAATATGGATAATTTTTGTTAAACTTAATGAATTTATACCATGCGCAGGCCGCATGCTGCCAGCACGCGGCTCAAATCCTCGGGAACCGGCGCGGACAGGGTTTTCGTGCCGCCGGACGGATGGGGAAAGGTCAGCTCCAGCGCATGCAGCATGAGGCGCGGCACCGCCGCCCCGGCCAGGGCCAGCGCGCCGCCATAGCGCACGTCGCCGGCGATGGGCGCGCCGAAGTGGCCGAGATGAACGCGGATCTGGTGCATGCGGCCGGTATGCGGATGGCAACGGACCAGGGCCGCTTCATCCGTGCGGCTTAACACTTCGAAGGCGGTTTCGGCGATTTGCGCGTCGGGGTGATCGGGCTCGCAGACGCGGCTCCAGGCTTCCCGCCCCTTCTCTTCCCGGCGCAGCGGCGCGTTGATGACGCCCGTGTCCGGCAGGTTGTGCGGATTGGAGACAATGCAGACATAGGTCTTGTCGAACGCCCGGCGGATCATCGCCTTGCCAAGGAACGAGGTCGCCGGATGGCTTCGCCCTGCCAGCAGGATGCCGGACGTGTCGCGATCGAGGCGGTGGATCAGCATGGGGCGGCGGCCGGACGCCTTGACGAAGGCCCACATCATGTCGTCGAGGTTATGGCCGTCGCCGCGCCCACCCTGGCTTGACAGGCCCGCCGGCTTGTTGAAGCCCATGATGTCGGCGTCCTCGTAGACCACCATGGATCTTACCCAGGCGACGTCCTCATCCGACAGTTTCTGCGGTAGTTTCGAGGCGGAGACAACCTTTGGCACCTGACGGGCTCGCGGTCCGCGCCTTTCCAGCGCCTTCATGTGTTGAGGTGAGTGCTTGGCCATGGCGCGTTCATAACGACGGATGGCCGGCGTGGCAACGCGTCAGAAGACGTCGGCGCTCTGGTCGCGCGACGGCGGCTGCAGGAACCAGTACAGCAGGATGAAGTAGCCGAAACAGACCAACAGAAGCAGCCACCAGCCGCTGCGATTGCCGTCGTGCAGCCGGCGCACGGCCATGGGCAGGCAGGGCAGTAGCAGGAAGGCGCTGGTGGCGATAAAGATCAGCGGCAGAATGGCCAGCAGATTGGTATCGTCAGGGCCGTTGAGAACGTAGAGCGCGCTGGCGACAAACGTGACGAAGACCGCCACTTCCACGGCCGTCACCACCAGGGCGAAGGCGAAGAAATCCCAGCGATTGGAACGGCCGCTGAAATTGAAATAACCTTTCAGTCCGTTGGCTATGGCGTCCAGGGGGCCACGGGTCGGCGACGGTGCGCCGAAGCGGTTACGCCCCAGCGGCGGCTTGCGGATAAAAACAAAGACCGCCAGAAAGACGATCAGGCCAATGGCGGCCGCGACCGAACTGACCAGCATCAGCGCGATAATCTGCATACCTGGCCGTTATTCCCCACGCGTCTTCTGTTTTTTTTCACGCAGGCCGGCCCAATATTCGAGGCGTTGCCGGACCTTGGCCTCGTGGCCGTCGCCGATCGGATCGTAGAACTTCGGCCGTTTGACGCCTTCCGGGAAATAGTTCTGGCCCGAAAATCCGTCCGGGTCGTCGGGGTCGTAGATATAGCCGGCGCCGTAGCCTTCGTCCTTCATCAGCTTGGTCGGCGCGTTGCGGATGACCTTCGGCGGATCGAGGTGGCCGGTTTCCGCCGCCAGCTTCTTCGCCGCGCCGAAGGCCTTGTAGACCGCCACCGATTTTGGCGCGGTCGCCATGCGGACCACCGCCTGGGCCAGGGCCAGTTCGCCTTCGGGCGAGCCCAGGACTTCGTAGGTGTCGCGGGCGGCGTGACACATCAAAAGCGACATCGGATCGGCATTGCCGATGTCCTCGCTGGCCATGCGGATCATGCGCCGGGCGATGAACAGGGGATCGTCGCCGCCGTTGAGCATGCGCGCCAGCCAGTAGAGCGCCGCGTCGGGATCGGAGCCGCGCACCGACTTGTGCAGGGCGCTGATCAGATTGTAGTGGCCCTCGCGGTCCTTGTCGTGGTCCGGGCGGCGCTTTTGCAGGTGTTCGAGCAGTTGGTCGCTGTCGATGGCGTGGTCGAAGCCCATATGGTCCAGGGATTCGACCAGGCTGAGGAGATAGCGGCCGTCGCCGTCGCTGAGCAGCTTGAGCGTGTCGTGAGCCGCCGGCGTCAGCGGCAGCTTGTGGCCGAGGAAGGCTTCGGCGCGGGTGATCAACTGATCCATCGCCGCGTCGTCCAGCCGCCGCAGCACGAAGACCTGGCAGCGCGACAGGAGCGCGCCGTTGAGCTCGAACGACGGATTCTCGGTGGTGGCGCCGATCAGGGTCACGACGCCGGCCTCGACATAGGGCAGGAAGCTGTCCTGCTGGGCGCGGTTGAAGCGGTGGATCTCGTCGACGAACAGGACCGTGCGTTGCCCCATCCGATGGCGGGCCTGCGCAGCCTCGAACGCCTTCTTCAGGTCGGCGACGCCGGAAAAGACGGCGGAGATCTGCTGGAATTCGTAGCCCGCCGCCTCGGCGAGAAGGCGGGCTATGGTCGTCTTGCCGACGCCCGGCGGGCCCCACAGGATCAGGCTGGGGAGGAACCCGCGCTCGATCAGGCGGGCAATTGCCCCGCCCTCGCCCAAGAGATGGTCCTGGCCGACGACCTCGCCTATGGCTTTCGGCCGCAGCCGGTCGGCCAAAGGCTTGGCGGTGTCGTCAACCTTCGGCAGGGCGTTTCTTGTGAGCGGCTCATGGCCGAAGAGATCGGGCGGCATGAAACAAATATAGAACCTTTGCCCGGCCGATCAACGGCTATTTGCCCTTCTTCGGCGCGGCAGCCTCGTCCACCCCGAAGATCGCCTTGAACAGGTCGGGGGCTGCGTCGACGCGGACAAGGTGCGGGATGCGCAGGCCGTCGTGATAGTCGAGGCTGACCGTCTTGAAGTACTCGCCGTCCTGAACAAGCATCTCGATCTTGTCGGTTGTCTTTTCGTCGGCGACGATGATGTCGTTGAGGCGGCCCTTGTCGTAGGCGCGGCCATTGACCGCCATGACCTTCATGCCGGCGGTGAGGCCGAGCCTGAAGGCCGGGCTGTTCCAAGCCACCTCGCGCACCGTCCCGTCACCGCCGATGCTCATGCCCAGGCTGCGGTAGAAGCCGCTGGCGCGGCGGCCGCCGCCAACCGACGGCGTGTCGTTGTAGACCAGCTTGTAGCCACTGCGCGCTATGCCCTGCAGCAGGTCGGGGTGGGTCGAATCGAGCCGCGTGCGCAGAAAGGTCCGCCAGTCGTAGGGGTAGACCGTATTGAGCGCCGTCACCACGTCGTCGAAGGTGTAGGTCAGCGGCTGGTACGAGCCGTTGTCCATGCCGAAGAACAGCTTGGCGAAGTCGTCGAGAGACTTCTTGCCGCCGGTCTTTTCGCGGATCAGGGTGTCGGCGTCGAGCCAGATCAGGGCGCCGGCGGAGTAATAGTCCTCCGACATCTGCCAGCTTGGCCACGATTTCGGGTTGCGGTCCGACAGGGTCGAGTCGTTGGTCGTGTCCTGGATCGGCCGCCAGTCGGTGCCCGGCAGGGTGTCGTAATAGGCGGCGGTGCCGGCCCACATGTCGAGGTCCTGGTCGAGCGTATAGAGCCCGGCGCGGCCTTCCAGCACCTGGCCCCAGTACTGGGTGCCGCCTTCGTAAACCCAGAGCAGCTCGTCGCGCATCGGCTCTTCGAACGTCGGGGTGAACTGGCCGGCGGGACGACGGAACTTGCCGTCCCACGAGTGGGTGAATTCGTGGCCGAGGATGTTGCGGCCGACGCTCTTCAGGGCGACATCCTGGAAATAGCCGGGCTGGACGGCGTCTTCGGACGAGCGATGGTGTTCCAGGCCGATATTGCCCATCGGGCCCGACACGGCGACCAGGAAGTCGTAGTGATCGTAGTGATGCGCGCCGAACAGCTTATAGGCCTCACGCACGATATTCCCCTGGACCCTGACCACGTCGCCGGGGACGTCGAGCTGGTCGGGATCGTCGGCGACGAGGTCCATATGGACGGGCGCCGGGCCACCCGGATCCAGGTCGTAGCTCTTGAAATAGCGCCCCGCCAGGACCGGCGAGTCGACCAGGTTGTCGTAGGAGATCGGTTTGAAGGTGACGACATCGCCGTCCCGCCGGTCGGTGTCGAGCGCCGAGGCGTATTGCCAGCCGGCCGGCAGCTTCAGCGTCGCCTGGACCGGAATCTGGCGGGTATAATAGCCCGCCGGATACATCGAGGCGAACCACCATTCCAGGTCCATCATGTTGCGGGTGTGGCTGACCACGCCGTCCTCGTCCTGGATGGGCGTGAGGAACTGGAAGTCGAGCGTGACCGAGGTCACACCGGCCGGCACATCGACATGGAAGGCGTGGACGTGCACCTCGTCGCGCTTCCATGGCAGGCTTTGGCCGTTGGCCGAAAAGGCGACGCCGGCGATCTTGGTCGGGTCCGAGTCGCTGCGGTCGGTATGGGTGCCCGGAATCCACGACGGCGACATGACGGTCAGCGGCCCGGCACCTGAGACCGGGATGACCTCGTGGATGGTGATGACGTGATGATCGAGGTCGGTGGCGTCGGCGGTGAGCTGGATCGTGCCCGGATAGGGCACGTCCTGCGGCTCTGGCAGGGGCGCGGGCGGCGGCAGGGGCATCGACGGCGCCTGCTGGGCGTGAGCGGTTGCGGCGCCAAGCGCCAGGACAAGCGCCAACGCGGATACGGACGTGAGCTTCATGACAGCCTCCCTCAGGGTCGGCAGGCATATCGGCATCGTCCGCGCCGTTTGTAAAGTCTGAAACCAATCCTCGTGGCGAGCAACAAATTCAATCTCAGCCGCTTTCGCTTTCGGTGACGGTGACCTGCGTGGTGTCCGCGCCCGGCTTGACCTCTATGCTCAGCACCCCGCCGCTGTTCCAGTCGCACTCGTCGTCGTCCGGGACCTGGCCGTTGCGGCAGACAGCGACCACACCGTCCTTCGGCAGCATCGTCCGCGCCTTGCCAAGGAAGCCGATCAATGCCTCCATCCCGCGTGGATCGCGCACCTTGAGCTTGCTCAGCACGCCTTGCGCGAAGTCCGTCCATGCGGCGAAGTCCTGCCTGGCGGCATCATTGGGCGCCGTCAGCACGAACTCGTCCGTGGCCTGGTCGATACATTGGTAGATATTGATGGTCAGGGTGACGCCACCCGCCAGCGTCGCGGTCTCCACAGCGGAATTGTCCTCGTCGCGCGTAAAGTGCTGACCCTTGTAGGCATGGCTTTTCAGCAGCGGTTTGGGCGGCGCGAAATCGCAGCCGTTGTCGCCGGCGCGCGCCATCGCGGGCGCCAGCAAGGCGGCGGCGATCACGAAAGCCGGCACGGCTGGGATAAGATTGCGTCTGTCCATGGTCACCCCCCCGGTGGACTGTCTTCCGCAACATAACCCCTTTTTGGGACGGGTTGCTACCTTTAGCCGAAGGTCTCGGTCAGCAGTTGGCCGCCGCGCTGGATGGTGATGCGCCAGACGCCGGGGCTGGCCTTGACCGCGGCGTCCATGTCGGCCGTCGAGGTGATCGCCTTGCCGTTGATCTGGCGGACGATGTCGCCGGGTTGCAGGCCGGCATTGGCGGCGTAGGACTGGCCGCCGTCGATCGAATAGATCATCACGCCCTTGGGCGCGTCGAACGGATCGACGCCGATCTCGTCGGCCACGGCCGGCGACAGGTTGACGACGTGCGCTCCGGCAAACGGATTCTCGCCCTTGATGACGCGTTCGTCGCGCGGCGGGCTGTCCGACGGCGCCGTGGCCTTGACGTGGACATCGAGCGGCTTGCCGTTGCGCAGGACCGACAGGTCGACCGACTGGTTCAGTTGCAGCAGGCTGATGCGGTATTTCAGCGAGGCCTGGTCGTTGACCGGCTGGCTGTCGACGCTGAGGATCACGTCGCCGGTCTTGAGCCCCGCCGCATCGGCCGGCCCGCCCTTGTAGACATCGGACACCAGCACGCCTTGCGGCCGGTCCATGCCGAGGCTTTTGGCGATATCGCTGGTCACCGTGTCGCCCTTGGCGCCGAGCCACGGCTGCTGCAGGTGCTTGGCGCCGCCGAGCGCGCTGTCGAGCACGTGCTTGACCAGCGGCGCGGGGATGGCGAAGCCGACGCCCGACGACTGGCCGGCGCCCGACAGGATCATCGAATTGATGCCGATCAGCTTGCCGTCCATGTCGACCAGGGCGCCGCCGGAATTACCCGGATTGATGGCGGCGTCGGTCTGGATGTACGACCCCTCGCCGCCGCCGACATCGGTGCGGTCGAGCGCCGAGATAATGCCGTTGGTCACCGTCTGGCCGACGCCGAACGGGTCACCGATGGCGAGGACCAGATCGCCGACCTCGAGGTCCTTGTCGTCGTTGAGCGCGATCGTCGGGAAGGTCTCGCCGGGTTTGGCCTGGAGCTGGAGCACGGCGATGTCGGTGCGCGGATCGGCCAGCAGAACCTTGGCCGGATATTCGCGGCGGTCGTTGAGCACCACGCTGACCGTCGTCAGCCCGTCGATGACGTGGTTGTTGGTGACGACGATGCCGTCGGCGCGGACCATGACGCCGGACCCCAGGCTCTGCTGCATCTGGCTCTGCGGCTCCATGCCACCGAACATCTGCCAGAACGGATCGACCTGCTGGCGGACCACGCCCTTGGCATATACATTGACGACCGCCGGCGCCACGGTCTTGACCACCGGCGCGAACGACATCTTCATGCCGGCGGCCGAGGCCGGCACGACGCGCGGGGTGGAGAACTTCTGGGTGTCCTGCGAGTGCGACGGCGAACAGGCGGCCATCAGGGCGGCCAGCGGCAGGGCAAGGGCGAAACGGCGCATGAAAGGCATCCCCTGGTTCAGGTTCATGCCCGAGTATGTAAAAAGCAATGCGGCCTATTCAAGGCTCCGGTCCAGCCGGTTTCAGCCATAATTTCCTAGTGTGACGGCGCTTCACCATCATAGGCGGGAGCGACCTTGAGCGACTGCCTTACGCCGAGGCCGAGCAGCAGGCCTATCAGCAGGCAGACCGCCGCCAGCGCGAAGGCCGCGCCCGACACCGTGCGCGGCATGCCGTCGCGGGTGACCCAGGACAGGATCGAACCAAAGGCGACCGGCGCGAAGATGGTCGCCATCGAGGCCAGGCTCATGTTCGAGCCCTGCAGCATGCCCTGCTCCTTGGGATCGACCCTGGAGGTCATCAGGGCCTGGATATTGGGCATGGCCAGGCCCCATAGCGCGCCCAGCGGCATGGCGGCGACGAACAGCTCCCAGTTGGGGGCTATGCTGTACCAGACGAAGGCGATCAGGCCGGCGGTCAGACCGAGGAACATGGTCTGGCGCTCGCCCAGGGCCTTGACGATGATCCCCGTCAGGCCGGCCTGGACCACGGCCGAGAAAACGCCGACCGCCGCCAGCATCAGGCCGACCTCGGTCGGACCCCAGTTGAAGCGGTACTTGGCGTAGAGCACCATGGTCGTCGGAAAGACGCTCTGGGCGAACATCATGGCCAGGTAC
The DNA here is from genome assembly GCA_964474575.1 of uncultured Caulobacteraceae bacterium. Lineage (GTDB taxonomy): Bacteria > Pseudomonadota > Alphaproteobacteria > Caulobacterales > Caulobacteraceae > Asticcacaulis. The sequence goes on along the minus strand of CAYYTA010000033.1, from coordinate 13,700 downwards.
ATCAGGGCCAGACGCATGACCTCGCCCGAGCGGCCAAGAAAGCGGATGGCGGAGACGGGATTGGCGGCATGGATGCTGAACGGCTTGCGCTTTTCCTTCGGCAACGATTCCGGCAGGACGAAGACGCCGTAGGTGAAGTTGAGCAGGCTGAGGCCCGAGGCGACGAAGAACGGCAGGCGCGCCCCGCCCTGGAAATTGAGGAAACCGAGGCCATGGTCGGCGAGGAACTGCCAGTGCAGGCCGCCGCCCAATATGCCGCCGAGGCTGGGGCCGACGATGAAGCCCATGCCGAAGGCCGCGCCCATCAGACCGAACACCTTGGCGCGTTTCGACGGCTCGGTGACGTCGCTCATATAGGCGTAAGCCGTCGAGATCGAGGCCGAGGTCACGCCGGAAATGATGCGCCCGGCCAAAAGCCACCACAGGTTCGGCGCCATGGCCATGAACAGGAAGTCGAGGCCGGTGCCGAGGTTCGACGCCAGCACCACCGGACGACGGCCGAGGCTGTCCGACGCCGCTCCCTGGACCGGCGAGAACAGGAACTGCGCCAGCCCCCAGCACGTGCCGAAGATACCGACCCACATGCCCGCCTCCGACACTGTGCCGCTGACCGAGAAGTGCTGGATCAGCGGCGCGAACACCGGGATGATGATGCCGATCGACAGCATGTCGAGGAAGACGGTGATGAGGATGAACGGCGCGCCGGCCTTCAGCTTGGCGGAATCGGACATAGATACCCCGGCAGATAACGATGTTCCTGCTTAGAGGATTTTTTTAGGCCACGCCAGCGGTTAGCCAGCGTTGCAGGAATTTACATACCCGCTTTCAGGGCTGGTCTGAGCGGCGTCAAGGTGCCGTCGCCCGGCTCCGGTTTCAGGTGCAGCAGGCGCATTTCCAGGCTGTAGACATCGACATTGTCGAAGGACGGCAGGCTGACGCCCGGTTGAATGTCCGGGCCGCTGGCGATGAACAGCGCCGCCATGTCGGGGCTAGACGGATCGTAACCGTGAGCGCCGCCCTTGTAACCGATGCCCTTGGCGTGGGTGTCGTCGACCAGCCAGCCGGGATCGCCCAGGCAGACGATCGCCGGCACGCGCGGGTTCCTGCCATAATGGAAACGCGCGGGAATCTTCGTCTTGTCCCAGCACTGCATGTGGTCGAAATGCATGTGCGTCAGTGTCTCGACCTCGGCCTCGCGGCCGGGCTTGGGATTGATCTCGGCCTCGGGACCGGTGACGATGGCCTGGTAGCTGTCGGCCGGGATATAGTCCTCGAGGAAATAGGCGCGGTCCGCTGAAATGGCCGACATGCCGTGGTCGGCGACGATAATGATGTCGGCATCGACGCCGCGCGCCTTCAACCCGTCGCGCAGGCGGCCGATGGCCGAGTCGACGGCGGCCGCGGCGTCCGTGACCTGCTGCGACTCCGGGCCGAAGTCGTGGCCCTGATGATCGACGATGTCGAAATAGAGCAGGTAGAGGCCGGGGCGCCGGCCGGCCGGCAGGTCCATCCAGGCCAGGACCTCGTCGACGCGCTGCTCGTTGGTGACATGATAGTCGAAATGGCTGTAATAGGTGGGACGCAGGCCCGCGACCTCGGCCTCCGAGCCCGGCCAGAACTCGACCGCCGAACGGCCGCCGGCCTTGACCACCGAATCCCACACCGGCAGGGCGGCGCTCCACCAGTAGCCGTCGGTTACGGCATCACTGTTGGACATCATGAAGGTGACGCCGGGCTTGCCGGGGTCGAGCATGGTGTTGGCGACGATACCGGTGTGGTCGGGATATTTGCCGGTCACCAGCGTGTAATGGTTGGGGAAGGTCAGCGACGGGAACGACGGGCGCATGCCATCGGGCGCGGTGGCGCCGGCGTCGGCCAGGGCCTGGAGATTGGGCGTGACGCCGCGTTTCATGTAGTCGGCGCGGAAACCGTCGATCGAGATCAGGATCAGCGGATGCGCCGGCTTCGCGTCGGTGGGCGGCAGGCTGGCGCAGGCCGAGAGCGTCAGCAGGACCAACAGGGCGGCGAGCTTTCGGACCATGACGCGATCTCCGGCGTTATTTCATAACCGCTCGCCAGCTTTCGACCGGGACTGCGGCGGCGTCAACGGCCGATATGCGAATTTCCTGTGACAGCGCATGAAAAAGCCCCCGGTTTGCGCGCCGGAGGCTTGATAACGCGGGGGATGGGCGGATCAGTCGCAGGTCCGGAGGCGATCCAGGACCGGCGGGAACACCGGCTGGCCGCTTTCGGCGTCAGCGGTGGTTTCCGCGTCCATGTCACTCATGAGATTTGCGCTCAATTGCGCAACCTCGGTGGTATCGACCTCGGTCAGGTCGTCGGTCATTGGCACCCTCCTTGAAATGAACAGTCGGAGTTGGCGGGAAAGCGCCAGAGGCAAGCTTTCACGACAAGACTAGCCGAGTCGTTCGCCAGTGCGAAATAACAGATGGCCGATTGTCGTTCACGCTCGCGTTAACAGAGATGGAGCTCGGGTAAATGCGCGCGGCGCAGAAAAACAAAAAAGCCTCCAGAAAACCGGAGGCTCTTCGAAATCTTGGAGTTCCGGCCACGCACAAATCTGCGCTTCCAAAAGCAAGAAACCCCTCCACCATCTTCGCTTCGCTCGATGGTCCCCCTCCCCAAAATCGAGGATTTTGGGGAGGCATAAGAGGGTCAGGCCTTATCCTACTCTTCGCCGCCGGCGGCTTCGAACACCGGGCCCGAATCCTGGCCGCGAGCGCTTTCGTCGCGATCGACAAACTCGATGATGGCCATGGCGGCATTGTCGCCGTGGCGGAAGCCGGCCTTCAGAATGCGCAGGTAGCCGCCTTCGCGCGCCTTGTAGCGCGGGCCGAGGACTTCGAACAGCTTGCCGACCTGGGCGACGTCGCGGACGCGCGAAATGGCGATGCGGCGGTCGTGCAGCGTGCCCGACTTGGCCAGGGTGACCAGCTTCTCGACGAAGGGACGCAGTTCCTTGGCCTTGGGCAGGGTGGTGACGATCTGTTCGTGCTTGATGATCGCGGCGGCCATGTTGGCGAACATGGCGATGCGGTGCGAGGTGGTGCGACCGAGTTTACGGTAGCCGGCGCCGTGACGCATGGGTCAATCTCCCAAGACCACCCTGCTCGCAAGCATGGCGTGGCCCCAAAAACGAGCCCGGAGACAAAGGCGAATGGGACCGACGGTCCCTGCCCGCTTCGGACGTCCGGTTCCAGGGAACCGGAAATTATCGGGACAAGGTTCTGGTCTTTCCCGATAAGTCGAAGATGGCTTGCCCCCTCCACCGCTTCGCGGTTCCCCTCCCCCGCTGCGCAGGGGAGGAGAAGAAGGGAAAAATTCATCTCCTATAAAAAGCCGAAAGCCAAGCAGGGCTTTGCCCATACTTGGCTTTCTCATTATTTCCCACATGAAAAAGTACACCGAGGCAAGGCCGAGGGACTTTTTCATGAGTGCTAGATCTGGTCCTCGAACTTCTTGGCCAGGTCTTCGACATTCTCGGGCGGCCAGTTCGGCACGTCCATGCCGAGCGACAGGTTCATGCCGGCCAGCACTTCCTTGATCTCGTTCAGCGACTTGCGGCCGAAGTTCGGCGTGCGGAGCATTTCCGATTCCGTCTTCAGGATCAGATCGCCGATATAGACGATGTTGTCGTTCTTCAGGCAGTTGGCCGAACGGACGGAAAGTTCCAGTTCGTCGACCTTCTTGAGCAGGGCCGGATTGAACGGCAGCTCGGGCTTGCCTTCCTCGACCACCGGCGCCTTGGGTTCCTCGAAGGTAATGAAGATCTGCAACTGGTCCTGGAGGATGCGCGCGGCGAAGGCGACCGCATCAACCGGGGTAACGGCGGCGTTGGTTTCGACGTCGAGCACCAGGCGGTCGTAGTCAAGCGACTGGCCCTGGCGGGTGGGTTCAACCTTGTAGGCCACCTTCTTGACCGGCGAGTAGAGGGCGTCGACGGCGATCAGGCCGATCGGCGCATCTTCCGGGCGCAGGCGGTCGGCCGGAACGTAGCCCTTGCCGTTCTGCACCGTAAACTCCATGCGGATGCTGGCGCCTTCGTCGAGCGTGCAGATCACGTGATCGGGGTTCAGCACCTCTATGTCGGCCGGCACGTCGATCTGGCCGGCGGTCACCGGACCGGCGCCACTGGCGCGCAGCACCATGCGCTTCGGGCCTTCGGCATGCATGCGCAGGGCGAGCTGCTTGATGTTGAGGATGATGTCGACGACGTCCTCGCGGACGCCTTCGATGGAGGAGAATTCGTGCACCACGCCGTCGATCTGGACCGACGTGACGGCCGCGCCTTGCAGCGAGGAGAGAAGTACGCGGCGCAGGGCATTACCCAGCGTCACACCAAAGCCGCGCTCCAGGGGTTCGGCGATCAGGCGCATCTTGCGCGTGGCGTCGGAGCCGGCTTCGACTTGGGGCTTCTCAGGACGAATAAGCTGTTGCCAGTTTCTTTCGATCATTTACGTCCCTCTGAGACAGGAAAGGTCGCCCCGGCAACACGCACGGAGCGACTGGTAATTCGGACGGGTATTGTTAAACGCGACGGCGCTTCGGCGGACGGCAACCGTTGTGCGGGATCGGCGTGACGTCACGGATCGTGGTGATCGTGAAGCCCACCGCCTGCAGGGCGCGCAGAGCCGATTCACGGCCCGAACCCGGACCAGCGACGCTGACTTCCAGCGTCTTGACACCGTGTTCGATGGCCTTCTTGCCGGCGTCTTCGGCGGCGACCTGAGCGGCGTAAGGCGTCGACTTGCGCGAACCCTTGAAGCCCATCTGGCCGGCCGACGACCACGACACCGTGTTGCCCTGGGCATCGGTGATGGTGATCATGGTGTTGTTGAACGAGGCGTTCACATGCGCCACGCCCGAGGTAATGTTCTTGCGCTCGCGCTTCTTTACGCGGGAAGGTTCCTTGGCCATCGGTAGTCCTTACTTCTTCTTGCCGGCGATCGGCTTGGCCGGGCCCTTGCGGGTGCGGGCATTGGTATGGGTGCGCTGGCCGCGGACCGGCAGGCCCTTGCGGTGACGCAGGCCGCGGTAGCAGGCCAGGTCCATCAGGCGCTTGATGTTCATCGACACTTCGCGGCGCAGGTCGCCTTCGACCAGGTAGTCGCGGTCGATGGTTTCGCGGATCTGCAGCACTTCGGCGTCGGTCAGCTGGTTGACCCGGCGCGCGTCCTCGATGCCGACCTTGTGGACGATCTCCTCGGCCTTCTTGGGGCCGATGCCGTGGATATACTGAAGCGCGACGATCACGCGCTTGTTGGTCGGTATGTTGACGCCTGCGATACGGGCCACGTGTAATTCTCCTGCAATGCGCGCGCCCTGCGCGCACCAAAAACGAAAGATGACGCGTAGGCAACACGGCCAAGAAAACGCTCTTGCCGTGGCGCATACGCGTAATTTCGCGGAAGCCGCCCCTTATAGAGGGGATTTGGCTCCCGTCAACTCCCAAAGCGGAAATTTTGCAAGAGGAATTTCACCTCACTCACAAAATATTCATCTTTGTCGCCCCGCCTCTCCCCTTGCCGGGGTTCGGAAGGAAAAAACCTAAGCCAGCGCCCCGTCGATCCGGGCAGCAACGTCCTCGACCGCGCCCATGCCATCGACTTCGTAGAGCTTGGCCTGCGCCGCATAGTACGGCAGCAGCGGCGCGGTCTGGGCGTTGTAGGCCGCCAGGCGCACCTTGTAGGATTCCGGATTGTCGTCCGGACGGCCCTCGGCGGCGAAGCGCTTCTCGATGCGCGCTGTGAGCGCCGCCTCGTCGACCTTCAGACGGACGACGCGGTCGATCTTGGCGCCGCGCTCGGCCAGCATGGCGTCGAGCGCTTCGGCTTGCGCAACCGTGCGCGGGAAGCCGTCGAAAATGGCGCCGCCGGCCGCTTCGGCCGCGGGCAGGTTGGACTTGATCAGGTCGATGACGATATCGTCGGAGACAAGACCGCCGGTCTGCATGATGTGGCTGACCTTCTGGCCCAGTTCGGAGCCCGAGGCGATGGCCGCGCGCAGCATGTCGCCGGTCGACAGCTGCACCATGCCGCGGGTGGCGACGAGGCGCTTGGCCTGGGTGCCCTTGCCCGCCGCCGGCGGTCCGAACAGAACGATATTCATCGGCGCCCCCCGCCTGCCGTGGCCTTGCCACCCGTTTTGAGCTTCGATTTGCGGATCAGGCCGTCATACTGGTGCGCCAGCAGGTGCGACTGGATCTGCGCGACGGTGTCCATGGTCACGGTCACCACGATCAGCACCGAGGTGCCGCCGAAATAGAAGCTCGGCCCGATCTGAGCGATGACGAATTCCGGCAGCAGACAGACGATGGTGATGTAGGCCGCGCCGATGACGGTGATGCGCGTCAGCACGAAATCGAGATATTCCGCCGTGCGCTTGCCCGGACGGATGCCGGGCAGGAAGCCGCCGTACTTGCGCAGGTTTTCCGCCGTCTCGTCCGGATTGAAAACCAGCGACGTATAGAGGAAGGTGAAAAACACGATCATGACGGCGTAGAGCACCATGAACACCGGCTGGCCGTGCTGGAGCTGGTTCTGCAATAGCGGCAGCCATTGCAGCCACGGCGGCAGCGTCCCCTGGTTCTTGCCGACGAAGGCCATGACCGAGGTCGGCATCAGCAGCAGGGACGAGGCGAAGATCGGCGGGATGACGCCCGAGGTATTGACCTTCAGCGGCATGAACGAGGACTCGCCGCCCATGATGCGGTTGCCGACCTGGCGCTTCGGGTACTGGACCAGCAGGCGGCGCTGCGAGCGCTCCATGAAGACGATGAACAGCACCGCCGCCACCATCATGGCGATGATGAACAGCAGGACCGGCATGGCCATCTGGCCCGAGCGGCTCATCTGCAGCATGTTGCCCAGCGTCGTCGGCAGCACGGCGACGATGCCGGAGAAGATGATCATGGACGAGCCGTTGCCGACGCCGCGCGCGGTGATCTGCTCACCCAGCCACATCAGGAACAGCGTGCCGCCGGTCAGCGTGACCATGCTTGAAATCAGGAACATCGGCCCGGGCTGGAGCGCCAGGCCGCCCGACTGCACCGCCGTGGCAATGCCGAACGACTGGATCAGGCCGAGGACGACGGTCAGGTAGCGGGTATACTGGTTGAGCTGCTTGCGACCGGCTTCGCCGCCTTCCTTGCGCAGCTTTTCCCACGGCGCATAGACCGAGCCCATCAGTTGGATGATGATCGAGGCCGAGATGTATGGCATCAGGTTGAGCGCGAACACCGCCATCCGCTGGACCGAGCCGCCGGAGAACATGTTCATCATACCCAGGATGCTCGAATCGTTCTGCTTGAAGAACGAGGCGAACTTGACGACGTCGATGCCCGGCAGCGGCACATAGGTGCCCAGGCGGTAGACGATTAGCGCCCCCAGCGTGAACAGCAGGCGCTTGTGCAGGTCCTTCGCCTTGGCGAAGGCGCCGAAGTTCATATTGGCGGCTAATTGTTCGGCGGCTGATGCCATGAAAAGTCCTCTAACCCGGTACGCGGCTTATGCTTCCCCTGAGGGGCGAATTAGGCGAGGACAGTTTTGCCTCCCCCGGCTTCGCCCCATATGGGGTACGCTTAACGAAAGGTCAAACCTTACGCCTCGGTCTTTTCTTTCGCGGGACGGGTCTGGGTCAGCTTGCCCCCGGCGGCTTCGATGGCCTTGGCCGCCGAAGCGGTCGCCGAATAGACGGTGATGTCGAGCTTCGCCTTCAGTTCACCTTCGCCGAGCAGGCGGACACCGTCGAGCTCGCGGCGGATGATGCCGGCTGCCTTCAGCGCGGCCGCGTCGACCGGCTTCCCGGCGTCGAGCTTCTTGGCGTCGACCGCCTGCTGCAGGCGCCACAGGTTGACTTCGGCGAACTTAAGGGCGAACGGATTGTTGAAGCCGCGCTTGGGCATGCGCATGTAGAGCGGCATCTGGCCGCCTTCGAAGCCCAGCAGCGAGACGCCGGTACGCGACTTCTGGCCCTTGACGCCGCGGCCGGAGGTCTTGCCCTTGCCAGAGCCCGGGCCACGGCCGACGCGCATGCGGCCCTTGTGGGCGCCTTCGTTGTCGCGGATTTCGTTGAGTTTGGTCATTGTGCCTGTCCTTTTTGGCTTGCCCTACCGCTTCGCTGCTTGAGGGCTTTGGGTTGCGCAGGGACCATAGGCCCCTACTCGGCTTTGAAAAATGTTTGGCGGCTATGCCGGCAAACCGGAAAAAAGTCAAATCCAAGCCCGGAAATCGCTTCTCGCGCCGCTCCGAGCTTGGATTTGTCAATATTGACCACGTACTAAGTACACTGAGGCCGGAGGCCGAAGGACTTTGTTACGAGATGATTTCGACCATGTGCTGGACCTTGGCGATCATGCCGCGTACGGACGGCGTATCTTCCAGGGTGGCGACGCGGCCCAGCTTGTTCAGCTTGAGGCCGGACAAGGTGGCGCGCTGGTCGGGGGTGCGGCGGATCGGCGAACCGGTCTGCTTAATGGTGATGGTGGCCTTTTCGGCCGCTTTAGCAGGTGCCTTTGCCATGACTTAGCTCTCCAGCGCTTCCGGCGACGAGGCGCCGTCGTTGCGGCGGGCCAGCAGATCACCGACCTTCATGCCGCGCTTGGACGCGACCTGGCGGGGCGAGGATTGTACCTTCAGGGCCTCAAACGTGGCGCGCACCATGTTGTAGGGGTTGGACGAACCCAGGCTCTTGGCGACGACGTCCGAGACGCCGAGGGTTTCGAGCACGGCGCGCATCGGACCGCCGGCGATGACGCCGGTGCCCGGAGGGGCGGCGCGCATCTGAATCTTGCCCGCGCCCCAGCGGCCGTAGCCGTCGTGGTGCAGCGTGCGCGATTCACGAAGCGGAACGCGGATCATCGACTTCTTGGCTTCCTCGGTCGCCTTGCGGATGGCTTCGGGCACTTCGCGCGCCTTGCCGTGACCGTAACCGACGCGGCCCTTCTGGTCGCCGACGACCATGAGGGCGGCGAAGGAGAAGCGGCGGCCGCCCTTGACGGTGGCGGCGACGCGGTTGATGGCGACGAGCTTTTCGACGAATTCCGAGGGCTCCTCGGTACGGTCGCGGCGCTCGCCGCGGTTTTCGCTGGGACGGGCCATTCGGGATTCCTTAGAAATTGAGACCGGCTTCGCGCGCGGCTTCCGCCAGCGCCTTCACCCGGCCGTGATAGATGTAGCTGCCGCGATCGAAAACGACGTCCTTGACGCCCTTTTCCAGCGCGCGCTCAGCCACCAGCTTGCCGACAGCCGAAGCCGCCGCCTGGTTGGAGCCGTACTTGCCCTTGCCGTTTTCCAGCGACGAGGCGGCCACGATGGTCGTGCCGTTGGCGTCGTCGATGACCTGGGCATAGATGTTCTTGTCCGAACGGTGGACCGACAAGCGCGGACGGCCGTTCGACAGCTTCTTGAGGCGCGTGCGGTTGCGTTGCGCCCGGCGAGCCGATTGTTCACGAGGAGACAGGGCCATAATCTTTTCTTTCCTGAAGAAGACTTACTTCTTCTTGCCTTCCTTGCGGCGAACCTTTTCGCCGGAATACTTGACGCCCTTGCCCTTGTAGGGCTCAGGCGGGCGAATCTTGCGGATCTTGGCGGCGACTTCGCCAACAAGCTGCTTGTCGATGCCGCTGATCTTGATTTCGGTCTGCTTGGGCGCCTCGAACTTGATGCCCGCCGGCGGATCGATAACGACCGGGTGCGAGAAGCCGAGCGACAGCTCGAGCTTCGAGCCCTGCATGGCGGCGCGGTAGCCGACGCCGACCATTTCGAGCGTCTGCTCGTAGCCTTCGGTCACGCCCTTGACCATGTTGTTGATCAGGGTGCGCGACAGGCCCCACATCGCCTTGTGACGCTGGGTTTCGCCACGCGGCGTGATGTGGATGACGTTGCCGTCCTGCTTGACTTCGATTTCCTCGACGACCTTCCACGCCAGCTGGCCCTTCGGCCCCTTGACGGTGACGTCCTGCCCCGCCAGCGTCACATTGACGCCGGAGGGTACGGAAATGGCTTTCTTACCGATACGAGACATGGCTCAAACTTTCTTGCCTTAAGTGTCCGCTGGCCGCGTCTTTGTTAGTAGACGCGGCAGAGGACTTCGCCGCCGACATTCGCGTCGCGGGCGGCTGTGTCAGACATGACGCCCTTCGGCGTCGACAGGATCGAGATCCCCAGGCCGTTCTTGATCGGCTTGAGGTCCTTGATCGACGAATAGACGCGACGGCCGGGCTTGGACACACGGGCAATTTCCGCGATGACCGGCTGGCCTTCGAAGTACTTCAGCTCGATTTCGAACTGCGGGAACTCACCCGGAGTTTCGACGACCGAATAGCCGCGAATGTAACCCTCGTCCTTGAGGACATCGAGGACGTGAGCGCGCAGCTTCGACGCCGGGGTCAGCACCTTGGAGCGCTGGCGCTGGGCCGCGTTCTTGATGCGGGCGATCATGTCGCTGAGAGGATCGTTGACGAACATCTTTTCTTCCTCCCCTTACCAGCTGGCCTTGGTCATGCCCGGAATCTGGCCTTCGTTGCCCAGTTTCCGCAGCGCGATACGGCTCATGTGAAGCTTGCGATAATAGGCGCGCGGACGGCCCGTCACTTCGCAGCGGTTGCGAATGCGCGTCGGGTTCGAGTTGCGCGGCAGCTTGGCCAGCTTCAGGCGCGCTTCGAAGCGCTCCTCAAGCGGCAGGCTTTCGTTATTGGCGGTCGCCTTGAGCGCTTCGCGCTTGGCCGCGTATTGCGCGACCATTTTCTTGACCATTTCGTTGCGGTTGACAGCGGATTTTTTTGCCATGTGCTTTCTCTACCCGTCCCTTAGTTCGTGAACGGGAACTGGAAGTGCTTCAGAAGCGCCTTGGCTTCCTGGTCACTGTTGGCCGTGGTGCAGACGACGATGTCCATGCCCCACATCTGGTCGATCTGGTCGTAATTGATTTCCGGGAACACGATGTGCTCCTTGAGGCCCATGGCGTAGTTGCCGCGGCCATCGAACGACTTGCCGTTCAGGCCACGGAAGTCCTTGACGCGCGGCAGGGCGATGGTGACCAGGCGGTCGAGGAACTCGTACATGCGGTCCTTGCGCAGCGTCACCTTGGCGCCGATGACCATGCCTTCGCGCAGCTTGAACGTGGCGACGGATTTGCGGGCACGGGTCGGCGACGGCTTCTGCCCGGTGATGGCGGCCAGGTCCTTGATCGCCGCCTGGACCTTCTTGGAGTCCGCGGTGGCTTCGCCGACGCCCATGTTGACGACGATCTTGTCGAGCTTGGGCACCTGCATCTCGTTGGTGTAGCCGAACTCTTCCTTCAGGGCGGCCCGGATCGTTTCCAGGTACACCTTCTTGGCGCGCGGCACGTACTTATCTTCAGCGGACTTGGCCATTAGATGACATCTCCCGTCGTCTTGGCGTAACGGACCTTCTTGTCGCCTTCGGTGCGGAACCCGACGCGGGTCGCCTTGCCGTTGGAGTCGACGTGGGCCACGTTGGAAACGTGAATGGAGGCTTCCTTGCGGACGATGCCGCCGTTCGGGTTGCCCTGGCTCGGACGGGTGTGGCGCTGAACCATGTTGACGCCCTGGACGACGACGCGGTCGTCCTCGACGAGCACCTTGGTCACGTTGCCACGACGGCCCTTGTCCTTGCCGGTCAGGATGACGACGGTGTCGCCCTTTTTGATCTTGGCGGCCATGATCAGATAACCTCCGGAGCCAGCGATATGATCTTCATGTGGTTCTTGGCGCGCAGCTCGCGCGGAACCGGTCCGAAGATACGCGTGCCGATCGGCTCGCTCGACTTGTTGACGATGACGGCGGCATTGGTGTCGAAACGGATCACCGAGCCATCCTTGCGCTGGATATCCTTGGACGTGCGCACGACGATGGCGCGCAGGACGTCGCCCTTCTTGACGCGGCCGCGCGGTATCGCTTCCTTGACCGAAACGACGATCAGGTCGCCCACCGAGGCGTAGCGGCGCTTCGAGCCGCCCAGCACCTTGATGCACATGACCCGGCGTGCGCCCGAATTGTCGGCGACGTCCAGGTTAGTTTGCATCTGAATCATATCAAACTTCCTTTATTGAGCGTCGGCCGAAGCGGTCTTGGGGAGCACTTCCCACGTCTTCAGCTTGGATTTCGGGGCGCATTCGATGATGCGGATGGCCTCGCCGGTCTTGAACGAGTTGTTTTCGTCGTGGGCGTGGTAACGCTTCGACACGCGGACGGTCTTCTTCAGGACCGGGTGCAGGACGGTGCGTTCCACCTTGACGATGACGGTCTTGTCGCCCTTGTCGGAGACAACCAGACCTTCGAGAATGCGCTTGGGCATGGTGGTCTTCCTTTAAGCGGCGGTCTTGCCGGCGGCCTTCTGGGCTGTCAGCAGGGTCCGGATGCGGGCGATATCCTTGCGGATCTCGTTGACGCGATGGGTCTTTTCGAACTGGCCTGTCGCCTTCTGGAAGCGCAGGTTGAACTGCTCCTTCTTCAGGTTCAGGAGTTGCTCTTGCAGCTGGTCGGTCGTCTTGCTGCGCAGGTCGGCGATCTTGGTCATGTCTCTTACTCCGCGGCCATGGCGACGCCGGCGTCGAGACGGGATACGACGCGGGTGCCGATCGGCAGCTTGGCGGCGCCGAGGCGCAGCGCTTCACGCGCCACGTCGTCCGGCACACCGTCGATTTCAAACAGGATGCGGCCGGGAGCGACGCGCACGGCCCAATGATCGACCGCGCCCTTGCCCGAGCCCATGCGCACTTCGGCCGGCTTGCCCGAGACCGGCAGGTCCGGGAAGACGCGAATCCACACGCGGCCCTGGCGCTTCATCTGACGCGTGATGGCGCGGCGGGCGGCTTCGATCTGGCGGGCGGTGACGCGCTCGGGCTCGAGCGCCTTCAGGCCGTACGAGCCGAAGTTGAGCGAATAGCCGCCCTTGGCGTTGCCGTGGATGCGGCCCTTGAACGCCTTGCGGTACTTGGTCCGCTTGGGGAGCATCATGGCTTAGTTCTCCTTGTTGCGGTCGCGGCGAGGGCCGCGGTTGTTGCGATCGCCGCGCTCGGAGCGCTCCGGGCGTTCGCTCGACGACGGGCCGGAAGCTTCCTGCGACCAGCGCTTGTCCTGGGCCATCGGATCATGCTCAAGGACTTCGCCCTTGAAGATCCACACCTTGACACCGATGATGCCGTAGGTGGTCAGGGCCTCGGCGAAGCACATGTCGATATCGGCGCGCAGGGTATGCAGCGGCACGCGGCCTTCGCGGTACCATTCCATGCGGGCGATTTCGGCGCCGCCGAGACGGCCCGACAGGTTCATGCGGATGCCCTTGGCGCCAAGGCGCATGGCCGACTGGATCGAACGCTTCATGGCGCGACGGAAGGCCACGCGGCGCTCCAGCTGCTGGGCGATCGATTCGGCGACGAGCTGGCTGTCGACTTCGGGCTTGCGCACTTCAACCAGGTTGAGGAACACCTCGCCTTCGGTCAGCTGGCTTACGTCCTTGCGCAGCTTGTCGATGTCCGCGCCCTTCTTGCCGATCACGACGCCCGGACGGGCGGCATAGATGGTGATGCGGCACTTCTTGTGCGGACGCTCGATGATGATGCGCGAAACGCCGGCGGCGTTCAGCTTTTCCTTCAGCATCTTGCGGATCTTCAGGTCCTGATGCAGCAGCTTGGCGTATTCCTGACGCTGGGCGAAC
>CAYYTA010000032.1:0-7569 GCA_964474575.1 uncultured Caulobacteraceae bacterium | reverse complement strand
CCGCCGCCGCGATTGCCGCCACGGTTGCCGCCGCCCCAGCTATGGCCGCCGCCATCGTTGTCGGCGCGCGGAGGTGGGGGCGGGGGCGCCGGGGGCGGGGTGTAGGTTTCGGTGCTGCCGCCGCGATTGCCGCCGCCGTGCCAGTCGGACGCGCCGCCGCTGCGCCAGCTGTCGTGGTGCTGGCCGCCACTGTGGCCGCCCCCGCCATGACCACCGCCGCCGCCGTGGGTATGTTGCGCCAGGGCTGGGGTCGCCAGGCACAGGGCCAGGGCAAAGCCTGCGCCGGCCATCAGTTTGAACTTGCTGTTCATGTTCGTCCTCTTGTCACATCAGGTCGCCTTCTCATCGAAGGGGCTTGGCGCGGACCTGAGACGCTGGGCGATAAAATTATCGTCTTGCCGCCTTTATGACAGGGCCAAGGTGAACTGAAGCTGAATGAAACGGCGAAGGTTAACACGGACGCGTGACGATTAAAGAGCGGTTGACGCGGCGGTCTCGACTGGACGGGGGTGACGAATCATCGGGACATCGACTATGTCGTTAACGGATCGCCGTCGTGCCTTGGGGTGGCGTAATCATGTAATTTCCGGGTTGTAAATGATTTATGCTTTAATATTATCGGATATTTAACAATAGGGTGCAAATTTGTAAACAGTTATATTAATATTAAGTCGTTGTTTACATAAAAAATTCAGCCTATACGTCGCAATTAACTTTAATTTCATTGGGCGGTGGAAAACTCACCTCATCGAAATTTAGAGGGGACGCGCAAAACGCGCGCATCTGACAATGATGATTGAGACCGAAACCAAGACCCTGCCGCTGCCGACCCCAGACATGGGCGGCGACGAACTGTTCCGCCTTGGCCTGATGTATTCGACCGGCCAGGGCGGCGCGCCCGTCGACCTGATCTCGGCGCACATGATGTTCAACCTGGCCGCCATGCGCGGTTCGATGGAAGCGGTCGTCTACCGCCGCGAACTGAGCCGCGAGATGGAGCGCGAGGACGTTGCCGAAGCGCAGAAGGCGGCCCGCCAGTGGCTCGACGCCGGCCGCATCGGCTGCGCTGCTTAAATCCGGTTCAGCCGCCGTTGCGCCTGTCGGCGTCGTGGCGCAGGTCGTCCAGCGTCTTGCCATCGGCTGGCGCAATATAAGGCTCGACCGGAGCCACCTCCGCCGGACAAAGCGTCAAGGGTGAGCCCTGGTCGGGATCGTGGACGACGTTGAAGCCGCCGGCCGCATTCCGGCGCAGCAGCCATGTCCGGTCCACACTACGCATGCAGGTATGCTGGACCGACAGGACGTTCCTCACGACGCCTTTTTTTGCCGTGCCTTCCAGCACGCGCTTTATCTTCAGGTCGAGAAACCACGGCCAGTCCATGACGACACAGTCGTCGCCGCAACGCGGTATATCGGTCCACACCTGATGCACGATCCGCGCCTGCACCCTGGCGTCGAAGCAGTCCCGTGGTTCCTCCGCCACCGCCTGCGCGGCGACGAAAGCCGCGATCCCGGCGAGCAGCCATATTTTCATGTGACATATCCTCCAATGCCGCCGCATGATGGCGCTCGCGCGGACCCAAGGTCAAGCCGGCAACGCCGCAACCTGCCCGTTAACAATAAAGCTTCACGGTCCGCTTAAGTTTCTCGCGTAACATGGTCATGGAAAGATTCAGCATTTTCAGTTGAGGCTGTGACCGCCTTGCGTATCAAAGGCTTTCAAAATCGTGTCGCCGGCGGGACCGGCAAGGCCGTTCGCCTCATGGCGGGCGCCGGTTTCGAAATGGCGCTTCTGTGCCTGCTGCTGCTCACGGCGGCGACCCTGGTATGGAAGGACGCCCTGCTTGAGCGCACCCTTCATTTTACGCCGGGTACGACGGCGGCGAACAGCCATCTCGTCTTTTCCGACCACGACGCCGGCGGCGGCACGACGGTGCGCGACCTCGGGCCGCTGCACTGGGATTGCGAGCTCAGGGCCGGCAACGCCTACCCCTACTGCGGCTACGAGCTGTTCATCGACCGCAACCGCGGCACGCACGGCCTCAATCTCAGCAACATGCGTTCGCTGGCGATCACCCTCGACTACAGCGGGGCCTCGACCTCCTTCCGCGTCCACCTGAAGAATTTCGATCCGCGCTACAGCGACAAGGCCGACGACGAAAGCCCGAAATATCTCCGCGTCGAGGCCGACACCGCGCCTGGCCGCACCCAGCGCGTCGAGTTCGTGCCGACCGATTTCGGCGTCGCCGACTGGTGGCTGCGCAAACGCAAGCTGCCGCCGGAGTTCGGCCGGCCGCAATTCGACGACATTACCTCGCTGATCGTCGAGACCGGCTCGGAAGCGCCGCTGGGCCACCACGAATTCAAGGTGCGCGACATCGCCATCCGCAGCGCCATTCTGAGCGACGCCCAGTGGTATTCGCTGATCCTCGGCATCTGGATCGTGATGATCGTGCTCTATCTCGGCTGGCGCGTCGGCAATCTGCGGCGGGCGCTCAAGGAACGGCGGATGCTCGAGGCGCTGTCGCTGCGCGAGGCGTGGGAGGCGGCGCGTCGCGACGACCTGACCGGGCTGCTCAACCGGCGCGGGCTCAACGAACGCTTCGATGCCCTGGTCAAGGAGCGGCGGCAGGCGCCGTCGATTGCCGTCATCCTGATCGACATCGACCATTTCAAGTCGCTCAACGACACCTATGGCCACGATCGTGGCGACCAGGTGCTGGCGGCGTTTGCGGACGTGATAAACCGCAATATCCGCGTCGCCGACATGGCGGCGCGTTGGGGCGGCGAGGAGTTCATCGTAGTCTGCGCCGACGTCGACCGCAAGGCGGCGCACCGCATCGCCGAGAAGCTCAGGACCTGCGTCGAGGCCTACGATTTCGAGGTCGACCGCCTGGTCACCGCCAGCTTCGGCCTGCACTGGTCGGACTCGCCGGAGCCGGAGCTGACGCCGCTGGTGGCCCTGGCCGACAAGGCGCTCTACGCCGCCAAGGCCGCCGGCCGCAACTGCACGCGCGTCTACCGCGCGGTGGTGTCGAAGGCGGCGTAATATCAAGCTGGCGTTTGTCATTCAAATGAAGTACAAGAACTCCGCATAAGGAGATCTTGTCATGGCTGCCACCAGCCTTGTCCAGGCCCGCGTCGATCCGGAAATCAGGCAACGCGCCGGTGAGGTGCTCGACCGCATGGGGCTGACGCTTTCCGACGCCGTTCGCATGCTTTTGACCCGCGTCGCGCATGAAGGCGCCTTGCCGCCGGGCCTGGCTACCGACCCGGCGGCGCATGACGCCTGGTTTCGCGCCCGGGTTCGCGAGGCGCTGGAGGATGATCGTCCTGCTCTGGCGAATGGCGACGTCGAGGCGCATTTTGCCCGCCGCCGCGGAGCCGCCTTGCGCAAGGCCGGGGGGAACGGCGCGTGAGGCTGGAATGGTCCATTCGCCATGACGGACCGGGAGCGGATTTTCGACTACCTTGAAGCGGAAATTCCCGCGCCGCCGTGCTTGTCGACGAGCGCATGGCCAGCCAGGTCCGTACGCTTATCCAGTATCCGGAGGCCGGCCGTCCCGGACGCGTCGATACGACCCGCGAACTGGTCATCCAGAAGTCGCCCTATGTGGTTTCCTACACGGTCACGGGCCAGACCGTGCGCATCCTGCGCGTACTTCACGGCGCGCAGATGTGGCCTGACGTGCTGCCCGAATGAGGATCAGTTGAACGTGCGGTACGAGAAGTAGTTGAGGACGCCGCCGGGGATCAGGGTATTGATCCAGGCATTGACCCATTCGCCGGCGACCGCGACATTGGTGCGCGGGACATAGACGATGTCGAGGCGGCGAAGGGCCACCATGTCCGATGCCTTGCCCTTCAGCGGGTCCTTCAGGTCGACGATGCGCTGCATGGCGCCGCCGTTGCGGCCGCGGCGGATGATCATGACGCGCTCGCGCTTGGCGCTTGACAGGAAGCCGCCGGCGGCGAACACCGCCTGGAGCGTGTCCATGTCGCCGGTCATGGCGACCGGGCCAGGGTTTTTGACCTCACCGCCGACCAGGACCTGCATCGGCGTGGTGTCGCCGGGAAAGACCTCGACGCCGGGATCGAGCAGAACGCCGTCGGCGTAGCGGGCCCGGATGTCGGCCTGGAGGTCGGGGACGGTGCGGTAGGCCGCCATGACCTGGCCGATCAGCGGCAGGGTGATGCGGCCGTCGGGGCCCACCTGGGTCTGGCGGTTCAGCTCCGGCGCGGCCGGCACCTGGACCTCGACCTTGTCGCCGGGGAAGAAGGTATAGAGCGGCTCGTCGTCGCTCCAGGTGGCGAAGGGAATGTCGGGGGCGGCCGGCATATGCCCGTGGGCGCGCGCCTGAGCCGCGACGGCGAGGCCGAGACTGGCCAGACAAAGGCTCCTGCGCGTGATCACCGACTCGAGTCCCGGGAATTTCCGTATGACCCGAGCAAAACCCGCAAAAGCGTAAAGATTCGTTAACGCCTGCGCCGATAGGTTAACCAAGGCGATGAATTTTTTAAGATTCGCCGTGTTCCGAACCCGAGAATCCATGCACGCTGACGACCCATGGGAAGAGGATGACGCCAGGGTGGTGCCGTTGCGGCATCGCGACGGCGCGCAGCCGCGAAGGAAGGATATGGCCGAGGCGCCAAGGACAACGGTTGTGACGCGGCCGCAGCTGGAGCTGGAGGACATCTTCGGCCTCCTGCCGCGCGAGATCGTGCTCATGATGATGGTCTTCGTGTGCATCTTCGGCGTCGGTTTCGGCGTCGCCATGACCATGCCGTCGACCTACACCGCCAATGCGACGCTCACCATGCAGCTCGGCCAGGACTATGTCTATAACCCGGCGACGGGCGACCTGGCCGCCGGCGCCACGGCGACCATCGACCAGGTGGTGCAGTCCGAAGCCGCCATCCTCAATTCCGATGAACTGAAGCGGCTGGTCATCGCCAGGGCCGGCTACAAGGTGGTGCTGCCCGACACGCCGGCCCTGTGGAACCCGAAGACCGACGCCCAGAAGGCGGAGGCCGACGCCGCGGCGCTCAAGGTCATGCAGTCGGGCCTCGGCGTCTCGACCGCGCCGGCCAACAGCGTGGTGCAGCTGAGCTTCAAGCACGCCAACGCCATGTCGGCCGCGACCATCCTCAACGACCTGATCGATACCTACGTCCAGTACCGCCGCGACCGCGTCTACGCCAACGACCGCGCGCCGGCGCTCAAGGCCCAGGTGCAGACCTTCCAGAACCAGCTGACCGACACCAACGACCAGATCCAGCAGTTCCTCGCCGCCAACGGCATCGGCGATTTCGACGCCGACAAGGCGACGCAGTCCAAGCTTCGCGACACGGCGATGTCGAACCTCAATGACGCGCAATCCCAGATCGCCACCGATGAAGCCAAGCTGACCGAGCTTGACGCCAACCTGGCCACCCTGGCGCCGGAAATCTCGACCGAGCGCGACCTCGACCTGACCGTGCCCAACAAGATCACGGCCTTGCAGGAGCAGCGCCAGGAACTGCTCGGCCGCTACCAGCCGACGGCGCAGCCGGTCAAGGACATCGACGCCACTATCGCTTCGTTGCAGGCGCAGATGAAGTCCGGCGGCGGCATCGGCGAGCAGTCGCACAAGATGGGCGCCAATCCGGTCTACCAGCAGGTTCTGCAGCAGAAGCTCGACGTGCAGGCCGAGCTGTCGTCCCTGCGCGGCCGCGCCGCCGCCCTGCAGCAGCAGGCCGACCAGGCGACGGCCAGGCTCCAGGGCATGACCGGGCTCGAGGCCCGGTACAACGGCATGGCGTCCGAGCGCGACGCGCTTCTCGGCAATATCAAGACGCTGACCCAGAAGCTGCAGGAAACCGAGGCCAGCCGCGACATGGCCAAGACCTCGGACGACACCGTGCGCGTGGTCGAACGGCCGAGCCTGCCCGACAAGCCCAAGAGCTTCAGGCGTGTGGTGCTGATCCTGTCGTTCCTGTGCGCCGGCTTCACCGCCCTGTGCGCCGGCCTGCTGCGCGTCTATACCCGCAAGGGCTTCGTCAATGCCGACATGGCGGCCCGGGCGCTCGACCTGCCGGTGCTGGCGACGGCGGGCAGGAAGGCGGCGTAGGCGTGCTTGATCCCGAAAGCCGCCTTTGCGACAGTTGGCCGGCGATTCGCGTTTCCGCGCGTTCCGGGTGCTTGAGACATGGTTGATCTGACGCGCGAAATGGCCGACCTGATGGCGGCGCTGGGGCGGCCGCAAAGCCCGCGCGGCCGCGTGCTGATGTTCGTCTCGGCCTTTACCGGCGAGGGCGTGTCGACCGTGGCGCGCGAATATGCCCGTTGCGAGGCGGCCTTCGCCAGGAAGCCTGTATGGCTGGTCGACGCCGACCTCAGGCGCCAGACCCAGATGATCGAGCTGGGCGGCGACGCGGCGCGTTTCGGTCCGCCCGGCGCGCTCAGCCAGGCCACGCCCGACGGCTCGGTCTTCTTCGCCATCCGGCCGCCGGCGCGCGGCAAGGATGGCTTGGCCATACCCGACAGCAAGTATCTGACCGCGCGGCCGTTCCTGGCGCAGAAGCTGTGGGTGACGCGCTTCCGCCAGCAGAACCTGGCCCCGGGCCAAAGGGTGAAGCTGCTTGACCGCACCTCCTATTGGGGGGCGTTGCGCATCCATGCCCAGACCGTGGTGGTCGACCTGCCCGCCATGGACCGCTCGGGGGCGGCGCTGCAACTGGCGCCGCTGATGGACGGGGTGATCCTCGTTGTCAGCGAGGAGGAGGGCGACGTCCAGGGGCGCGTCAATCTCAGGAATGACATCGAACAGGCCGGCGGCCGGCTGATCGGCATGGTCTACAACCGCGCGCGCGACACCGGCAAGGGAGGCTTGCGGCGGCTGAGCCGTTTTGCCGGGCTGTGACTCGGGCGCTCGACGCCTTCATCGACGACTGGCGCGGATCGTGGCTGTCGCTGCTGTGCGGTGTGGCGCTTTTGTTCGCCTTCTCGCAGGCGTGGCAGGCGCCTTTGTTCGGCTACACCACCGACCAGGCGTCGTCGGGGGCGCTGATCCGCTATTTCTATTATCCCTTCTATGCCGGGGCCTTCGTGCTGGCCTGGTTCTGCCGAAAGCGGCTGCTCGACGCCAGCTGGCGGACGCCGCTGATGCTGGCCCTGATCGGCATGTGCCTCGCGTCGGTGCTGTGGTCGATCGATCCCTCCGGCACGATCCGGCGCTGGATCGCGCTGTTCATGACTGTATTCTCAGCCTACGCCCTGGCGGCGCGGTTTTCGTGGGCGCGCCTGAGCGAACTCGTCGCCGTGGCCTTCGGCGGCATGATGGCGGGTTCGATCGTGCTGGCCGTGCTGTTCCCGCACATGGGGCGGATGCAGGAACTGTTCGTCGGGGCGTGGCGCGGCATGTGGCTGGAAAAGAACAACCTCGGCGCGGCCATGGCGATCGGTTTCGTCGCCGCGGTGGCCTCGGCCCTGACCAATCCGTCGCGGCGCTGGTTCTGGGCTGTGGTGGCCGCCGGCATGATCATCGTGACGCTGCTGTCGACCTCGAAGACCGCGCTGATGGCGATCAT
>CAYYTA010000031.1:0-14650 GCA_964474575.1 uncultured Caulobacteraceae bacterium | reverse complement strand
CAATTGCAAAGCCTGCGCCGGCTGGAAACGGCGCTCGGAGGGGCGGCGGCCAAGGCGGCGTCATGAAGTTCCGCCACCGCCGTTCGCACGAGGTCGAGGAAGGCGAAAGCTACTACATTTCGATGACCGACATGATGGTGGGCGTGGTGTTCATTTTCATCATCATGCTGAGCTATTTCGCGCTGCAGTTCCATGCCGCCACCTCCGCCCTGACCCAGACGACGTCGGCGACGGCGGCGGCCGCCGCCCAGGCTGATGCCGGCCAGGCGGACCTTGTCGCCTCGGTGGGCTCCGACCTCATGGCCGAGCAGCTCAATCCCAGCCAGGACAAGGGCGGGCTGACCTTTTCCGCCGGCGAGCTATTCGATGATGGCAGCGCGACCCTGTCGGCCAATGGTGAGGATATCGTCGCCAAGGTCGGCAGGAGCCTGACCGATCGCCTGCCGTGCTTCAGCAACGGCGTCAAACACCCGGCGGGCTGTCCGGCCGGCTTGGGCCAGCTACAGGCGGTCAATGTCGGCGCCCATGCCGCCGTTGACGCCACCACGTCCGAGGGACGCGCCGCCGCCGATCTGACCCTGCAACGTTCGCAGGCCTTATACACCGCGCTCCTGCGCGCCGCGCCGGCACTGAGCCAGATGCGTTCGGCCCAGGGCGGCGGCCTTCTCGTGCGTGTGTCGTCGTCCGTGGCCCAGACCTCTGGCCCGCCCGGCCCGGCCACCATCGCCATCTCGTTCCGCATGGCGCACTGATCCGGGGCGTCGGGGCACCCATTGAAAAAGCCTCCCGGCGAACCGGGAGGCTTTTCAATTCGCAACAGGCGAAGGCTTACGCCGCCTTGGTAAGGTTCTTGTTGAGCAGGGCGACGGCGGCGTCGCGGTCGATCTTCTCGATGGCGGCAACTTCGCGCGCCATGCGGTCGAGCGCCGATTCGTAGAGCTGACGCTCGGAATAGGACTGCTCGGGCTGGCTGTCGGAACGGTGCAGGTCGCGGACCACCTCGGCCAGCGAGACGAGGCAACCGGAGTTGATCTTGGCTTCATATTCCTGGGCGCGGCGCGACCACATGGTGCGCTTGACGCGGGCGCGACCCTTGAGCGTGCCAAGCGCCTGCGACATGACGGCGGCCTCGGCGAGGTGACGCAGGCCGGCGGTCTTGGCCTTGCGGGTCGGAACGCGCAGGGTCATCTTTTCGTGGTCGAAGGTGACGACAAAGACTTCCAGTGTCAGGCCGGCCACTTCCTGCACTTCGATCGCCGCGACGGTGCCCACGCCGTGGGCCGGATAGACGACCTTGTCGCCTACGCTGAAATCATGACGTACGAGGGTGAGGGTGTCTGCTGACATGGTCAGGGCCTTTCGCTCAAAGCTGGGCAGGGCGGCGATTCGTCCTTGAGATGTCGGGATATCCTGGGCCGTAACCGGGGAGGGGAACGATCCAGGGATAGCGGCGCACAAAAACCAGCGCTCGGGACACCGGGGTGCCGAAGCTTGGGTTTCAGCGTCACTTCCAGACTATGACAAGGTTGTATCCGACCTGCGCGATGGCGCGTCCGGTTCCGCGAACACTTGCGCGGAAGGGATGCAATAAAAACAAACGAAGATTTGCGTGAGGTCTTAGGGACGGTATCCGGAGAGGATAGGGGAAGGCCACCGCGACTCTTGCAACGGAGAAAGGAATATCACAATTTTACGACAAAATAAAGTCTGGATAGGGAACGGCTGGCACGAACGTTAAATTGTTACATCACACAAGCCTGCGTCGTCATGCGCGTCCGGTCAGCTGCCCGTCCCGGGCTTTTCCGAAAAATATTTCTCGAACTTGCCCGTTTCGCGCTCGTACTGCTCGCGGTCGTCCGGCGGCGTGCCCTTCTCGGAGATGTTGGGCCATACGGCGGCGTATTTGGTATTGATTTCCAGCCACTTGCCGTTCTCGTCCTCGGTGTCGGGCTTGATGGCGTCGACCGGGCACTCCGGCTCGCAGACGCCGCAATCGATGCATTCGTCCGGGTTGATGGCCAGGAAGTTCTCGCCTTCGTAGAAGCAATCGACCGGACAGACCTCGACACAGTCCATGAACTTGCACTTCACGCAGGGGTCGGTAACGATGTAGGTCATATGCGGACACGCCTTTTTTATCCGTGTGCGTCATGCAATTTTGCGCACGCCCGGTCAAGAGTCTTGAGCGCCATTTGTTCTAATCTCACGGTTTAGGGGTTAAGGCGATAAAGACCTTGGGCCTCGGGCGCCGGACCGCGCCGTTCGCCGATATCGAGCACGTCTGCGTCGATCAGCCGCACCCCGATGGGGAAGATCAGCCGGTCGCCAGGTTTCACCGCCTGGGACGCTTTCTCGACCCGGGTCACCTGGCCGAAACGCTCCAACCGGATGTGGCCCGATTCGCAGGCTTTCGCCGACAGCGCCCGCGTCTTGAAGAAACGCGCACGCCATAGCCAGACATCGAGACGGACGGAGGCGGCAGAAGGTTCTGGCTCGGACATGGCCGCAATCTGACGGAAAACCCCGAAATTTCAAGGGCTGAGGCTGGTCTTTACGCACGCCGCCTTTGTTGCGGCAGGGTGGCCTTGATGAAGCCCGCCGGCGGGTCGGTTTCGGCCAGCACCTGCTCCTTGATGGCGCGCGGTTCGCCGAACAGGTGGCCCTGGGCGTAGCCGATGCCGATATCGAGGATATCGACCACCTGCTTCTCGCTTTCGACCTTCTCGGCGATGACCTCGATGCCGTAGCGCGCCAGCAGACCGGCATAATCGCCGGCATGTATGTCCTTGAGGAACTTGAGCGCCGGCTTGCCCTCGATGTCGAGCAGTTGCTCCAGCAGCAGGTTGGCGCCGATCTTGACGTAGCGCACGTCGGATCGATGCAGGTCCTGCAGGTCGAAGTCGATGGTCGATACCTTGTCGATCGAGAAGCGGAAGCCAAGGTCGGCGAGTTTGGCCATGTTGCGCGCCTCGGTCGAACCGCGCATGGCGAAGGCGTCCTGGCCGAGCTCGAAGATCAGAGCCCCGGCCAAGTCCTTGTTCTCGTTCAGGAATTCTAGGAACTGCGGAAAGAATACCTCGTCGCGCAAGCTGGTCAGCGAGATGTTGCAGAAGATGCCGACGCGCCGGTCCTGCTTGGCCAGGCGGCGCACGATCTGGACGCAGCGGAACAGCAGCAGGTTGTCGATCGACGGCACCAGCCCCTCGGCGTCGGCGACGTTGAGGTACTCGGCCGGCATCAGCACCCGGCCGGTCATGTCGCGCAGGCGCGAGAAGCTTTCGTAGAAGATGGTCTTACGTTGCGGCAGGCTGACCACCGGCTGCAGATAGAGATCGACGCGGTTCTCGGTCAGCGCCTCGCGGATCGTCTCGATCAGCGCCATCGCCTGCGCTTCCTTGGCGTTCTGGGCGGGGGTGCCATAGACTGGCGCCGGGCCCGACTGCCATTCAGCCAGCCGGTCCTCGATGCTTTCGCCGAGCTTGCGCACCAGGTCCTCCAGCATCCGCACCTCCGAGGTCAGTTCCTCGGACCGCGTCGTGCGCTGGTTCTGCACCCGGTCAGCCAGCTCGATCATGTCCTTCTGCGTCGAGTCGATGGCGTCGACCATCAGGCGGTGGGCGTCGCGGACCAGGTCGACGTCGCGGGTGATGCGCCGCTCACCCAGATATTGTGTCACCAGGGCGTGGAAGGCCATGCCGAGCGCCATGACGCCGATCAGGGCGGCGACGCAGGTGCCGACCTCGGCGCCGCCGCGGTACAACGTGACCGCGATGATCATGCCGGCCACCAGATAGACGCCCATCATCAGGACGGAGGTAAGTTTTCCCATAGGCGAGGTCCCAACCGCCCGGAACGCGGGCAGAATCACTTGCGCGACTATTGCGTGATTTGCTGCTCGCGCCAACGATTCGTTAATGGGCGAAGCCGGCTTTAAAACACCCCGTCGGTATTGCGCCGGTAAGGGCCGGGATAGTTGGCGTCCGAAGTGCGGCGCCGGTCCGGGCCGAAATAACTCTTGCAGCGAATGAAGGGACGCGGGCGCATGATGACCGAATCGAGCCGGCTCAGCAAGGCGCGGGCCGTCAGCGGCTTGACCACGAATTCGTTGACGCCGGCGTCGCGCGCCTGGACCACGCGCGAACGCTCGGAATGGCCGGTGACCATGACCACGGGCAGGTAGGGATTGGCGCTGTCGCCGGCATTGCGCAGCATCTTCGTGAACTCGACCCCGTCGATCGGCTCCATGTTGAAGTCGACCAGGGCGATGTCGGCGGGATACTGCCGCAGCATTTCCAGCCCTTCGGCGCCGTCGCGCGATTCGCGCACGTTGCGGATGCCGGACCCTTTCAGGATGGCCAGGATGATCGACCGCATGTGCTGGTTGTCTTCGATCAGCAGGATTTTCAGGCTACTGTAGTCGGCCATGCGGTTCGGGAGCGGTCCGGGTGAAAACGATTGCGTAACAGGTTGCGCCGAACCCTGTTATGATGAAATTCGCAATCGATTCAAGCGAATCTTTCGCTTCAGCACCGATAACGCCGTTGTCAATTATGGAACGACGACCGCTCGCAATTGGCCAAATATCTGAATAACGACGTTCTTTCGCTGGTCGGGCGGTTTCAGGCCACCATCAGGCTGGGATCCATGTGGCGGTCGAGCCATTTCAGCCGCCAGCACAGGTGGGGTCCGGTGGCGCGGCCCTTCATGCCCACTTCGCCGATCAGTTGTCCCTGCCGAATCATCTGGCCCTTCTTCGCCACGACCTTCGATTGGTGCAGGTACATCGAAATCAGCCCCTGGCCGTGGTCGATCAGCACCAGCCCGCCCTCGAAGAACAGGTCCGGCTCGGCCAGGACGACGAGCCCGTCCTGCGGCGCATGGATCGGGGTGCCCTGGGACGCAGCCATGTCGAAGCCCATGTGCGGGCTCTTCGGCGTACCGTTGAGGACGCGCTGGTTGCCGAAATGGCCGGAGACGACGAACTTGTCGAGCGGCCAGGTGAAACCGCCCTTGAAGGCGTCGATATCCGCCCGGCTGGCGAACGCGGCGTTCTTCAGCGCTGTATCGTGCTCGATGCGCTTGAGCACCTGGGGATCGGTCGGTGTCACCGTCTGTTGCGGCAGACCGTCGACGCGCTGGATATCGTACGTCTGCGGCGTGATGGCCAGGGTCGCGCTCCGGCCGCCGGAGGCGATGGTCGATGCCGCCGGAGCGTCGCGGTCGAAGCCGACATAGAACCAGCCGGCGGACGAGGCAGGGCCGCGCGACACGCCGTCGACAACGATGTCGGCGCCGGGCGCGGCCTGGCCGACGGCATAACCACTTTGCAGGAAACGGCCCCTGAGGTTGAGGCCGCCGTCATCGGCGCGCGCGGGCAGGGCGGCGGCAAGGGCCATCGCCAGGGCGGACCGGCGCGTCAGAGATTGTGCAGGCTTTTCCAAGCTTTGGTCGCCTCCTCGGGCCCGGCATAGGCTTCCTGGGTCCGGGGATTCCAGTAGCGCAACGCTTCCAGCGGTATGTGCCGGCCCGAAACGGCGCAGATGACGAACCTGCCCGGGCGCATGACCGTGTAGTCGCCGTCACCATAATGGATGATGGCCTGGTCGGGCAGCGGCGGGCGGGTATGCATGTTCATGGGGAGAAGTTAAGCGCTTATTCGGGCGTAATCAAGGTCATGCCGGCGGAATTGGCCGCCTTGCGGTCGAAGGTTACGTGACGTCGCCGCCGGGGCCCGATCGAGGGGATCTATCAAACAATCAGCGACATCAGCTTTTCCGGCTTGATATAAGCGTAAAGCGCGGCGGACCGTGTCTGCGCGTTCCACGATCCGTTCACGCGTCCACAGAAGCGTGGCACCGTCAACACATTATCTTCCGGCTATGGCCTTTTCGCTGATAATACGAGCGGGCGGAGATCGTGAGGCCCTCCGTAACGGTTGGGCCCCGACGATTTCTCTGCTAAACCTCTCGCCATGGTGTTAATTTTTGCAGTTTAAGAATAGAATTCCGGGGATGACGTGGACCTATCAGAGCGATACCGACTGCCAGTAATCAACCACGCCAATATTGACGAGTTCGATCTCGCGCGCGTCGAAAGCGGCATCCATCGTATCGGCGGTGAGGCATGCTCGATTGACATGCTTGTGCACATGGTCAAGGGCGCACCGCTAGTTGTACATTTTGACGGCGCTTTGGAACGCACGAAATATCCGCAGATGCCGGTTTTTCTCGGTCTGTCTGTCGCGCAAGCCTCGGCCCCGACGTGAGCTATGTGTCGTTTTCGGACCCAACCCTGCACAATAATGAGCGACTGGCGATCGGCTGGTACCTGGGGAAGTCCGGCTTCCCCCTGCAAGCCATCATGAAGCGCGTGATCGACAAGCTTATAAGGCGAGGACGGGCATCGCACGTGCTGTTCTGGGGCGGATCGGCCGGCGGCTTTGCGTCATTGCTGTTCGGCCAGCAATACCCGCGGTCGATGTCCTATGTCTGGAATCCTCAGACGGATGTTCGCCGGTATGACCCACGACATATCCAGAAAATCGGGGCGGCTTGCTTCGGCGAACCCGACATGGAGCGATTCATCGACCGGTTGCCGGCGCTCGCGACCTGCGACCTGGTGAGCCTCTATCGCGACAGATATGCCGGCAATGGCGTCATCTATCTCCAGAACCTTCCCGACTGGCATACCCGGACGCACGCCAAGCCCTATCGACGCGATGACAGGCGACCTTCCGCTATCGTGGGACCGGTGTAACAACATCACGCCGGGCGGGAATATTCGGCTATTCATCCGGAGGTGGGGTGATGGCCACGCTGCACCAACTGCCGTAATGACGCGGCGCATACTGGCCTTCCTGTTGGAAAACAAAGTGGACTGGCCAAGCTTGCCAACGATGCAGAAAACGCAAGATGCCCTTAATGAAATATTCGAGGAGCACGTCGCACTTGCCGCCGAATAGCCTATAAATGGCGCGTTATTGGCGCCTATTGCAAGGTTAAGCCAGGACCGTTGCCTTCGGGCGCGGCGGAACTTTTTCTGACGGCCGCGCCAACAATCTTGTTATCCGTTTCGGATTCGTCGTCTTGACTCGCACAGGATACAGCCGTCCAGGCGCACGGAGAGACTTCCGTTGCTCGGCCAACCGGGGAAATCGGCATAGCTCGAAAGTTTGCTTATCCAGCAAATGTCCTGGCTTCACGGTGGAAATCCAGTGGAGTTCGATATCCAAGGTGCAGCAGATTTTGACATTTTCTACCAGGCTATGTGGCTGAGAAACGCGGTGTCGGTGGCTATTGCATTGAGTACCGTGACCATGTTTCCGGACCCCAGATCGATAATCACGCTTGTGCCTGACTGATGGATGATCGCGGTCGCGTGGGCATGGTAGGCCGACAGGTCGATCTTGTCGTTCTCGGAGGCGTGGAAGTCGCGAATGGTGTCTGCCCCGCTTCCGGGACCGAAACGGAACGTATCCGAACCTGCTCCGCCAGTAAGAGCATCACGGCCGCCGCCACCAACCAGAATATTGTTGCCGCTGTTGCCGACAATGATGTTGTCGAGGGAATTGCCGGTGCCGTTGATGTTGTCCGCGCCCGTCAAGGTCAGGTTCTCGATATAGCTGCCCAGGGTGAAACTGACAGAGGAATAAACGCGGTCAATCCCGCCCGTATCCGCGCCTGCGGCGCCCGTTTCGTAAGCACGGTCGCCGGTATTGTCGACATAGTAGATGTCGTTGCCCGCACCGCCGTACATCCGGTCCGCGCCGCCCATGCCGTTGAGCGTGTTGTTGCCCGCGTTGCCGGTGAGGATGTTGTTCAGATCGTTACCGGTAGCATGGACGTCGCCGGTTCCGGTCAGTTCGAGGTTCTCGATGTACTGCCCAAGGGTGAAGTTGACGCTGGAATAGACCTTGTCGATCCCGCCGGTATCGACGCCGCCGGCGCCGGTCTCGTAAGCGCGGTCGCCGGTATTGTCGACATAGTAGATGTCGTTGCCTGCCCCGCCGTACATCCGGTCGGAGCCTTGGCCACCGTCAATCCGGTCATTACCTGTGTCGCCGGACAGGATATCATTGTCGCCGAGGCCGTTGATCACATCGCTGGCCAGCGAGCCGTTCAGGTGGTCGGCGCTCGCCGTGCCGGTGAGCACGTGATTGAAGGCCGCCAGCGTAACCTGCCGCTCTACCGCCGTGGTCCCGCCATGGCCGTCGGATACGCTGAAGTGCAGCGTGACGATGCCGGCATAGCCTGGATTTGGCGTGAACAGGTAGGTGCCGTCGTGATTATCGGTGAGCGCGCCATGGTCGGCGGTGACATTCGCCACCGTCATGCTGTCGCCCTCGGCGTCGGTCATGCCCTTCAGCAACTGAGCCGCCGTGAACCTGTAGGCATAATCCTCGGTTCCGCCGGCCAGAGCCGCCGTCAAGGCGCCTGACGGCGCATCGTTGACGCCGGTGATGGTGACCGTCACGTCGGACGCGCTCGTGCTGCCGCTGAGCTGGTAGGTGAAATGGTCAGTCACCTGCGCTCCGGCGGCCAGACTATCGAAACGATGATTGGGATTGTAGCTCACCGCACCATCCGCGCCGATGGTCAGGCGGGCGCCCGACGCCAGGACGATGACGCCATCTGCCGGGATGACGGCTCCGTTGATCATCGCGATCGATGTTGCATTTGAGTCGGCGCCCGAACCATTGTCCGCGAAAAGATTGGCTGCCAGGACTGTGTCCTCGTTCGTTGTCAGCGCATCGGCCCGGCTGACCGGCACTGCCGTCGAATCCGGTGCGAAGGTGACGGTATAGTAAGCTGTCGCGTGATCGTCGACGACATGAAGACGTGTTTCATAAACCGGCCGCAGGGCGGCGTTGCCGAAGGTGCGGTCTGTCGTCCAGAACTGGCCCGCGTTCAGCGCCGTGCCGTCGGCGCGGGTGATGCTGACCACGTGCATGCCTTCCGGCGCCAGGACGTCGCCATAGACCCAGCCGGTGTGTGCGCCGTCGGCGACGACACGCGCCGTCACGGCGCCGGTCGCCGTCAGCGTCAGTCCGGTTGTCGCCACCGCCGCGGTCGCACCGGTCGAGACGTAGAGCATGTCGGGCGTGTCGTTGAGGTCTGGCGTATCGTTGGTCAGGAAGTCGGCCTTGCCATCGCCATCGACGTCGCCGGCATGGATGGTTTCATGGACCTCGACGCTCTTGACGAGGGACTGTTCGCTGCCGCCCAGCGCATTGACGTGCTCGAAGGTGGCCGAATAGTCGACGAAGTGCCCCTGAAGGGTGGATTCCAGATACCACACGCCCGTACGCGTCTCGCCCGGCGCGATATCGCCGAACTGGGCGGTCAGGCTGCCGGTCGGTGAGGTGCCGTCGACCTGCGAACCTTCGATGGTGAAGTCGATCAGCAGCCCCTTCTTGTTATCGACGATGTGCGGCTGGGCGGAATCGATGTGGAAGTCGTTGGCCGTGCCGGCGCCGACATTGGTCACCTGGACGCCGAGGACGAAGGGCTGCGACGGTTCGACCGTATCGTCGGTGAAGGGGTCGTCGCCGATGACGTCGCGCTGCTCGAAATAGCGCAGCACCAGTTCGGCCTGCGGCAGGACGTGGACCTCGACCGGAGCCAGGTCGAGTTCGTAGGGAACGCCGTCGCCTTCGTAGGTCAGGGTGCCGCCGATGCTGTAATCCTCGGGACCGTCGGCCGCGGCCAGGAGGCTCGGCAGGAAGGTGAACTCGGCCTTCAGCGCCGAATCCTGCGCAAGGTCGGCGGTGCCGTCGAGCGCGGCGATGCCGCTCAGTTCGGTCGTGCTGACGGCGAAGACATCGCTGGCGACGACATTGCCGTCATGGTCATAAATCGCCAGATGCAACTGGACGTGCTGCAGGCTGATGTCGTTGGTATCCAGTTCCAGCGAGCCAATGAAGGCCTGGCGGCTCAGGACCGCGTCCTGCTCGATGCGCAGCTTGACCGTGGCGCAGACGCCGGAGACTTGCCGCACCTGTTCTATCGCCAACTCGTCGATTGCACTGTGGACATCATGATCGAGGGCTTGGTCCGCTGCGTTGATGGCTTCCAGCTGGGCATCGGTTTCGTCGGGATTGCCCATTACGCGCTGGGTCAGGGTGAAGAAAGTATCGAGTGCGACAAAATCCGTGGACTGTCCGGCCGGAACGTCGGACGTATTGAAAATGCCTTCATGCCAGTATTCGACAGTCCGGTTGTAACGCTCGACAAAGGCCTCGACCAGATTCGGCGAGACGCCTTCGGGCACTGGAATTGCGCTGATGTCGGTAATCGGGTGCAGATCGCCATAGGCGTTTTCGACGTAGTGGAGGAAGGCTTGAAGTCCGTCCTTATCAGTGGTGTCGAACCAGTCAAGGCTGCCGAGCATGTATTCGCGCAGGTCGATCTGGGCCTCTACGCGTTGCGCCCATTCGTAAACTTCGGTCAATCCGGCGAACCGGGGGCCAAGATAAGTGATAAGCGCATTCTTGACCGAATCGATATCATTGAAATCGACAGTGGAAGTGGTGTCCTCCGCATCGTCGGGGCGGACGCTCGAGGACAGGCGGGCGGCAACGGCCAGGGCCTTGGCCGCGTCTGTTCCGCCGATTTCAGCATCATGACTGTCCGACGACAGACATTTCAGGAGCTTGACAAGTTTTTCCAGGTCGTCGAGCCCGGTTAGAATGTGACCGAGTTCGTGCTTGGCTAGGTTGCCAAGCACGCCATCTAAAGTGTCCTCGCTGAAATCTGTCGCTTCTTCGGTAGCTAGGTCATGGATCATGGTTTTGATGGCAGCGCCGCCTTGTGCCGCCATGGTGGTAGGTTCAGGGTGAGGATCGGCGCCACCATGGTGGTCCCAATAGTAGTCCCACGCAGTGCCGATAATCGCCTTGCCGGCGAAAACGGCCAGCAGTGCCGGCCCAGCCTCTATGGCTGCGCCCGTAATCAGGGCAGCTGTAGCCAAATCGAGTAGGGCATCACCAACCAATTCGCTTCCGAGCGGAACCAGGCAATCCGGAACGCCTGACGGGCTACACACGATGTCATGGTCTGTTTCGACCGGGGTACCGATGTATTGGAAGCCAGGTGTGCCACCACCGCCACCGCCGCCACCGCCACCACCGCCACCGCCGCCACCGCCGCTGCCGCCACCACCACCACCACCACCACCGCCGCCGCCACTTACAGAAACGCCGCCGCCGCCCGGTAGGCATATGCTGGGTGATGTTTCCGGCCCATCGTAGCCCACCGGCACCCATCGCCCGACACCGTTCGGGCCGCATTGGTATTCGTAAGTCAGAGTGCCTGCGCTATAGCCCGTGACCGGGCAAGCGTTCGGGTTATAGCCATCGGGGAAATCGGGACCACTGCTGTCTGTTCCGCTTCCCGGTGCCAAGGCCGCATCGGTATTCGAGCCGAGTGGCAGACGGGTAATGGTCACCGGCACCACCACATTGGACTTGGCCGCCAAGAGGTCGAGATGATCGATCGACGGGGTAATGACGAAACCGGTAGGATCGGGGAAGTCCAGGCCCAGATTCTCGACCTGGATGAGTCCATTGTTGGTGACAGTGACGTTGATGACCTTGCTTTGCCCGTATCCGAGATCGGCATAGTCGAGCACCGGCGGATCGGCGGTCACCACTGGCTCTGGTACGTCGGTGGTGAAGTCGCTGTCGAGGATGACATGGTAGGTGTCGTCGATATGAGTCTCGACGACGCTCCACGAATAATGCACGCCTTCGCGCGGGACGAAGGCCTCGGCATTGTTGGTCTGGCCGGCGCTGACCGTGACGTTATGGGAATAGGCGGCATGATGGTCGGCGCTGACCTGGACAGTATATACGCCCTCCGTCAGCGTTATGGCGGGCAGGGTGCCATTGACGTGGTCGTAGCGCGCGACGACATCGCCGGTGCTGGCGTCGAGGATGCGCACCGTGGCGTCCTGGAGCAGCGGGTGGGCGTCGGTCAGATAGGTGGCCTCGTCGGTCAGCTTCAGGGCCAGTTGGCCGGTCCGGTCGGAGACGAGATTGAAATCGAACGGCAGGTTTTCTGACACGGGACCGGCGCTGGTCGTATAGTCGAGCGTCATGCCGCCGGTATAGTGCCCGAGGCCGGCGGAATTTGCCGGATCGGTGACCAGGGTGACGGTGACGCTGCTGTTGCCGGGAATGTCGGGGATGCCGCCGTCGCCGGCGACATGCAGCCACGGAATGCCAGGCAGGTTCAGGATCACGCCCGTGGCGGTCTCCTGGCCGTCATTATGGATGGTGAGTTCGAAGGTCTGGTGGTCGCCGCGCACCACGCCGCGCGTCAGTATGCCGTCGTCGATGGCCAGTTCCGCCTTGAGCGCCGCGCTGTCGACCGTGAAATGGACCGAGTCGGTGGCGCCCTGGCCGCTGGACACCGCCAGGTTGAAGTCGGCATGGCCGCCGGTGGCGGGAGCAGTCAGGGTATAGCCGAACGATACCGCGCCGGCACCGTCAACCTGGGTCGGCGCGCCCGGATCGAGCACCAGGCTCCAGCCGTCTGGAAGGCCATCGACATGCGGCGTCAGGTTGGTCAGGGGGGCGTCGCCGGCATTCATCACCGTGATCGTCCCGTGCGCCGCCAGCCCATTGACGACGGCGAGGCTGACCTGGCTCTGGTCGAGGACGAGCGCGGCCAAGTCAAAGCTGGCTTCCGCGCCGGCCTGGTCCTCGGTGCTGAACTGGGGATTACGCGCCGACACCATGAAGGTGCCGCCCACGCCTTCCAGTGTCGGCACGCTCAGGGTGAAATGCCCACTGGCGTCGGTGGTCACCTGGAAGGATTGTGACTGGAGGCCGTGGCTGATGGTCACGGTCACCGGCGCATAGGGTGCAAGACCGCCGTCCGAGGTCGAGGCCGCCGTACCGGTGATGGTGACGGCCTGGCCGGCGACAAGGGCGCCGCTGGCGCCTGTGACCGCGGCGAGATAGGCGGGCTGGTAGGTCACGACGGAAGAGGCGTCGTCGGCCATCAGGTCGGCGGAGGACTGATCGAGATCGAGGTCGGCCCGGACGATCAGGTGATAGTCGCCGAACGCGCTTGCCGACAGAGCGCCGGGAGCCATGACGAAGCTGAGGTCGCGCGCGCCGGACTGGAGGTCGGCGACCGAGATGTGCTGCGTGGCGACGACGCGGTCGCCGGAATCGGCGGCGCTGTCCTGTGACAACAGGAGTTGGACCGTGACATCGCCGCTGTAGCCGGCCAGCCCACCGGCCGTCAGGCGATAGTCGACAATAGCCGGGTTGAGATCGTTAAAGCTGGCGGGCGCATCCGTGACCGAGACGCCCAGCGTCAGATCGGCAGGCTCTGGATGGATAGTGACTGTTGCGGTGCTGGTCAGGCCCTGGCTATCGGCGAGAGTATAGGTGAAGCTGTCCGGGGCGGGCGCCAGGGGATCGAAGTTCGTCAGATCGGGTGTGTATGCCACGGTCTGCGCCGCGGCGTTGAAGACGACCGTGCCATGGGCGCCGGCGGAATTGACGCCGGTAATGTGCAGCACGTCATGGGCGTCGGGATCGGTGTCGTTGTTCAGGAGAGCGGCTGTGATGTCGGTCGCGCCGCCTTCGCTCGGCACGCTGACAACATCGTCATGGCCCTGCGGCGCGTCGTTGGCGCCATCCACGATGATCGTGACCGTGCCGGTACCGGTCTCGCCGTCGCTGTCGATAATGGTATAGGTGAAACTGGCGGCGCCGGTTTCACCGTCGCCCAGCGACTGGAAGTGCGCATCCGGCTGGAAGGTGATGATGCCATCCGTGACCGGCAGGCTGGCGCCCGCGAAGGTGATGGTATTGCCGGGTATGGTGGCATAGTCATTGCCCAGCAGGGATACGGCGGCGATGGCAAGCTTGTCATCCTCGCCGACATGGAACGTGTCGGTTCGCGCCACGGGTGAGGCGTTCGGCGGCGGCACCGCGTCGGTGGAAAGGTTGGCGGCGGTGAAGCTCGACGCCTGCGTGTTGGCGAGGGTCAGGACGGTGACGAAGCCATACTTGCTGCCGTGGGCGTCGCGGTCCAGCTGGAGCAGGGTATCGTCGCCGGACTGCACGAAACGGGCGAAGCCGCTGGACAACGGCGTGGCGGTA
Organism: uncultured Caulobacteraceae bacterium; assembly: GCA_964474575.1. Lineage (GTDB taxonomy): Bacteria > Pseudomonadota > Alphaproteobacteria > Caulobacterales > Caulobacteraceae > Asticcacaulis. The sequence continues at coordinate 531 of CAYYTA010000031.1, read as the reverse complement.
AGGTTCTTGAACTGGCCGGCGATGGCGCTGAGATAGATGATGTCGCCCCCGGCGCCGGCCGTGAAATCTGTGACGGTATCCACGGCGAATGTCTGCGACATGTCCATGCCGAGGATATAGCGGTCGCGCCCGCCGTCGCCGGTAAAGTTGTCATGCCCCTGACCCTGTCCGACCTTGAAGAACTGGTCGTCGCCGTCGCCGCCGTCGAAACTGTTGTCGCCGGCCACGTCGATGAATTGGTCGACACCGTCGCCGCCATAAAGGCTGTCGTTGCCGAGGCCGCCGATAAGGATGTCGTTGCCCGCGCCGCCGTCGAGGCTGTCGTTGCCGTCGCCGCCGTCGAGGGTGTCGTCGCCGTCTGTCCCGCCAAGCACATCGCTGCCCGAACCGCCGGTGATATTGACGGCTTCGATGTTGAAAGCCAGGGCCTCCCAGACGCCATATTGGTCGTTATAGTAACTGGGATAGGTATAGATCTCGTAGCCGCCTTCACCGTAGACGGCATTGATACCGGCGCTGAAACCATCGGTT
>CAYYTA010000030.1:0-28637 GCA_964474575.1 uncultured Caulobacteraceae bacterium | reverse complement strand
CACCAGCCTGATGAAGCCCTGGTAATCGATCTCGCCCGCCGCCAGCAGTTCGCGCGCCTTCCACACGATGGTGCCCGAACCCGTGCGGCTACCCTTGTACCAGCCGTTGAGCATCGGCCCGACGCTCAACGCAATGGCCGGTATATTGACGGTCGCCGCCGCCATCAGACAGGCCGGCGTGGTCTTGTCGCAGCCGATGGTCAGCACTACCCCGTCGAGCGGATAGCCATACAAAACCTCGACCAGGCCGATATAGGCCAGGTTGCGGTCGAGCCCCGCCGTCGGGCGCTTGCCGGTTTCCTGGATCGGATGGACCGGGAACTCGATGGCGATGCCGCCGGCCTCGCGGATGCCGTCGCGGATGCGGTCCGCCAGCACCAGGTGATGGCGGTTGCACGGCGACAGGTCCGACCCCGTCTGGGCGATGCCGATGATCGGCTTGTCCGACTGAAGCTCCTCCAGCGACAGCCCGAAGTTCATGTAGCGCTCTAAATACAGCGCCGTCATGTCCACGTTCGACGGATTGTCGAACCAGGCGCGCGAACGAAGGGAAGGCTTGGGCGGCATCAGAACCTATTGCACGACGTAGAAGTGTTCGACCGTGGTCGAGCTGTAGGTCTGGCCCGGATCGAGGCGCGTCGACGGGAAGGCCGGATGGTTCGGGCTGTCCGGATAGTGCTGCGTTTCGAAAGCGATGGCGTCGTACTTGTTGAGCGGCTTGCCGGCCTTGCCCGGCGTTTTGCCGTCAAGGAAGTTACCAGTATACATCTGCACGCCGGGTTCGGTGGTCGAAATCGTCATGCCGCGCCCCGACGTCTTGTCTTCCAGGGTGACGGCCAGTTTCGGCGTCGCCGTGACACCGCCGCGAATGATGTAATTGTGGTCGATGCCCTGATGGCCGATGACGATCTGCGGATCGTTCGCCTTGACGCGGTCGCTGACCAGGCCGGGGCTGGTGAAGTCGAATGGCGTGCCTTTCACCGGCATTTCCTTGCCGGTCGGGATCAGCTTGGCGTCAACCGGCAGGATGGCGTCGGATTCGATCTTGAGCATGGCGTCGACGGCAGGGCGGGTCACCGGAATGCCGCCGAGATTATAAAGGCCATGATTGGTCAGGTTGATGACCGTCGGCTTGTCGGTAGTGGCGCTATAGCTGATGGTCAGGTCGTCCTGGTTGTCGAGGGCATAGGTCACATTGGCAACGACCGTGCCCGGGAAACCCATATCGCCGTCGGGCGAGGTCAGGGTGAAGGTGACCGAGGCGCCGTCCGCACCTTGGGTCACATCCTTGATCGCCCAGTTTTGCTTGTCCCAGCCGGTGGTGCCGCCGTGCAGCGTGTTCGTCCCGTCATTCTGCGGCAGCTTGAAGGTTTTGCCGTCCAGCGCAAACTGACCGTTGGCGATGCGGTTGGCGTAGCGGCCGACCGTGACATTGGTGAAGTTCGGCGTCTTCACATAGCCGTCGATGTTGTCGTAGCCGATGACGATGTCGCCCGGCGTTCCCGACTTGTCGGGCGTCAGCAGGCTCTGCATCGTGGCGCCATAGGTGATAAGGCGCACGGTCATGCCCTTGGTATTCTTGAGCTCGACCATCTCGACCTTGCTGCCGTCCGGAAGCGCGCCCCAGTCCGAGCGCACGGCGGTGACACCGGCGGCGGCGGACGCTTCGCTCTTGCCGCCTTTGTCGGAGCAGGCGGAGATACACATGGCGGCTCCAAGTATGACGGCCAGGGCGGTGGCGCGGCTGTGGCGGGACAAAAGGCTCATGGCGGTGACTCCCTGTACGGTTTCCATCTGCAAGGCCCGCGCGTCTTAAGGCGCGGTTTGTCCTATCCATAGCCCGCGGGCATATAGTCAGACAATATAAAAATACGCTTGAGCGAACTATTCCGGCGAAAGCGCGCGCTGGGTGTCCTCGTGCGCCATGCGGATCAGCGATTCCATGCACCAGCGTGCGGCGCCGGCGTCGCCGCGGGCGATGGCCTCGAAGACGCGCTCATGATTGGGGATCGGGTCGTGCAGAACGACATTGTGCGCGGTCTTGTAACGCGTCGTCCAACTGACCGCGGCCTCGATCGATGACGAGAGCGACGCCAGGGCCTCGTTGCCCGTCGCTTGGATCAGCGCATGGTGGAAGGCGACATCGGCGCGGCGGCCGGCCTCGGTTGACAGCGTTTCGGCCTTCATGATGGCCAGGGCCGCGCGCATGGCCTCGATATCCTCTTCCGACCGGCGCTGGGCGGCCAGCTCGGCGGCGGCGGGCTCGGCGATCAGGCGCAGCTCGAACAGCGCTCTGATAAAGGACGGCGAAGGTTCGGTATCGAACATCCAGCCGAGGACTTCGGGGTCGAGCAGGTTCCAGCGCGAACGTTCGGTCACCCGCGTGCCCGTCTTGGGCCGGCTTTCGACCATGCCCTTGGCGGCGAGAATCCGGATGGCCTCGCGATAGGCCGAGCGAGAGATATCGAGCGAGGACGACGAATCGATTTCGTTGGGCAGGACCTCGCCCGGCGCGTAAACGCCCTGCAGGATATCGACACCCAGCCGGCGCGCCAGGGCGCCATGCAGCCGGCCCTGAAACATGTGCGGGCCTTGCGGCGCTTCCGAACGCAGCGGCCGCGACGCGCTCGTCTTCAGCCGCCGAGTCGCGCTCTTGCCGCCGGACGGGAGATTCGCAGACTTGGTCATGGGTCTGTCATGCCACCGTTCGGGGGCTTTGACAAAATGAAATTACGGCAGGTGTCAGGCCGGATTGTTCCTGGCCAGGAAGGCCAGGACCGGAGTCATCACCTCATCGCGCCACGGCTGGTTCATCTCCCAGTCGTCGGTAGCCTTGGTGGTGACCAGGGTCACGTCCTTGCCCGCGCCGCGCAGGGCGCCGGCCATGCGCGACGATTGCTGGTACTGCACGCCGGGATCGTCCTGGCTGTGCAGGATAAGGACCGGGGCGCTGGCCTTGGCGGCGGCGTTAATCGGCGAGATGGCGTCGAAATCGCTGCCGAACAGGCGGGTGAGATATTTGTAAACCGGCGAGGTCGTACCTTCCGGACCAGCGGCGGCCAGAGCCATCAGCGCGGAAATGTCGGCCAGGCCGCCAAGGTCGGCGGCGCAGCGGTAGATACCCTGCTGGAGCGTCACGCCGCACAGCGCCAGATAGCCGCCGGTGCCTTCGCCCATGATGGCGACGCGCTTGGCGTCGATCGTTCCCTGCGCCGCCAAGGCGGCAACGCCGTCGCTGAGATCGGTCAGGCGCTTGCCGGCACCCCACTGGCCGTGGCCGGCGGTGACGAAGGCCTCGCCATAGCCGCTGGACCCGCGATAGTTCGGCTGCAGCACCGCATAGCCCGCAGCCGCCAGGGCCTCGGCCTTCCAGTCGATGGCCAGGTCGTCGCGCGTCAGGTTGCCGGTGTGCGGCATGACCACCAGCGGCAGGCCCTTGTCCTTGCCGGGCGGCAGGGTCAGTATGGCTTCGAGCGCCGCGCCGTCGCTGGCCTGGTACTTAAAGACCGAGACCGGGCCGACCGATTCCGGCGCGATGTCGGGATAGGCCTGGCCGACCTCGAGGCTGAGGCCGGTGGTGAAGTTGATGTAGTACCAGGTGCCGGAATCGTCGTCGCCCTCGCTGTAGACGATGGCCGTCGTGGCGTCGTCCGACCAGGCGTCGAGCCGCATGCGGTAGTCCTGCACGGCCGCCTGCGCCTTGGTCGCCAATGCCGCCAGCGCCGGATCGGAGAACTCGTATTGCGCCCAGCCAGTGTCGTGCATGAAGCCGACCAGGCGGAACTGGGTCGGATGGAAGATCGGCTCGCGGCTGGTGGCGTCGTCGACCAAAGGCGCCGACAGCGTGCCATCCGCCGCCATTTCCTGGTAGGTGCCGACATCGCCGTCCGTGGGCATCGACACCAGGACCGACTTGCCGTCGCGGCCGAGGCCGAGCAGTTGCGGCTGATGCACGTCGACGGTCGTGTGATACATCTGCTTCCATGCCTGGCCGTCGTAATATTCGGCCGTCCAGCCCTGATTGTGGGCATAGTAGGCGCTGCGCGCCACCGGCGTGCCGTCCGGCTGGATCACCCAGCCCTGGGTCTGCTCGGGCGCCCGGTCGAGCAGGTCGCCATGACCGCTGTCGGGATCGAGCGCGTAGAGATAGGCGAAGCCCTTGTCCGCACCGAAATAGGTTGTCGCCGCCACCATGGCCTTGCCGCCACGCACGATCGGATAGACGTCGCCGACCACGCCGGCCTGGAAATTGGCGATGGCCTCGAACAGGGTGATGCGGCTGTTGCTGTCGACATTGTAGACATTGGCCAGGCGCACGGAACCCAACCCCATCTCGCTGTTGAGCCGCCGCCCGGGGATGCGCGTGACCACGGCGATATGGCTGTTGCCGATCCAGGTCATCTGGTCGACATCGACATTGCCGATATCGATACGGCTGGCCTTGCCGGTCGCGACAGTGAAGACGATGATCGACTGGCTGCCGTTCAGTGTAGTGAGCGTGGCGTCGCGCGAACCGTCGGCTGACAGGATTGGGAAGCGCACGGCCGGGATCTTTGTCCAGTCCTGTGGCGTGGCGGCTTTCGGCGGCGTCTGCGCCAGCACGTGCGGCGCCAGGCCCAGGGTCAGACTACCGGCGCCCACGGCGGCAAGCAGACGGCGGCGGTTGAGTGACATCGGCATGGTAACCCCCTGTTGTTCTTTGGTTTCCCACGTTACTACCGGGGGGCCGTCCGTGGCAATGCCAATTTCACGAAAGGACGCAGCCGGCGCCCAAGCGTATCATGCCGGCCACGGATCGGGCGGATTGTGCTGCGCCAGGAAGGCCACGATGACCTTCATCATGTCGGTCCGCGCTGTCTGGTTGGTCTCCCAATGGTCCTCGTGATCATATTGCACGAAGGTCACGTCCTTGTTCGCCGACTTCAGGGCGGACACCATCCTGGTGCTCTGGTCAATCGGCACGACGGTGTCGTCCTTGCCGTGGATGATCAGGACCGGGATCGTGCACCTGTCGGCATTGTGCAGCGGCGACGCGGCGTCATAGGTCGAGGGATCACCGAAATAGTCCGTCCAGTAGTACCACGAACTGGTGTGCGAATCCGCTGAGCCGTAGGCGTCGGACCATTCGAGGAAGGTTTTCAGGTCGGACAGGCCGGCGACATCGACGGCGCAGTTGTAAACGCCCGGATCGAGCGTGGCGCCGGCCAGGGCCGCGTAGCCGCCGTAGGACGCGCCGAAGATCGCCACGCGCTTGGGATCGATCGTGCCCTGGCCTGCCAGGAAGCGGACGCCGTCGGAAAGATCGGTCTGCATCTTGCGGCCAAGCTCGCCATGGCCGGCGTTGACAAAGGCCTGGCCATAGCCGGCGGAACCGCGATAGTTCGGCTGCAGGACGGCATAGCCCATGTCGGCGAGGGTTTGGGTCTGCCAGTCGAGGTCGAGGGTTTCGCGCACCTGTGGTCCGCCGTGCGGCAGCATGATCAGCGGCAGGCTCTTCGCCTCGCGATTGGGCGGCAGGGTAAGATAGGCCTCGATATCCAGTCCGTCGGCGGCCTTGTACCTGATCGACTGCTTCTCGGTGATCCATTCGGCCCGAATATCCGGGTAGGCCGAGCCAACCGGTATGGTCTTTCCGGAGACGAAGTCGATGAAATAATAGCTGCCGGCGTCGTCCGAGCCTTCGGTGTAGATAATGACCTTGCGCGGATCGTCGTCGGCGAAGTCGATGATGCGCATGCGGTAGCCGTCGACGGCGGCCTGGGCCTTTTTCGCGGTGTCGGCGTAGACAGCCTCGTCATAGGCATAGCTGACCCAACCGCCTTCCTCGATCGCCCAGCCGATCGGCAGGAAGGTTTTGTTGTCGAACAGCATGTCGGAGTGCGGGCCCTTGTCGGCAAGCGGTTCCGAAAGCGCGCCGTCGGCGCCTATCTTGTGGTAATGGCCTTCGTCGCCCGTCGTCTTGTAGATGATGACCGAGGTCCCGTCAGGGGCCAGGCCGATCAGGGCCGGCGGCCTCAGCCGCGATGTTTCATTGTAGACCTCTTTCCACGAGCCGTTGACATTGACATCAAGCGTCCACTCCGCCGACTTGTGGTTGATCGCCGAGCGGCCGACCATGCCCCCGTCGGGCCGGACCACCCAGTTATTGGTGCCCCACGCCGCCCGGTCCATCAGCTTGTACCTGGCGTTGTCGTCGAGGTCGAAGCGGTAGAGATATTTGAAATCGTCCTTTTCATCGACCGGAATGCTGGCGGCGGTGATCCAGGTCTGGCCCTCCATGGTGATCACGTCGAGCCCGCCGACGATGAAGGTGGCGAAGGTGTCGAGGTGGGAGAACAGGGTGTTCACGCTGTTCTTGCGGATGTTGTAGACGCTGGCGATCGAGAAGGTGTCACGGCCCCCCGCGAAGCGCTCGATCTTCGACGTTGCGAAGGTCGACAGCAGCAGGTGGTTCTCGTCGATCCAGGACAGGCCGCCGATCTTGGCCGTGCCGAGGTTGTAGCTCTTGGTTGTGCCGGCCGGGACGTTGTAGACGAACATGTACTTGGCGTCGGCCTGCTCGCGGATGAAGGCGATCGATTCACCCCTGGGCGACAGGCAGACATGTTCGATATCGGGTGTCTTCGCCCACTGGTCGAAGGTCGGCGCCCGCGGCAAGGCGGCGTCCTGTGCCGCGGCGATGCGCGGCGCGGCGGCGGCGAATAGGCCCGCCATGGCGGCTGCACCCAGAAGACGGCGGCGATTAAGCATGGTACTTCCCCAAAACTGCCCGTAGTTTCAAATGCAACCTATAGGCTAACCCCATCCGCTTCAAGCGGGCAACGGATCGGCCGGATTATATTTCGCCAGGAAATCGAGCGCGGCCTGCATCATCTCGATGCGCGCGGAACCGACGGTTTCCCAGTGGTCCTGGCCCTTGTAGGTGACGAACTGCACCGTCTTGCCGGCGGCGGTCAGCGCCTTTTCCATCCGCTTGCTCTGGTCGATCGGCACGACCGTATCATCCGTGCCGTGGATGAGCAGGACCGGGCATGAGGCGCGCACCGCCTGTTTCGCCGGCGAGATGTCGTCGTACGACTTCGGGTCGCCCATGAACTGCTTCCAGTACATGACGCGCGAGCTTCTGTAGGAATCGGTGTTGTCGACCTCGAAATCGATGAACGCCTTGAGGTCGGACGGGCCGGCGATCGATACGGCGCAGTTATAGACGCCCGGATCAAGCGTCGCGCCGGCAAGCGCCGCATAACCGCCGTAGGACGCGCCGAAGATCGCCACCCGCTTCGGATCGACCACGCCCTTGCCGGCCAGCCAGCGCACGCCGTCGGAAAGGTCGGTCTGCATCTTGCGGCCCCACTCGCCAAAGCCGGCCCTGATGAAGGCGTCGCCATAGCCGTCCGAACCACGGAAATTGGGCTGGAGCACCGCGTAGCCCCGCGAGGCCAGGACCTGAGGCTGCCAGTCGAAGTCGACATAATCGCGCGACTGCGGCCCGCCGTGGGGCAGGACAATGAGCGGCAGGTTCTTCGCCGCGCGGAACGGCGGCAGGGTCAGGTAGGCGTGGATATTGAGCCCGTCGGCGGCCTTGTAGTCGACCGGCTGCTTCTGGGTGATCCACTCCGCCGGCAGGCCGTCATAGTTCGCCGCCAGCAACTGCAGTTCGCCGGTCGAGAAGTCGGAGAAATAATAGGTGCCGGCGTCCTGCGGGCTTTCGCCGTAAAGGATCATCTTGCGCGGATCCTCGGCGTATTCGACGATCCTGACGCGATATTCGTCGCCCATGACCGGCGCCAGGGCATCGGCCAGCTTCTTCAGCAGAGGATCGAAATAGTCGTAGATGAACCAGTCGTCGTGGCGGGTGAAGCCGGCCAGCCGCCGCGTCACCGGGTGGAACAACGCCGCGCGCTCGCGTTCATCGTCGGCCTTGTCGATCGGGTCGCTCAGCGTGCCGTCGGGCGCGATCTCGAAATAGTCGCCATCGATCTTCCTGCGGTCGTCATCGCTGTCGTCATCATCGCTGCGTTTGGGGATATAGACGACCAGCGACGCGCCGTCGCGGCCGATGCCTTCCATCGACGGGGTTTCGAGCGCCTGCTCGGCCTTGTAGATAAGCTTGAAGTTGCTGCTGCCGGGCTTGCCGAGATTGTAATAGAGCAGCCATTGCTTGCGGTCGTCGTCGAAATCCGAATAGGCCATCGGAAAGCCGTCGGGCGCGACCACGAAGCCTTCGGTATCGGTGGTGGCCTTGTAGATCATGTGACCACGGACATCATCCAGCGAAAAGCTGTACAGGCACATCTCATAGCCGTCGGCCATGTGATAGTTGCGCGCCGTCACGCGGTACTGGCCATCGACCTTGATGCGGCCGACGCCGCCCTCGATGATGGGATAGAAGTTGTCCTCGTGTGAGAATAGCAGCTTGGTGCCGGCGGTATCCACATCGATCGTCCGCGCCTGGCGGAATTCATGCTTGTCGCCGGCGAAGCCGGGCAGGGCGGTAGTCACTGAATTGGTCAGGACGACACGCTGGTTGTCACCCCACATCAGGTCGCGTATCTTGGCGGGACCGAGGCCGATCGACTTCGAGGTATCGTCCTTGACGTGGAAATGGACGAGGACTTTCTGGTCGTCCTTCTGGCTGACCAGGGCGACACGGCTGGCGTCGGGCGACAACGAGATCTGGTCGACGAGCGGCGGCGCGGCGTAGATGTCGACGGCGGGCGGCGGCGTTGCCGGCTTGGCCAGCGGCGCGTCGTCGGCGCGCGCCGCCCACGGCGCGGCGGCTCCCGCAATAGCGGCGCCCGACAGCCGCAGCAGGTCGCGCCGATGAATCAACGCTTTCATGGAATCCCCCCGTACACTTACTGGCGCGAGGGTATGCCGCGCCGGAACCTCTGGCAAGTGGCTCAGGGAAACTGATTGCGGAACCACGTCGTCTGGCGCTTGGCGTAGTTGCGCGTCTTCTGGCGCGCCACGGTGAGCGCATCGGCCAGCGGCATCCGGCCGCGCAGGTACGCCGCGAACTCCGCCAGGCCGAGCACGCGCATGATCGGCCAATCGTCCTCCAGGCCCTTGTCGATCAGCGCACCGACCTCGTCGAGCGCGCCGTGGTCGAGCATGGCCTGAAGGCGTGCGTCGCAACGTTCGTATAACGTGGCGCGCTCGGGCCGCAGAATTTCAAGCTTGTAGTGCGCGGGATCGAGCCCGGCCTGTCCACGCCCCCGCCAGCCGGTCAACGACATCCCGGTCTCGAGAAAGACCTCATAGGCGCGGGTCAGGCGCTGGCGGTCATTGGGCGAGATACGCGCCTCTGCCTCAGGGTCGCATTGTTTCAGGATGTCACGAAATCTCGTCTCGCCGGCGTCCTCGTATAGCGCGCGCGCCGTGGTCCGCGCCGCCTCGCCAATCTCCGGAATCTCCGCAAGGCCGTAGACCAGAGCGTTGAAATAGAGGCCGGTGCCGCCGGTGACGCACAGGGGCGGCCCGCTGGCCAGAGCCGCGTCGATATGCGGCCGGGCGGCGCGCAGCCATTCCCCCGCCGACCACATCTCGCGCGGGCCGAGATGGCCATAAAGCAGGTGCGGACACCGCGCTGCGTCGGTCGGGTCCGGCCGGGCCGTCAGGATCGGCACGTCGGCGTAGAGCTGCATCGAATCGGCATTGAGGATCGCGCCGCCGGTCGTCTCCGCCCATTCCAGCGCGCGCGCCGACTTGCCCGAGGCGGTGGGTCCGGCCAGAAGATAAAGGGGGGTGTCGTTTTGCGCTTTCAAGTCAGGCACAGGAGGATTAAGGGAACGGTCGCCTCCGGCGTCTCTACTAGAGAGACCCCGGCAAGGGCAAGCGCCTGCCCGAGCCTGCGAGGAGCCTCGCTGCGTTTGAGCTATATCAATGAGTGTCCAGCCTTGCCCGACCGTGACAGCCTCCTCGCCGCGCTCAACGCCGTCATCGACCCGCAGACCGGGCACGGCCTGAGCGACGCCGGCCTGGTGCGTGGCCTGGTCTTGGCGGATGGCCGCGCCGGCTTTATGCTGGAGGTGCCGCGCAACTTGGCCGAACAGTACGAACCCGTGCGCGCCGCCGCCGAAACGGTGCTGGCCGGCCTGCCCGGCGTGACGAAGGCCCAGGTGGTCCTTACCGCCGAACTTCCGGCCGCGCCGGTGAAAGCGCCGTTCGCCCGCCTGTCGGACAAGGCCATCGATCAGAACCGCCCGAAAGCGCCGGTCGCCATGGCGCGTCCGGACCATGTCCGGTCGGTGATCGCGGTCGGCTCGGGCAAGGGCGGGGTCGGCAAGTCGACCGTGTCGCTCGGCCTGGCGCTGGGCTTGTCGGCGCTCGGCCTGCGCGTCGGTTTGCTCGACGCCGACATCTACGGCCCGTCGGCGCCGGTCATGCTGGGGGTGCGCAAGCCGCCGGAATTCGGCGCGGACAAGCTGATGATTCCGCTCGAAGCCCATGGCCTCAAGGTCAATTCGGTCGGCTTCCTGGTCGATGCCGATCAGGCGATGATCTGGCGCGGGCCGATGGCGTCGCAGGCCCTGACCCAGCTCCTGACCCAGACACGCTGGGGCACGGCCGAAGAGCCGCTCGACGTCCTGGTCGTCGATCTGCCGCCCGGCACCGGCGACGTGCAACTTACCCTGACCCAGAAGACCCTGATCGACGGCGGCGTGGTCGTTTCGACGCCGCAGGACATGGCCCTGGCCGACGCCCGCCGCGCCGTCACCCTTTTCGACAAGACCGGAATCAAGATTCTGGGCGTGGTCGAGAACATGGCGTACCTCGCCATGCCGGATGGTGGCGAAATGGAGGTTTTCGGACGCGGCGGCGCGCGCGCGATGGCCGAATCGCTCGCTGTGCCGTTCCTCGGTGAAGTGCCGCTTGACCCGGCCCTGCGCCAGGGCTGCGACGACGGCCAGCCCCTGACCGCCATCGCGCCCGGCGGCGCCATGGCGCTACGATTCAAGGCCATGGCGCAAGCCATCCGGCGGGAACTCGGCCAGTAAGAGCGCACCTTGCCGGCATGCCTATTTAGGCGTATTGCTGCGCGCCTGTATCCCTCGTAAATTGTATGAATCTTTATCCTTTTGGCGTCGTTCAGGGAGGCTGGGCCATGCGTGTATTTCGAAATCAATGGAAACGAGGCACGGCGGTGATCGCCATTGCGGCGGCGTCACTCGTCGCCGGCCAGCCCTATGCGGCGACCCCGGTCAAGCAGGTGGTGACCGGCCCGGTGGCGCGTTACTGGATCGACACCACGACCTCGTCGGGCTTTACCATGAGCGGCATGATGGGCGGCGGCAAGCCGTCGCTGGGCTCGATCATGGGCGCCATGTCGGGCGGCGGCGGCGCCAGTCATACCCTGCACCTGCGCCTGGGTTCGGGCCAGGCGGCCAGCGGCGATCCGGCCGCCGACCACCTGCCGCCTGCCGCGCTCGACGCCGGTAACGACCTGCCGCTTTATTACAAGGCCCCGGTCTCGACGCAGGGCGGCTATGTCCCGTCCGAACCCGGCGAGGAGAGCCAGCCGCAACAGCCGCACGGCAAGATTCTTATCTTCTGGGGCTGCGGCGAACATGCCGCCGCCGGCCAGCCCTACGTCATCGACCTCAGCAAGCTGACCGACGACACGGCGCGCCTGTCGATGTTCACCAAGATGATGACGCCGGTGACGCTCGATACTGTTCATCCGCCGGCGCCCGACAATTCCAAGACTTTCGGTGAATGGCCGAACGAAAAGACCCGCGACGGCGTCAAGCCGGACTCGTCCCTGATCGGGGCGCACAAGATCAAGGGCAATTACAGCCCCGAGATCGACTTCCAGCTCGACCAGTCGCAGGATTTCATGCCGGCGATCCAGGTGTCGGGCAACAAGCGCGACCAGGCCGGCGCCGTGCCGCTGACCTGGGCCGCCATCCCGCAGTCGAAGGGCTGGGTGGTCACCGCCATGGGCGGCGGCCAGGATACGGTGGTGCTGTGGACCTCGGCAGCGTCTCAGGTCGGCTGGATGGCCGGCGCGCCGGACTACATGACCGCCGATGACATCACGCGCCTGCAAAACCAGAAAATCCTGCTCCCCGGTACGGCGACCGGCTGCACGGTCCCGGCGGAGGTCGTCAATTCGGCGCAAGGCCTGCTCTACGGCATCACCGCCTATGGCGGCGACACCAACCTCGTCTATCCACCGCGTCCGCAGGATCCGAAGGTCGCCTGGAACATCCAGTGGGAAACCAAGATCCGCTACCGCTCGACCTCAGGAGGCATGCTGGGCCAGGACATGGGTGGCGGCCGCAGCGGCGGCATGTTCGGCATGGGCGGCGGCAACGACGACTCGACGGCCGACAGCGGCTCGCAGTCGAGCTCGGACTCGTCGAGCAGCAGCGACAACGGCAAGGGCGGTGGCAAGAAAAAGAAGGGCTCGATGTTCGGCAACATCATCAAGCAGGCAGCCGGCGGACTTATCCCCTAAATCAGGATACCCCTCAGGCCCTTCGGGTCATCTCCGCAAGCGATAGGGAGGAGGGTGCGCGAACGTCGACGGCCAATCTCCCTCCTCCCTATTCCGAAGGAATGGGGAGGTGGCCCGAAGGGCCGGAGGGGTCTTCTTAAGGCTTCACCCGCTCATAGACCGTCAAGGTGAAGGCGTAGTCATCGCCATCAGCCTTTTCGTGCGCTTCCTCACGCGCGACCCGCCACGCGGCCGGATCGATCGCAGGGAAATGCGCGTCGCCCTCGACCTCGGCATGGACACGGGTGACATAAATACGATCGGCCTTCGGCAGCACCTGGGCGAAGACATTGGCCCCGCCGATGACGCAGATTTCCTCCGCGCCATCGTCGATGGCGTGCTCGCGGGCGATGTCGAGCGCCTCGAACAGCGACGAGCAGACGATGCCGCCTTCGGCTTCGAACTTGGCGTCGCGGCTGAGGACAAGGTTTAGCCGGTTGGGCAGCGGCTTCCGCGGCAGCGAATCCCAGGTCGCCGAGCCCATGATGATCGGCTTGAACTCGGTGATCGCCTTGAACTGTTTCAGGTCCGAGCGGATATGCCACGGCAGGCCGCCGGCGCGGCCGATCACGCCATTCTCGCTCATCGCCACCACCAGCGACAGGCGGACCTTCAAGTTCATACGGCCACCGGGGCTTTGAGGGGCGGATGCGACTGGTAGCCCTCCACTGTGACGTCGCCGTAGTCGAAAGCGAACAGGTCGGTCTTCGGCGCCAGTTTCAGCACGGGGAAGGGCAGGGGCGCGCGCTCAAGCTGGGTCTGCGCCTGCTCCATGTGATTGAGATAGAGGTGCACATCGCCGAAGCTGTGCACGAAGTCGCCGGGCTCAAGGCCGACGGCCTGCGCCACCATGTGGGTCAGCAGCGCATAGGAGGCGATGTTGAACGGCACGCCCAGGAAGATGTCGGCCGAGCGCTGGTAGAGCTGGCACGACAGTTTGCCGTCGGCGACAAAGAACTGGAACAGGCAATGACACGGCGGCAGGGCCATGTCTTCGATCTCGGCCGGGTTCCAGGCGGAAATGACATGACGGCGGGAATATGGGTTGGTCTTCAGGTTGTGGACCAGTTGCGCCATCTGGTCGATCGCGCGGCCGTCGGGCGTGGCCCAACTGCGCCACTGCTTGCCATAGACCGGCCCCAACTCGCCGTCCTCATCCGCCCATTCGTCCCAGATGGTGACGCCGTGGTCGTGCAGGTACTTGACATTGGTGTCACCGCGCAGGAACCACAGCAGCTCGACCGCGATCGACTTGAAATGGACCTTCTTGGTGGTCAGCAGCGGGAAACCCTTGCCCAGGTCGAAGCGGATCTGCCGCCCGAACAAGCCCAGCGTCCCCGTTCCCGTCCGGTCGCCGCGCCGCGCGCCGTTGTCGATCAGGTCGCGCATCAGGTTGAGATACTGATATTCGGGGTGATCGAACATGCGGGGCACACTATATAGGACGGCGATTCTCACGTGATTATAGCCGAGGTGCGCCGCCATGTCCTTACCCGTTTACTACGAACGCGACTGTGACCACGGCCTGATCCGGGCGGCGAAGATGCTGGTGATCGGCTATGGATCGCAAGGCCGCACCCAGGCGCTCAATGCCCGCGATTCCGGCGTGCGCCAAATCAAGGTCGCGCTCAAGCCGGATTCCGCCACCCGCGCCAGGGCCGAGGCCGACGGCTTCGAGGTGATGACCGTCGCCGACGGCGTGGCTTGGGCCGATGTCATCGTCGTCCTGACCTCGGACGAAGCGCACCAGGCGCTGTTCCGCGACGAGATCGCGCCCAGCCTGCATAAAAATCAATCATTGATATTCGCTCACGGCCTGTCGATCAACTTTGGCCTGGTGACGCCGCCGGCCGATGTCGACGTCCTGCTCGTCTCGCCCAAGGGCATCGGCCCACGCATCCGCGATCTCTACGTCGCGGGCGAGGGCGTGTTCTGCCTGTTCGCGGTTCACCAGGACGCCAGCGGCCATGCTAAGGCGCTCGGCCTGTCCTACGCTGCGGCCCTCGGCTGCGGCCGCAAGGGCATACTGGAAACCACCATGAAGGCCGAATGCGAAAGCGACCTGTTCGGCGAGCAGGTGGTCTTGTGCGGCGGCACGCGCGAACTGGTGTCGGCCGGTTTCCAGACCCTGGTCGACGCGGGCTATCCACCCGAGGTGGCGTGGTTCGAGACCTGCTACGAACTGAAGCTGGTGGTCGACCTGTTGTGGGAACTCGGCATGTCGGGCGGCTTCAAGAAGATCTCCAACACCGCCGAATATGGCGCCTACCTCGCCGGCCCGCGGATCATCAACGCCGCGTCGAAACAGGCGATGCGCGATGTGCTCGACGACGTGCAGTCGGGCGCCTTCGTGCACCGCCTGATGAGCGACTACGACGCCGGCAGCCCCGACCTGACGCGCCGCCGCGCCGCGCTTGAGGACAATCTGCTTGACAGGACGAAGCAATATCTTGATGGGGTCGCCGCCGGGGGCAGGCTTTAGACTTTCATTAACCCTTTCTGGTAGCCTCCTGGCATGAGCAAGCCGACCACTGACAAACGCGCCGATATCCAGGGGTTGCGCGGCCTGGCCGTGCTGGCCGTGCTGGTCTTTCACGCCGCGCCAGTTGCCCTTCCCGGGGGATTTGCCGGCGTCGACGTGTTCTTCGTCATTTCGGGCTACCTGATCACGCGCATCCTGCTCGACGCCCTCGACGGCGACCATTTTTCGCTGTCGGGATTTTACGGCCGCCGTATCCGCCGCCTGTTCCCGGCGCTCTACGCCATGCTGGCCGTGGTTTTGGTGCTTGGCCTTATCGTCCTGCCGCCGAAGCTTCTGACGGAACTCGTCTTCACCCAGTTCTTCACCTCTCTGTTCCTGTCGAACTTCGCCTTCGCCCACCTGTCGGGCTATTTCGACAGCGCCGCCAGTTTGAAACCCCTGCTCCACACCTGGACCCTGGGTGTCGAGGAACAGTTCTATCTCGTCTATCCGCTGGTTTTCCTCGGCATCTGGAAGTTCCTGCGCCGCCAGATGTGGATCGTCCTCGCCGGTCTCGCCTTGCTCTCCTTCGCCGCTGCCTGCCTGCCGCCGGCGGCAAATCCCGAAGCCAATTTCTACCTGCCGGTATCGCGCGCTTTCGAACTGCTGATCGGGGCGCTGTCCGTCGGCATCGGCCGGCGCTTTACCCTGTCGGGCGCGGCGGCGCGCTACCTGTCGCTCGGCGGGCTCGCCCTCGTCCTGCTGAGCTTCGCCCTGTTGCGCGACAGCCTGCCATTCCCGGGCGTGTGGGCGCTTCCGGTCTGCCTCGGTACGGCCATGCTGCTGGTGGCGAAAGGCGGCTGGGCCGGCCGCCTGCTGGCCGCACCGCCCCTGACCTATACCGGCGACATGTCCTATTCGCTCTATCTATGGCACTGGCCGATCCTGGTCTTCAGCCGCATGCTGTGCGGCGACCACGCCTGGGTCACGGCGATCAGCGTTGTGGCGGCCTTCGGCCTGGCGTGGGCGTCGCGCTGCTTCATCGAACTGCCGTTCCTCCAGGACCGCGTCGGCCGCATCTGGACCTTTTCGGCGGCAGCCATGGCGGCGTCGATCGTCCTTTCGCTGCTGGTCTATGGCGCCAACGGCCTGCCCGGCCGCTTCGACGCCCGCGAACGCCAGGCTTTCGCCGCCGCCGACGACTACAGCCACGACCGCGGCCGCTGCCATCTCGGCAAGAACGAAGTGATGGCCTACAACAAGGCCTGCATCTATGGCGACGCCGGCGCCCTGCCCTCGATCGCCGTCTGGGGCGACAGCCACGGCACCGAGCTTGCCCATGTCCTCGGCGACCGCCTGGCCCCGCAGCACATCGCCCTGCGCCAGATCACCGCCTCGGCCTGTCCGCCCAGCGTCGGCTTCGAGACGGCCTACAACCTCGCCTGCCGTGAACACAATGCCGACACTTTGATGCATCTGAAGGCCGACGGCCGCATCCGCACAGTCATCCTGACGACCGATTACCTGCGCTACGACGATCAGGATGCCGCCGCCATGATGGGCGGACTGGAACTGAGCGCCATGGAACTGAGGGCCGCCGGCAAGCAGGTCGTCATCGTCTATCCGACGCCGCTCTACGGCTTCGATCCGCCGTCGGAAGTCGGCCTTGCCCTGCGCCTTGGCCGCGATCCGCGCGGAGTCGGCCAGAGCCGCGCCCAGTTCGAGCGTGACAATGGCGCGGTTATCGGCCACCTCGACGACATCGTCCGCACCCACGGCCTCGTTGCCTTGCGTCCCAGCGACGTGCTCTGCGACGCGAGCACCTGCCACGTCTATGACCCGGCCGAGGGCGTGCTCTATTTCAACGGCCAGCACCTGAGCCTGGCCGGCGCCCGACTTCTGGCGGCGAAGGTTACGCGCTGATTTGCACCAAAGCGGCTATTCGGATATTCTTATCTTATGGCAACGCTCGACCGCATAACGCTCAAACCTGATATCATGGGCGGCAAGGCCTGCATCCGGGGCATGCGGGTGACCGTTGGCATGATCGTTGGCCAGATTGGTGGCGGCCGGACAGTTGACGACATGCTTGTGGATTATCCATATCTTGAACGCGAAGATATTCAGCAGGCGCTGCTTTACGCCGCCTGGCGTGCCGAGGAGCGTGAAATCGACCTGCCGGCGTCGGAATGAAGCTTCTCACAGATATGAACTTGTCGCCGCGTTGGGTCGAATACCTTGCCGGTGAAGACATTTCATCGATTCATTGGTCGACTGTGGGTGCGTTTGACGCAACGGACGCAGACATCATGGCCCATGCCTTCCGGTCCAGCACGATCGTCTTCACGCACGATCTTGATTTCAGCGCCATCTTGGCGGCGACCCAAGGTACAAAGCCAAGCGTGATTCAGATACGCGGTGATGCGGTCGACCCCGAAAACCTGGCCCGGTCCTCGTTGCTGCTCTCAAGCAGGCGAAGGCAGATCTTGAGACCGGCGCCTTGCTAGTCATCGATTCAGGCCGCTCGCGCCTGCGTATTCTACCACTCAGACCGTTGGGTTGATCACCACCCCAACACCTCTTCTCCCCGGAGGATAGATTCGACCGCGTCGGTGTGCTTGCGCATCCCCCCGTCATGCAGGATCAGCGGCGGCAGCAGGCGCAGCGGCGCGCGGCCCAGCCGCCTTGCCCATACCAGTATCCGCTTCGCCTCCTTGTCCATGAACGGTTGAACCGGCCGGATGGCGAATGAGCCTGCCTTGTCGCTCAGGCCGCTCAGCAAATCCGCCAAGCGGTCGGCGCGGTGGATGAAAACGATGTCCCCGCCGTCCCTGACCGCCGCCAGGGCAAAGGCCAGCCAGGCCTCAAGGCCGTCGTCGGCGATCCACGCCGGCCGCTTGGCCTCGTGCGGCGGCCGCAAGGTGTCGGGATCATCGAAATAGGGCGGATTGCTGAACACCAGGTCGAAACGTTCCAGTGGCAGGCTGCGCCTGCCCCCCTCCACCGCTTCGCGATCCCCCTCCCCAATAGGCTGGGGAGGAGAAAACGCCTTGAACCCCGCACCGATGTCGCCTTCGATCACCTTCACGTCATCGCAGCCGTTCAGGATGACATTGCCGCGCGCCAGCCGCGCATAGTCGCCCTCGCGCTCGATGCCGGTCAGCTCAAGCCCGGGGCAGCGCGCCTTCAGCGACAGCAGCGCCCCGCCGACGCCGCAACCCAGCTCCAGCGCCCGCCCGCGCGGCTGCAATCCGGCGCACGCCGCCGCCAGCAGGGCGCCGTCCATGCCGATGCGGTAGCCTTTTGCGGGCTGCATCACTTTGACGCGCCCGCCCAGCAGGTGCGTAAAGGTGGCTTCTGTGGCAGACTGTGTGTGGGAAATGCTCATCTTGCCGGTTTTTTGTGCGCGCGCCGCCGCCCGATATGCCACAGTGAGGGATTAAAGGCCATCACCGCGCCTTGCCCTCGCCGCCAAGGCGGTCTATGGCCTATCGGTTGTCTCGGAGTTAAGGATTTGGATTCGGCCAATATCGAAACAGCGCGCCCGATGGCCCCAATGGCGGATGTCAAGGCGCTGGTGGAGCTGACCGGCGCCGACATGGCCAGGGTCAACACCCTGATCACCGCGCGCATGCAGTCCGAAGTGGCCGTCATCCCGGCCCTGGCCGATCACCTGATCGCCGCCGGCGGCAAGCGCCTGCGTCCGGTCCTCTGCGTCGCCGCCGCGCGCCTGGCCGGCACGAACAACGACAACCACCACAAGCTGGCCGCCGCCGTCGAGTTCATTCATACCGCCACCTTGCTGCACGACGACGTCGTCGACTCGTCGCAGCTGCGCCGCGGCAAGGTCGCCGCCCACCTGATCTGGGGCGCGCCGTCCTCGGTCCTGGTCGGCGACTTCCTGTTCGCCCGCGCCTTCGAGCTGATGGTCGAGACGGGCAGCCTGCGCGCCCTCGACATCTTATCAAAGGCCTCGGCCGTGATCACCCAGGGCGAAGTCCTGCAACTGACCAAGGCCTTCGACCTCGACCTGACCCAGGCCGACTATATCGAGATCATCTCGTCGAAGACGGCGGCCCTGTTCTCGGCGGCGTCGGAATCGGGCGCGGTCGCGGCCGGCGCGTCCGAAGAGAAGATCACCGCGCTCTATAGCTACGGACTCAACCTCGGCCTGGCCTTCCAGATCCAGGACGACGTCCTCGACTACCAGGGTTCCGCCGCCGATCTTGGCAAGAACGCCGGCGACGACTTCGCCGAGGGCAAGTCGACCCTGCCGTTGATCCTGGCCATGAAGGCGACCCGGGCGGCCGAAGCGGCCTTCTGGGAACGCACCATCGGCAGGCGCGAGCAGAAACCGGGCGATTTCCAGCACGCCCAGGCGCTGATGCAGTCCTCGGGCGCGCTCGACGCCTCGCGCGCCGTCGCCCGCGCCTATGCCGACAAGGCGCGCTCAGCACTTGCGATCTTCGACAACGGCCCGTGGCGCCAGGCGCTCGAAAACCTCGCCGCCTACAGCGTCGAGCGTGCATCCTGAGTGCGGCCCGCGCCGCTCCACGCCCGCGAACCCCGCTTCCATGAGCTCGACATCCTGCGCGGGCTGGCGGCGATCACGGTCGTCGTCTTTCACTACAAGCACTTCCTGCTGATCAGCGATGCCGCCGGCTTCGACTATGCCGATATGCCGTTCCACAGGGTGCTGATGCCGCTCTATGTCTACGGCCAGTTCTTCGTCGAGCTTTTCTTCGCCATTTCGGGCTACGTCTTCTTCTGGCTCTACGCCCGCGCGGTCGAAGACCACCGCACCGGCCCATGGAGCTTCTTCGTCGCCCGCTTCGCCCGGCTTTATCCGCTGTATATCGTCACCCTGCTGGCCGTGGCGGGGTTGCAGGCGCTTTACCGCCACCATTTCGGCGCCGACTTCATCTACAAGGACGACAGCCCCGGCACCTTCTTCCTCAATGTGTTGATGATTCAGCAATGGATTCCGTGGGCGCAGCAGTCGTTCAATGGCCCGGCCTGGTCGATCTCCGTCGAGGTCTTCCTCTACGCCGTCTTTTTCCTGCTGTGCTGGTTCCGCCTCAACCGCATCTGGGTCCTGGCCCTGCTGTGCACCGCCGGCATCGTCGTCCGGGTGATGGGCGATCCGACCGTCGATTTCGTGCGCGGCGTGCCGAGCTTCTTCGAAGGCGGCCTGATCTTCTACGCCGTCCAGGCCCTGCGCCGCCACGAGACCTGGCGCAAGCGCGTGATGCTGGGCCTCGCCGTCGCCCTGCCGTTGCTGTGGGGCCTGAGCTATGCGCGCGGCTTCCAGCCGATCAATGTCCTGGTCGAGCCGGGCGTCATCGCCTTTATTTTCAGCGTCGTCACCTTCCTCTATGTCCTGGTGCCGCTGACCCTTCTGGCGCTCGGCCTGATGCAGGACCACTGGGGCGTTTCGTGGCTCAGCCGCGACAGTTTGCACAGGATTTCATGGATCGGCGACATCAGCTATTCGATCTACCTGATCCATTTTCCGCTGCAGCTAGTCGTCATGCTGGTCCTGGCGCGCCTGCCGTTCGCCCAGCGCGCTCATGTCTTCGCTTCGCCCTTCACCCTGCCGGCCTTCATGGCGGTCGCCGCCGGCCTGGCGTGGCTGAGCTTCCACTATTTCGAAATGCCGCTGCGCCGTTACCTGACGCGGCGGATGCGGCCCCTGGCATCCAAGGCGGCGGCGGAGTAGAAACATCCCGATCCAGGGAGATTCTGCATATGCCCGATTCCACCGGCGCCTTCGTAGGCAAGGCGACAACTGACGAAATCCTGCTTTATAATCGGGCCAACCGCCACGGCATCATCGCCGGCGCCACCGGTACTGGCAAGACGGTGACGCTCCAGGTCCTGGCCCAGGCCTTTTCCGACGCCGGCGTGCCGGTCTTCGCCGCCGACATCAAGGGCGATCTCTCCGGCATCGCCATGCCGGGTACGCCCAACGACAAGCTGCTGGCGCGGGCGCAAGCCATGGGCCTCGACCTGCAACCCGCCGCCGCGCCGGTCGTCTTCTGGGACCTCTACGGCCAGAAGGGCCACCCGATCCGCGCCACCATTTCCGAGATGGGGCCGCTGCTGCTGGCGCGTCTGCTTGAGCTCAACGACGTGCAGGAAGGCGTGCTCAATATCGCCTTCGCCGTCGCCGACAAGGAAGGCCTGCTGCTGCTCGACCTCAACGACCTGCGCGCCATGCTCAACCACGTCTCGGACAACGCCAGGGAACTGAGTCAGCAATACGGCCAGGTGTCGCCGACGACGGTCGCCACCATCCTGCGCGCCCTGCTGACCCTGGAAAACCAGGGCGCGGCGCAGTTCTTCGGTGAGCCGGCGCTCAGGCTCGAAGACCTGATGCGCACCAACGTCAAGGGCCAGGGCTATGTCAACGTGCTGGCCTCGGACCGGCTGATGCAGAGCCCGAAGCTCTATTCGACCTTCCTGCTGTGGCTGATGTCGGAGCTGTTCGAGGTCATGCCCGAGGTCGGCGACCCGGACAAGCCGCGCCTGGTCTTCTTCTTCGACGAGGCCCACCTTTTGTTCAACGAGGCGTCGCCGGCCCTGTTGCAGAAGATCGAGCAGGTGGTGCGCCTGATCCGCTCCAAGGGCGTCGGCATCTACTTCATCACCCAGAACCCGGCCGACATCCCCGACACGGTGCTGGGCCAGCTCGGCAACCGCGTCCAGCACGGCTTGCGCGCCTATACGCCGGGCGAGCAGAAGGGGCTGAAGGCGGCGGCCGATTCGTTCCGCGTCAACCCGGCCTTCGATACGCTGGATGTGCTGCAACAGCTGGGGACTGGAGAGGCGCTGGTGTCGCTGCTCGACGCCAAGGGCACGCCCAACATCTGCGACCGCACCCTGATCCGCCCGCCGGCGTCACGCCTTGGCCCTGTCACCGACGACGAGCGCAAGGCGATCATCGCCGCCTCGCCGGTCGCCGGCGTTTACGACACGGTCAAGGATCGCGAGTCGGCCTATGAAGTCCTGCAGGCGCGTGTCGCCGCCGCCCAGGCCAGCGCGCCGCCACCCCCGCCGAGCCCTGAGGAAAAGGCCGAAGCCAGGGCCGCCGCCCAGGCCGCGGCTCAGGCGGCGAAATTGCAGCAGCAGCAGGAACTGGCGAAGCAGAAGGCCCAGGCCGAGACGATCAAGAACGTCGAACGCGTCGCCGTGCCGATCATCCGCAGCGTCGGCATCGCCATCCTGGGCGGCCTGGTGCGCGGCATGATGGGCAATACGCGGCGGCGGTAATCTCAGTCCAAACGGCCGAAATCGACCAGGTTGAAGATCGAGACGACAACCAGGAAGGCGGCGAGAAGGGCGATGGCAGTCATAGTCGGCTCCGCGAACTGTATTGCCTTCCTCTAGCCGCCTTGGCCGCCCGTAGCAAGGCCCGGCGAAAATTTGCCGCAGCTGCGAAACAAAACCTTGCAAGCCGTTCGCAAAAGCGCGATGGAACCGTCATGCAGGACTGGAAGCGCATCGTCGAGCCGTATTCGCGGCCGCTGTTTTTCACCTGGTCGCGGGCGACGCGCGGCAAGACGCTTGGCGTGCGCGGTCTGGTGCTGGACCAGCAGGGCAGGGTGCTGCTGATCGAGCATACCTATCTCGAAGGCTGGTGGCTGCCGGGCGGCGGCGTCGATCACATGGAGACCACCCATGCCGCCGTGGCGCGCGAACTGCGCGAAGAGGCCGGCGTCAACCCGATCGGCCTGCCGAAGCTGTTGTCGGTCCATTCCAACGACCGTTTCTTCCCCGGCGATCACGTCCTGCTGTTCCGTATCGACGCGTGGGAACCGTGTGAGATGACCTCGCACGCCGAGATCAAGAACGTCGCCTTCTTCGCGCCGGACGACCTGCCGGAAAATATCAATGGTGGATCATTGCGGCGCATCCAGGAAGCCCTGCTGGGTTTTCCTCCGGACCCTCTGTGGTAGCCGAATGATCTCCCTCCTCCCTATCCGAAGGATGGGGAGGTGGCATTGACGAGCTTGCTCGGCGAGGCCGGAGGGGTCATTTTACCGGCGGCAATTACCCCTCCGGCTGCTCGCTGCGCTCGCATCCACCTCCTCATGCTGTGCAAAGGGGAGGAGGGAGCTTATTCCGCCGGGGTGGTGACGCGGCTGAACAGCGGCGGCCAGGCTTCCATGCGCCTGATCAGGTCGCGCGCCCAGCGCCGCGACGGCTTCTCGTAATAGTAGTGCGCCACGGCGGCGATGGCGATCGACACGGCGATCGAGATGAAGACCCATGCCATCTTCGGCACGTTGGCGCCGACGCCCCAGGCGGGGAACGACTTGAAGATGATTTTCTGGATGATGTCGTGGACCAGGTAGAGCGCGAACGATACGACGCCCAGCCAGTAGGCGACGCGGCTTTGCAGGACGCGCGCCACCGGCCCTTCGTCGTG
The DNA here is from genome assembly GCA_964474575.1 of uncultured Caulobacteraceae bacterium. Taxonomy (GTDB): domain Bacteria; phylum Pseudomonadota; class Alphaproteobacteria; order Caulobacterales; family Caulobacteraceae; genus Asticcacaulis. The sequence goes on along the minus strand of CAYYTA010000030.1, from coordinate 5,243 downwards.
GCTCAGCGCCATGATCAGGGCGGCGAAGACGGCGACCAGGTAAAGATCGGTGGTGCGGAAGCACAGCAGGATCACGGCAACGGCCAATAGCGGCAGGGACGCGCGCGACGGCATCAGGTCCTTGAAGCGATAGGCGACGAGGCCGATGTAGAACGAGGCCAGGCAGCGCAGGGTGGTGCCCGGCGCATAGGAATGGACGACATTGAGCTGGCCCGGCAGGTGGCGGGTATGGATCATCCAGTAAGGCCCGAAGGCCACCGCGACCAGGACGGCGAAACTGGCCGCCACCCCCAGCAGGGCTGAGCTTCGCGGCAGCCACATGGCGACCAGGATGCTGAACGGGAACAGCAGGTAGGCCGCCCACTCGGTCGAGATCGACCACGACGGCGGCACGATCGAATAGGCCGTGCCGAGCGCGTGGATCATGGCGATGTTGAACGGCAGGGCGCGCAGAACATTGTCGTCGAAGCGATAGGTGTCGCTCAATACTGTGGTGATCAGCACCGCCGTGATCAGCGTCATCAGGATATAGAGCGGATAGATGCGCGCCAGGCGCAACAGCAGAAACGACTTGAAATTCTTCAGGGAAAACCCGTTCTCGAACAGGTTGCCATAGGTCATGGCCATGACGAAGCCGGAGAGGATAAAGAACAGGTCGACCGCGATATAGCCGTGGCTGACGAACGGCCGCACCACGGTCGGGAAGGCGGCCAGGCCGTTGGCGTGGAAGAAGACGACGTACAGCGCCGCGACGCCACGCAGGCCGGTCAGGGCCTTGATTTCGCCGTTCGATGCAGGAGCGGTGGTCGACATGAAACTCGATAACTGGATGCGCGCCCGGCCCCTATAGTCTGTTTCGCAAGCGCAGCAAAGACCCGCTTCACGGCGGCGTGATAAGGAATTGTTTCAGAACTGCAAAAGAAGGCGGCCGGAAACCTTGCTGCCGCCTCTTGTCAGCCGAAGGCGCGATGCCATCTGTCATCGGCGCCCCGATGGCGCTAGACTCGAATCGTGACCGACATAGAAGCCGACATCGTCATTCCCACGCCTGACGGCCTGGCGCCCGAAGACCCGCTGAAAGGCGCGGAGCTGATCCGCCACGAGGCGAAGCTGGCGCCCGACAGGCCGGGCGTCTACCGCATGCTGGGCGGCGACGGCGAGGTGCTTTACGTCGGCAAGGCCAAGTCGCTGAAGAAGCGCGTGCTGCAATACGCCCAGGGCCGCTTCCATACCCAGCGTATCGGCCGCATGGTCGCTCTGACGCGTGAAATGGTGCTGATCCGCACCGATACCGAAGGCGAGGCCCTACTGCTGGAAGCGCGGCTGATCAAGGCGCTCAAGCCACGCTACAACGTGCTGCTGCGCGACGACAAGATGTTCGCCGAGATCCTGGTGCGCCAGGACCACGAAGCGCCGCAGATCACCAAGCACCGCGGCGCGCACAACATCGAGGGCAATTATTACGGCCCGTTCGCCTCGACCGGTGCGGTCAACAACACGCTGGACACCTTACAGAAGGCCTTTCTGCTGCGCACCTGCACCGACGCGACCTATGCCTCGCGGACGCGGCCGTGCATGCTGCACCAGATTAAGCGCTGCTCCGCCCCATGCACCGGCGTCATCGGTCTGCACGACTATCGCGACCTGGTGAAGCAGGCCGACGACTTTCTGCGCGGCCGGAGCCGGGCGGTGATCGCCAGCCTGTCGGCCGAGATGATGCGCGCGTCGGAAGCCATGGACTACGAGCTGGCCGCCCACCTGCGCGACCGGGTGCGCGCGCTCAACCACGTAGCCATGTCGTCTTCGATCGATCTCAACGAGGAGGAGGCCGACGTCTTCGCCGTCTGCGTCGAGGGCGGCGCGGCCTGCGTCCAGACCGTCTTCTACCGCGCCGGCCAGAACTGGGGCGACCGCGCCTATTTCCCGCGCATCGACGCCGAGGACACCGAAGGCACGGTGCTCGACGCTTTTCTCGGCCAGTTCTACCAGGACCGCCAGGTTCCCCGCCTGATCCTGCTGTCACACGACCTGACCGAGCCCGACCTGATGGCCGAAGCCCTGTCCTTGCGCAAGGAACGCCGCGTCACCATCAACCGCCCCCAGCGTGGCCCCAAGTGCGAGCTCGTCCAGCACGCCGTCAACAATGCGCGCGCGGCACTTGGCCGCCGCATGGCCGAACATTCCGCCCAGTCGAAGCTGCTGCTCGGCGTCGCTGAAGCCTTCGGCCTCGACGCCCCGCCGATCCGCATCGAGGTCTATGACAACTCGCACCTGGGCGGCACCCACGCCGTCGGCGGCATGGTCGTCGCCGGTCCCGATGGCTTCCTGAAAGGCCAGTACCGCAAGTTCACAATCCGCGACCTCGACACCATACCGGGCGACGACTACGCCATGATGGCCGAGGTCTTTCGCCGGCGGTTCATGCGGCTGATCAAGGAAAAGGACCTGCCCGAGGGTGAGAAAAGCTTCGGCCGGCCCGATCTTGTGCTGGTCGACGGTGGCCAGGGCCAGCTCGACGCGGTCATGGCGGTGATGGAGGAGCTGGGCCTCGACGACATCAACATCGTCGGCGTGGCCAAGGGGCCGGACCGCGATGCCGGACTGGAGCGCTTCTTCATGCCCGGGCGGCTGCCATTCATGATGGAACCGAAGTCGCCGGTGCTTTATTACCTGCAACGCCTGCGTGACGAGGCCCACCGCTACGCCATCGGCGCCAACCGCCAGAAGCGCGACAAGGCGATTACGAAGAACCCGCTCGACGAGATCGACGGCATCGGCGCGCGCCGCAAACGCGCCTTGCTACAGGCCTTCGGTTCGGGCCGCGAGGTCGGCACCGCCCGTGTCGAGGACCTGATGAAGGTCGAGGGCATTTCGGAAGCGCTTGCACAGAAAATCTACGGCTTCTTCCATCCGGATTGAAAGGACCCCTCCGGCGCTTCGCGCCACCACCCCATCCCAACCGAAAGGGAGGAGGGCGTACAAACGTCGACGGTTGGGCTCCCTCCTCCCTGCCAGAAGGGTGAGGAGGTGGCCCGAAGCGCCGGAGGGGTCCTTTTCCCCTTGTCTTTTTACGCCGGTGGTGGTTGTTTCCGCGCACATTCACAGGTGGCCTGCATGACCGGCGAAAAAGTCAATCCCATCCCCAATCTGCTGACCCTGATCCGGCTGATCGGCGGGGTGGTCATGTTCTGCCTTCTGGCCAGCGCCGCCGGCGGCATCCCGTTCCTGCAGGTCCTGCCCGACACCATGTTCGCCATGCAGCGCTGGGGCCTCTATGTTTTCGTCATCGCGTCCCTGACCGACCTGTTCGACGGTATCCTGGCGCGGCAGCTCCATGCCGAAAGCGAGTGGGGCGCCATCCTCGACCCGATCGCCGACAAGATCCTGGTCTGCGGCACCATCCTTGGCCTGTTCACCTTCAATACCGCCAACCCGGTCTTTGCCCTGCCGGCGGCGCTGATCCTGTTCCGCGAGTTCGCCGTTTCCGCCCTGCGCGAAGCCGCCGCATCGCACAACGTCAAGATCAAGGTCAGCTTCATGGGCAAGATCAAGACCACGGTGCAACTGGTGGCGCTGGGCGTGCTGCTGCTGGCCGAAGCCTGGCCGGCGTTCAATTTCGACCCGTCGCTCGGCGGCAATGTGTTTATTCTCGCCAATATCCTGCTGGTCTTGGCGGCCCTCGTCTCGGTCTGGTCGGGCATCCAGTACTTCGTGGCGGCCCGAAAGATGATGTGATGCGCGCCATGGCGGTGTAAGATTGCCACATGGACAAAGCGTAATGCACCTTACGGCGATTTAATTAGACGTTCACGCCAAAGTCCTAGATGTTGGCCCCGCGACACCGCAACCCGGTGTCCAATATGTCTTGAAAGACGCAATTTTTTGCAGAGAGGCTATTTCTGCAAAAATTGCTGTGGGGTAGTATGTCTCTCGCCTTTTCCACGATCGTCTATGAATGGCGACGCTATTTCGCCGCCATCATCGCGCTGGCTGTCGCCGGACTGCTGGTGCTGGCGTTGACCGGCATGTTCCTGGGCGCCGGCAAGGCCTTCACCGCCACGATCGACAAGTCGCCGGCGGAAATCATGGTCCTGCCGCCCGACGCCGACGGCCTGTTCGGCAACAACAACGGATTGCCGCGCCGCATGATCCCCATCGTCTACCAGCATCCCGACGTGGTCGAGACCATGCCGCTCGACGGCAGCTTCGCCTTCTGGCAGAACTTCCCCAAGGACGGCAAGCCGGCCAAGGGCGACGGCGTCCAGGTCATCGTCATCGACCCGACGCCGGATTCGCTGACCGTTCCGACCGATTTCGACAAGAACCTGCTTCAGGCCATCGAGGAGCCGTACGCCGTCGTCATCGACCAGTCGAGCGTGGGCAAGCTCGGCACCGGCCTGAACGAAAAGGCCAAGATGAACGGCTCCACCGTCACGGTGCGCGGCCTGACCACCGGCTATCCCAACATGTTCAACCAGACCGTCTTCATGTCGCGCCAGACGGCCAAGCTGATCTACGTCGTCAACGAAGGCCCGCGCGTCGGCTCGCTGCTTGTCAAGATCAAGGATCCCAAGCGCGCCCAGGCGGTGGTCAACGAGCTCAACGCCATGGGCAAGGGCGAATACAAGGCGTGGACGCGCGAAAAGCTGTCGGCGTCCAACGAATCCGGCATCCTCAAGGAGGGGGGCATCGGCATCATCCTGGGTTTCATGGTGCTGGTCGGCGTCTTCATCGGCATTGTCATCACCTGGCAGACCCTGCAGGCCGCCATCCTGGCCAATATCAAGGAGTTCGCCTCTCTGCGCGCGCTCGGCGTCTCCATGGGCAATCTGCGCATGATCATCGTCGAGATCAGCTTCTGGGTCGGCAGCGTCGGCCTGGGCATGACCGCCCTGCTGGTGGCGGGGGTGAGCGTCATTGCCGGGATCATCCATATTCCGATGGATTTCCCGCTCTATATCGATATTCCCGTGGCGATCGTTCTTCTGCTGATCGCCATGCTGTCGGGCTTGTTTTCGCTCGGCGTTCTCAAGAAAAGCCAACCTGCGGATCTGCTGCGATGAGTGCGAAATTAGCCATAGATGCCCGCGCGATCGGCAAGAGCTACAAGATCGGCAAGCAGAAGCAGCAGGTGCTGAAAAACGTCGACTTCACGGCCTGGCATGGTCAGGTGACCATGGTCATGGGGCCGTCGGGTTCAGGCAAGTCGACCCTGATCGCGGCGCTTTCCGGCCTGATGAAGC
>CAYYTA010000029.1:0-46100 GCA_964474575.1 uncultured Caulobacteraceae bacterium | reverse complement strand
ATGTCGGCCTCGGCCTCGGTCTCGCGCGAATAGTTGAAATAGGCGGCGATGGCGCCGAGATAGACGATGTCGCTCAGCGTGTTCGAGATCGTGCTGATCTGGTTGACCTGGGAATAGGTTGAGGCGTTGGCCGCCGCGCCGGCCGCGACGATGCCGATCAGGATGGTGGCCGCCATGGCGGCGTTCTGGCCGTCCTTGGCCGCCTGGTAGGTCTTGATCACGTGGTTGTGGCGGAAGTGGCCGGATTCGTGGCCGAGCACGAAGGCCAGTTCATCCTCGGTCTGGCAGCGCAGCAGCAGGCCGGTCCACACCTCGGTATAGCCGTTGGGCGCCATCGAGGCATTGAAGAACGGCCGGTCCATGATGTAGCCGCGGACGTCGCCGGCGAACGGACCGGCGACCTTGGCCAGAACGCCGCCGACATAGGCATTGAGCGCCGGGTCGGTGTCGCGTTCGCCCGACGTCTTGGCCTTCTGCTCGACCTTGGCGGTCTCGGTCCAGATGCCGGCCTCGAGCGAGTTGGACGCAGGTTTCGAGCCAGGCAGGCGCTCGGGCGTATCGCCGGCCAGGTTGACGACCAGGGGCTTGGCATCGTCGTTCTGGGCGTGGGCCAGTTGCGGCACGGACAGGAGGGGGCCGGCCAGCGACGACAGCATTGTCGCCTGCATCAGCAGGACGGCGGCCTTGCGGCGAAGGGGGCGGGTGGCGGTCAAGGTCGCGCCTTAGAGCGGCAGCTTCTTGAACAGGCTGGTCACCGCCGTGCCCGCGCCTTCGGGGGTGCGGATGTCGGTGCCCGACGCAACAGGGACGTTTTGGTACCACACGACCTGGCCGGTCTTGAGGTCGACGAGCGTCGCCTGGATCATCTGGCCGCCGAGCGGCACGGCGACATGGAGCAGGGCCATGCCGACCATCATGGCGGCGCGGCCGCTGCTGGCGTAGCTGCCCGTGACATGGATGAACATGACATAGGCCGGCGGGGCCGCGGGATCGCTGCCGGCCGGAACCAGGCTCGACGCGCCGTCGCCCAGCGTCCAGTCGAACGACGTCTTGGTCGGCAGGTGGCCCATGGGGTAGGCATTGGTGTCGATCGACGAGGTCACGGCGTCGTTGAGCTTCAACAACTGAAGGGCGCGGTCGCCGTCATAGCTGTCGATGGCGGTCGGCATGACCTTGTAGCCGCGGCCCGACAGCGCCTGGGTGATGCTGGCATTGATATCGTCGCGTGCGGACTTCGACCATTCATCCTTGGGCTCGACCGAGCCAGCGGCGGTGAGCAGGCCCAGCGAAACCTCCGGCGTCACCACCACGATCGGCGTGCCGGCGGCGGGCTTGGGGATGCTGACGAAGGTCGGCACAGGCGTGTCGGCATGGGCAGCCGGGCTTAGCGCACCAAGGCAAAGCCCGAGCGCCAACGCGCCCGCGGTCAGAAAACGAGTCATGAAAAGTCCCCCTTAGGCCCCTGGTTACCGGCGTTACTATTTGAATATTGCCGGATTTTCAGCCGTATTGGTAACCGGATCCATACCCGCGCGCAAGCGGCTTTTTATGTTGGAGCTCTTGCCTCGGGGCAAGACATCTGCGGTGTTGGAGCGCAATCAGATAAGGTTTCGGACAAATGGCACGGTAAAATAAAGGCCCGGCGCAGGCGTTTTGACTTAAGGCAGCCTGTCTATTCGGCTCCGCCGGCGTCTCCGATTTGGAAAATAGCGAGGCCAACAAGTTCAACGCTCCACGGGCAGGCCGGCCATCATCCAGGCGCGGATGCCGCCGGCAAGGTGGCCCACAATGGCTACGCCGGCCATGTCGCAGGCTGCCGCCGCTCGGACCGAGCGTACGCCGCCGGCGCAATAAAGGACCAGCTTGCCGTCGGGCAGGGCGCCTGCATCGAACAGCGACAGCGGGAAATTGAGCGCGCCTTCGATGCGTTCGGAGGCGAATTCATGCGGTTCGCGCACGTCGATCAGCACGGCGCCTTCGTCCACGGCCTCGTTCACGTCGGCGGGCGTCATGTTGGTGAGGGGCATGCGAAGTCTCCGGCTTACATGGTTCCTTTCAACAGCGCGGCGAGCGCGCCGTCAAGCGCGCGATAGCGGAAGCTGTAGCCGGTCGCTTCGGCGCGGGCGGGCAGGACATGCTGGCCATTGAGCAGGATAACTTCGGCCATTTCGCCGAGCAGGGCTTTCAGCGCGAAGCCGGGCAGGGGCATGATGGCGGGGCGGTGCATGGCGCGGCCGAGACTTTTGATGAAGTCGCGGTGGCGGACCGTGCCGGGGGCGACCGCATTGACCGGACCGTCGACGCCGGCATTGACGACATGGGCGATCAGGCCGGTAACATCATCGACGTGGACCCACGACATCCATTGGCGGCCGTGACCCATTGGCCCGCCGCCGCCGAACTCGAACGGGAACAGCATCCGGGCCAGGGCGCCGCTTTCGATGGCCAGCACCAGGCCGATGCGCAGGCAGGTGACGCGGGTCTGCGCCTGTTGCGCCAGGGCTTCCCATTGACCGCACAGGTCGGAGGCCAGGTCGGGCTCGCCCCTGGCCGTGTCCTCGCTGAATTCGAGCGTGTCGCTGTGGCCGTAAAAGCCGACAGCGGACGCATTGACCAGGCGCCGGGGTTTTTCTGGCTGAACGTTGATCCAGGCCACCAGGTCGCGTGTCAGGTTGAGGCGGCTGTCATAGAGTTCCCGCTTCTTGGCCTTGGTCCATAAACCGTTGCTCAGGGGGTCGCCGGCCAGGTTGATGACGATATCGACCGGCCGCGCCTGTTCGAGCGCATCGATCAGGGTGACCCGGCCGCGAAACTTGGCCGCCCTGGCCTTGTCGCGGGTAAGCACGGTGACATCGTGGCCATCGTCGATCAGCCCCTGAACGAGGCGCGAGCCGATCAGGCCGGTGCCGCCCGTGACGAGGATGCGCTGATCGGGCACGTCGAGACGGACCGGCGCCGGCGGCTGAAGTCCGCGAAAACGTCGCGAGCGCATCAGGTCGAACACCGCCCAGGCCCAGACGCCCAGGGCGAAGACGGTCATGATCCACGACCAGACGCCGTGCGATTCACGGTGGAAGCCGAATGGCAAGGCGCTCCAGCGCACCAGTTGCGGCACGAGCAGTGATAAGATGACGCCATAATTGATGGCGAGAACGGTGTGGGTGATGCGCTCGGACGGCGGCAGTTTGCGGCTCTGGTCCTCGATGACGAAGTCCCAAAGCGTCAAGCCGATTTCGCCGAGCAGTATGGCGGCGAAAACCCATGCCAGCCCACCGCCCCACGCAACCCAGCCCAGCGAACAAAAGATGACGCCATAAAAGAAATTGCGCACGCCGTGAATCCACAGTTCCTGCGCAGCGGAAGCTTTCCACGGCAGGCGCTCGGTGAATTCATGGTGGTAGAGCGTGTCGAACGCGCCCATGAGCCCTTGAAGCGTCATCATCAACAACAGGGTGTGCATGACATTTCGCCTTGTTCGGAAACTTGCCGGAAGCGGCCGGTCTGATAGAAGGTGCGGCCAAGCTGGGCATGGTCCATTGCGATGGTGAAGCGGAATTCGCCGCCGCCCAGATCTTCATGCACGACGTGGGTGACGCCGGGCGAGAGCCAGTGGGGCAGGGGGATTTGCACCCCGGCCAACTCCCAGAAATAGCGCTGGCTGACGAAATGCAGCGCGCCGCGCCGGGCGAAGACCTTGAGCCGCATGCCGAAGCCGAAACCGACATATTCGCACAGGCGTCCTTTAACGTCCTCGCGCTTGGCCGAGGTGACGACGAACGGCCGTTTGAAACCATAGGTGCGCTGCCAGGAAACGCCACCCTTTTTGCAAGAGCTGAGGCGCACGCGCATCGGCACATCGGCGCCGCGATGGGCGGCCAAGGGGTTGCCGATGACGCGCGTGACCTGGGCGAACAGCCAGCCGGCCGTCGAGGCGTGGACTTTTTCCATGACGCCTTGGTAGATCACGGGGCGGCCCGGTTCAGGCTCATGAAGAAACCGCGCCTGGACCGCCGGATGCAGGCGATACCAGTCCGCGCCCATGATGGCCTTGATCGGGCTTTCGTGGCCTTCGACCTTACGTGCCGCACCCATTTTCGCCCCCTGGGTTACCTTGACTTCCCCGTGAAGCCGTCGTACATTTAGCTAACAAACTAATTATTAGGCCGCCGATTTCATTTCGTCAATAGGCTAAATGACTAAATGTAGCCGCCGTCCGCGAAAGACACCCCATGCGCGTCGTGAAGACCTTCGAGGCCCTCGCCTCGGAGCCGAGATTGAAGATTCTGGCCTATCTGTCGAAGGCGACCATGACCGCCGGCGAAATCGCCGAACGCTTCGACATGGCCAAGCCGTCGCTGTCCAAGCACCTGAGCATCCTCGAAAACGCCGGCCTGATCCGCGGCGTCAAGAAGGGCAAGTTCATCCACTACAGCATCGTATCGGACCATATCTTCAACTCGCTGGACGGCTACCTTCAAGAAGTGTGCACCGTGCGCGGGCCGCTGCGGCGGGAAAGCCACCTGAAGGCGAAGGCCGGGGACGACGACGGCGAGGCTTGACCGCGCGGCGATTTATATGACATTTCCTCTGTAAAAGCCCTTCGGCTAATAAAAATACGGGAGATGTCGATGCGCACATGGCTGGCGGTCTGTACAGCGGCGCTGCTGCTGGCGGCGGGAGCGGTTCACGCCGATCCGGCGCCTCAACCTTATAGCTGGCAGACCATTCCCTTCGGCGCCGGCGGCTTCGTCGACGGCTTCCTGTATCATCCCAAACAGAAGCGGCTCCTGTACGCACGTACCGATATCGGCGGCATGTACCGCTATGATTACGATGCCAAGTCGTGGCTTCCGCTGCTTGACGGACTTGGGCATGACGATAGCCAGTCGATGGGCGTGCTCAGCATGGCGGTCGATCCCAATGATCCCAACAAGCTCTATGCCGCGACCGGCGAATACCTGAACCAGTGGGCGCAGAACGCCGCCATCCTGCGCTCCGACGACCAGGGCCGGACGTGGCGGAAAACCGCGCTGTCGATCAAGCTCGGCGGCAATTCGGACGGGCGCGGCACCGGCGACCGGCTGCAGGTCGATCCGCACGACGGCAAGGTTTTGCTGCTGGCATCGAGCCAGGACGGCTTGTGGAAGTCCAGCGACGGTGGGGCGACCTTCGGCAGGGTCGCTTCGCCGGGCGATCATCTCAGCCTTGTCCTGTTCGACCCGGCCCACGCGGAGACGATCTATGCCGGCAGCGCCGACGGCAAGGGCAGGCTGTTCGTCAGCCATGACAGCGGCGGCACGTTCTCCCAGGCCGACGGCGCCCCCGACCAGACGCCGCAGCACGCGGTCTTCGACAGCGACGGCACGCTCTACGTCACCTTCGCGGCGGGTGACGGCAAGAGCGCGGTCAACCCCAGCAACGCCACGGCCGGCGGCGTGTGGAAGATGATGCCCGACGGCAAGTGGTCGAATATCTCGCCGGTCCACCCCGATCCGGGCGCGGGCTTCGGCTATTCAGGCCTCGATGTCGACGCCGAACACCCGGGCACGATCGTCGTATCGACGCTGGACCGCTGGAATCCGGGCGACGACGTTTTCCTGTCGCGAGACGGCGGCCAGCACTGGCAGGCCCTGGGGGCTTTGTCGCGTCATGACGGGACCGGATATCCGTGGCTCGCCAACTACATGCGCGGCGAAGACAAGATGGGCCACTGGATCGCCGACGTGCGCATCAATCCGTTCAATCCGGATGAGGCTATCTACGGCACCGGCTACGGGCTGTGGATGAGCGAGAACCTGAGCCAGGCCGGCGGGGCGGCACCGGTCAAGTGGGACTTCAATGTCAAAGATTTCGAGGAGACGGCGACGCTGCAAATGACCTCGCCGACCGGCGGAGCCGTGGTCATGGCGGCGTTCGGCGATGTCGGCGGCGCGGCATGGGACGATATCACGGTCTCGCCGGCCAACGGGCTGTTCACGCCGGCGAACGAGACCAATTTCAGCGTCGACTATGCCGGGCTGAACCCGAGCTTCGTAGCGCGGACCGTGGCCAATTCGCCCAATAACGGCTTCTATTCGGAAGATGGCGGCGCATCGTGGACCAGCTTCGGTTCAACGACCTACAAGCGCCAGGACGCGCAAGGCGACTGGCACTCGGCCGGGACAGTCGCCGTATCGGCCAAGAGCACGTCGATGCTTTGGGTCCCCGAGCGCGAGGACGCGGTCTTTTCGACCGACAAGGGCAAGACCTGGACCAAAAGCCAGGGCTGGCCGGCCGGGCGCGACATGACGTTGACCCCGGTGGCGGACAAGGCGATCGACGGCGTGTATTACGTCTTCGATCGCTATGCCATGGCGATCCTGATCAGCGTCGATGGCGGCGCGACCTTCAAGCCGATCGTCCAGGGTATCCCGAAGATCGAGGGCTGGCAGAACGAGCATCTGGCCGTGGTGCCGGGGCGGGTAAGGGACCTGTGGCTGGCCGCGCCTTACGGCCTGCTCCACTCCGAAGACGAGAAGCACGTCATGAACGCCGTGCCAGGGGTCGACGAGGCGTGGCGGGTCGGCTTCGGCAAGGCGAAAAGCGACGGCGGTTATCCGGCGGTCTATGTCTACGGCAAGGTCCATGGCCAGGAAGGTATCTTCCGCTCCGACGATGGCGGCGAGACCTGGACGCGGATCAATGACGACGGCCACCGCTTTGGCAATATCGACGCGATTTCCGGCGACATGCTGGAATATGGCACGGTCTATATCGCCCCGGCAGGCCGAGGTTTGATGGTGGGGAAGCCATAAATCCCTCGCCCCGTTTACGGGGAGAGGGTTGGGGTGAGGGGCTATATCTGCACCAGGCCCCTCATCCGGCCTTCGGCCACCTTCTCCCCGTAAACGGGGAGAAGGGAAGATAGGCGACCTCGGCGCAATTACCGTGCTGGCGCGTTCCTGAAGGCATTGGCGATGGCCGTGCGCAGCGGCTTGGGCCGGAAGTCGTCGTCATAGGGCGTGGGCCTGAGGCGCGCCTTGTCCTTGCGCGGCGTGAAACCCTGCAGCCAGTTGTACTTGTCGTCGATGCCCCAGCACAGCATGTCCTTGACCTGGGTGTAAGATAACGTCAGGTCGAGGTAGCGCGTCGCGGTCTCCGCCACCACCGCGTCGCGTTCGGCATAGTTGCCGTCGACATAACGGTCGTTGACGTCGAATTCGGTGATCAGCATGTCGAAACCCAGGCCCGAGACCTCGTCGAGGAAGGCCTTCCAAGCGGCAGGATCGCCGGTCTTCAGGTCATGGTCGGTGCCGAGGTGGCTTTGCAGGCCGAGCGCATCGACATCGACCTTGTTGTCGCGGAACCAGTGCAGCAGCTTGAGCACCCCGTCGCGGTGGGGCGCGCCTTCGTTGTCCCAGCCCATGTAGTCGTTATAGACCAGTTGCATGTTGGGCAGGTGCTGGCGTGCCTCATCGAAGGCGATGCGCAAGGCGTCGTTGCCGAGCACACGCGTGAAGACGTTGGAGCGGACCTCGCCGGTCGCCGGATCGATGGTCTCGTTGATCACGTCCCACGACGTCAGGCGCGTGCCGTAATGGTCGGTGACGGTGGCGATGTAGTCGCGCAGCAGCTTTTCGGCATTGGCCTTGGCATTGTTGCCGAAATCATAGTCCTTCAGCCATTTCGGCGTGAACTCGTCGCGCGCCCAGAACAAATTGTGGCCGCGCATGGCCATGCCGTTCTTCTGACAGAAGTCGAGCAGCAGGTCGCCGGGGCCGAAATTGTAGTCGGTCGCATTGTTGTTGTGCGTGACATACATCTTGAGCTCGTTTTCGGGCACGATGATGTTGCACTCGGCCAGAATCACCGCGCGGACGTCCTCGTCCTCGACCTGCCAGGAACCGGGCGCGCCGCGCACCGCCGCCGCCGTGCCGAATCGCAGGCCCTTGGCCCCGGCCAGTTGCGCCAGCGACGGCGAAGCGTCATCGGCGAAGGCCAGGCCAGGCCCAAGAAGCGTTGTGCTGGCCGTGGCGGCCACGGCGCCGAGCACGCTTCGACGGGTGAAATTCGCATTTGCGAGATTTTGGCTCATGAAATTTTCCCTGTTGAATTTTTGTCTGTTAGCGCTAACAGTGTCACCCAATCGCCCGCGCGTCAATTGCCATTGCCGCCGGATCGGACCAGACTGCCGCATAAGGCGCGGGCCGCGAAGCCCGATCATAATACAGGGAAGCTACCATGACCACATCCATCCCGACATCGACCCGCCGTGCCTTCGCCGTCGGCGGCGTCAGCAGCCTGGCCCTCGTCACGGCCGCGGCGACCGGCTCGGCCGAAGCCAAGGCCAAGAAGGCCAAGGCTCCGGCTCAGCCGGCCATGCCGTACAAGGACGCCACCCTGCCCGTGGAAACCCGCGTGGCCGACCTGCTCGGGCGCATGACCCTGGCCGAAAAGGTCATGCAGATGCAGTGCATCTGGCAACAGAAGGATACGGTGCTGACCGACACCGGCGATTTCGATTCGGCCAAGGCGGCCAAGAACTATCCCGACGGCATCGGCATGATCGCGCGGCCGGGCGACCAGTCGGGCGTCAAGACGCCGCCGCCGATCGACGCCACCGGCCGCGTGCCGTATCGCAAGGCCGAGAACGCCGCCACCTTGATCAACGCCATGCAGAAATGGGCGGTTGAGGGCACGCGCCTGGGCATCCCGATGTTCATGCACGAGGAAAGCCTGCACGGCTTCGTGGCGCGCGACGCCACTTCGTTCCCGCAGGCCATCGGCCTGGCGTCGTCGTTCGATCCGGACCTCGCCACACGCATCTTCGCGGTGGCGGCGCGGGAGGCGCGGGCGCGCGGCTGCAACCACGTGCTGGCGCCGGTGGTCGACGTGGCGCGCGAGCCGCGCTGGGGCCGCATCGAGGAAACCTATGGCGAAGATCCGCATCTGTGCGGCGAAATGGGCAAGGCGGCGGTGATCGGCTTCCAGGGCGAGACCCTGCCGCTGGGGCCGGACAAGGTGTTCGCCACGCTCAAGCACATGACCGGCCACGGCCAGCCGGAAAGCGGGACCAATACCGGGCCGGCGGAAATCTCGGAGCGCACCTTGCGCGAGGACTTCTTCCCGCCCTTCGAAAAGATCGTCAAGACGACCAATATCCGCACGGTCATGCCGTCGTACAACGAGATCGACGGCGTGCCCTCACACGCCAACAAATGGCTGCTGACCACCATCCTGCGCGGCGAGTGGGGCTTCAAGGGCATCACGGTGTCCGACTACTTCGCCATCCATGAGATGATCACGCGCCACCACCTGGTCACCGACGACACCGAGGCGGCCTTCCGCGCCTTCAGCGCCGGCGTCGACATCGAAACGCCCGACCGCGCCGCCTATCCGCACCTGCCGGACCTGGTCGCGTCCGGCCGCATTACCGAGGCGCAGGTCGACGCGGTCGTCAGCCGCATCCTGGAGGTCAAGTTCCTCGGCGGCCTGTTCGAGAATCCTTACGTCGATGCAAAAAAGGCCGACAGCCTGACCGCCGCGCCGGACGCTGTCGCCCTGGCGCGCGAAGCGGCGACCAGGACGCCGGTCCTGCTCAAGAACGGCGGCATCCTGCCATTCGATGCGAAGAAGATCGGCAAGCTGCTGGTGCTCGGCACCCACGCCAGGGACTGCCCGATCGGCGGCTATTCCGAGGTGCCGCGCCACATTGTGTCCATCCTCGACGGCCTGACGGCGGAAAGCAAGGCGCAGGGCTTCCAACTCGACTATTCGGAAGGCGTGCGCCTGACTGAAGGCCATATCTGGGAGAAGGACGAGATCGTCTGGACGCCAGACAGCGTCAACGACAAGCTGATCGCCGATGCCGTCGCGGCGGCGAAGTCGGCCGACACCATCCTGATGGTGCTGGGCGACAACGAACAGACCAGCCGCGAGGGCTGGGCCGACAACCACCTCGGCGACCGCACCTCGCTCGACCTGATCGGCCGGCAGAACGACCTGGCGGCACAGATCTTCGCGCTGGGCAAGCCGACCGTGGTCTTCCTGCTCAACGGCCGGCCCTTGTCGATCAACCTGCTGGCCGAAAAGGCGGACGCCATCATCGAAGGCTGGTACATGGGCCAGGAAACCGGCTGGGCGGCGGCGGACATCCTGTTCGGCCGCGCCAATCCGGGCGGCAAGCTGCCGGTGTCGATCGCGCGCAATGTCGGCCAGCTGCCGATCTTCTACAATTACAAGCCGTCGGCGCGGCGCGGCTATCTCGACAATGAGACCTCGCCGCTTTACCCGTTCGGCTTTGGCCTCAGCTACACCACCTTCGACATTTCTGCGCCGGCGCTCGACAAGGCGAGCATCGGTACGGCGGATAGCGTCAACGTCTCGATCGCGGTCACCAATACCGGCGCGGTCAAGGGCGACGAGGTGGTGCAGCTCTATATCCGTGACGACGTGTCGTCGGTGACGCGCCCGGTCAAGGAGCTGAAGCACTTCAAGCGCGTCACGCTCAATCCGGGCGAAAAGCAGATGGTGACCTTCACCGTCACGCCGGCGGACCTGCAGTTCTACAATGCCGACATGCAGCGCGTCGTCGAGCCGGGCACCTTTACGCTCATGGCCGGCCCGAATAGTGTCGACGTCAAGACGGCGATCCTGACCGTCGCGTAGGAGACGGGCATGGCGGACATGGTGCGGCGCGGGCTTTTGGGCGGGGCGCTGGTGGCCGGAGCGTTGGGCGTGGCGGCGAAAGCTGTTGCGCAGAACGCACCGCAGTCCAATCCCGACGCCGAGAAGGTGCAGCAGGCCTTGCAAAGCTACAACGACCCCGCCGCGCTGAAGGTCATACCGGTCGGCCAGGACTGGGCCAACCTGCACCGTTACCGTGCACTCAACGACAGCGTGAAGGGCAATCCGCCGCCGCGCGCCGTGTTCATGGGTGATTCCATCACCGACAACTGGGCCGGTATGGCGCCTGCCTGGTATGACCGGAACGGCTATTACGGACGTGGTATCGGCGGCCAGGTGACAGCGCAGATGCTGGTCCGTTTCATGGCTGACGTGGTGGCGCACAAGCCTGGCGCGGTGCATATCCTGGCAGGGACCAACGACCTGGCCGAAAACACCGATCCCTATGATCCGGCGGCGACGCAGAACAACCTGACAGCCATGATCCGCCTGGCTGCGGCGCATAACATCAAGCTGGTGGTCGGCAGCGTGCCGCCGGCGACCAGCTTCGCCTGGCGGCCGGAGGTCGGCAATCGCGCCGGCATGATCCGCGACCTCAATGGCTGGATCAGGGACCTGTGCGCGCGGGAAGGGCATGTCTACGCCGATTACTGGCCGGTGCTGGCGACGGACGAGGGCGGATTGAAGCCGGAACTCGGCATCGGCGGCGACAGCGTCCACCCAAATTCGGACGGATACGCGCTGATGCAGCCGATCGCGGTCGCCGCCATAAACGCGGCCTTAAGCTGATGCGCGCCGCCCTGATCGCCGCTGCTCTGGTTCTGCTGCCGCTGGCGGCGCGGGCCTGCGACGGGCCGGTGACGGTCTGCGAAGGGCCGGCGAACGGGCATTTTGCCCTGATCGACCACGGCAAGCCGGCTGCGGTCTATGTTGATGCGGCGGCCGAAAAGCCGGTGCTGCGCGTCGCCGGGGACTTCGCCGACGACCTTCAGCGTGTGTCGGGCACGCGGCCTCAGGTGGTGCACAGCCTCGACGGCGTGACCGGCGACGTGGTGGTGATCGGCGAAGCAGGGCAGGTGGCAGGGCTCGCCGACGGCAAGGTCGTTGCCGGCCAATGGGAAGCCTATCAGCAATCGGTGGTGACGCTGGCCGGCGGGCATCATGCCCTGGTCATCCAGGGCGCCGACCCGAGGGGGGCGATCTACGGAACCTACGACATCTCGGCGAAGATGGGCGTGTCGCCGTGGTACTGGTGGGCCGACGTGCCGGTGGCGCACCAGGATAATCTCTACGTTACCGGGGGCATGCGCGAGGACGCGCCCAAGGTCAAGTATCGCGGCTTTTTCATCAATGACGAGGAGCCGGCTTTCGGCGGCTGGGCGCGCGAGAAGTTCGGCGGCATCAACCACCAACTCTATGCGAAAGTGTTCGAACTGGACCTGCGTCTGAGGGGCAATTTCCTGTGGCCGGCCATGTGGGGCAAGTCGATCGCCGACGACGACCCGGAAAGCCTCGATGTCGCCGATGAGTACGGCATCGTGCTCGGCACCTCGCACCATGAGCCGATGACGCGGGCCCAGGACGAATGGCACCGCCATCAGGACCAGGGGGTAACGGGCGGCGCGTGGGACTACACGAAAAACGCCGACAACCTGCGCGCCTTCTGGCGCGGGGGCATCGAGCGCATGGTGCAAGGCCACCACGAGGACGTGGTCACGGTCGGCATGCGCGGCGACGGCGACGAGCCGATGACCGAGGGCACGGCGACGGCCCTGCTGGAGCAGATCGTCGCCGACCAGCGCCGGATCATCGCCGACGTAACCGGCAAGCCGGCCGAGGACACGCCTCAGGTCTGGGCGCTCTACAAGGAGGTCCAGGGCTATTACGACCACGGCATGAAGGTGCCGGACGACGTCACCCTGCTGTTTTCCGACGACAACTGGGGCGATATCCGGCGCTTGCCGGATGCGAACGCCGCGCCGCGTTCGGGCGGCTATGGCGTCTATTACCACTTCGACTATGTCGGCGGTCCGCGGAACTACAAGTGGATCAACACCAACCAGATCGAGAAGACCTGGCAGCAGATGGACCTGGCCTGGGAGTCGGGTGCTGATCGTTTGTGGATCGTCAATGTCGGCGACATCAAGCCGATGGAGTTTCCACTCAGCTTCTTCATGGACATGGCGTGGAACCCCGAGGCGATGACACCGGACGCGCTCAAGGCCTATCCGGCGCAGTGGGCCGGCCAACAGTTCGGGCCCGAACATGCCGCCGAGATCGGCGACATCCTGACGCGCTATTCGCAATATAATGCCCGCCGCAAGCCGGAACTTCTGGACGCCGACGCCTTCGGAGAGGATATCGGCGGTAGCGAGGCCTTGCTGAAGGCTTCGAGCGATTATCAGGTTTTGGATAGTGAAGCCTCCAAACTGCAACGAAAAATGCCGAAGGTCGCCCACGACGCCTGGTTTCAACTGGTTCAATATCCGGTAGACGCAAGCGCCAACCTCTATGACCTCTACAATTCGGTCCGGCAGAACCGTTATTTCGCGGCCACAGGGGACGATCACGCGAAACCCCTGGCGGAGGCGATGGCCGCCCAGGTCGAGGCGGACTTTCACAAGGACGCCGACCTAGCCGCCGCGTACAATGGACTTGGGCGTGGCAAGTGGGATCACATGATGGATCAGACCCACATCGGCTACGACAACTGGCAGCAGCCCGACACCAATGTCATGCCATCCGTGACTCATTTCAAAATCTCCGGTGGCACCACGGTGATCATGGGAATTCAGTACCGGCAGCCTGTGCAAGAGGCCAATTCCGATCCTGGTTACATCGCCATCGAGGCCGAGCACTATACGCGCGAGTTCGGCGGTGGGAATATCCGTTGGCTGGCGGTTCCCAATCTCGGCCGGACGCTTTCGTCGATCATCAGTTATCCGCAGATCGCGCCGCCGACCACGGTCGAGGACGGCGTGCGGCTGGAATACGATGTCGACCTGCAAAAGGCGGGCGACGTCAAACTCAACCTCTATCTTGCGCCAACGCTCGATACGCGCGGCAAGGGGGGCTTGCGCGTGGCGGTGGCCATCGATGATGGTCCGGCGCAGATGCTGAGCTTCAACCTCGATCCGGAGGACAAGACCAGCGGCTGGGACAAGGCGGTCAGCGACAATATCGTCGTCCTCAGGGCATCGTTCCCGGGCCTGAGTGCGGCCCGGCATACCATCAAGGTCTACCGCATCGACGGCAATGTCGTGCTGGAGCGGCTGGTGCTCGATACGGGCGGATTGAAACCGTCCTATCTCGGCCCTCCCGAAAGTCCCGCTCTGTAGCTTCGGGACACAAGATGTGACGTTACGGCCGGCGCGGCGGCCGCTATACCTGTTGCAACGCACAAATAATGCCACGACCGACCATGACCCAGCCTGTCGACCACCCGCAAAGGCGAGCGCTCAGCGACCTGATGCACGCCCGCGCCCTGCCGATCCTGAAGGCGCCGGTCGCGGTCAGGAGCTGGCTTTACCTCGTCGGCGACAACGAGCGCGCCGCCGAAATCGCCTGGGTCGAGAGCCTCGATGGCGACCTCGGCGAGGAGCGGTGGACGCTGCACAACATCAGTCGCGACGAGGGCATGATCTGGGAACGGCACGGCGAGTTCTCGACCTGGCTGCGCTATGCGCCGATCCGCCCGCCCATCCGCGACCTCGGTTTCTGCCGTCTGAAGACCGCCGATTTTCCATGGCTCGATGGTGCGCCGGGCGAAGTGTTCCGAAGCGTCGAGATCGTCGTCATGGCGAAGTCGCCGCGCCCGGCCCAGTTCACCGGCGAGATCGACCTTACCAGCGCCGTATGCTGCGACGTCTTCGACGGCAAGGCACGCATCTGGTGCGACTTCCGCATGCACGAGGGCGGCAACGGCCGCATCTATGTCCACGACAAGGGCCTGGACAATGACGAGCTGCCGCGCCTGCTGCAGATCCTGATCGAGATTGGCCAGTACCGGAAACTGGCCCTGTTGGGCTTTCCCGTGGCGCGCGGCCTGATGGGCTGGCTCAAGGAGGCGGAGGCGCGGCTGGCCGTCCTCACCGAGGACATGGCGCGGCAATCGGCGTCGGAGGCCCAGGTCCTTGAGCGCCTGATGGGGCTGGCGTCGGAAGTCGAAAGCCGGGTCAACGCCGTGCGCTTCCGCCAGGGCGCGACCGAAGCCTATTACCGCCTCACCGAGGACCGGCTGGTTTCCCTGCGTGAACGCCGCGTCGACGGTTTCTCGACCATGCAGGAGTTCATCGAGCGCCGTCTGCAACCGGCCATGCGCACCTGCGAAGCGGCGGCGCGGCGGCTCGACGACCTGTCTTCGCGCATCGGCCGGGTGTCGGACCTGCTGCGGGCGCGTATCTCGATCTCGCTGGAAATGCAGAACCAGGACCTGCTCAGGAGCATGGACCGGCGCTCGAAACTGCAGATCAAGCTGCAGGGCCTGGTCGAGGGGTTTTCGGTGTTCGCCATCAGCTACTACATCTTCAACCTGGTCAAATATGTCGCCGACCCGCTGCTGCCGCCCAGCCTGGCGCACGTGCTTTACGCGCCGGCCATCGCCGTCATCGTAATCGTAACATGGCTTGTCATCCATGTCCGCAAGCGCAGGGTCGTCGGCAAGGCAGCCTGACCGTTTTGCGGAACAGCATGACGGCGAAGCCGTCCTTAGGTGCGTTGTTGACCTGCAGGTCTTAGAGTCCGGGCGCCAGGTCGGAATGGACGGTGAACTTCGCCGCCAGGCCGGCGGCCACGACCGCCATGAACGCCAGGGCAGCCGCCAGGAATAAACCCTGCATGAGTATCATCGAGAAACAATCCACAGGTCTTGCGCGAATTCCGGTCCCTGCGGCGACGGACCGGTGGCGTTCGTCCGTATTAACAACTCCGGGGTCAGGTGAGCAAGGCTCCATGTCCCCGGTTTTCGCCATTCCTGTCGCCGAAAAGGTCGACCGCGTCATATTCGAACGCGATATCCGCCCAGGTAACCGGCCCGTGGTGCTCAAGGGGCTGGTGGCGGACTGGCCCGTTGTTGCCGCCGCCCGAACCTCACCCGAAGCGCTCGGCGCCTATCTGAAGCGCCACGACACCGGCTTGCCGGCCAAGGTGGCGATCTGTCCCGCCGGTGGGCAGGGACGCTTTTTCTACAACAACGACATGAGCGGAATGAATTACCGTAACATCCCCGGCACGGTGACCCAGGTCGTCAACCGGCTTCTGAATGACAAGGGGAGCGGCGATTCGGTCTACATGCAGGCGATACACGTCCATCGTCATTTGCCGGAGTTGATGGAGCATCTGCCCATGCCGCTGGTCGACGGTGTCCAGCCGCGGATGTGGATCGGCAACAACGTGCTCACCCAGACCCATTTCGACGAGTCGGTGAACATCGCCTGTCACGTCGCCGGCGAGAAGACCTTCACCCTGTTCCCGCCGGAACAGGTGGCCAATCTCTATCCCGGCCCGCTCGACCTGACGCCGGCGGGCGTGCCGGTCAGCATGGTCGATCTCGACGCGCCGGACCTGGAACGCTTCCCGAACTTCAAGGCGGCGATGGCGACCGCGCAGATGGCGCGACTGGAACCCGGTGACGCTTTGTTCATTCCGGCCCTGTGGTGGCATCACGTCCGCACGACGGGGCCGCTCAACCTGCTGGTCAATTACTGGTGGAACGCCGTCGGGCCGGAAGCGATCTCGCCGTTCCATGCGCTCTACATGGCGGCGCTCAGCCTGAAGCGCGTGCCGGAAGACCAGCGCTCGGCGTGGCGGGGCCTGGTCGACTACTTCATCTTCGAGGAGGGCGGCGACCCGATGGCGCATCTGCCCGGCGTGCCGAGCGTGTTCCGACACGACCTGACACCGAAGCAACTGGAAGGCTACCGCGCCTATTTCCGCGACAACGTCAAACTCTGATCATTTGTGACTTGACGGCCGCCGTGCAATCGGAACAGACATCGAACAAAGGGTGCTGTTCATGGTTTTGCAGGTCAGGCTTTACGATTGCTGCTGGGTTGAACTGGAGGGTTATGCGCGGCCGGAACTGGTTATCCAGAAGCGGTTGAAGCCGCGTATCTTCGTCATCGACGAGTTCCTGTACGACGAGCACGGCAACGCGCTGGCGCACATGGACAATGCGCCGCGCGTCGTGATGGTGGTCCAGGCGCCTGGCCGTCGGCGGGAGCGCGGCTGACGAAACGACGCCGTGCTTGTCAGGGGCCGCGGGGGCGGTTAGGTTCGAGGGGTGTCGGAGTCGCGCGCTTGGCCAAAGACGTATTCATCAGCTTCGCTTCGCCGGACCGCACTGCGGCCGAGACGGTCACCGGCGTCCTGGAGCGGCGCGGTTTCGACTGCTGGATATGCACGCGGGATGTGCCACCGGGCGGCAATTACCAGGAATCGATCGCCGACACGATCCGCGCCGCCAAGGTGATGGTGATTGTTTTTTCGAACAATGCCAACGCCTCTGACGAGATCAAGAAGGAACTGTCGCTGGCCAGCAAGCAGAAGCTGGTGGTCATTCCGTTGATGATCGAGGATGCCGTGCCGGGGGCCGCCTTCGACTACGAATTTTCAACACGGCAATTGGTGCGGGCGTTCGAGGACTGGGACCGCGCCATGACGCAGTTGGCCAACCAGATAGCCGCCATTGTTCAGGTTGGCCGGGCGGCTGGAGTGAGGAAGAGGAAGACTGCGCAAGTGGACACGCCACTGCCGACGCCGCCCCCACCGGACTTCCTGCGCGAAGGCGGCCGGCCGCCGGAACCGCAAGGATTGATGGAAGCATGGCGCTGGCCCGGGCTCCTGGGGGCTGCCGGCCTGTTTTATGCCCTGGCCCAGCACCTCGCGCTGCGACCCCAGCCGGGGATATGGCCATGGATAACGAGCGCGCTTCTGCTGGTCGTTCTGTTGCTGCGCAACGCGACGCAGGCCGACAAGGGCCAGGTCGCCAATGCCGTCGCCGCAGGCATCGCGTTAGTCCTGATGGTGGAGCGGTTCGACCTCGGCCTGGTGTTTCTGGCAATGGCGGCGGTTGAATGGGCCGCATTCACCTGGCTTAAGGGATCGCGGGCCCTTAGGACCTGCCTTGCCGCGGCCGCGGCGGTTCTGACCGGCCATGTCGTCGGCATCCTGCTGTTCATGATGCGCAATCCGACCGTGTTCGATACCGGCCGGATGCTGGGCGGCGCCATCATCAACTGCCTTATCATGGGGGCGGCCCTGGCCGGGATCTACTTTTTCCTCGGCCAACGCAAGGCTTAGACAGGCAGGCGGCAGGCGCGCGGCGCATTCAATATCCTCCGTCCTCGCAGGTATGCAGGTTCGGGTTGAGCCGGGCTAGGGCCGTCGTCAGCATGTCGATCAAGCCTTGCACCTTGGCCGGATCGTCGTTGTGCTTCACGAGCATGTCCTTGGCGGCGTCGGCATAATCGAAGGCGTTGAGATAGTGCTGGCGCGCCGAGCGGAGATAGTCACATGCCTGTCCGGCGTCTTTGTTGTCCTCCAGGGCCGAGTTGCCGCTGGCGATGTCGGCCTGGGCGGCTTCAAATTCGTCGCCGGCGGCCTTGCCGTAGGCGTCGAACTGCGCCTGGGCGGCGTCGTGTTCGGCCTGGTCCTTGAAGGTGGCCTGGGCCCGGGCCGAAGAGGCGGCGAAGATGACGGCGGCTGCGATGAGGATGGCCTGGCGCATGACGGGTTCCCTGAAGGTTTTGAGCACCGTACAAAACTACCGTTTCGGGCGAAATCCCCTGAACAGGGGCAGGCCGGAATCTTTACGCCGCCAGGAGGCCGCGTGGCGGCGGGGCGGTCGGCAGGGCTTGCTGGCGGAAGGCGCGGGCCGGCGAGGTGGAGACGCGGCGGCTGGCGCGACACATGCCGCCACGATGTGGGCGGCCGTAAGCCTTGCGAATGCGACGGCGGCGCAGGGCCGGTGCGGCCGTTGCCGGGGGTTCCGTTTCAGATTGGGCGGCCGGCTGCGGCGCGTCCGTGGCGGCGTCCGGCTCGGCAACGGGCTCGGGCTCGGGTTGCAGCCGAGCGGCAGGTTCGGGCGTCGGGACCGGCGCCGCCATGGGCGCGCGCTTCGGCGCATTGGGCGTCGAGGTTCCCGGCGCGCGGCAGGCTGGCGCTTTCGGCGCCGACCACAGGCTTATGAACAGGCGGTCGAACGCCCGGACGCAGCGGCGCGCCGAGGCGGCGCCTTCGGGCGTCCTGGGTTTCGCAATTTCGGTGACCTCGTCGAACAGGTCGTCGGACCAGGCGCGCAACCGTGTCCGGCGCAGTTTCAGCGCCTCGGCATCGGTCATGGGTTTGTCCGCGATGGTCATCCAGACAGGATGCGCGGGTTTTTAGAGGAGGGGATTAAGTGCGAGCGGTGTGTGCCTGCATGGCTGTTGCGGTCTTCCGGCTATTTGCCTTTTTTGGGCAAGACAGCGGGCGGCACATCGCCGCCGGCGTTGAGGACAAGTGTGTGTGCCCCTGTGTCCAGCGCCTGGAGCAATCTTGCCGACACCAGGGTGGGATGTTCGGCGTAAAGGCGGGCGCTGTTGGCCAGGCTGCGCAGGACGGCCTGCTCGCCACGCGCCTTTTCGACGGCGACCTGGGCCTCCTTCTGCGCCTCGAGCAGGCCGCCGAAGGCTTTCTTCAGCGCGGCCGGAAGCATGATGTCGCGAATGGATATCTCCCGCAGGTCAAGCCCGACGGCAGAGGCCTTTGCGCTCAGGGCGGACTGGAGTTGCGCGTTGATCTCGCGCCTGTCGCCGAGCAGGGCCTCCAGGTCAAGCGACTGGACGGCCTGCTCGCCACGCGCCTTGCGCGTCGGCATAGAGCGTGGCGTTGTAGGACATGGCGCCGCTGAAAGCCGTGTGCGGATCGGCGATGGCGTAGGTGCCGCCCACCGTCACCTTGACTGAAATCCTGTCCCGCGTCAGGATTTCCTGGCCGGGCACGGTGAAAAGGACCGGCCGCGTGTCCATCTTGATGACATGGTCGTGTTTGCGCGACAGTTCGTACGTGCCGGCGTCGAGCAGGCGTGCGAACCTGCCTTTGTGGAAAAGCAGACCTTTCTGGTAGTCGAAGATCGTCTCCTCCTTGCGCAGTTGCTTCCACGCCGCCGCGGCCGCCAGCACCACGGCGGCCGTCACCACGATCAGGCCCAAGACAGCGAGCGTCGTTTCCATTATCTTGTTCCCCTGGAAGGAGACCCTGCCCCCCGGTTCCGGCGCGGCGGGGGAGGTCTTAACCCGCAGGCCCGACGTCGCCGTTGCCCGAAGGCCGAACCGGGCGGCAGGGACCCGTTTTCATGAAGTGCTAACCAAAAGCAATGGGGACTCGAACCCCTGCCGCATACCTACGCTGCCGTGCCTTCCGGATGTCGGGCGGGCCGCCTGATGCTGCGACCGGGTGAGGTTGGCACCAAGCGGCGCGACATGCAACCGGTATCACTCGGCCGGCACGTCGATCTCGCTGCCGAGTTCGCGGAATTTGGCTGACATGGCTTGCATGCCTATTTCGGCCTCGATATCCGCCTTTTCGTTGTCGGTCAGGTTGGCGGCGTAGTCGCGCACCTCCTGGGTGATCTTCATCGAGCAGAACTTCGGCCCGCACATCGAGCAGAAGTGCGCCGTCTTGTGCGCCTCTTTCGGCAGGGTTTCGTCGTGGAAGGCGCGGGCGGTGTCCGGGTCGAGGCCGAGATTGAACTGGTCCTCCCAGCGGAATTCGAACCGCGCCCGGCTCATGGCGTCGTCCCACATGCGGGCGCCGGGATGCCCCTTGGCGAGGTCGGCGGCGTGGGCGGCGATCTTGTAGGCGATGACGCCGTCCTTGACGTCTTTTCGATCAGGCAGGCCGAGGTGCTCCTTGGGCGTAACGTAGCAGAGCATGGCCGTGCCGTACCAGCCGATCATGGCCGCGCCTATGGCCGAAGTGATATGGTCGTAGCCCGGCGCGATGTCGGTGGTCAGCGGCCCGAGCGTATAGAAAGGCGCTTCGCCGCAGGTCTTGAGCTGCTTGTCCATATTGGCCTTGATCTTGTGCATCGGCACGTGCCCGGGGCCTTCGATCATCACCTGGCAGCCCTTGTCCCAGGCGATCTTCGTCAGTTCGCCCAGGGTGTCGAGTTCGGCGAACTGCGCCGCGTCGTTGGCGTCGGCGATCGAGCCCGGGCGCAGGCCGTCGCCGAGGCTGAACGACACGTCGTAGGCGCGCAGGATGTCGCAGATTTCCGGAAAATGCGAATAAAGGAAGTTTTCCTTGTGGTGGGCCAGGCACCACTTGGCCATGATCGAGCCGCCGCGCGACACGATGCCGGTCACGCGCCTGGCCGTCAGGTGGATATAGGCCAGGCGCACGCCGGCGTGGATGGTGAAATAGTCGACGCCCTGCTGGGCCTGTTCGACCAGGGTGTCGCGATAGATCTCCCAGGTTAGGTCCTCGGCGACGCCGCCGACCTTTTCCAGCGCCTGGTAGATCGGCACGGTGCCGATGGGGACCGGCGAATTGCGGATGATCCATTCGCGGATGTTGTGGATATTGCGGCCCGTCGACAGGTCCATGACATTGTCGGCGCCCCAGCGGATCGCCCACACCATCTTGTCGACCTCCTCCTCCATCGAGGAAGTGACGGCCGAATTGCCGATATTGGCATTGATCTTGACCAGGAAGTTGCGGCCGATGATCATCGGCTCGACCTCGGGGTGGTTGATATTGGCCGGGATGATGGCGCGGCCGCGGGCAACCTCGTCGCGGACGAATTCCGGCGTGATGAAGTCGGGAATGCTGGCGCCGAAGTCCTCGCCATCGCGCAACACTTCCTGGTTTTGTGAACGGCGCAGGTTTTCGCGGATGGCGATATATTCCATCTCTGGCGTGATGATGCCGCGGCGGGCGTATTCCAGCTGTGTCACCGACCGGCCATCATGGGCGCGCAGGACCCTGGGCAGGTTAGGGAACTGCGGGGCCAGCGCCCCGGCGGAGACGTTGCCGTTATCCTCGGGTTTGACGTCGCGGGCTTCGATATATTCCACATCGCCGCGAGCGGTGATCCAGCTTTCGCGCAGGCGCGGCAATCCCTTGGCGATATCGGGCGTGAAACCGGCTTCGGTATAGGGGCCCGAAGAGTCGTAGATGGTAAGAGGCGCTTCGTTGGCCGACGGATGGACGCAGACCTCGCGGAACGGCACGCGGATATCGGGGTGCAGCACACCGGATTGCCAGGCCTTGCGCGAGCCCGGAATGGGCGAGGCCTCGACCTTGATCGCCTTGTGTTCAAGCGGCTTGTTCATGATGAAATCCCTTTTTCAAAAGGGATCATGCGCGTCAGTGCGGGCGCCTTTGGGTAAAGCGTATCCAACTCCCTTCGCCGGCATGACCCGGATCAGGTTCGGCGGGTTTGGAGGACTGGACCTCCGTCTCAGCCCGCCTCGAACGCGCGGACACCCCGGTGAACTGCGCGGGAGCATAGTGCGGCGGGCGAGAGGGTCAACAGCTATTTGCCGTTTGACACGGGCGCTGTTAAGCATGGCCTTCGTCGCCCAACAGATTCGCCGAATGGCAACCGAAAATCCTTCCCCCGAGGCCGAAACCTACGATCCGCTGACGCCCGTGCCCGAGGCGCGGCGCAGCTTCACCCTGCGCGACGCGTTCTCGCTGTGGTTTTCGCTCGGCATCGGCCTGTTGGTGTTGCAGGCGGGGGCGGGGCTGATCCCCGGTCTGAGCCTGGGCTGGGCGCTGGCGGCGATCGTGGCCGGCAGCACGGTCGGCGCGATCCTACTGGCCCTGGCCGGCGTGATCGGCGCGGACACCGGACTGGGCGCCATAGCGGCGTTGCGGCCGACGCTTGGCGTGCGCGGTGCGGCTGTGCCGGCCATTCTCAACGTCATCCAACTGGTCGGATGGGGCGCGTTCGAGATCATCGCCATGCGCGACGCCGCCGGGACGCTGGCGAAGAGCACGTTCCATTTCGACGCGCCGGTCGTATGGACGCTGGCGTTCGGCGCGGCGGCGACGGCGCTGGCCGTCGTCGGGCCGCTGGGCTTCGTCCGCCGCATCCTGCGCCGGGGCGGCATGTGGCTGGTGCTGGCCGGGGCGGCGTGGCTGACCTGGACTCTGCTGTCGCGGCACGACCTGACGCAGTTGTTCGCGCGGGCCGGCGACGGCAGTCTTGGCTTTGGAGCCGGGGTCGATATCGTCGCGGCCATGCCGTTGTCGTGGCTGCCGCTGATCGCCGACTACAGCCGTTTCGGTACCTCGGCCAAGGCGATGTTTCGGGGCAGCACGCTCGGCTACCTGCTGGCCAATATCTGGTTCTATGCCTTGGGCGCGGCCTATGCCCTGGCGGCGCGGACCGATCCCAATGGCCTGCTGCTGTCGGCCCTGGCCACGACCGGCGGCGGACTGGCCCTGCTGATGATCCTGATCGACGAGACCGACAACGCCTTCGCCAACATCTTTTCGGCGGCCATGAGCACGGCGACGGTGTTTCGTTTCCGCATCCTGCATCTGGTCATCGGCTTCGGGACCTTGTGCACCGGGCTGGCCCTGTTCCTGCCGATGACGCAGTTCACCGGCTTTCTCTATATTATCGGCTCGGTGTTCGCGCCGCTCTACGGCGTGCTGCTCGTCGACCACTTCATCGTCCGCAAGCGGCAGGTTGACGCCGCCGATATCGACCGCATGGATGGCGCCTACGGCTTCGAGATCGGCGTCCACATGGCGGCCTTCGCGGCATGGATCATCGGCGTCGTCACCTATTACCTGATCGTCCAGTTCTCGCCGGGACTGGGTGCGACCCTGCCGGCCCTGGTCATGGCGGGACTGTCGTACTGGGGCCTGAAGAGGCTTGGTCTTTAAGCTCTTGGCAGACGTCAGGCTTGCGGTTAAGAGGGCCGCCTCATGTCCGGCCGGCCCCATCTAGCCCTGATCGCCATCTACCTGACCGTCGTGCTCGACGCAGCCGGGATAGGTCTCGTGCTGCCGGTATTGCCCGACCTGTTCATGGCCAGCGGCCACGCCGCCAGCGGTTTCACCTACGGCCTGTTCCTGTCGCTCTACGCCTTCATGCAGTTCATCTTCGCGCCTTTGCTGGGGTCGTTGAGCGACCGGTTCGGGCGGCGGCCGGTGCTGATGGTGTCTATGGCCGGGGCGGTGGTCAATTACGGGCTGATGGCGCTTCTGCCGCCGCTTTGGCTGCTGTTCGTCGGGCGGGCGGTCGCCGGTATCAGCAACGCCAACATGTCGGTGGCGTCGGCGTGCCTGACCGACATCACCGCGCCGGAAGACCGCGCCCGGCGGTTCGGCCAGTTGAGCGCCAGTTTTGGCGTCGGCTTTATCCTGGGGCCGGCGCTTGGCGGGGTGCTGAGCCGGTTCAGCCTGCACTGGCCGTTCGCCATCGCCGCCGTGCTGACAGCGTGCAACCTGGCGTTCACGGTGTTCGTCCTGCCGGAAACACGCCGGCGCGGCGCGGGGAATGAGCATGCCGCCGTCAATCCGCTGGCGCCGCTGAGCGCCATCGCCTCGTTCAGAGGCATTGCGCCATTGCTCATATGCGCGGCCCTGTTCGCCGTCATCGGCGAGATTGGCGGCAGCGTGTGGGTGCTGTACGGCGAAGGCAGGTTTCACTGGCATGGCGTGACGGTCGGGTTGTCGCTGGCCCTGTTCGGCCTGTTCCACGCCCTGTGCCAGGCGTTCCTGGTCGGGCCCCTGACCCGGCGGTTCGGCGAGCGCGGGACCCTGATCATCGCCATGGCGGCCGATGCCGCTTCCTATGTCGCCATCGCCCTGATCAGCAATGGCATTTATGCGCTGTTGCTGACGCCGCTGTTCTGCGTCGGCGGGGCGGGCGCGTCGGTCCTTTCGGCCGCGATCAGCCATAAGGCCGGCGACGATCGTCAGGGCGCGCTGCAGGGTGTGCTGTCGAGCCTGGGCAGCCTGGCGGCCGTCATCGCGCCGGTCCTGTTCCTCAGCCTCTATTTCGCCACGCGCGCCGTGTTTCCGGGCCTGGTATGGATCATCGGCGCGGGGCTGTACCTGCTGTGCCTGCCGGTATTGCTGAACCGGAAGACCTACGCCTCATAAAGACAGTCGCGCCCCGCGCTACGAAAGCGCGGGGCGCGACCCGGGCCACGGCGACTGCGCAAAAGGCCGCCGCGCCCAAACCGGTCAGATGGAGAGGGTGTTGACTGTCATCTCCTCGCGCATCGCGGCCTTGAGCTGTTCCATGTCGCGGCCCAGCTGACGCGCATCGCCCGGGCTTATCAGGACCCGCGCCTTGGCGAAGATGTCGTTTTCCTCTTCCTGGACGTGGTGCTCGACGGCGTGTTTCAGTTCGCCGAACTTCTCCATCCAGAACTCGGATGAGATCGGCGTATCAGCCAGGACCTGCATCAGGTGACGCATATCATTGTGCTCATGTTCAGCATGATCCATCTGCAGGCTGATCGCCGGACTTTGGGTGAGCTCGACGATGGCGGTATAGAAGGTGGCTTCCTCGGCCTCGGCGTGCAGGGTCAGTTCCATCCGGATGTCATCGAACAGGCGCTGGCGGACGGCCGGCAGGTTGATCGACATGAGGTCGTCCATCAGCTTCGCGACGCGGCGATGGTCGTTCCTGATGCAGGTATAGATATCCATGTCCGGTCCTCCCTCGCTGGGACGTTTACTGAGACTGCCGCAAGGCGCATAACGATGACATGGCGATCCGCCGCGCTTTTATAAGGAAGCGATCAAGGCGTGTCGGGGAAGGCCAAACTCAGCGCGCCCAGGGATCGATAAGCGCGAGATTCATGCCGCTGAAATCGCGGACGTTACGCGTGGCGATAGCGGCTCCATGGACGTTGGCAATAGCGGTAATCAAAACGTCCGGCGAGCGCACAGGTTCGCCCACCCGCTCCCTGACAGCCTGAAAGCGGCCGGCCGCGCGGGCGGCTTCCGTGTCAAGCGGCAGGACCGGCAATTCGGCAATCAGCGCCTCGAAGAGAGCAAACATGCCGGCCCGGCGATGACCGGAAGGCAACCGTTGCAGGCCGAATTCAATTTCCGTGACGTTGACGGCCGTTATGGCAAAAGGCTGAGGCTGGCCGGCCATCCATTGCGAGATACCTGGGTCGATCAGGGGCTTCATCAGCTCGGAAAGGACGTTTGTATCCAGGATAATCATCCAAATTCGTCCGAACTAAAATCGGGTACCGGGCGGCCGTAGTCGCGCGGCGGCAGTTCAAGGTAGATGCCATTTTCACCGCTGAACAACTTTCGCGACAAAGCCAGAAGTTCCGGCCCCGTCATGCCGCCGACGGCGTTACGCAGGATGACGCGCTTCCTTTTCCATCGAATGGCCGTGTGTTGCCGCGCGAACGCGCAGGCGTTCCTTCGTGGCGTCGTCGAGATTGCGGATTGTCAAAGCGGCCATGATGCACCTTTCAGGCATCATGTCACGACGCGGTCAATGATAGCAATGCTATCAATCCCGGCGCAGGGCCTCGATCGGGTCAAGCTGCGAGGCGCGCATGGCGGGGTAAATTCCGAAGACAAGCCCGACGAACAGCGAGAAGCCGAGCGACAGGGGCGTCGCCCAGATCGGCACCGCCGCCGGCATGTCGCCGAACTTGGCGACAAGGAACGTCCCGAGCAGCCCGATGGCCAGGCCGATCAGCCCGCCGCCAAGGCTCAGCGTCATGGCCTCGAGCGCGAACTGGGCCAGGATCTGCTCGCGCTTGGCGCCGATAGCCATGCGCAGGCCGATCTCGCGCGTCCGTTCGGTCACCGACACCAGCATGATGTTCATGATGCCGACGCCGCCGACCAGCAGCGACACGCCGGCCACCGCCGCCAGCAGGAAGGTGAAGGTCTGGGCGGCGGCTTCGCCGGCCTGCATGATCGACGCCATGTTCTGGACCTGGAAGTCGTCGTCCTTGCCCGCCTCGATCTTGTGGCGGTCGCGCAGCAGGTTGGTGATGTCGTCCTGGACGCGGTAGAGCGCCTTGTCGTCCGAGGCCTTGACGTAGAGCGACTGGACCGACGACGCTTTGAAACGGTTGCCGAAGAGGCGCGAGCGCGCGGCCTTGATGGGGACGATGATGACGTCGTCCTGGTCCTGGCCTCCGGCCGACTGCCCCTTGGAGGCCAGCACGCCGATGACGTCGAACGGCACGGAGCCCAGGCGGATGCGCTGGCCGACCGGATTTGAGCCGTCGGGGAACAGGTTGTCGACCACGGTCTGGCCGAGCAGGGCGACCTTCTTTTCCTGCTTGTTCTCGTCGGCCTCGAACATGCGGCCGGACGCCAGCGACCAGTCGCGGACGGTCAGGTAGTCGGTATCGGCGCCGATGATGCTGGTCTGCCAGTTGGCGCCGCCGGCGATGACCTGCTTGCCGCCGCGTACGATGCCGGATTCCGCCACGACATTGCCGACTTCGGACTTGATCGCCAGACCGTCCTCGTCGGTCAGGTCGAGGCCCTGGCCGGCGCCGGCATTGGCCCAGCCGCCGGGGCCGCGATTGTTGGGGGTGATGATCAGCAGGCTGGTGCCCAGGCTTTGGATCGACGCCATGACCTTCTGCTGGGCGCCAACGCCGATCGAGGTCATGATGACCACGGCGGCGACGCCGATGACGACGCCGAGCGCTGTCAGGGCCGAGCGCATGGGGTGCGACTTGATCGCGCCGAGCGAGAAGCCGAGGAGTTCACGCCAGTTCATCGCGAACCTCCCCCAAAGAAGTTTCCTGCGCCGTCGTCGGATTTGATGTTGCCGTCGAGGAAGGCGATGCGGCGCTTGGCGCGGGCGGCGACGTCGCGGTCGTGAGTAACGATGGCCAGCGTCAGGCCCTGGGCGTTCAGCTGTTCGAACAGGGCCAGCACCTCCTGGCCGGTATGCTGGTCAAGCGCGCCGGTCGGTTCGTCGGCCAGCAGCAGGTCCGGCGAATTGGCCAGGGCGCGGGCGATGGCGACGCGCTGCTGTTGTCCGCCCGACATCTGGGCCGGACGGTGGCCGGCGCGGGTGCCGAGGCCGACCTGGTCCAGCAGGAAGTGGGCGCGTTCGCGGCGTTCGCGACCGGCCATGCCGGCGTAGATCATCGGCAGTTCGACATTCTGCCACGCCGTCAGGCGCGGCAGGAGCTGGAACGACTGGAAGATGAAGCCGATGCGGCGGTTGCGGAAATCGGCGAGGTCGTCGTCGTCCATGGTCTGGACGCTTTCCTCCTCGAAGCGGTACTCGCCGCCGGACGGCCGGTCGAGGCCGCCGATGATGTTCATCAGGGTCGACTTGCCCGAACCGGAAGGCCCGATGATGGCCGCGTATTCGCCACGGTCGATGCGCAGGGAGATGCCGGCCAGCGCCGTCACCGTTTCCTCGCCCATGACATAGGTCTTGGTCAGGTTTTCGACCTCGATCATCGACTTAGAACCTGCGCCCGCCGCCCTGGGCCGCCTTCGGGTCGAACTTGGCGTGCGGGCCGCCGCCGATGATGACCTGGTCGCCTTCCTTGAGGTCGTAGGTGCGGATCATGGTGTAGGCGCCGTCGCTGGCGCCTAAGCGTACCGGAACGGCCACAGGTTTGTTGTCGCGGAGGACATAGACAACGCCGCGATCGCCGCCGCCACCCCCGCCCCACTGTCCGCGCTGGGCCTGAAGAACGTCGAGCTGCTTCTGCTGGTCGGGGGTGAGCAGGGGTTTGATCTGCTCGAAGGCGGCCGCGTAGATGTCGCGGAACATCTTGCCGCGATCGGCGTTGGCGCCGGCCGACGCCATCTTGGCCATGGCGTCGGAACGCGCCTTGTCGAGGATGGGCTGGATCTTCTTCTTCTGGTCGTCGGTCAGGTGGAGCTGGTCCATCATGCGGCTGCCGCCGCCGCCCTGGCCGCTCCATTGGCCGCCTTGGCCGCCCTGCCGCTGGCCGCCGCCGGCGCGAAGAGCGCCCGTGCCGCCGAATCCGCCGCTGACCGCGCTGCTTAAGCCGCCGCCGGCCGGCTTGGCGTTGGGATCGACCGGCTGGAAGCGCAGCGCTGCCGACGGCACCTTGAGCACCTGCTGGAACGAGCTGACGACGATGTCGGCATTGGCGGTCATGCCCGGCATCAGCTTTTCGCCTGGATTGTCGGCATAGACGACCACGTCATAGGCGACGACGCCGTTCTGCGTCTGGGGCTGGAGGCGGATCTGGTGGACCGTGCCGCTGAAATTCTGATCGGGGAAGGCGTCGACGGTGAACCTGACGGTCTGGCCTTCCTGAATCTGGCCGATGTCGGCCTCGTCGACCAGGATCTCGGCCTGGAGCTGGCTGAGGTCACCGGCGATGATGAACAGGGTGGGCGCGGAGAACGAGGCCGCCACGGTCTGGCCCGGCTCGATCTGGCGGTCGATGATGACGCCGTCGATGGGCGCGACGATTTCGGTGCGGTTGAGGTTGAACTCGCTTGAATGCAGCGAGGCCTCCGACTGGGCGATGTTGGCGTTGGACGAATTGATCGCCGCCTGGGACTGGGCGACCGCCGCCTGGGCCGTCTTGAGCGCCGCGGTATCGATATCGAGCGCGGCCTGCGAGAGGAAACCCTGATCGAACAGGCTCTTGTCGCGGTTGTACGCCGCCTGGGCCTGGTCGAGCTTGGCCTGGGCGGATTGCAGGTTGGCCTGCTGCTGGCCGAGATTGGCCTTGGAGGCGTTGAGGCCGGCGGTCGACTGGTTGACGCTTGACTGGAAAGTCGACGGGTCGATCTTGGCCAGCAACTGGCCTTTCTTCACGTGATCGTTGAAATCAGCATAGACGTTGAGCACCAGGCCCGACAGCTGCGAGCCGACATTGACGGTCTCGCGCGCTTCCAGCGTGCCCGAGGCCGAGACGGTCTTGGTGATGTCGCCGCGCTCGACCGTGCCGAAGCGATAGGGATCGGCGTCGTTCTTGGGCTTGAACATGGTCCACGCACCCCAGCCAAGACCGGCGACGACGAGGGCGACGACGGCCCAGGTGGCGATCTTGCCCAGGCCCTTGACGAAGCCGTTCTTCGGCGGCTTGCGGCGGGCGGTCAGTAGCGAGGGCTGGAGAGTATGCGCGTTTGGGTCGTCGGCCATGGAGGTTTGTCTTTTTGCGGCGGGCGTTTCGGGACTCAAGGTTCCGGTCTTACCGGTTCCTTATAAAACGGAGATGACGGCGTCATCCGTCGTTTATGTCCGTCTTTTGACACAGCGGCGGCGTTTGGCAAGCCGTGCTCGCGCGCCGGGCGACCAGGTTGCGGGCGTAACCGGTTAACCACGGCCTGTGGATAAGTTCTTAAGAGTTGACGCGTAGGTTAAGTTTTGCCGCGAAAGGAGCGCGGTTTTTGGGAGGCGACCATGGTAAAGCGTGCCCTCTTTGTCCTGATGATCACCGTCGCGGCGGCGGGCCTGGCCGGCTGCGGCCTGTGCACCGAGGAGACGGTGTCCGAAAGCGGCTCGCCGGGCGGGCTTTACAATGCCGCCATCATTTCCTCCGATTGCGTCGGCACCTCGAAGTCGCGCGAGGTGGTGCTGCATAATCTCGGTGGCTTCAAGGATTCGAAGGCGGTCGCCTTCTTCGACGATTCCGACGGCGACAATCCCGCCGACGTCACCATCCGCTGGCAGATGGACAGCAAGCTCATCATCCACGGCCACGGCGCCAGGGTCTGGTCTTTCCAGCCGAACTGGCATGACGTTCAAGTGGAAGAACGATAGGCGGGCGCGCATACGTATTCAGGTTCCCTTGCCGGTCGAGGCGTGGCAGATTCCCGTCAAATATAACGGCAGGGAGCTTTTCAGATGACCTTCAAGGCTTTCGCGCGCCTGGCCGCGCTTCTTTTCGCCTGCGCCCTCGTTGCTGGCGCGGCCTGCGCCCAGGACGCGGCCATCGATGTGTCGCATGTCGATGTCGTCAACAAGACGAGCGCCCTGCCGGCGGGGTGGAACAAGGACGCTGCTTTCATGGAGATATTCGTCCGCTCCTACAAGGACAGTGACGGCGACGGCATCGGCGACTTCAAGGGGCTGACCTCGCAGC
Source organism: uncultured Caulobacteraceae bacterium (assembly GCA_964474575.1). Taxonomy (GTDB): domain Bacteria; phylum Pseudomonadota; class Alphaproteobacteria; order Caulobacterales; family Caulobacteraceae; genus Asticcacaulis. The sequence continues at coordinate 15,399 of CAYYTA010000029.1, read as the reverse complement.
TCGACTACCTGCAAGGCCTGGGCATTACCGGCATCTGGCTGATGCCGATGATGCCGTCGCAGGACCACGACCATGGCTACGCCGTCAACGACTACCGCGCCGTCGAGCCCGACTACGGCACCATGGCCGACTTCGAGGAATTCGTCCGCGAGGCGCACAAGCGCGGCATCGGCGTCATCCTCGATTTCGTCTGCAATCACGCCGGCAGCGGCAACGCCATCTTCCGCTCGGCCGCCGCGTCGAAGTCGAGCCCTTACCGCGACTGGTTCGTGTTCTCGGACAAGAACCCCGGCTGGTACGATGAAAAGATGCGCGGCGTCTCGGGCGCCTACTGGACCGATCCATGGAAGCACGCGGACAAGACCGTGCCGGGCGCACCCGGCTATTATTACGCCGTATTCTCCGACACCATGCCCGACTGGAACGTCAAGAACCCGCGCGTCGTCCAGTACCTCCAGGACACCATGCGCTTCTGGATGAACAAGGGTGTCGACGGCTTCCGGCTGGATGCGGTGACCATGCTGCTGGAAAACGGCCCGAAAAGCTATTTCAACGATCCCGGCAATCCGGCCATCGTCAAGCAACTCCAGAACACGGTCAACCAGTTCGATAACCGCTACCTGATCTGCGAGGTGTCGGAAGGGGCGGAAAAGTATCTCGATTCCTGCAATGCTTTTGCCTACGGCGTGCAGCAGTCGACGATCGGCGGTGCGAAAAAGGGCGTCATCGAGGACGGCCTGATCCAGCAGCTGCAGAACCCCCGCGCCGACGAGATGCCGCTGGCCCTGCAAAGCCATGACGCCTACGTCGGCGACCGGCTGGCGAACCAGTTCGGCGTCAATGGCAGGGGCGCGTACAAGGTGGCGGCCGCGATCTCGATCCTGGCTTCGGCGACGCCGTTTTCCTATTACGGCGAGGAGATCGGCATGAGCAACGGCGGCGTCTATAACGATCCCGGCCTGCGTTCGCCAATGAGCTGGACCGGCGTGGCGCGGACCGCCGGCTTCACCACCGGCAGGCCCTATCGCGACGTGGCGATCAATGTGAACAGCGCCAATGTCGCCGACGAGGCGGGCGATCCGTCGAGCCTGCTGGAATGGTACCGCGCCCTCTATACGGTGCGCGAGCGCCATCCGGTGCTGGGGACGGGGATGTTCAAGCTGCAGTCGAAGGCCGGCGATCCGGTGCTGGCCTTCAGCCGTTCCACCGGCGCGGATGTCGCGGCGGTGGCGGTCAATGTCTCGGACGTGCTCCAGGACATAAGCCTTGATACCGGTATTCCGGGCGTGGCCTTCGTCGATGATCTGCACGTCCTCGGCGCGCCAGCCGAAGCCGCGCTGAAAAGCGATAATGCCGGCATGATCCGCGTGACGGTCGCACCCAAGTCAGCGGTGGTCATGGTCCGGGCCGGTTCATGACCGGTCGGCGCTTGGCCAAGGTTTGACAAAATTTGGCCTGATGCTAGAGTCGAGGGTATGAGCACACTGAACATCTCCATGCCGGACTCGATGCGTGAATATATCGAGCAGCAGGCCGAACGCGGGCAGTACAGCACGAGCGAATATGTCCGCCACCTGATCCGCGAGGACCAGAAGAAGACGGTTCAGGCCGAGCGGAACTATCTGTGGGAACTCCTGGCCATCAGCGCCAAGGAATTGGATGACGGCATGTTCTCCGATGCCACGGCGGACAGCATCATCGCTGAAGGGCGCGCGCGCCGGGCCGCCCGAAAATGAGTGGCGGAGCTTACCGCCTTTCACGCCAGGCGGAGCGGGATATCGTCGAGATCGAAGAATTTACTGCGCAAAAATGGGGTGACAGTCAGGCGGAAGCCTACGTCAACAAGCTTTTCGATGCTGTTCGCAAGCTTGCGGACAATCCCAGGCTTGGACGCGTACGTTCCGATATCCCGCCGCCATATCTGGTGTATAGTGTCAACAGTCACCTGATCGTCTACCGGCACAATCCCGAAGCCGGGCGCGTCGAAGTCCTCAATGTGCTGCATCCCGCCATGGATATCGAAAAGCGGGTCCTGGAAGCGTTGAAGCGCAAAGGCGCTTGACGCCTCTGCCGCCTTCCTCTATTAGCCGCGCATCATTTTCGAGCGGGGCCGTCAAAAGGCCTTCCCGATCCATCGCCAGCACGGGGCTTCGTCCCCGCCGTAACCTCCAAAGCGCAGGTTGCGGCTTTTGTGTTTGTTCTGGGCGCGGGCTCGCAACTGTACGATCGCAACCGAAGCCCTCCGGCCAAACGGCACAGGCTTCCCTACCGTCCTCAAGCAGCGAAGCGGTAGGACAACCTAAAGAGCATAGAGATAATGCCCACAGTCAACCAGCTTCTCCGCAAGCCCCGCCAGCCCAAGCCGAAGCGCAACAAGGTGCCGGCCCTGAAGGGCTGCCCGCAGCGCCGCGGCGTCTGCACCCGCGTCTACACCACCACGCCGAAGAAGCCGAACTCGGCGCTCCGCAAGGTCGCCAAGGTTCGCCTGACCTCGCAGATCGAAGCCGTGTGCTACATCCCCGGCGAAGGCCACAACCTGCAGGAACACTCGGTGGTCCTGATCCGCGGCGGCCGCGTCAAGGACCTTCCCGGCGTCCGTTACCACATCCTGCGCGGCGTGCTCGACACGCAAGGCGTCAAGAACCGCAAGCAGCGCCGTTCGCATTACGGCGCGAAGCGTCCGAAGTAAGGAGCAGATCACATGTCACGTCGTCACCGCGCCGAGAAGCGTGAAGTCCTCCCCGATCCCAAGTTCGGCGACCTGATCGTCACCAAGTTCATGAATTACGTCATGTACGAGGGCAAGAAGGCCGTCGCCGAAAACATCATCTACGGCGCCTTCGACATCCTGGTCGCCAAGAAAAAGGACGCGACCGCCATCGAGACCTTCCACGCCGCGCTCGACAATGTCGCCCCGTCGATCGAAGTCCGTTCGCGCCGCGTCGGCGGCGCCACCGACCAGGTGCCGGTCGAAGTCCGTCCGGACCGCCGCCGCGCGCTCGCCATCCGCTGGCTGGTCAACGCCGCCCGCAAGCGCGGCGAGAACACCATGACCGAGAAACTGGCCGGCGAGCTGCTCGACGCCGCCAACAACCGCGGCACCGCCGTCAAGAAGCGTGAAGACACGCACAAGATGGCCGAAGCCAACCGCGCGTTCTCGCATTACCGCTGGTAATCTTTGTAAGATTTCTGGCTCTTTTGCAGTCGCGAAAATTTTGCTTTGAGGCGCGGGCGGTTTGAGCTAAACCGCCCGCGACTTTGCAAGAAAACCCCAATGCCCTCAAGCAGCGAAGCGGTAGGGCGACTATCATCATCGTACGTTCAAGGCTCTCCCATGCCCCGCACACACAAGATCGAAGACTACCGTAACTTCGGTATCATGGCGCACATCGACGCCGGCAAGACCACCACGACCGAGCGCATCCTCTATTATACCGGCAAGTCGCACAAGATCGGCGAAGTCCACGACGGCGCGGCCACCATGGACTGGATGGAGCAGGAGCAGGAACGCGGCATCACCATCACCTCGGCCGCCACAACCGCCTTCTGGCAGGGCAAGCGCCTGAACATCATCGACACGCCGGGCCACGTCGACTTCACCATCGAAGTCGAGCGTTCGCTTCGCGTGCTTGACGGCGCGGTCGCCGTGCTCGACGGCAATGCCGGTGTCGAGCCGCAGACCGAAACCGTGTGGCGTCAGGCCGACAAGTACCGCGTGCCGCGCGTCGTCTTCGTCAACAAGATGGACAAGATCGGCGCCGACTTCGACAAGTCGGTGCAGTCGATCCGCGACCGTCTCGGCGCCAAGGCGGTGCCGATCCAGTTCCCGATCGGCGCCGAATCGTCGCTGAAGGGCCTGGTCGACGTCGTGCGCATGAAGGCGGTCGTGTGGGAAAACGACGGCCTGGGCGCCAACTATCATGACGAAGAGATTCCGGCCGACCTGGCCGAAAAGGCCAAGGAAGCCCGCCACTACCTGATCGAAAACGCCGTCGAGCTCGACGACGAAGCAATGATGGAATACCTCGAAGGCAATGAGCCTTCGGAAGAGGTGCTGAAGAAGTGCATCCGCAAGGCCGTGCTGACCTCGGCCTTCTTCCCGATCCTGTGCGGTTCGGCCTTCAAGAACAAGGGCGTGCAGACCCTGCTCGACGCCGTCGTCGACTACCTGCCGTCGCCGGTCGACAGTCCGGCCACCAAGGGCATCGACTACAAGACCGAGGAAGAAGTCACCCGCAAGGCGTCGGACGACGAGCCCCTGTCGGTGCTGGCGTTCAAGATCATGGACGACCCGTTCGTCGGTTCGCTGACCTTCTGCCGTATCTATTCGGGCAAGCTGGAAACCGGCATGGGCCTGCTCAACTCGACGCGCGACAAGAAGGAACGCGTCGGCCGGATGCTGCTCATGCACTCCAACAACCGCGAAGATATCAAGGAAGCCTATGCCGGCGACATCGTCGCCCTGGCGGGCCTGAAGGACACCCGCACGGGCGACACCCTGTGCGATCCGATCAAGTCGCCGGTCATCCTTGAGCGCATGGAATTCCCGGCGCCCGTCATCGAAATCGCCGTCGAGCCCAAGTCGAAGGCCGACCAGGAAAAGCTGGGCGTCGCCCTGGCCAAGCTGGCCGCCGAGGACCCGTCCTTCACGGTGTCGACCGACCACGAGTCGGGCCAGACCATCCTTAAGGGCATGGGCGAACTGCACCTCGACATCAAGATCGACATCCTGAAGCGCACCTACAAGGTCGAGGCCAATATCGGCGCGCCCCAGGTCGCCTATCGCGAATCGATCACCCGCAAGGCCGAAATCGACTACACCCACAAGAAGCAGACCGGCGGTACGGGCCAGTTCGCCCGCATCAAGCTGGTGTTCGAGCCGGGCGAGCCCGGCACGGGCTTCGTGTTCGAATCCGCCATCGTCGGCGGCGCCGTGCCGAAGGAATATATCCCCGGCGTCGTCAAGGGCCTGGAATCGGCCAAGGAAAACGGCCTGCTGGCCGGCTTCCCACTGATCGACTTCAAGGCGACCCTGATCGACGGCGCCTTCCACGACGTCGACTCGTCGGTCCTGGCCTTCGAAATCGCCTCGCGCGCGGCCTTCAAGGAACTGCGTGAAAAGGGCGGGCCGAAGCTGCTCGAACCGATCATGAAGGTCGAAGTCGTGACTCCTGAGGAATACCTGGGTTCGGTCATCGGCGACCTCAACGGCCGCCGCGGCATGATCCAGGGTCAGGACATGCGCGGCAACGCCATCGTCGTTGACGCCTTCGTGCCGCTGGCCAATATGTTCGGCTACGTCAACACCCTGCGCGGCATGTCGCAAGGCCGCGCACAGTTCACCATGACCTATGACCACTACGAAGCCGTGCCGCAGCACGTTGCCGACGAAGTGATCAAGAAGTACGCCTAAGCCCGACGCTTTACCGGATTACGGCGGTCACGGCCGCCGCAATCCGGATAAAACTGCAACTAGCTCTTGGCCCGTGAAACTTTGTGTGCTACGGGCCGCAACCTCAAAAGTTCAACCCCTAACCGAATGAAGGTCCGCGTCTGCGGAATTGAAAAATGGCCAAGGAAAAATTCAACCGCAACAAGCCGCACTGCAACATCGGCACCATCGGTCACGTCGACCACGGCAAGACCACGCTGACCGCCGCTATCACCATGGTTCTGGCCAAGTCGGGCGGCGCCACGGCGAAGAAGTATGATGAAATCGACGCCGCGCCGGAAGAAAAGGCTCGTGGCATCACCATCAACACCGCCCACGTCGAATACGAGACGCAGAACCGCCACTACGCCCACGTCGACTGCCCGGGCCACGCCGACTATGTGAAGAACATGATCACCGGCGCCGCTCAGATGGACGGCGCGATCCTGGTTGTGTCCTCGGCCGACGGCCCGATGCCGCAGACCCGCGAGCACATCCTGCTCGCCCGTCAGGTCGGCGTGCCGGCCCTGGTCGTGTTCATGAACAAGGTCGACATGGTCGACGATGAAGAACTGCTCGAACTCGTCGAGATGGAAGTCCGCGAACTCCTGTCGTCGTACCAGTTCCCCGGCGATGACATTCCGATCGTCAAGGGCTCGGCCCTGGCCGCCGTCGAAGGCCGCGACGCCGCCATCGGCGAAGACCGCATCCTCGAGCTGATGACCGCCGTCGACACCTACATCCCGCAGCCGGACCGTCCGATCGACCTGCCGTTCCTGATGCCGGTCGAAGACGTGTTCTCGATCTCGGGCCGCGGCACCGTCGTCACCGGCCGTGTCGAACGCGGCATCGTCAAGGTCGGCGAAGAAGTCGAAATCGTCGGCATCCGTCCGGTCCAGAAGACGACCTGCACGGGCGTCGAAATGTTCCGCAAGCTGCTGGACCAAGGTCAGGCGGGCGACAACGTCGGCGTGCTGCTGCGCGGCACCAAGCGTGAAGACGTCGAACGTGGCCAGGTTCTCTGCAAGCCGGGCTCGATCACCCCGCACACCAAGTTCATCGCCGAAGCCTACATCCTGACCAAGGAAGAAGGCGGCCGCCACACGCCGTTCTTCACCAACTATCGTCCGCAGTTCTACTTCCGCACGACCGACGTGACCGGCATCGTGCGCCTGAAGGAAGGCGTCGAAATGATCATGCCGGGCGACAACGCCGAGCTGAACGTCGAACTGATCACCCCGATCGCCATGGAAGAGAAGCTCCGCTTCGCCATCCGTGAAGGCGGCCGCACCGTCGGCGCCGGCGTCGTGGCCAAGATCCTCGAGTAGCCAAGGGGCAAGCCCCTTGGAACCGGAATCGCGACAGCGCTGAACGGCGCCCGAGCGTACAGGTTACAAAGAACCCCGCCGGTGCGAACCGGCGGGGTTTTGCTTTCAACTGACGAGTGTTAGAAGCGCTCCATGGAAGACAGCATAAAACTACCAACCGATAAGATTGATACAGATTGCGCCGAGGCGCTTATTCGGCTGGGATATCCCAAAGTTGAACCCGTTCTGGCTGAACTTTTAGAATGGATGCAGGACTTTAATTGGCCAGTCGCCCAGACTTTGCGTCCTTTTCTGGCGGAAATCGGTGCGCCTCTCGCTCCGTATGTTCGGACAATCTATGAGACCGATGATGGTCTGTGGAAATACTGGGTCACCATCTGCATCGTCGCCGAGTCGCCTGGCTTGACCTTGGCGCTGATACCTGAACTTGAACGAATGGCAACGTCTCCAACTGAAGATGAGTGCAAGGAAAAAGTTGACATCCTGTCGCAAAATATATTGGCGCGGCTGAAAAACGGCACCCATGAAAGTGTGCTGCCTAAAGCTTATCAATAAAATTTGGCCTTGCGGTTTCTGGATGCAGTTTTGATGTACATCCATTTGTCGCGCATCGGGATCAAACGGCCTGCCTTTCGCATGGCTCTGGGCGTTTGTCGCGGCCATCGAGACATTTGGTCTCGACGACATCAGGTTCGCCCGCTTCTCACCCCTTGCCTTATCCTTGACTTTCGGCGGCCTGCAACTACCGTCGCTGCAAAGGAGCGCACATGACTTGGTGGAACGCGCTGGATCGCCAGCACAAGATGATCGTCGGCGGGCTGGGTCTGCTGGTGTTGTCGCAGTTCCTGCACTACGGCGGAGGCGGCATGGTTGCGATGTTCGGCCTGGGACGCGGGATTTACGCCACGGTCGCCAGCGGCAACCGTTCAGGCTGGGACGTTCACGGCATTTTCGCCCTGCTGTTGCCGGGGCCATTGGCGGTTTACGCGCTCAATCTCAAGCCCGGCGCATGGTGGAACATCTGGGGCAGGCTGCTGACCGGCGTGCTGGTCCTGCTCAACCTGTGGCCGGCCAGTTTTCACATTGGCTTCGGCTTTTTCGTCGGCCTGATCGCGGCGGTCATTGCCTGGCTCGGCCTGTTCGGCCGGTCGCCGCCGCAATTGCCGCCGCCCACCTAATCGGTGATCCTGAACCAGTAGCTGTAGCTCTTCGTGACAGCCTTGTCCTTGGGGCCGATTTTGACGCCCGTGATGGTGACGTCGTAGATGACGCCGTGCTTGAGTTGCGCGGTGCGGAACTGCAGGTTGCCGGGTATACCGCTGCCGTCGTTGTCGAAAGCCACATCGCTGACAGCAACCGCCGCGCCGCCGCGTTCGCGCACGGTGACCGTCGCGCCGGAAAAATCGACGGCCTTGTTGCCGAACTTGTGGGTCTTGTCGGCGACGACGGCGAAGGAGAGGGGGACGCCGTCGGTGAAATAGGCCGCCGGATAGTCGCCGGCCGGCCAGGCGATCGTGTCGCCGGAGGCGGCGATGGTTTCGTCGTCATAGACGACCTTCAGGGCCGCGCCGTCGGTCACCGCCGCGCCGTCGAAGTCTGCCGCCACCCGGCCATAGGCGATCTTTTGCAGGAACGGATCGAGCAGCCAGCGACGGTGGGCGATATTGCCAGGATTGGCGTTGGTGGCTTCGGTCAGCCATTTGACGACGTCGCCGGCGGGGCTGTCGAAATCGAGATAGGGCGAAACGACGCCGCCGGTCAGGTTGCTATGGCCGGCGCCGGAGCTGCCGAGCACCGACCAGCATCGCCAGTCCGCCGGCGGCGTGTGGTTCAGCTTGCCGTTGGCGGCCATCAGCAGGGCGGCCGACATGACCTCGTCGTCGCCGGTGGCGTCGTAGACCACGGGACCGAGGCCGGACAGGGCGCGGATCCTGTTGACGATGTCGAGTACCTCTCGCCGCGTGGCGTCCGTCAGCCGGCCGGCCTTGCAGATCGCGACATCGGGAGGATCATCGTAAAGCGCCGCCGCCTGGCGCAGGAATTCGGCGTGTTGAACCCTGGCCTGGGCATGGGCCGAACCCGCCACAAGACCGCAGGCCAGGACTGTCCATAATGTTCGCCGCATGACCGCTCCCGAGAGGCCGAAATCACCGCACGGACCTTGACCGGTGTCAAGTTAAGCCGCTGTCATCTTCCATGCCGATTTGACAGGATGTTTGCGCCGGCTGGCGGCCAATACCATGGCGCACCGGCCGCGCATCGTCTAAGACGCCACGCAGGAGGCCACCATGATCCTGATCGGCCAGTATGATTCTCCGTTCGTCCGCCGCGTCGGCATCGCCATGACGCTCTATAATGTGCCATTCGAGCATCGGCCGTGGTCGACCTTCGGCGACGGCAACCGGATCGCGCCGTTCAATCCGTTGCGTCGCGTGCCGACCCTGGTCCTGCCCAATGGCGAGGTCATCGTTGAAAGCGCCTACATCCTCGACCATCTCGATGAGCAGGCCGGCGAGGCGGCGTTGATCGCCAGGTCGGGCCCGGAACGGCGGCGGGCACTCTATTATATCGCCCTGGCCATGGGCTTTTCCGACAAGTGCGTGGCGCTGTTCTACGAACGCGAACTGCACAGCGTCACGTCGGATATCTGGTTCAACCGGCTCAACATGCAGATCGGCGCGGTGCTCGACCGGCTCGAAACCATTCGCGCCGAGGTCAGGACGGGCTGGCTGTTTGGGCACAGCCTCAATCACGCCGACATCGCGCTCGGTTGCGCCCTGCGCCATGCCAGGGACGCCCACGGCGGCCATATCGACTGGGCGAAATGGCCGAACCTGGCCTTTCACAGCGCCAGTTGCGAGGCGCTGGAAGTCTTCAAGCGGATTTCGCAGCCTTTCACCGGGCCATCAGGCGATTAACCTTCCTGCTTAGGCCAATATCAAGCCTGTCCGTTTAGGCTCTGGCGCATCCCTTGCAGCCGGTAAGCCATGACAAACGCCCTCCGTATCGAAATCATACGCACCCAGGACCTGACGCACGAGGACGAACGCCTGTGGGCCGGTTTCCTGGCGCGGCGGCCGGATCTGGCCGGGCCCTATTTCGATCTGCGTTATGTCCGGGCGATCGGACGCGATGTGCCGCGCGCCCGCATCGCGCGCCTGTACCAGGACGGCGAAATCGCCGGCTATTTTCCTTATCAGGTCCGTTCGGGTGCGCTGCAGCCGATGGGCGCGCCGCTGACCGACTATCACGGCATTGTCTCAGGCCCGGAGTTCGTGCCGGACTTCGACGCCCTGCTCAAGGCGACGGGCGCGCGCCGGCTGGAGTTCCAGGGCTGGATCGGCCCGATGGACAGCCGGGCGAAGACACTGAAACTGAAGCGCCGCCTGGCCGACGCCGGCCAGGGCTATGACCACTGGTTTGCGACCCAGGACGAGCAGAATCACAAGTTCTTCAAAAATGTCGGCCGCTGCCAGCGCAATGTCGAAAAGGATTTCGGCGGCTTCGCCTTCACCTGGGAAAAGGTAACGCCGGAGTTGCTCGACTGGGTTCTGGCGCTGAAGCGGGACCAGTATAAAAAGACCGGTATGCACGATGTCTTCGCCTGCGGCTGGACCGAGACCCTGCTGCGCAACCTGGCCGCGCTCGACGACGACGCCTTCGGCCTGCGCGCGGGCGTGTTCCGTCATGACGGCGGGATCGTCGCCGCCGAGGTCAGTCTGATGGGCGCCGACGAGGTCCACCTGTGGTTCCCGGCCTATGATCCGGCCTATTACCGCTATTCGGTGGGGATATTGCTGACCGTGGCGATCGTCCGCGAGATGGCGCCGCACGGCATCCGGCGCTTCGATTTCGGCACCGGCGGCGAGGAGTACAAGTCGCCCCTGACCAGCGAGGGCGACGACTGCGTCGAGGGCGAACTGGCCCTGTCGCCGCAGATCGTGTCGTCGCTGCTCGACGCCGTCGCCGCCAGCCGACCGGCGCTACGACTGAGCCTGAAGCGGCGCATGAAACTGATCCGGGCGACGGAAACCTCGCTGGCCGGGTGGGGCAGGGCGGCGCTTGACCTGTCGCGCCGCGCCGTCATGCGCATGCAGCCCGTAAAGGCCTGATCATTCGGTGGGCCCGGCCTCGAGGCGGGCCAGGGCGCCGACATCACTCCGTTCCAGCGTCAGACTGCCGCCGTTGAGCGTATAGCTGTCGGCCTGGCTCAGGGCATTGAGAAAGCCGCCTTCGACGTCCATTCCGGTCTGGCACGCCATCCTGGTGCTGATGCCGGCGATGAAGTGGATGCGATTGCCTGGCTCGAGCGCATAGCCGCCGGAAATGGCGTTGCAGCCGCCCGAACCCGAATAGCGCCTGGCCGCGGCATCGAAGATAATGCGCGCGGGCCGGGCCGTGGCGGCCACCGGCTGCCCGTTCACCTCGACCAGCGTCCAGACGTGGCCGGCCAGGCTGGGTTCGGGCGACGTGCTGGCGACCGGCGTATCGGCGCAGGCGGGGAGCATGAGGGCGGCAAGGAGGGGGAGGTAACGGATGGTCATGGCGATCCCCGGAATTATTGATCGTGACCGGCAGCTAGCGGGGAAAATATAAAAATGATATCCGCATTTTTCCCCGTTTTGGCCTTGACCTCTCCGTGACTCGCACGTATAGACGCGCACTCTGTGAGATCGGCTGTGGTGTCGCGAGCCTCATGCCCATAAAGTGGTAGCCACTTTGGGGATAAACATGAGGCGTCGGAACGACCCCAAACGCGGTCTGCAAGCATTCAACCAAGCCGGTCGGCGGCCCTCTCTAAGGGAAAAGACCGGATTGACCAACGGCCCGCGCGGCTTAATACCGCGAGGGCTTTGTTTTTGCGGATACGCGTCCGTACCGGTTCGCCGGCACGGGCTGGTCTTTGAAATGGTTCAACGGACGCGGGTTTTCGCAAACCTTTGAGGAACACGAGCGATATGGATCGTCAGAATATCCGGATCAGGCTCAAGGCCTTCGACCATCGCGTCCTGGATCATTCCACGCGCGAAATCGTCAATACGGCCAAGCGCACTGGTGCCACCGTCCGGGGCCCGATTCCCCTGCCCACGCTGATCGAGCGCTTCACCGTCAACCGCTCGCCGCACGTCGACAAGAAGTCGCGCGAGCAGTTCGAGATTCGCACGCACAAGCGCGTGCTCGACATCGTCGATCCGACCCCGCAGACCGTGGACGCGCTGATGAAGCTCGACCTGTCGGCTGGCGTCGACGTCGAAATCAAGATTTAAGGGGCGGGACCGATGAGAACTGGTTTGATCGCCAAAAAGCTCGGCATGACCCGCTTCTTCGACGAAGCCGGCCAGCACGTGCCGGTCACCGTCCTGTCGCTGGACGGCTGCCAGGTCGTGGCGCAACGCACGACGGCCAGGGACGGCTATGTCGCGCTGCAGCTCGGCGCCGGCGCCAAGAAGGCCAAGAACACCTCCAATCCCGAACGCGTCCGCTTCGCCAAGGCTCAGGTCGAGCCCAAGGCCATACTGAGCGAGTTCCGCGTGTCCGAAGACAACCTGATCGACGTGGGCGCCGAGTTCACCGCCGACCACTTCGTCGCCGGCCAGCGCGTCGACATCCAGGGCGTGACCGTCGGTAAGGGTTTCGCCGGCGCCATGAAACGCTGGAACTTCGGCGGCATGCGCGCCACCCACGGCGTCTCGGTCTCGCACCGCGCCCACGGTTCGACCGGTAACCGCCAGGATCCGGGCCGCACCTTCCCGGGCAAGAAGATGGCCGGTCACCTGGGTGTCGAAACCGTCACCACCCTGAACCTCACGGTCGCCCGCGTCGACGCGGAGCGCGGCCTGGTGTTCATCCGCGGCGCCGTTCCGGGCGCCGAAGGTTCCTACGTCAAGATTCGCGACGCGGCGAAGAAGGCGGCCCCGGCCGGCCTGCCGTTCCCGGGCGCGATCAAGAAGGCGGCGACCGCGGCTCCGGCCCAGGTTGCCGAAGAAGCTCCGGCTCAAGAGGGGGCTGAATAATGAAGTTCAACGTACTCAAACTCGACGCGTCGGCGTCCGGTTCGGTCGAGCTGTCGGACTATGTGTTCGGCATCGAGGCGATCCGCAACGACATCCTGGCGCGCGTCGTCAACTGGCAGCTGGCCAAGCGCCGCGCCGGCACGCACAAGGTGCAGACCCGTAACGAGAATTCGCGCACGGGCAAGAAGATGTACAAGCAGAAGGGCTCCGGCGGGGCCCGCCACGGTTCGCGCCGTGCGCCGCAGTTCGTCGGCGGCTCGCGCGCCTTCGGCCCGGTCGTCCGTGATCACGGCTTCGACCTGCCCAAGAAGGTCCGCGCGCTGGGCCTGCGTCACGCCCTGTCGTCGAAGTTCAACGCCGGCGCGCTGATCGTCATCGACGACGCGGCGGTCGCTTCGCCGAAGACCTCGGAGCTCAAGGCGCAATTCGCCAAGCTCGGCGTCAAGAACGCGCTGTTCATCACCGGGCCGGACGTCGACGCCAACTTCGCCTTCGCCTCGCGCAACATCCCGAACATCGATGTCCTGCCGACCGCCGGCCTGAATGTCTACGACATCCTGCGCCGCGAAAAGCTGGTCCTCACCAAGGCCGCGATCGAAGCGATCGAAGCCCGCTTCGCAGTGGAGGCATAAATGGCCGCGACCATCCGCAACTACGACGTCCTGCTGTCGCCGCACATCACCGAAAAGGCCACCCTGCTTTCCGAGCAGAACAAGGTCGTCTTCAAGATCGCGCTCGACGCCTCCAAGGACGAAGTCGCCTCGGCCGTCGAGGCCCTCTACAACGTCAAGGTCACCAAGGTGAACACCGTCGTCACCAAGGGCAAGACCAAGCGTTTCAAGGGCATGAAGGGCCGCCGCAGCGACATCAAGAAGGCGATCGTCACCCTGGCCGAAGGCCAGTCCATCGACGTCACGACCGGCCTGTAGAGGGAAGTCTGCACATGGCACTGAAACAGTTCAACCCAACCTCGCCGGGCCGCCGTGGTCTTATCCTCGTCGACCGTTCCGAGCTTCACAAGGGCCGTCCCGAAAAGGCGCTCGTCGAGGGCCTGACCTCGTCCGGCGGCCGCGGGGCGCAAGGCCGCATCGCCGTCCGCTTCCGTGGCGGCGGCGCCAAGAAGCTGTACCGCATCATCGACTTCAAGCGCCGCAAGTGGGACGTTCCCGCGACCGTCGAGCGCCTGGAATACGATCCGAACCGTACCGCCTTCATCGCGCTGATCGCCTATGCCGACGGTGAAAAGGCCTATATTCTGGCGCCGCAGCGCCTGAAGGCCGGCGACACCGTCGTCGCCTCGGAAAAGGTCGACGTGAAGCCGGGCAACGCCGCGCCGCTGCGCAGCTTGCCGATCGGCACCATCATCCACAATGTGGAGATGAAGCCAATGAAGGGCGGCCAGCTGGCCCGCTCGGCCGGCGCCTACGCGCAACTGGTCGGCCGCGACGCCGGCTACGCCCAGATCCGCCTCGGCTCCGGCGAGCTGCGCATGGTTCTCGACACCTGCATGGCCACGGTCGGCGCGGTGTCCAACCAGGACCACATGAACATCAACCTCGGCAAGGCCGGCCGCAAGCGTCACATGGGCTTCCGCCCGCACGTCCGCGGCGTCGCCATGAACCCGGTCGATCACCCCCATGGCGGCGGTGAAGGCAAGACCTCGGGCGGCCGCAACCCAGTGACCCCGTGGGGCGTTCCCACCAAGGGCCGCAAGACTCGTACCAACAAGGCGACGGACAAGTTCATCATCCGCTCGCGTCACGTCAAGAAGGCTCGCTAACTCATGGCACGCTCCGTATGGAAAGGCCCCTTCGTCGACGGCCACCTTCTGAAGAAGGCGGAAACGTCGCAAAGCACGGGCCGCAAGGACGTCATCAAGACCTGGTCGCGCCGCTCGGTCATCATGCCGCAATTCGTCGGCCTGACCTTCGGCGTCTACAATGGCCAGAAGCACGTGCCGGTGCTGGTGTCGGAAGACATGGTCGGCATGAAGCTCGGCGAATTCTCGCCGACGCGCAACTTCCCCGGCCACGCCGCCGACAAGAAGGCGAAGAGGAAGTAACATGTCCCAGACAGCCAATCCTCGCCGCGTCGCGAACAACGAGGCCCGCGCCAAGCTGGTTTCGGTGCGCATCTCGCCCCGCAAGCTCAACCTCGTCGCCGCCTCGATCCGCGGCCTGAAGGTGCAGCGCGCCCTCAACGAGCTCGAATTCTCGCAGAAGCGCATCGCCAAGGACGTCCGCAAGGCGCTCTATTCGGCGATCTCGAACGCCGAGAACAACCACAACCTCGACATCGACAACCTCGTCGTCGCCGAGGCCTATGTCGGCAAGAACATCGTGATGAAGCGCTTCGCCTCGCGGGCACGCGGCCGTTCGTCGCGCATCATCAAACCCTTCTCCGAACTGACCATCGTCGTTCGTGAACTTGGCGCCGAAACTTCTAACCAAAAAGAGGCTGCGTAATGGGTCAGAAAGCCAATCCCGTCGGCCTTCGCCTCGGCATCAACCGCACGTGGGACAGCCGCTGGTTCGCCCAGCGCCAGGAATATGCCAAGCTGCTTCACCAGGACCTGAAGATCCGCAAGGAGCTGAAGGAAAAGCTGAACGCCGCCGGCGTGTCGCGC
>CAYYTA010000028.1:0-7466 GCA_964474575.1 uncultured Caulobacteraceae bacterium | reverse complement strand
CTGTATCCATTCGGCGCGGGGCTGTCTTACACAACTTTTGCTTACGGCAAGCCGGTGCTGTCGGCTGCGCATGTAAAGGCCGGCGGCACGGTCAAGGTCAGCGTCAAGGTCAGCAACAGCGGACAGCGCGACGGCGACGAGGTCGTGCAGTTGTATCTCACCAAGCCGAAAACCGACCTGTCGCCGAAATGGGCGCTGGCGGGCTTCCAGCGCGTGCATCTCAAGGCCGGCGAAACGCAGACGGTGACCTTGTCGCTCGATCCGCGCGCGCTAAGCCAGGTGGATGCAAAGGGCGACCGCAAGGTGCTGCCCGGCGATTACACGATCTATGTCGGCGGCGGCCAGCCCGGGGTCTCGGCGGGCGACAAGGCCGACCTGACGGTCAGCGGCACCGCCAGCGTGGCGAAGTAACTATAGCGCCTTGGCCATCGGCACGAAGGTCAGGGCGACGCCGTTGGGCATGGTGAAGACCTGCGGCGCGGCGGGCGCGTAGCCGAGCGCGCGGTAGAGCTTCACGCCCGGCAGGGTCGCCATCATCTCCATGTGCGCGAAACCGGCGGTGCGGGCGGCGCTTTCGCAGGCGTCAAGCAGTTGCGAACCGAGGCCCTGCCGGGCGGCATCGGGATGGACGAAGAAGGCGCGGATCTTGGCGGCGTCCAGCGCCGGGTCGAGCCAGCCCGGCTCGCGACCCTGATATTGGTCGCCACCGAACAGCGTCCGCCGCCGGCTCCAGCCGCCGCAGGCAACGGGTTTGCCGTTGTGCTCTATGACGAAATAGGTGCCGTCGGCGACCAGTTCGGAATCGACACCGAAGACATAAGCGATGGCGGTTTCGATCTCGGCGTCGCTGTAGTCGTCGCGGCTCAGGCCGCGCGCCGACAGCCGGATCAGCTCTTCCAGGGCCGGCGTGTCCTCCGGCCGGGCCAGGCGCAGGGGCATCAGAACACCTCGACCGTCATCCAGGCGGACAGGCTTTCGCCGGGCAAAAGGCTGCGTATGCGCAGGGGCTTTTCATTGAACGGGTCGGGACGGTCGCTGACCGGTTCGAGGCAATAGAAGTTCGCTTCGCTGGGTGTGTAGATGTGGATGTCGCGCATTTCCCGCGACGCCATGAGGCGCAGCAGCGGCCGTTCGCCATCGAACACCGTCGCCTCGCCGCCGAAGCCGGTAAAAGTATGGTCTGTTTCGCTGCCGGCCAGCCCCTCCCCCGCCGCCCAGTCGCGGTGGAAATGCCCTTTGCGCCACTGGTCCGGACGGCCGTGCGCGTCGCGGCTCCAGTAGCCGTCATAGGTCGTTGTCAGCCGCAGGCCGGGCGTCAGCGGGAAATAGGGATGGAAGCCCAGCCCCGCCGGCATGGCGTCCTCGGCCAGATTGGTGACGTCGAGATCGATCCTCAGGCCCCTCGCCGTCAGGCGGTAGGTCAGGTGCGCCTCATAGGACCACGGCCATTCGCCCTTGCCGTGCGTCAGGCGCAGGGTCACGCTTTCCTCATCGGAGTCGAGCAAACCCCACGGCGAACGCCAGCCGTGGCCGTGGAAGAAATCCGGCAGGTCGAGCAGGTTGGGCGTCAGTTGCACATCTTGGCCGCCGAAGCTGAACCGTCCGCCGGCGACGCGGTTGCAGATCGGCACGAGCGCAAAGAACGCTGCGTCGAGGATGTCGTCCGAGCCTTGCGGCGTGCGGCGGAAGATGTCGCGCCCATCGCGCGCGAAGGCGCGCAAGGCCCCGCCATAGCCGGGATCGACATCGAGCATGAAACCGTGGGCGTCAAGGATCATCGCGTTTCCTCCCAGTCGCGGCTGCGCGTTACAGCTTTGCGCCAGACATGCATGCGGGATTGCCGTTCGTCGTCGCCGATGGCCGGTTCGAACACCCGGTCGACCTGCCATTGCCGCGCCAGGTCGTCGCGCGTCCAGCAGCCCGCCGCCAACCCGGCCAGCCACGCTGCGCCGAGCGCCGTCGTCTCGGTGATCTTCGGCCGCACCACCGGCACGCCGAGCAGGTCGGCCTGGACCTGCATGGTCAGGTTGTTGGCCGCTCCGCCACCATCTACGCGCAGTTCGCTGAGCGGCACGGCGCTGTCGCCGTTCATGGCTTCAAGCACCTCGGCCGACTGGAAGGCGATAGCCTCCAGGGCGGCGCGGGCGATGTGCGCTTTGGTCGACCCGCGCGTCAGGCCGTGCAACCCGCCGCGCGCATAGGCGTCCCAGTGCGGCGCGCCGAGGCCTGTAAAGGCCGGCACCAGCACCACGCCGCCGCTGTCGGGCACGCTTCCCGCCAGGGCCTCGACCTCGCCGCTCGACGCGATGATGCCGAGCCCGTCGCGCAGCCACTGCACCACGGCTCCGGCGACGAACACCGAGCCTTCGAGCGCATAGGTCCGTTCCGCGCCCAGTTGCCATGCCACGGTCGTCAGCAGCCGGTTGCGGCTTGCCACCGCCGTTCCGGTGTTCATCAGCATGAAGCAGCCGGTGCCGTAGGTGGTCTTGGCCATGCCGGCATGGGTGCAGGCCTGGCCGAAGGTCGCTGCCTGCTGATCCCCCGCCAGTCCGGCGATAGGGATGCGCGCGCCGAACAGGCCTTCCGCCGTCGCGCCATAGACGTGAGACGACGGGCGCACCTCGGGCAGGAGCGCGCGCGGCACGCCGAACAGCGCCAGCAACTCATCATCCCACGCGCCGTCGTGGATATTGTACAGCAGCGTCCGGCTGGCATTGCTGGCGTCGCTGACGTGCAGGCCCCCGGTCAGGTTCCACAACAGCCAGGTATCGACCGTGCCGAAGGCCAGCTCGCCGCGCTCCGCCCGCGCCCGCGCGCCTTCGACATGGTCGAGCAGCCACCTGATCTTGCCGGCGCTGAAATAGGCGTCGAGGCGCAGGCCGGTCTTGCGCTCGACGAGGGCCTCATGACCAGCCGAGCTCAGGGCGTCGTAAAGCGGGGCCGTGCGCCTGTCCTGCCAGACGATGGCGTTGTGGATCGGCCGCCCCGTCGCCCGCTCCCAGATCACCGTCGTCTCGCGCTGGTTGGCGATGCCGATGGCGGCGATGTCCGACGCCTTCAGTCCGGCCCCGGCTATGGCTTCCTGGGCCACGCCCATCTGGCCGCTCCAGATGTCCATCGGATCGTGCTCGACCCATCCCGGTTGCGGAAAATGCTGCGGAAATTCCTTCTGCGCCCTGGCGCGCACCCGGCCGTCGCCGTCGAAGACGATGGCCCGGCTCGAGGTCGTACCCTGGTCGAGGGCGAGGACGAAGGACATGGTTCTTCCGCCTTGGAGGGAATCCCCTCATGAAGATGCTGCGCAGCATAACCACCGCATCCCGGCATTCAAGCGGCATCGAAGACCGCGCGTGCCCGCCACAGGGAGTTCAGCATGGAAGACGAACGGCAGACGTTCAGCGACGAAGAGGCGCTGGCCCTTCACCAGTATCCGCAACCGGGCAAGATCGGCCTTTTGCCGACCAAGCCGATGGCGACCCAGCGCGACCTGGCCCTGGCCTATTCGCCGGGCGTCGCCGTACCGGTCAGGAAGATCGCCGAAAACCCCGAAACCGTCTACGACTATACCTCGAAGGGCAACATGGTCGCCGTCATTTCCAACGGCACGGCGATCCTGGGCCTCGGCAATCTCGGCGCGCTCGCCTCGAAGCCGGTCATGGAAGGCAAGAGCGTCCTCTTCAAGCGCTTCGGCGATATCGACAGCTTCGATATCGAGGTCGAGACGCAGGATCCGGACGAATTCATCGCCGTCGTCAGGAACATCACCGCCAGCTTCGGCGGCATCAATCTCGAGGACATCAAGGCGCCGGATTGTTACGTCATCGAAAGCGCGCTGCAGGATCTGGCCGACATTCCGGTCTTTCATGACGACCAGCACGGCACGGCGATCATCGCCGCTGCCGGCCTGCTGAACGCGCTCAGGATCACCGGCAAGTCGATCGAGGACATAAAGGTCGTGCTCAACGGCGCGGGGGCCGCGGGATTGTCGACGCTGTCGCTGGTCAAGGCGCTGGGCGTCAGGGCCGAAAACACCGTCGTCCTCGACAGCAAGGGCGTGGTCTACAAGGGCCGCGCCAACGTCGACCAGTGGAAGGCCGTCCACGCCACCGAAACGGACTTGCGCACGCTGGAGCAGGCCATGGTGGGGGCAGACGTCTTCCTCGGCCTGTCGCAGAAGGACGTGCTGACGCCCGACATGGTCAGGAGCATGGCCAGGGACCCGATCATCTTCGCCATGGCCAATCCCGATCCGGAGATCACGCCGGAACAGGTGGCGGCGGTGCGCAACGACGCCATCGTCGCCACGGGGCGTTCCGACTATCCCAACCAGGTCAATAATGTCCTCGGTTTCCCCTACATCTTCCGCGGCGCGCTCGATGTCCGCGCCCGCCGCGTCAATCACGAGTTGAAGCTCGCCGCCGCCCGGGCTCTGGCGCAACTGGCGCAGGAGGACGTGCCGGACGAGGTCGCGGCGGCCTATCGCAGCCGGCGGCTGAAATTCGGCCGCGACTACATCATCCCGTCGCCGTTCGACCCGCGCCTGATTTCGTACATCCCGCCGTTCGTCGCCCAGGCCGCCATGGATACCGGCGTGGCGAGGAAGCCGATCGCCGACATGGACGCCTACCGCACCTCGCTGCAGCGCCGGCTCGATCCGTCCGCGGGCTTCCTCCAGGCCATCACGTCTGCGGTCCGCGCCCGCAAGCCGAAGCGCATCGTCTTCGCCGAGGGCGAGGACATCAGCGTCATCCGCGCCGCCCA
The DNA here is from genome assembly GCA_964474575.1 of uncultured Caulobacteraceae bacterium. Classification (GTDB taxonomy): domain Bacteria; phylum Pseudomonadota; class Alphaproteobacteria; order Caulobacterales; family Caulobacteraceae; genus Asticcacaulis. The sequence goes on along the minus strand of CAYYTA010000028.1, from coordinate 2,705 downwards.
CGCCTTCAAGATGCAGGGCCTCGGCATCCCCATCCTGTGCGGGCGCGAGAACCTCGTCGCGGACAACATGCGCGCCGCCGGCATCGATCCGGACGCCGAGGGCATCGAGGTCATCAATGCCCGCCTGTCGCATCGCAACGCCACCTATTCCGCCCTGCTCTACAAGCGGTTGCAGCGCGACGGCTACCTGAAGCGCGACGTTGACCGCCTTATCAACCTCGACCGCAACTCGTTCGCGGCGGCCATGGTCGTCGCCGGCCACGCCGACGGCATGGTCACCGGCGTCACGCGCAGCTTCGACCAGGCGCTGTATGAAGTGCTGCGTGTCGTCGACGCCGCGCCCGGCGGGCGCATCATGGGCATGTCGGTCGTCCTCGCGCCAGGCCGGACACTGTTCATCGCCGACACCACCGTCACCGAAATGCCGAGCCCCGAGGAAATGGGCGACATCGCCATCGAGGCGGCCATGGCCGTGCGTGCCATGGGCTATACGCCGCGCGTCGCCTTCATGAGCTATTCGATCTTCGGCAATCCGTCAGGCGAGCGCTCGCACCGCGTCAAGCAGGCCGTCGCCCTGCTCGAAAACCGCGGCGTCGATTTCGAGTTCGAGGGCGAGATGCCGCCCGATGTGGCGCTCGATCCCGGGCGCTGGGCCAATTATCCGTTCCAGCGCCTGACCGAGCCGGCCAATGTGCTGATCATGCCGGCCATCCATTCGGCCTCGATCTCGACCAAGCTGATCGAGGCCCTGGGTGGGGCGACGGTGGTCGGGCCGTTGCTGCTGGGCTTAGGCAAACCGGTGCAGATCTGCCAGCTTTCGGATTCGGTCAGCAAGATCGTCACCATGGCGACCCTGGCCGCCTACGACATCCGCGCCGCCGCCAACCGGCACGGCTGAATCGGAATTGACGAAGCCGTTCGAGCCGATGGTCGAGATATACTTCCCGTCCAGGTTGGTGAGGTTGAGCTGGACGGTGACACCGGCCTCGACGAAGCGATAACCAACACTCAAGTCGGTCAGGATGTTCGTCTTCGACGATTCCGGCTTCAGATGGTCGCGGACGAAGTCGACACCGGCCCGCGACAACGAACGGACCCGAGGTCGCCGCCGTATTGGCCGAAAGGAGTCAACGTGGAATCTACAGGACTTCGTCAACTTTGGATTGTCCGAACGGCAACTGCACTTGGTTCTTGACGTGAAACGACCCTCGGCGTTAAGAATTGGTTAACGCGAATTTTCAGCATGGAATTCGCCTTCCGGGGGACAGCCAAAATGCCGCACGTCAATGGTACAACGGGTGCCGATCATCTCACGACGACCGTCGCTGGCGACATCGTTGACGGCAAGGCCGGAACCGATCTGATCGATATCGACCGGTCTGCATCCAGCCATGACCTGAGCTATAACGCGATCGCGGCCGCGACAAGTTCCGGCACGTCTTTAGGTGACGGCACGACCATCAAGAATGTCGAACAGCTGGGTGTCCTGTCCACGGGTTCCGGCAATGATACGCTGACCGTTTCGGCGGCCCAGGGCGCCTTCACCTGGTTCGCCAACAGCGGCCATGACACCCTGATCGCGGACTACAGCGCGCGCACCGACAGTGTTGTCGCCGGTATCAACGCCGTCGACGGCTGGGGCGGCTACGAGATTTCGACCCCGGCCTTTTACAACGACTACGAAGGCGACAACCTCGCCACGGCTTACAATATCGAGGCTGTATCCATGACCGGCGGCTCGGGCGACGACAGCCTGGGCGGCACCGATGGCGACGACATCCTGAATGGCGGCGCGGGCAACGATTATCTGGCCACCGGCCGGGGTAATGACGTCGTCGACGGCGGCATGGGCACCGATACGCTCGACCTCGACCGCGCCAGCCTGACCACCGACTTCAGCTTCGACGCCCTGGCCGCTGCGACTGCGACAGGATTTGTCACCGGTGGCCTGACAGTGAAGAATGTCGAAAACCTTTACCTGCTCCAGACCGGTTCGGGGAACGACACCCTGACCGTTTCGGCCGCCCAGGGCGCCTTCACCTGGTTCGCCAACGGCGGCCATGACACCTTGATCGCGGACTACAGCGCGCGCACCGACAGTGTTGTCGCCGGTATCAACGCCGTCGACGGCTGGGGCGGCTACGAAATTTCGACCCCGGCCTATTACAACGACTACGAAGGCGACAACCTCGCCACAGCCTACGATATCGAGGCTGTGTCCATGACCGGCGGCTCGGGCAACGACAGCCTAGGCGGCACCGACGGCAACGACACGCTTAACGGCGGCGCCGGCGACGATCATCTTTACGCCGGCAAGGGCGTGGACAATCTGGACGGCGGCGACGGTTACGACACCATCGGCTTTGACCGCTCGGACCTGACCACGGACTTCAATTTTGATGCCGTCGCCGCGCTGACCTCGGCTGGCACGACCATCGGAACGGCAACGGTCAAAAACGTGGAAGGGCTTGACTATCTCCAGACGGGTTCGGGCAACGACACCCTGACCGTTTCGGCCGCCCAGGGCGCGTTGACCTGGTACGCGAACGGCGGCCACGATGTGCTGATCGCTGATTAGAGCGGTCTCACCGACGGCTTCACCGCCGGCATCAATGCCGTCTACGGTGAAGGCGGCTACGAGATCTCTACGTACCCCAGTTACTTTAACAATCAATATGGCGTCTGGGAGGCCGTGGCTTTCGACA
>CAYYTA010000027.1:0-46660 GCA_964474575.1 uncultured Caulobacteraceae bacterium | reverse complement strand
CCAGTGGCGGAGGAACCCGCAGTTCCGCCCCACTTCGACTTCGCACCAGAGCCCGCGCCTGCGCCGGTTCCCGCGCCAGCGCCCGAACCGGAAACCGTGCCCTTGCCGTTTGTCGCCGAGCCCCCAGTTCCCCTGGCCGCGCCGTCGCCCGTGAAACGCTGGGAGCTGCTTTATCCGGCCAACCAGTTCGGCACGATTTCGGAGACGCGAGCGCCGGTCAGCGCCTGACCTGGCTCAGGTCGCGCACCGCGCCGGTATCGGCCGAGGTGACCAGGGCAGCATAGGCCTGCAACGCCGCCGAGACCTTGCGCTCGCGCTTTTTCGGCGTGTAAGCCGCCGCGCCTCGCGCCTCTTCCGCCGTCCGCCGCGCCGCCAGGACGTCAGCGGCCACCGCCAGATGGATCGAGCGGTTGGGGATATCGATCTCGATCGCGTCGCCGTCTTCAACGAGGGCGATCAGGCCGCCCGCCGCCGCTTCCGGTGACGCATGGCCGATCGACAGGCCCGATGTGCCGCCCGAAAAGCGTCCGTCGGTCAGCAGTGCGCACGCCTTGCCCAGGCCCTTCGACTTCAGGTAGGTGGTCGGGTACAGCATCTCCTGCATGCCCGGCCCGCCTTTCGGCCCTTCGTAGCGGATGACGACAACGTCGCCTTCTCGTATCTTGTTGGTCAGAATGGCCGACGCCGCCTCGTCCTGGGATTCAAAGACGCGCGCCTTGCCGGTGAACACCCAGATCGATTCATCGACCCCGGCCGTCTTCACGATGCAGCCCTTCTCGGCGATATTGCCATAAAGGACCGCCAAGCCGCCGTCCTTGGTGAAGGCATTGTCGACGTTGCGGATCACGCCCTTTTCGCGGTTGGTGTCCAGGTCTTCCCAGCGGCGGCTTTGCGAAAACGCCTGGGTGGTGCGCACGCCGCCCGGCGCCGCCTTGAAGAACTCGGCCACGCTGGAATCGTTTGACGATTTGACGTCCCAGTGCGCCAGCGCCGCGCCTAGCGACGGGCTATGCACGGTCGGCAGTTCGGCATGGATCAGGCCACCGCGGTTCAGCTCGCCTAAGATGCCCATGATGCCGCCGGCGCGATGGACGTCTTCGATATGCACGTCCGACGAGGCCGGCGCCACCTTGCAGATGCACGGCGTCTTGCGCGAGATGCGGTCGATATCGGCCATGGTGAAATCGACGCCGCCCTCCTGCGCCGCCGCCAGGATATGCAGCACGGTGTTGGTGGAACCGCCCATGGCGACATCGAGCGCCATGGCGTTCTCGAAGGCCGGCTTGGTGGCGATCAAACGCGGCAGGACGCTGTCGTCGTTCTGATTGTAATAGCGGTCGCACCTGTCGACGATGGTGCGGCCGGCTTCGCAGAACAGGCGTTCGCGGTCGCTATGGGTGGCCAGGGTGGTGCCGTTGCCCGGCAGGCTCAGGCCCAGGGCCTCGGTCAGGCAGTTCATCGAGTTGGCGGTGAACATGCCCGAGCACGAGCCGCAGGTCGGACACGCCGCCGCTTCGACCGCCGCCACCTGGGCGTCGGAAATACGGTCGTCGCCGGCCTGGATCATGGCGTCGATCAGGTCGAGCGCGTGCTCCTTGTTCTCCCAAACAACCTTCCCCGCTTCCATCGGCCCACCGGAAACGAAGATGGCCGGGATGTTCAGCCGCATCGCCGCGTTCAGCATGCCCGGCGTGATCTTGTCGCAGTTCGAGATGCAGACCATGGCGTCGGCGCAGTGCGCATTGACCATGTATTCGACCGAATCGGCGATCAGGTCACGCGACGGCAGGGAATACAGCATGCCGCCGTGGCCCATGGCGATGCCGTCATCGACCGCGATGGTGTTGAATTCCTTGGCTACGCCGCCGGCGCGTTCGATCTCGCGCGCCACCAGCTGGCCCAGGTCCTTGAGGTGGACGTGGCCTGGCACGAACTGGGTGAAGGAGTTGACGACGGCGATGATCGGCTTGGAGAAATCGCCATCCTTCATGCCGGTGGCCCGCCAAAGCGCCCGCGCGCCCGCCATGTTGCGGCCGAAAGTGGTGGTGCGGGAACGATAGGCGGGCATGGGATAGTTACCTGTGTAAGCAAACTGAGGCGTGGCAAGGCTTTGCGAGATGCGCCCTATATAGGCTTGTGCCGGATTTAGGCAACGGCTTTTGAAGTTACGCGTCGAAAAGGATGAGCAAGCCTGCTTGACGTCGCATGCTCTGGCTTGCGCGTGCGCGAGGTTGTGGCTACGTATTTCTCGCCCCGAGAAAGACTGCTCGGGAGTATCAATTCCCGGGGGAACAATGATGAAAGCTAAAATCCTTGCCGGCGTGTTGCTTGCTGTGGCTTTACCCGCAGTTGCCTCGGCCGCGGAAAAACATCGCGTATTCCAGCTTGTTTTGAATACCAAATCTTTCGACGCTTCAGAGACCTTTACCGGGCCTTCCCGTGGTCAACAAATTATACCCAACCTACAAACGGAGACTATGGAAATCTCGCCCGTGTCAGCTGTTCAGTTGGATGGCGATGTGGCGTTGGTGCTCGCCAAGTCCGGCCTCGACAAGGAAGCACGGCTGCCAGCCGGAACAGCTCTGTACTCAACTGGCACGGGCGAGGCAATCTATTGCCCGAAAGCCAGGGACACTTCAGGGCCACGGACGCCATGCCTGATCGATAGCGACGGTGACGGCCGTTTCGACCACGCCGCCCGAACCTTGGTCGTTCTTAATAAGCCAACCCATGTGGTCATGGACGACAAGACCTTGACGGGCAATGTGCTCGATCCTCAGGTCACGTTGCCGATGCCGATACCCTATCACAAGCTTGACAGCATGAACGTGCCGCCAGTGGCAGCCAAGCTTGTATGGCATTCAGATCATCAATTCGGTAACCCCGGCCCGGTTCATTTTGACGTCGGCATCTGCACCTTTGGCGAGGGGCAACTGGGCCCATTCACTTCAGGTTCTTTTTGTTCGCAAACCAAGAGCCTGACGTTCAATGGAACGCCGGTTGAAGTCGATCTTTTCGGCCTTGAGGTTACTGTCGTGGGCATGAATAATCGCGGCGCCCCCATCTATCGTCTCCAAGGTCAGATTGACAACGTGACCACCGACTTCACGATGCGTGACGCTGCTCTAAGCTACTCTTTTGCTCCCCCTGCCACGCGGGATCAGTAGATAAATGTAACAATATCATATCCAATGGGAACCGACCTCATATGGCTATATAACTTCGCGGCCCGGCATGGCAAATCGCTGCGATGCAAAACAAAACTGTTGCGCAAAACGCGCAAAGGCTGTGGCAAATGCGACGAAAACGCCGTCGAACTGAATAATTTTACCAGAATAGAGGTAATTTAAAACAAGTTTCACCTGAAAATTAGGCGCAAGCGCCTGAATTCCGGCAAATTTTTTCATTTTTTCGTTTGCAGTTGCGCAAGATTTCCGGTTATATGGTGTCACGACGCGCTGCTTCGGCGTGGTCGAGGAGAGTCTGACACCATGGCCAAGGCCATCGCCATCACGCAAGACGGGTCGCAGGAGCTGTTCGCCCTTGTCATGGGTTTTGTTGCGTCGGCGCTTATTCTCGACCTCGTATCGCTGCTTATTGGGGGCGTACTTCGCCCCCTGCATCCGGAGTGGTAGCGGAACACTAGCCCGCTTTTCGAGGACAACCATCCTCCCGCTCCCTGAAAGAGCGGGATTTTTCATACACGCCTGTCGCCAGCCACCGAGATTTGATCATGACAGTCCAAACCCAGATCAGACAAGCCACCGCATCCAACCCGTCGGGTTTCGCCATCCTTCATGGCAGCCTGGCGCCGGAAGGTTGCGTTGTACGGCTTGAGGGCTTTGCCAGCGAATCGTTCGACGGTCCGGCGCGTGTGTTCGGTTCGTCCGCCGAGGCCTTGGGCGCCATCCGCGCCGGCCGCATCCGCTCATGCGACATCGTCATCATCCGCCACGACGACAGCGCCGACATGGTCGCCGCCGAAGGGCTGGACGACATCAGCGCCGCCTTGCGCGACGCCGGCGCCGAGCGCGTCACCGTCATCACCGATGGCCGGACGGGGTCGGCCAGCGGTGCCTTCATCGGCAATGTGGCGCCGTCGGCCGCCGCACGCGGTCCGATCGCCTATGTCAATGACGACGACATCATCCATATCGACATCGCCGGCCGCCGCATCGACGTGCTGGCCGATATCGACATGCGCCGCACCACCCGCTCGAAGAAGCCCGGCGCGCAGACCTTCGGCGCCGGCGCGCTCGAAAAATACGCCCGTCTGGTGACCTCAGTCACCCGCGACGGCCACTTCTAAAACCCCATCTTCCCAGGAGCCTACCTCGTGAAAATCTATACCAATGACGACGTTTCCCCCGATAGCCTCAAGGGTGAGCGCATCGCCATCATCGGCTACGGCAGCCAGGGCCGCGCCCATGCCCAGAACCTCCGCGACTCCGGCGCCGACGTCATCGTCGGCGTCCGCAAGGGCGGTTCGGGCTACGAAAAGGCCAATCATGACGGCCTGGCCACGGCCGAGCTGAAGGATGCCATCGCCGACGCCACCATCATCGCCATCCTGACGCCCGACATGACGCACGCCGACATCTACAAGGATGTCATCGAGCCGTTCGCGCCCAAGGGCTGCGCCCTGCTCTTCGCCCACGGCTTCTCGGTCCTCTACGGCCGCGTCGTGCCGCGCCCCGACATGGACGTCATCCTGGTCGCGCCGAAAGGCCCCGGCGATCTCGTTCGCCGCGAATATATGCGCGGCCGCGGCGTGCCGTCGCTGTTTGCCGTCGACAAGGACGTGTCCGGCAAGGCCGCGAAGAAGGCGCTGGGCTATGCCCGCGGCATCGGCGGCACGGTTGGTGGTGTCATCGAGACCTCGTTCAGGGAAGAGACCGAAACCGACCTGTTCGGCGAACAGGCCGTCCTGTGCGGCGGCACCACCGAACTGGTCCTGATGGGCTTCGAAACCCTGGTCGAAGCCGGCTACCGCCCGGAAATCGCCTATTTCGAATGCCTGCATGAACTGAAGCTGATCGTCGACCTGCTGTATGAAGGCGGCTTCGCCAAGATGCACTCGTTCGTGTCGGAAACCTGCAAGTACGGCGACCTGGTCTCCGGCCCGCGCATCATCAACGCAGAGACGCGCGACCGCATGCGCGCCGTGCTCAAGGACATCCAGTCGGCGACCTTCGCCCGCGAATGGATCCTGGAAAACCAGGCCGGCCGCCCGCGTTACAACGCCCTGATGAAGGCCGACCTCGAGCACCAGATCGAAAAGGTCGGCGCCGACCTGCGTTCGCGCATGACCTGGCTGCAGAACAAGCAGAACGTAGAGGCTTAAACCCTTTTCCTTCCCCGTTCACGGGGAAGGTGGCGGCGCGAAGCGACGACGGAAGGGGGAAACGGCAAGCGCCTGAGTGTGTTGTTTCCCCCTCCCACCGCTTCGCGGTCACCCCTCCCCGTAAACGGGGAGGGAAACGAAACGAATTATCGCCTGAGAACCTGACAGAGTCCACGATGAGCAACCAACCCACCGGAGCCCAACTGGTCATCTCCACGCTGAAGGCGCTGGGGGTCGAAACCGTGTTCGGCTATCCGGGCGGCGCCATCATGCCCATCTATGACGCCCTGGCGGGTTCCGGCCTGAAGCACATCCTGGTCCGCCACGAACAGGGCGCGGCCTTCGCCGCCGATTCCTATGCCCGCGCGTCGGGCAAGGTCGGCGTCTGCATGGCCACGTCCGGCCCCGGCGCCACCAACCTGATCACCGGCATCGCCAACGCCTATATGGACAGCGTGCCGATGGTCTGCATCACCGGCCAGGTGGCGACGCACCTGATGGGCACAGACGGCTTCCAGGAAGTCGATATCCTCGGCATTACCCTGCCCATCGTCAAGCATTCCTGGCTGGTGCGCGATCCCGGCGACATTCCCGCCATCCTGGCCGAGGCCTTCGCCATCGCTTCCGAAGGCCGGCCGGGTCCGGTTCTGGTCGACATCCCCAAGGACGTCGCCGCCGCCCATACCAGCCATTCGCGCGCCGCCGCCTTCCCGGCCTGGACGCCGCCCCAGCCCGATCCGGCCAGCATCCGTGCCGCCGAAAAGCTGATGGAGGCATCGAAGCGTCCCCTGCTTTATATCGGCGGCGGCGTTGAAATGGCCTTCGCCGTGCCGATGCTGCGCGACCTGATGGACCGCACCACCATTCCCGTCGTCTCGACGCTGAAGGGCCTGGGCGCCATCCCCACCAACGACCCGCTGTTCCTCGGCATGCTGGGCATGCACGGCACGCGCGCCGCCAACATCGCCGTCCAGGATACGGACCTGTTGATCGCGCTGGGCGCACGCTTCGATGACCGCGCCACTGGCAAGCTGTCGGCGTTTGCACCCCACGCCAAGGTCATCCACGTCGATATCGACGCAGCCGAGATCAACAAGTTGCGTGCCGCCAATGTCGGCATTACCGGCGACCTGAAGACGGTCCTGGCCAACCTCAAGCCGAACATGGGCGACATTTCGGCCTGGGTCGACACCTGCCTGAGCAACAAGAAGACCCATGCCTTCCGCTACGACGCGCCGGGCAAGGGCGTCTACGCCCCGGCCCTGCTCAAACTGCTGTCGGAAAAGGCCGGCGACAGGTTCATGGTCGCCTGCGACGTCGGCCAGCACCAGATGTGGGTGGCCCAGCATTGCCAGTTCCTGGAAAACCGCGCCCACCTGACCTCGGGCGGCTCGGGCGCCATGGGCTACGGCCTGCCGGCGGGCGTCGGCGCCAAGCTGGCCAAGCCCGACATGCACGTCGTCACTGTCTCTGGCGACGGATCGTTCATGATGAACATCCAGGAGATGGCGACGCTCAATCGCTACAACATCCCGCTGAAGATCGTACTGCTCGACAATTCGTCGCTGGGTCTGGTCCGCCAGTGGCAGGAACTGTTCTACCAGGAAAACTATAGCGAGATCGACCTGTCCGACAATCCCGACTTCGTCGTCGTCGCCCAGGCCTTCAATCTCGACGCCTTCCGCATCACCCATCGCCACGAGGTCGAGGACGCCATCGACCGGCTGCTGGCGGCGGAACGGCCGACCCTGTTGCATGTGCTGATCGACCCGCGCGAGAACGTCTGGCCGCTGGTGCCGCCGGGCGCGTCGAATGCCGAAATGATGGAGGAGCGCTGGGATGAGCCACTGGATTCATATTGAGCTCGATCGCCTCGAAGGCAGCCTGCTGCGCGTCCTCGGCCTCGTCGAGCGCCGCGGCTTCCACATCGACGCCGCCGAGCTTTACGATCTTGGTGAAGACAGGCGCGGCCTGAGCGTCGCCGTGCGTCCGCGCGATCCGTCACGCAATGCCAGCATGCTAGGCCTCCAGATCGACCGGCTTTACGGCGTTACGCGCCTGGCCGCCGACCCGCGCGCCGGCAAGGTCAAACCGCGCCAGGAGGCACGGGCATGATCATTCGATACGCAAAAGGAGAGGTTCATCGGGGCCGCGGTCGCGGCCCCGGCACGGTAAGCCGGATAATCGGGCGCGCTTTGCCGCGCATGTGAAAAATCCGTCTTCCCCTCCGCCCGGCGAAGGGCGTAAAGACGGTTCCAGCCGAAACCATTCCTGAAGAAAAAGACCCATGAAAAAGCTCGCTGACAACATCTGGTTCAATGGCAAGGTCATCCCGTGGGAAGACGCGCACGTGCACGTCATGACCCATGCCCTGCATTACGGCACTTCGGTTTTCGAAGGCATCCGCGCCTACGACACCCCCAATGGCCCGGTCGGCTTCCGCCTGACCGACCACCTGAAGCGCCTCGAGGATTCGGCGCGCATCTATGGCTTCGCTTCCCCCTATTCGCTCGATCAGATGATCCAGGCATGCAAGGACGTGCTCAATGCCAACGGCTTGAGGAGCGCCTACTGGCGGCCGATCGCCTTCCTCGGCGAATGCGGCATGGGCGTGACGCCGAAGCCTGAGAACGTCAAGGTCGACCTCGCCATCGCCGCCTTCGCCTGGGGCGCCTATCTCGGCGAGGAAGGCCTGACCAAGGGCGTTGACGTCTGCATCTCGTCGTGGAACCGCTGCGCGCCGAACACTATCCCGGTGCTGGCCAAGGCCGGCGGCAACTACCTGTCGTCCTACCTGATCGGCAAGGAAGCGCGCGGCCGCGGTTATGTCGAAGGTATAGGCCTCGGCACCAACGGCCTGATCTCCGAAGGCGCCGGCGAAAACCTGTTCGTCATGATGAACAACAAGATCTACACCCCGCCGGTCGCCGCATCGATCCTGGGCGGCATCACGCGCGACACCATCATCAAGCTGGCAAAAGCCGACGGCATCGAGGTCGTCGAGCAGGACCTGCCGCGCGAAATGCTGTACCTCGCCGACGAAGTGTTCATGACCGGAACGGCCGCTGAGATCACGCCGATCCGTAGCGTCGACGACATCCCCGTCCGCGCCAATGGCCCCGGCAAGATCACCAAGCGCCTGCAGACCCTCTTCCACGGCCTGTTCAACGGCACGACCGAAGACCGCTTCGGCTGGCTGGAACCGGTCGGCGAAACCGTGCCGGCGGAATGACATCCCTTCTCCTCCCCTGCTTTAGCGGGGGAGGGGGACCACGAAGTGGTGGAGGGGGCCTCTCGCCGACGCCCCTCTCCGTCCGCTTCGCTGACATAACCAAGAGACTTGAAATGACCGCCAAATCGCTATTTGAAAAAGTGTGGGACGCCCACGTCGTGGAAACGGAAGCGGCCGACAAGCCGGCCGTGCTCTATATCGACCTGCACCTCGTCCATGAAGTCACCTCGCCCCAGGCGTTTTCCGAACTGGATGCGCGCGGCCTACGTGTACGCCGCCCCGACCGGACCTTCGCCACGCTCGATCATTCGATTCCGACCCTTCGCCCGGACGCCCAGGGTAACCGCCCCTACGTCACCAAACAAGCGGAAATCCAGGTCCACACCCTCGAACAGAACGCCGCGAAAAACGGCATCCGCCTGTTCGGCTATGACGCCGAAAACCGCGGCGTCGTCCACGTCATCGGCCCGGAAATGGGCCTGACCCAGCCGGGCTTCACCGTCGTCTGCGGCGACAGCCACACCTCGACCCACGGCGCTTTCGGCTGCATCGCCTTCGGCATCGGCACATCGGAAGTCGGCCACGTCCTGGCCACCCAGTGCCTGGCCCAGCGCAAGCCGAAAACCATGCGCATCAATATCGAGGGCAAGTTGCAACCGGGTGTCACCGGCAAGGATGTCGCCCTCACCGTCATCGCCACGCTCGGCTTCTCCGGCGGCACAGGCTACGCGCTCGAATATGCCGGCTCCGTCATCCGCGACCTCGACATGGAAGGCCGCATGACGGTTTGCAACCTCTCCATCGAAGCCGGCGCCCGGTGCGGCATGATCGCGCCTGACCAGAAGACGGTCGACTGGCTGCGCGGCCGCGAATATGTGCCGCAAGGCGCTGCTTTCGACGAGGCCGCCAAATCATGGCTGTCACTCGCCTCCGATGAAGGCGCCGCCTTCGACAAGGAAATCACCATCGATGGTTCCGCCATCGAGCCCATGGCGACCTGGGGCACCTCGCCCGACCAGGGCGCGGCCATCTCGCGCGGCGTGCCGGTGGCAGCCTCCGAGGACGACAATCGCGCCCTGAAATATATGGGCTTCACCGGCGGCGAAAAGCGCGAAGCCGAAAAGGTCGACGTCGTCTTCATCGGCTCGTGCACCAATGGCCGCATGGCCGACCTGCGCGCCGCCGCCGCCATCATGAAGGGCCGCAAGGTGGCCGATGGCGTCCGCGCCCTGGTCGTGCCAGGTTCGGAATGGGTGCGCATCGAGGCCGAAAAGGAAGGCCTCGACAAGGTCTTCACCGATGCCGGCGCTGAATGGCGCCTGCCGGGCTGCTCGATGTGCATCGCCATGAACGGCGATTTTGTCTCCCCGGGCCAGCTCGCCGTCTCGACCTCCAACCGCAATTTCGAAGGCCGCCAGGGGCCCGGCTCGCGCACCGTGCTGGCCTCGCCGGCCACCGCGGCGGCCTCCGCCATCGCCGGCCACGTCGCCGATCCCCGTCAATTCATGGTGCTTGAGGAAGCCTAAATGTCCAACCAGGAACCCATCAACACCTTTTCGTCGCGCGTCGTCGTGCTCACCGAAGCCAATATCGACACCGACCAGATCATCCCGGCGCGCTTCCTGACCACCACCACCAAGGCCGGCTTGGGGAAGGTCGCCTTCAACGACTGGCGCTACAATGCCGACGGCTCGGAAAAGGCGTTCATCCTCAACGAGATCGACCCGGAGGAACACCGCGTCCTTGTCGGCGGCAACAATTTCGGCTGCGGATCCTCGCGCGAACACGCGCCGTGGGCCCTGATGGATTACGGTTTCAAGGCCGTGATCTCGACCGAAATCGCCGACATCTTCAAGTCGAACTGCCTGAAGAACGGCCTGCTGCCGATCGTCGTCGACAAGGCCACCCACGAAAAGCTGCTGGCCAATCCGCAGCAACGCGTCACCGTCGACCTCGAAAAGAACAGCCTGACGCTGGAAGACGGCACGGCCTTCATCTTCGCCATCGAGGCCTTCGCCCGCCAGTGCCTGCTGGAAGGCGTCGACGCCATGGGCTGGCTGCTGAAGCGCCTGCCGGAAATTGAACAATTTGAACAATCTCACGGAAAGGCCGCTTGATTCACGTGAGACTGGCCTGCAAATGCCGCCTTTCTACGCTTCCGGTGCTCACGTACTCGAGTACGCTCCGCTCCGGGTCTCGAAAAACGGCATTTTCGCCTCAGCCTGACGTGAATCCCCGCCGAGCAAATATGGAAGATCATAATGTCCAGTTTCAATATCGTCGTCCTGTCCGGTGACGGCATCGGCCCGGAAGTCGCCGCTGCCGGCGTTTCGGCGCTCAAAACCATCGGCGAGGTCTACGGCCACAGCTTCCATTTCGAGGAAAAGCTGATCGGCGGCATCGCCATCGACACGGTCCAGAACCCCTATCCCGAAGACACCGACGCCGCCTGCCTGGCGGCGGACGCCGTCCTGCTCGGCGCGGTCGGCGGCCCGAAGTGGGACCTGGGCAAGATGCGCCCTGAACAGGGCCTGCTGGCCGTGCGCAAGTCGATGGGCCTCTTCGCCAACCTGCGCCCCATGGACGTCAAGGCCTCGCAGGTCCACCGCTCGCCGCTGAAGGCCGAGATCGTCGAAGGCGCAGACATGCTGATCGTGCGCGAGCTGACCGGCGGCCTCTATTTCGGCAAGCGCACGCGCACCGAGACGACCGCCACCGACGAATGCCTCTATACGGTGGCCGAGGTCGAACGCGTAGCCCGCGTCGCTTTCGAGGCCGCGCGCAAACGCCGCAACAAGGTGACATCAGTAGACAAGGCCAATGTCATCGAAACCAGCCGCCTGTGGCGCGAAACGGTCATCAGGCTCCACGCCGCCGAATACAGCGACGTCGAACTGGAGCACAACCTGGTCGACTCGATGGCCATGCACCTGGTGACGCGGCCGAAGTCGTTCGACGTGGTCCTGACCGAAAACATGTTTGGCGACATCCTGTCCGACCTCGCCTCGGTCCTGCCGGGCTCCATCGGCCTGCTGGGCTCCGCCTCGCTCGGCGCAACCGGCAAGGGTCTCTACGAGCCAATCCATGGCTCGGCACCCGATATCGCCGGCCAGGACCTGGCCAATCCGATCGGCACATTGAAGTCGGTCGCCATGATGCTGCGCTTCTCGCTTGACCTGATGAAGGAAGCCGATGCGCTCGACGCCGCCATCGACACCATCGTCGAAAAAGGCGTGCTGACCCGCGATCTCGGCGGCACCGCCTCAGGCAGCGCCGTCGCCGCGGCCATCAACGACCAGATTCGCGCCGCGGCTTCGGTCGCTGCTTAAAAATCACCTCTCAAAGGCGTCTCTCGGCCCCGCGAAGCGCAGGCGTCGCGGGGTTTTTCTTACAGACCATCCACGTCGGCCTCACCGTCGATCTCGATGGTCTTGAGGCGCGCCGTTTCGCCGGCAATCAGGCTCAATCGCGATTTCGGCAGACTCAGCCGACCAGCCACGAAGGCCAGCAGGGCGGCATTGGCGCGGCCTTCGATCGGCGCGGCGCGGACGCGAACCTTGAGAAACCGCCGCCCATGCTCGTCCTCGGCCCAGCCAGCGATGCGATCGACAGCCGCTTTCGATGTCAGCCTGACATGAAGGCGGGTCATCAGGAACCCAGCAAGGCGACCAGATTGTCCCGCGCTATCGGCAGGAGAACCTGCTGCATACCCTGGATGACCAGAACGGCGACCAGGAAACTCAGATCCAACCCGCCCATCGGCGGGATCAGCCGGCGGAACGGCTCCAGAATCGGCGCCGTGATGCGGTCCAGAATATCGATCGCTGTCCGCCACCGTCGGTCATAGGGTTTGATGACCTCGAACACGATCAGCCAGCTAATGACCATATAGACAAGCAAAGCCAGGCTGAAGAAGCTGAGTATGCCGTCAAGCACATAATATATGAACTGGCCCATGCGTTTCGCACCACTCCGGAAAACGCGCACAGATATAAGGGATTCCCGCGATCATACAAGCAAACCCATGCTTGACATGGCGTGAACCTGAGCTAAAAGGTGCGCTCCCGGAACGGAATGGGGCTATAGCTCAGTTGGTAGAGCGCCTCGTTCGCAATGAGGAGGCCAGCGGTTCGAATCCGCTTAGCTCCACCATTCCTTCCGGTTTTCCCGCAAAATCAGGCGCTTTGAACGACGCGTTCGCGCGGCCCCAACAAGACCAATTCAATACCTGATCCGACCAATTCGGCCTTGCCGTACAGTGTATTGCGGGTTACCGTCGCCGCTCAAGCCGGACGCCATGATCCGGCGTTACAGGGGATTTGCGCATGAGCGACATCGCGCCTTCAAGCAACCGGTTGATTTCGCTTGATGTCCTGCGCGGCCTTGCCGTGATAGGTATGTGCCTGGCCAACGCCACCGACGGCGTTGAAGGCGGGCTGAAAGCCGAGGTCTTTCCTACCCTGCTGCATGAACGCTGGCAGGGCCTGCATTTCGCCGACACCGTATTCCCGGCATTCGTCATGATGATGGGCGCTTCGGTCGCCATCGCCTTCGGCAAGGCCAGGGACAACGGCGTAACGGCTTCCGATTACAGCAAGGTCCTGTGGCGCGCGTTCCGGTTGGTCCTGCTCGGCTTCATCCTGGTCAATGTCGACTGGTTCGCCGATTTCACCAGCACGACCAGCCGATATTTCGGTGTCCTGCAACGCACGGGCTTGGTCTATGGGGCCTGCGGCGTCATCTACCTGTCATTCGGGCCGCGCGTGCGGCTGGGCATCATTGCTGCCCTGTTATTGCTCTACTGGCCCCTTGTACTTCTGCCGCAGATGGACGGCGGCGCGACCGACGTCTGGACGCCCGGCCACAACTTCGTCAGCTCTTTCGACCGCGTCATGTTCGGCGCCGGCCACCATAATTATCGCGACGGAGCGGACGGCTACGATCCCGAAGGCCTGCTCGGCACCATTCCGGCTATCGCCCACGGCCTGATTGGCGTCGCCGTCGGCGAATATCTGATGAAGAACCGCGGCAAATCAGCATCCGTCCGTCTCGCCATCGCGGGCGCTGTCATGCTGGCCGCCGGCTGCGCCTGGGGCTTCGTCTTTCCGGTCATCAAGGATATCTGGTCGAGCACCTTTGTCCTGGTGACCTGCGGCGTCACCACCATCGTGTTGTCCGGCCTGCATGTCCTGCTCGACAACGGCAAGGAACCGAAGAACTGGCTTGTCCTGTTCCCCATGGCCTTCGGCCTCAATGCCATCGTCGCCTATGTGCTCGATGAGCTGTGCTGGGCGGTGCCGCAATGGAACCTGATTGACCTGCCGTACCAGTGGCTCAAGGATTCGATCTACCAGCCCGTCGCCGCCCTGCTGCCGGTCCTGCTCTACATCGTCCTGCTGTGGACGGTGGTGGACTACCTGCGGCGGCGCAACTGGATCGTCAAGATCTAGGACGCCGCGCAAAAAAAGCCCGTGAAAGCGCAAGCGCCTTCACGGGATAAAATGCCGCCCCCGGACCACTGGGCGGTCCGGACGGCTATTGGGGAAGAAGAAGCCTCGACAGGAGGAACCGATCCAAGCTTCAGACATCACAGGCCCTGAAAGAGCCCATGAACTCTTAGCGCTCAGTTGCGCGCCTTGAGTCTTACCTTCGCCAATTCATGACCTGATGTCAAGAAAATTGTCATCGATGTCAAAACAATAGTGCAACTTGAATATCAAATAAAATCAGGCATTACGCCATTTCAGCCGGTGTTTTCGCCTGCCGTGACGGCTGGCAATACTGCGTGACATAGGCCGCATGCTCCGGCAACGACGCCACCGTCTTCCTGACACTGTCGCGAATCCCGGTCAGGAGGCGGTTGAGTTCGTCGTCGCTCAGCTTGCCGGCGATCGGATGCCACGTTCTTGGCACGATTCCCTGCCCCATCATCACCTGAACCCAACTGTTCTCGGCGAACAGTTCCTCGTTCTTGCGGAAGACGCGCCCGGTTTCCCGGAACAGTTCGATCTTCTGCTTCAGCGAATCCGGCATATCCATTTCGGCGCAGTGCCGCCAGAATGGGCTGTCGCGGCGCTCGGTGACGACATAGTGCAGGATGAGGAAGTCGCGGATCTGGACCATGTCCTGGTCCGTCTGCTGATTGAACTCGGCAATGTCGCGCTCGCTGACGGTGCCCGCCGGCAGCATGCGGATCAGGCGCAGGATCGAACGCTGGATCAGGTGGATGCTCGTCGCTTCCAAAGGTTCCATGAACCCGCCGGACAGGCCGATGGCGATGCAGTTGCGATGCCACTGCTTGCGCCGCGCTCCGGTGAGGAAGCGCAAGACGTTGGGTTCGGTAATGACTTCGCCTTCGAGATTGCCGAGCAGGCGTTCCAGCGCCGCATCCTTCGACAGATAGCGGCTGCAATAAACGATGCCATTACCTGTGCGGTGCTGCAATGGAATCCGCCACTGCCAACCGGCGTCGTGTGCCATGGCCCGCGTATAAGGCAAGGCCGGACGGATGGTTTCCGTCTGGACGGCAATGGCGGAATCGCACGGCAGCCAATGCGTCCAGTCATCGTAACCGGCATGCAGCGCACCTTCGATCAGAAGGGCGCGGAAGCCGGTGCAATCGATAAACAAGTCGCCCTCGATCCGCGTGCCCGACTCCAGCGTCAGAGCGTCGATCTGGCCATTTTCGGCACTGAGCTCCACCTTGGCGATCTTGCCCTCGATGCGCACCGTACCGTCCTTCGTCGCCATGTCGCGCAGGAATTTGGCGAACCGCGTGGCGTCGAGCTGATAGGCATAGTTCATGCGCTCGTCGGGCAGGTGCGCGAACTTGCCCTGCAAAGCCGCCACCAGCTCCAGGCAATAGTCGTCATAGGACTCCATGTGCCCTTTTTCGCGGCCATGCAGCCAGAAATGCTGGAACCCCGCCGACCAGTGGTCCTTGCCCGTCAGGCCAAAGGAATGGAAGTAGCGCGAGCCCTCCGCCTTCCAGTTGTCGAACAGGATGCCGAGCTTGAAGGTTGCCTCGGTGGCGCGCATGAACTCGGCTTCATTGATGTTCAAAAGCCGGTTGAAGGTGACGAGAGGCGGGATCGTCGATTCGCCCACGCCCACCGTGCCGATGGCATCGGATTCGACAAGCGTGACGCTGACCGTCCTGCCCAGGGTCCGGGCGATGGCGGCGGCGGTCATCCAGCCGGCCGTGCCGCCGCCGGCGATGACGATGCGGTAAGGGTTCTGGTTCATTGGCTCAACTGCCTCAACAGGAAACCGCGAATGCGCGCGGCGCTTTCGGCCGTCAGCGGCGCCAGCACGCTGCGCCCCGCTTGCGGAATGTGGTCAACGACCTCGCGGCCGTTGGTGAAGACGTAGTAGTCGAACATGTCACGCCAGTGCTGGCGCTCGTCCTCCGGCAGGTCGCGGATGGCCAGCATGGCCAGGTTGAGCGCGTCCTGCGGTTGGCCAAGCCAGCGCGGCGTGTCGCGCCACCAGTAATTGACCAGGACGTTGAAGTCGGACAGCCCCTCGACATGGTGCCACCACATCGCCGGAATGAAGACGGCGTCGCCGGCGTCGAGCTCGGCCACCTGGGCATGGTCGAGCGCCTCGCGGAAGCGCGGAAAACGCTCGAAATCGGGTGCGTGGAAGTCGACCATGCTGATGGCGCGTCCAGCCGGCGTGTTATCGACCGGCCCGAGATAGAGGTTGCGGAACTGCGCGCGCGGAAACAGCGTGAAACAGCGGCGGCCGACCGCCACGCAGGCCAGGTTGTCCGGAAAGTCATTGTGGGCGGCGATGCGCGTTCGCGTGCCCATCCAGATGCTGGCTGAGGCCTGGCGCTCGCCAAGGTCGACGTGGTTCTCCTCATGCAGCCCGTTGAAGAACTCGTGCATGTTGATCGAAGCCAGATAGATGACCGGCGCATCCGGCCGGCCCTCAAGCGCGTCGATCTGGGCGAAGATCTCCGGGAGCCTGGTTTTCACCATGCGGAAGTTCATGCCCATCTCGCTGTTGTAGAACAGCCGGCCTTCCGCTTCCGGATCGCCGACCGAGACCACGAACTTGGTGTCGCGGCGACGGCGCAACAGGTAGTCGCGCGCGTCGCGGCTGGATTTGCGGCCCGCCTGGACCAGCGGCCAGCCGGCAACCAGCCCGCGCACGATGAACGGCTGCTCGGCCTGTTTCAGCAGCCCGTCAAGCGCCGCGGCGTCCGCGACCTCGAGTTCGGGGACGCGCGCCAGGCTGTCGAACAGGCGGGCCGGACCGTCAGCCATTGCGGGCGTTCTTGCGGGCGACCAGCTCGCCGATATTGGCAAGCGAGGCCACGGCCATGAAGATCGGCATCAGGTGGCCGTGGCGATGGAGGCCGGCGACCTCCTCGTCATTCAGCGCCTGCAACCTGTCCTCATTGATGACGTGGAAGCCGACGAAGCGGTGCGTGGCGCCGTCGTCGAGCGTGATGTCGAGCGCCAGCGGCTCAAGCAGATCGAGCGCGCGCAGGGCGGCGAAGAAGTCGCCGGACGCCTGATAGCCTTCATCGAGTTCGCCCAGCTTTTCGGCTATGGTTTCAAGATAGGGTGTCGGACGTCCAGTCTCGTCGAACACCCGCATGCCTTCGCCCTTGGCGATACGCGGGCTGCTCATGTCGATATGGACCTGCTTGTCGCCCACGGTGCCCTTGGCTGGCACACCGATCAGGAACGGCTGAATGTCGATGGCCAGGGGCTTGTAGCGCGCGTCCCAGCGGTCGCCGTCGAGGAACAGGTTCTCACCGTTCTCGAAGCCGAAAAGGGCGAAGGCCGAAAAGGCGTCGCGCTCGGCATTCATGCGAAAAACGATCGGATATTCGTTCTGCACGCGGCGGAACTCCGCCGGATTGATCACGCAGCACATGACGCTGTCGCCAAGTTCGGCGCCTTGATGGGTCCGGATGCGAAGGTCGCGGTGGGTTTCGGCGGTCAGGACGGCGTGGCTGGACATGGGCTCTGTTATGCTTTCGAAATCATGGACACGGACTGGGCTTCCCTCAGGGCGTCGAGGTAGGCGCGATTGGTGGGCAGGCTGGCGGCCAGGCTGCGTCCGCGCTGCACGCCCTGCTTCACAGCCTGGGCGGCGGCGGCGTCGCCGGCCGACGCCATGACACCCCTGGCCGGCGCTGCAAAGCCCATGCCGTAGAGGATATACTGGTAGCTCGCGGCCGGAAACACCTCGTTGGCCGCCGGCAGGTCGAAGGCCGACGGCGCCTGATCCTTCCATACCCGCAAAAGATCGGCAAGCTGGGCGGGGATGGTCGACGCCTCGCGATGGGCCTGCCAATAGGGCTCGGGCCGGCGGCTCAGGCAATAGTGCAGCTTGAGGAATTCGACGATTCGTTCCCAGCGGTAGTGGAACAGTTCATTATAGCGCCGCGCCTGGACCTCCATGGTCGAGCGCGTCGCCGGGAAATTGTGGATGAGCGCATCGAGTCCCAGTTCGATCATCACGATCGCCGACGCTTCCAGCGGTTCGAGGAAGCCGGCCGACTGGCCGATCGCCAGCACATTGCGCTCCCAGTAGCGCTCGCGATAGCCGGAACGAAAGCACAAACGGCGGGGCGTGATGCTGTCGGCGCTGGCCCACGGCGCGGTACGGGCAAGATAGGCGCGCAGGGTCGCCTCGGCCTCGTCGTCGCTGGCATAGGCCGAGGCGTAAACGCATCCGACGCCACGCCGCGTCGGCAGACCGATGTCCCAGATCCAGCCGGCGGCATGCGCCGTGGCCGTGGTCTGCGAAGCCACAGCGCTGCCAGAAGGAACCGGCACCTGCACCGCCAGGGCGCGATCGTTGAACAGTTCACCGCTGCGGTCGATCATGGAAACACCGTAGCAGCCCTCGATCACCAAGGCCGCGCTGCCCGAGCAATCAATGAACAGATCGCCGGCGATGGAACCGTGCGCCCGCGTCTCGACGGCGGTCACGTCGCCGCCTTTATGCAAGACCAAGTTGGTTACATGGTCGGAAACATGTCGCACGCCCAGCCGCTCGGTCGCGTGACGCATCAGCAGCCGGGCCAGCTTGCCGGCGTCGAGGTGATAGGCATAGTTGAGCGCGCCGCCGTAATCAGGCATGGCGCGTTGCTTCGGCGCCAGGTCGAGCGCGCAGACGCCCGGCTGAGGGCAGACAAATTCGGCAAAAGGTTGGGCGTCGCCTTCGTCCCGCCACCGGGCAACCAAATCGTCGGCTACGGGCGGCACGAACGGATGATAATAGCGATCGTCCGGCGCGCCATCGCACCAGCCGTCAAAACGCGACCCCTGCTTGAACGAAGCGTCGCAATTCAGAAGAAATTCGCTTTCCGCGATCCCGATGCTCTCGAGGGTGTGGCGGATAGTGGGCCAGGTGCCCTCGCCCACGCCGATCGTCGGCACGTCTGGGCTTTCGATGAGGGTGACGCTGAGCGCCGGACTCATCGCGCGGTCGGCTGAAGCCGCAAGCCGGCACGCCGCCAGCCAACCGGCTGTTCCACCGCCGACAATGACTATCTCGGTGATACGCTTGTCCATCAACGCCCTGCTGTCCTCGCCGGAACTATATCCCGTGAAGGAAAGAGAAGCCACCCCATGGCCGGGATGGCTTCTCCGTCCTGGTCTCGATCCGGATGACTAGAAGGTCATGCGGACACCGACGTCATACCGGGCGTAGCCGGGCGCGACGTAGGTGACGTTGTTTTCCGAACGCTGGTGAACTCTGCGGCTCTCGTTCGTCAGGTTGATACCTTCGACGAAGACCGTCAGGCCCGGCTTGAATTCCCAGCTGGCGCTGCCGTCAAGCTGACCATACGCGTCGGTGTAGGTCGGATTCGGGCCGGTGCCGTTGAGGAACTTGTCGCGCCAGTTGTAGGCGAGACGCGCCTGGATGCCGTTCTTGTCGTAGAACGCCACGGCATTGGCGCTGTCGCTCAGGCCGGTCAGGGCGAACTGGACGACGCTGGCGGGCTTGGTGTCGTCGTAGACTGCGTCGCCGTCGACCTTGGTGTAGTTCACGATCGCGCCGAAGCCGGAGTCGCCGAAGTTGTGCTGGATATTGAATTCCCAACCCTTCAGCGTCGCGTCCTGATCGCTGTTCGTCGGTTCCGTGACCTGGAACATCAACGGATCGTCGTCCGGCTGGCTGAGGATCTGGCCGGTGATGTAACCGGACGAATCCACGCCTGTCTGGACGGTCGTCGTCGGATAGTGGGTGAAAATGTACTGACGAATATCCACTGCCGCCGCATTCGCGCCGAGCGCCGCGATGGCGGCGCGGTAGCGTGGACCGGAGCCCGGGTTCTTCAGGCCGAACGCGTTGATGCTGACGCGGCCGCTGGCGATGAAGTTCGACACGCTCTTATGGAAGAAGCCGAGCGAGACGTAGCTGTCCTTGTCGTAATACCATTCGGCCGACAGGTCGATGTTGTTCGACTTGTACGGAAGCAGGTTCGGATTGCCCTGGCTGCCCGTGCCGTTCGCTATGCGGAACAACTGATCGAGCGTCTGGCCGCCCTGCATGCTGGCGTAGTCGGGACGGGTGATCGTGGTGCTGGCCGAAGCGCGGAACACGACATTGTCCATCGGCCGGAAGTCGAAGTCGATGTTCGGCAGCGTATTCTGATAGTGGCCCTTCAGCGTGGTGAACGAACTGTTGCCGCCGCTGAAGTTGAGGTCGAATTCGTTGGCCGCGACCCAGGCCGTGGTCGAATCCGGAATCGGCACCAGGGCCGATGAATCGATGTCCGTCTTTTCGTAGCGCAAGCCGAAATCGAGGTTCGCCGGACGGCTGAACATATCCCACTTCCAGTTGAACTGGATGTACGGCGCGATCGTCTTTTCCTCGATGCGGCGGTCGGTAGTGTAGTCCGCCAGGCAATCCATGTTGCCGCCGCAGATGCCGTGCAGGTTGTCGAGGAGCGCCACCATCTTCGGCAGGTCGAAGGCGATGATGTTCTTCGGCATATTGGCCGAACCCGCGCCGCCGAGGCCGTCGAACTTGTCCGGCAGGCTGACGAGGTGGAAGAAGTCGTCAGGTACTTCCGACGCAGGGCCGACGCCGCCCCAGGTGTCATGCTGGATGTAACCGAAGGCCGAACGCACCTTGTTGTCGACATCCGATACGCCGAAGTCGACGCTTTCCAGCGCACCCCAGCCCGACGCGTTATAGTGGCCGCGCAACTGGACCTGATTGATCTCATCCTTGAAATAGGCGTTGCGGAAAGCCTGGCCGGTCGGAGTGACCAGCGAGACATCCTCCGAATTGATGCCCGGATACATGTTCCACGACATCACCGGCAGTTCGGTCGAGTAGTTGATCGTCTGGTCCTTGATGCCGAAGATCGCGGTGCCGACCGACATGTTCGAGCCGTAGGGGCTGTCCGGCTTCGATTCCGCCGTCGACGAATGGCCGTCGAGGACTAAGCTCATGGCGTCGTTCGCCTGCCACTTCAGGTTCAGGCCCAGCGACTTGTTCTCGGACTGGTTGGCCGTCAGGCTACCCGAATAGGACAGGTCCTTCATTTCGTTCTGGCCGAAATATTCGGTGTAGTAGACAGGGCCAGCGACCGGGCCGTCGGTCCAGGAACTGGCCGTGTTGTTGAAGTTGAACCACACGCCGCCCGATGACTGGGCGTCCTTAACCTTGTTCTTGGAATAGGTGTAGTCGAGGGTGGCGACGAGCGAGTCGCTGGGACGGAATTGCAGCACCAGTTGGCCGTTGACCCGTTCACGTTCAATGTCGTGGATATCGTAGGCGCCGTTCTGCTGGACCTGGTAGACGTCCGTCGGATCGGGGCGGTTGGTGATGTTGGCGGCGCCCGGCGATCCCGGCTGGGGCAGCGAACCCCAGTTGTTTTCGCTGCCGAGATAACCATCGCGCCAACCGGCGGAGAAGTCGCTGCTGCCGCTGTGGCGCTTCTGGTACGAGCCCGTCAGCAGGACGCCAAACCTGTTGTCGGCAAACGTGTCGCTGATGATGCCCGAGACTTCCGGCGTTATGTCCGGACCGGTCAGTTGCGAGGTGTCATAGACGCCCTTGACGCCGATGCTGGCGCGGAAGCCCGGCTTGTCGAACGGACGCGGCGTGCGGATGTTGATGGTCGAGCCGATACCGCCCGAATCCACACTAGCCCGGCCGGACTTGTAGACGTCGACACCCGCGACGCCTTCCGACGCCAGGTTGGCGAAGTCGAACGAACGCGAGGCCGGCGCGCTGCCGCCGTCACCGAGCGTGGCGGTCGGCATCTGGCGGCCATTAAGCGTCACCAGGTTGAACTCCGGACCGAAACCGCGCACCGTGACGAAGGACCCTTCACCGTTGGAACGGTCGATCGAAACGCCAGTGATGCGCTGCAGAGATTCTGCAAGGTTCGTATCCGGAAACTTGCCGATGTCTTCCGCCGAGATCGAATCCGTCACGCCCTGAGCGTTTTTCTTGAGCTGCATGGAGCTGCGCAGCGAGGACCGGATGCCGGTCACGACAACCACGGTGCTGTCGCTTGCCTGGGCGGTATCGCTGGCCGTCTGGGCGAATGCTGCGCCTGACAGCGCTGTCATGGAAACCCCGGCGTACAAGGCGCTCGCCAGGGCTCCACGCAGGAGATGTTTCCCGATTTTAGTCTGTGACATGTGTGTCTCGTCCCTAGTCGTTGTTAATCGTTCGTATTTTGATCGTTCGGGGTCCGCCCGCCGTTATCCTGACGGCCCCGCTCTTCGAAAGACATGCGGCATGCCCCCGAACACCAACGCACCTCCCGGCCCTGAGGCCCGGACATGAATGCTGATGTCAAATCCTTGCGCGAGATGTCTAAATTGTGTCAAGTCATTTGTCATCGATGTCATTAAGACAACGTTTTCACAGCCTATGGGAGCGATACCATGTGGCAGGATGGCATCACATAACGCCGGCCACATGTGAACAGGCAGCACCTTTGGCGCACCTTGTGACATCGCAGGACACCCGGCGCTAAGGCTTGCGCGGACCGGTCGATTCGCGGCGCACGATGTCGTGCGGCACGATATGGCGCATCTGCGTGTCCGACGCGCGGATCGTATCCCCGGCGGCGTTCAGAATGGACAGGGCGCGGCGCGCCATGCCTACATAAGGCTGGCGCACGGTGGTCAGGGCCGGCCACATAGCCGAGGCGATCGGCGCGTCGTCGAAACCGATCACCGACAGGTCTTCCGGTATTCTCAACCCCATCTTGTGCGCCACCGTGCAGGTCGCCGCCGCCATTTCGTCGTTGGAGGCGAAGATGGCCGTCGGCGGCTCGGGCAAACTGAGCAGCTTCTCCGCTGCCTCGATGCCCGACCTGAAATTGAACAGCCCTTCGACGACGTACTCGCGCGGCGGCCGCGCCGCGCCGATGGCGTCGAACGCCTCGTAAAAACCCTGCCGGCGGAGAAAGGCGGCGGCATGATCGGGATGGCCGGAAATGTGCGCAATCCTTGTATGGCCAAGGGATAAAAGGTATTCGGTGACGTCACGCGCCGCCAGCCGGTCGTCCATGGCGACGCTGGCATAATGCGTGTCGGGCGTGGTCGGCGCCACCAGGACACAATGGATGTTATGCGCCTTCAGCAGGCTTTTCAGCGGCCCGAAATCGCATAGCGGCGGCAGCAGGACCATCGCCTTGATCTGCGCATTGACCAGGAAATTTTCGAAGTCGCCCTGGAAATCGGTCTGCCCCAGCTCGAACAATTCGATGGCGAGATAGTTGCCGGTCTCCATGCAGGCCATCAGCATGGCGTGGTGAAAGCGGCTTTGATATCCCCCGGCGGGATCTTCCAGCAGCATCCCAATCGATGTCTTGGTTTCGCCCAGACGCAGCCGCCGCGCCTGGTTGTTGGGGCGGTAGTCGAGCTTGCTCATGGCATGCAGCACGCGCTCGCGCGTATCGCCACGCACGGCGCCGTCCGCATTCAAAACGCGTGAAACGGTCTTGGCGGAGACGCCCGCCAATTCGGCCACATCATAGATTGTCGACATATCGCCTTTAAAAACCCCGTTTCGGGGCGGGTCACGCCCCTGCCCGCTTCACGCCACGCATTACATCATCTCCGAAGGAACGAACTTATTGTCCACGAGATATGACATCGATAGCAAAAAATCTGGCATCATTCCGCGCGTTTGCCAAGCCCCGTCATGACCGGCGCGACGTTTTGTCCGATTTTGCGAGCAAAATCAGCGGCTCTTTTCTAAGCCGCAGGGGGGATGAAGTCCGCTGCGATACCTTCGATGTCAAACTTGAGCCGCGTCCTGCTTGTCGTCGCTGAGGATGCGCTCCAGCTCCTCACGGCTCAGCTTGGCGAAGCTGATCATGTCCGGCTCGCTTTCAAAGAACGCGAAGGATTTCCGCAGCGTCGCAATGTCATGGGCGCGAAACTTGGCCAGCTTATCGTCGACATCGGCAGCCTGCCGGCCCAGCGCAATCATGGCGTCACGCGCCAGTTGCAGGGCGGAGTCGAGCGTTTCACGATGATAATAGTCGACGCCGGCCCGGTTGAGATCGAAGGCATGGCGGCGATTGCGCGCCCGCGCATACACCTTGAGCTCCGGAAAGTTCTGCTTGGAAAGCTTGACGATCTCCACCGCCGCGTCGGGGTCGTCCACCGCCACAACCAGCATCCGCGCATCTTCCGCACCGGATGATCTCAGCAGGTCGAGTCGCGTGGCGTCGCCGAAATAGGCCTTGAAGCCGAACTTGCCGACGGCCTCGACCTGGTCGGGATTCTTTTCCAGCACCGTCACCTGCACGTCCTGCGACGTCAGGAAGCGGCCGACGATCTGGCCGAAACGGCCGAAGCCGGCAATGATGACCGGATTGTGCTCATCGACGACATCGTATTCGCGCCGCGGCAGCATGCTGACGAAACGCGGCAAGATGAACCGGCTGTAGATCGCGAGCATAACCGGCGTCGCGGCGATGGACAAGGCCACCAGCAAAATCAGGAACTTCCGCGTTTCATCGTCGATCAGCCCGAAACCGCCGATCAATTGCAGCAGGACGAAGGCGAACTCGCCGCCCTGGGCCAGGCCGATGGCAAGGCCCAGGCCCTGCGCGCCCTTGATACCGAAACGGTCGCCGAGCACGTAAAGCACGGCACCCTTGACCGCCATCAAACCGATCACCGCCGCGATCAGGCCGAGCGGATGGCGCAGCAGGACGGTGAAATCCATGCCCATGCCGACACTGATGAAAAACAGGCCGAGCAACAGGCCCTTGAACGGCTCGATATCGGTCTCGATGGTGCGGCGGTACTCGGAATTGGCCAGCACAACGCCGGCGATGAAGGCGCCCAGCGCCGGCGACATGCCGACCGCTTCCATCAACACCGTCACCCCGATGACGAGGGCCAGCGACGCGGCGGTGAAGACTTCGCGCAGATTGGCCTTGGCGATGATCTGGAAGACATAGCGCGACAGATAACGCCCGCTCAGGATAACGCCGGCAATGACGGCGACGACGCCGACCGGTTGCAGCCACGCCGGCCATTTGGCGATCAGGTTGAAGCTGTCTCCGCTGGCCGGCGCCGCGCCGGAGGCCAGCAGCGGAATGATCACCAGAACCGGGATCACCGCCATGTCCTGGAACAGAAGCACGGAGAACGAGGTCTCGCCCACCAGCGAGTGCATCAGGTTCTTCTCGCGCAGCATCTGCAGCACCAGCGCCGTCGACGACATGGCCAACGCCATGCTTACGGCCAGCGACGCCTGCCATGTGTGGCCGAGCATGACGCCGACGACCATCAGCGCCACAGACGTCACGACCACCTGCAACAGGCCAAGGCCGAGGATCGAACGCCGCAGCCGCCACAGCACGGCCGGTTCCAGTTCCATGCCGATCAGGAACATCATCATGACGACGCCGAACTCGGCGAATTTCATGATCTTTTCCGGCTCGCCGATGAGATGCAGCCCAAACGGCCCGATGGCGACGCCGGCAATCAGGAAACCGAGAACCGAGCCCAGCCTGAAGCGTTGCGCCAACGGCACCACCAGGCACGCCGCCACCAGAAATACGAAGATATTGAGCAGGAGATGGATATCCATGCCTGGGCCTTTCCATATGCGCCTGAAATCGACTTTAATCTAGAGAGCGGCTTGACGATGGCAAGACGTGGTGCCGCTCTTGCTGTTGACGACACGTGGCGGGAGGGTTGACCCGCGCATCGGGATAGGCTCAATTGCAACCATGCCGGCCGCTTCGCAACCGCCCGATCCCGTTGCCCCGTTCGATTTTCATCAGGGTGAAAGCCCCCTGGTCATAGCTGCGCCCCATGTCGGCATGCATATACCGGCGGACATCGCTTCGGCTTTGAACGAAACCGGTCGGGCGATCCGCGAGACTGATTTCCACGTCCATCGCCTGTTCGATTTTGCGCGTGATCTGGGCGCCAGCACGCTGTTCGCCACGCATTCGCGTTATGTCATCGACCTCAACCGGGACTCCGGAGGCGGCCACCTGTATCCCGGCCGATTTGAAACCGGCCTCTGCCCATTGACGGACTTTGATCGCAACGCGCTTTATCAGCCGAATCAAGAGCCGGACGCGAACACGATTAAACATCGGTTAGAATTATACTGGAAGCCTTATCACTCTCGATTACGCAAAGTTCTGGACGACACGGTTGCCCGCCATGGCCATGTCCTGCTCATCGACGCCCACTCCATTCGCGGCATCATCCCGAGCCTGTTTGACGGACGTTTGCCTGACATCAACTTAGGTGCAGATTCCGGCCGCACACTCGGGCCCAGGCTGACAACCGCCTTGGAGTGCTGGCGGAAGAGTTGCACCGCCTACAGCCATATTCTCGACGGCCGCTTCAAAGGCGGCTACACGACGCGTCATTACGGTGATCCGTCGCGCAACATCCATGCCTTGCAGATCGAAATTGTTCAGCACACCTATCTGGACACCGCCCGGCCGCACCTGTATGACGCAGGCCTCGCCGCCCCCTTGAGTCTGACCTTGCGCCCGCTTGTTGAGGCGCTGCTCGCGGCGTTATTCTAGAGGTCCGCATGCAGTCACAAGGCAATATCATCGACGGCGCCGGCTACGCCAAGGCCATGCGCGAACGCCTGGCCGGCGTGGTCGCCGATTTGAAGGCGGCTTCGGGCAAAACACCATGTCTCGTCGTGGTCATCGTCGGTGAAGACTCTGCCAGCCAGATCTACGTCAAGAACAAGGGCGAACAGACGCAAGCCCTTGGCATGGAGTCACAGACGATCCGCCTCGCCGACACGACCTCTGAGGATGAGCTTCTGTCCATCGTTGACGGTCTTAATCGCGATGAAAACGTCAATGGTATATTGGTGCAATTGCCGCTGCCGAAACACATGTCGTCGCTCAAGGTCATCGACGCCATCCACCCGGACAAGGACGTCGACGGCTTCCATGTCATCAATGCCGGTAAACTGGCTGTCGGCCTGCAAGGCATCGTGCCGTGCACGCCTTTGGGCAGCCTGATGCTGCTCAAGGACGCGATGAAGACGTTCGGCGATACCTTGGCGGGCAAGAATGCCGTCATCGTCGGCCGGTCGAACATCGTCGGCAAACCGATGGCGCAATTGCTGCTAAGCGAAGACTGCACGGTCACCATCGCGCATTCCAAAACGAATGACCTGGCCGCGGTGTGCCGCAACGCGGACGTGCTGGTGGCGGCGGTTGGGCGGCCGCGCTTCATCGCTGGTGACTGGGTCAAGGACGGCGCATACGTTGTCGATGTCGGCATCAACCGCATTGAGGTCGAGGGCAAGTCGAAGGTCGTCGGCGATGTCGATTTCGATTCAGCTGTTTCACGTGCCCGCGCCATTACGCCGGTGCCGAAGGGCGTCGGTCCAATGACCATTGCCTGCCTTTTGAACAATACGATCAAGGCGTTTTGCCTGCAGAACCGCCTGCCCCTGCCCGAAGGCTGTTAAATGAGCGCGGGTGTCGTCATCATAGGCGCCGGACATGCCGGCGGTTCCGCCGCCGGCTTCCTTCGGCAGTATGGATTTACCGGCGCCATAACCTTGATCGGCGGCGAGCCCTATCTACCCTATCAACGTCCTCCATTGTCCAAGGCCTGGCTTAAGGGCGAGGCCTCGGTTGACGACTTGTATCTGCGTAGTGAAAACTTCTATGCAGATCAGATGATTAGCCCGCGTTTGAACACTTGGGTGAACGCTGTTAATCGCCGGGATAAAACCGTCGTTTTACAAGATGGCGAGGACCTTTCCTATGCGCACCTCATTATTGCAACCGGCTCGAAGGCACGGCCTTTCGAAGTTAAAGGCGCGGACAGAGTGCCGCATCATCTGCTGCGTACGCTAGATGACGCTGAACGGTTGAAATCCGTCCTGACGCCCGGCCATCGAGTCGGACTGATCGGCGCGGGTTATATCGGCCTCGAAGTTGCCGCCTCAGCGCGGTACCTGGGTTGCGAGGTGACGATTTTCGAACGAGAGCACCGCATTCTGGCGCGTGTTGCTTCCGCACCCCTGTCCGCCTTCTTCACCGACATGCACAATGAGCGCGGTGCTCGCCTGTTGGCCGGCGTTCAGGTTGCTGAATTGAGTTTGGGCGACGGCGACAGCAAGGTCGTCCACCTGGCCGACGGCACGCAGCATGAATTCGACCTGCTCCTTGTCGGCATCGGCGCAATCGCCAATGACGACCTGGCGCAGGCCATCGATGTCAACTGCGCCAACGGCATCCTTGTTGACGACGAAGCGCGGACATCCGATCCTCATATCTTTGCCGTCGGCGATGTGACATCACGCACTCTCCCCTTTTACGAAGGCCGTTTCCGTCTCGAAAGCGTGCCCAACGCGCTGGAGCAGGCCAAACAAGCCGCCGCCGCCATCGCCGATGCCAAACCGCCGATTGTCGAGACGCCCTGGTTCTGGTCGGACCAGTACGAATTCAAGCTCCAGATCGCCGGTTTGCTGGTCCCCGGCACGCGGCCGGTCCTGCGCGGCGATCCGGCGTCCGGCGCCTTCAGCGTCTTCCATCTCGATGGCGACGATTGCCTGAAAACCGCAGAATGCGTCAGCCGCCCGGGCGATTTCATGGCCGCCAAGCTACTGATCGCCAAGGGAAAAACCGGGCTGGATACGGCCGTCATCGCTGATCCGGACGCGCCACTCAAACCCTTGCTGGCTTGACAACCCCACGCTCCATGCGCACCGTCCGCCAGGGACGAAACGGGGCATGGCAATGGGCTAGAGCGACAGCTTCGCGGCCGATCATCCGTGGGATGGCAATTTCTTCCTCGCCATGGTCGGGCTGATCTGGCTCGGCATCGTGATGGGCTTCGGCGGCGACATCGCCCAGCACATTCAGCACCATGCCCCGCCTTATCCGTGGATCGTCCACGCCCATGCCGTCGCCTTCGTCGGCTGGCTGGTCCTGTTCACGGCACAGATCTGGCTGATCCGCTCGAAGCGCCACGACATCCATAAAAAGCTGGGCCTCGCCATGGTCGCGCTCGCTATCATCATGGCCATCCTGGGCCCGGCGACGGCCCTGACCGTCCAGCGCCTGGAGTTCGACCCGAAAAGCGACGGCCCGGCCTTCATGGCCATTCAGTTCACCGACATCCTGGCCTTCGTCCTGCCGGCCGCTTCGGGTTTGCTCATGCGGCACATGTCTTCGGCGCACAAACGGCTGATGCTGTTGGCCACGCTGTACATCAGCGACGCCGGCTTCGCCCGCTGGCTCGGCGAGCCGCTCTACCACCTGCTTGGCGACGGCATGTGGCAAGGCTTTGTCCAGCTTTACGGCGCCAACGACCTGCTGGCGCTCGCCATCGGCGCCTATGACCTGGTCACACGGCGGCGGCTGCTCCCGGCCTATATCGCCGGTCTGATCCTGACGCTGGCCATGCAGCTTCTGGCCGGATGGCTGTATCATTTCCCGCCCTGGCTGCCCTTCACGCGCCACCTGCTCGGGCACTGAGTTAATTTCCGGTGAAACGATGCGGCGGCGCACAAAGCGGATGACTTGCGCCCGCAAACGGATTAGGTAAACGGCATAACCCCGGCTCAAGAGGGAGTCATGCCCAATCAAAAAGTCTTTCCCGATGCGAAGACGGCCCTGGAAGGGCTGGTCTTCGATAATATGACCGTGATGTCCGGCGGCTTCGGCCTGTGCGGCATTCCGGAGAACCTGATCGCCGCCTTACGCGATTCCGGCGTTAAGGGCCTGACCGTCATTTCCAACAATGCCGGCGTCGATGGCTTCGGCCTCGGCCAGTTGCTGGACACTCGGCAAATCAAAAAGATGATCAGTTCCTATGTCGGCGAGAACAAGGAGTTCGAGCGGCAATATCTGGCTGGCGAACTGGAGCTGGAGTTTAATCCGCAGGGCACCCTGGCCGAACGCATCCGCGCCGGCGGCGCCGGCATCCCCGGCTTCTATACCGCGACCGGCGTCGGCACCATCGTCGCCGACGGCAAGGAACTGAAGGATTTCGACGGGCGTACCTACGTGCTTGAAACCGGCCTCAAGGCCGACCTCAGCATCGTCAAGGCGTGGAAAGGCGATGCGCGCGGCAATCTGGTTTATCGCAAGACAGCGCGCAACTTCAACCCGATGATGGCCACCGCCGGCAAGGTCTGCATCGCCGAGGTCGAGGACATCGTTCCGGTCGGCAGCCTCGATCCCGACAACATCCATACGCCCGGCATCTATGTCGACCGCGTCGTGCAGGCCACGTTCGAGAAGCGCATCGAGCAGCGCACCATCCGCCATAGGGAGAGTGCCTGATGCCCTGGACTCGTGAACAACTGGCCGAGCGCGCTTCGAAGGAATTGCAGGACGGCTTTTACGTCAATCTCGGCATCGGCATCCCGACGCTGGTCGCCAATTTCATTCCCGAAGGCATGACCGTCACCTTCCAGTCGGAAAACGGCATGCTCGGCATGGGTCCGTTTCCCTATGACGACGAAGTCGATCCCGACCTGATCAACGCCGGCAAGCAGACGGTCACCGCCCTGCCCGAGACCTCTTTCTTTTCATCGGCGGACAGCTTCGCCATGATCCGCGGCGGTCATATCGACCTGACCATCCTCGGCGCCATGGAAGTCGCCGAAAACGGCGACATCGCCAACTGGATGATCCCCGGCAAGCTGGTCAAGGGCATGGGCGGGGCGATGGACCTGGTGGCGGGCGTCCAGCGCATCGTCGTCGTCATGGAGCACGCCAACAAGCACGGCGAATCCAAGGTGCTCAAGGCCTGCACCCTGCCGCTGACCGGCACGCGCGTCGTCGACCTGATCATCTCGACGCTGGGCGTTTTCGAGGTCAAGCCGGACGGATCGGGCCTGGTCGTGACCGAACTGGCGCCCGGCGTCACGCTCGACGACGTCGCCAAATTTACCGAGGCGACTTATGACGTAGCGCTCAAGGCCTGAAAACGGTAAAAAACAGTACCGCAATGTACGGTTTTTTACCGTCACGCCTTGCCCATTTATCAAATCGCAGCTTCTATGGGGTAAGCTGCGCAAGGCTTTGAAAGTGAGTCGTCTTGTTATCCCCATCCAAGCTTGAGTCGCGCCGATCGGCGGCCAGCTTCACAATCGAGAAAGCCGGCCCGGCGTCGCAGGACGCCGGCGCGGTGCTGTCTCTCAAGGGATCGTGGGTGATCGCGGGCATGGCCGGCATGACCGCCCGCCTGGCCGTGGCTTTGAAGCCCTATACTCGCGTCGCCGTTCAGTCCGACGAACTCCAGGCCCTTGACACAGCCGGCGCGCTGACCCTGAGCACCGCGCTTGCCGGCAAGCTCGACGGCGATCTCTTCGCTGGCCAGGATAGGTTCGGCGATCTTTATCGCCTGGTCGACAGCCACCTTCCCGAACTGCGTGAAGCAAGCGTCGAAACGCCGCCCCGCCAGGATATCTGGGCGCACCCGGCCTTCTTCCTCATGGTGTGGATCGGCAAGTTGCTGGGCCGCTTCGCCAAGGGGTTTGCCGCCCAGTCCGTGTTCATGGGTCACGTCATCACCCAGATCCTGGTGTCGCTGGCCCACCCGCTGAAGATGCGGACCGCCTCGCTGGTCAATATCATGCAGCGCGCCGGCATCGACTCCATCCCCATCGTCACCCTGACCAGCTTCTTCCTCGGCGGAGTCATAGGCTTCATCGGCGTGCTGCAGCTTCAGCAGTATGGTGGCGGCATCTTCGCAATCGACATGGTCTGCTTCATGGGCCTGCGCGAATTCGCGCCGCTGATCACTGCCGTTCTGCTGGCCGGCCGCAGTGCCTCCGCCTTTGCTGCCGAAGTCGGGGCCATGAAAATGAACCAGGAAATCGACGCGATGCGCGTCATGGGCATAGATCCCTACGAAGCCCTGGTCGTGCCGCGGCTGCTGGCCCTCGTGATCATGGAACCACTCGTGACCATGATCTCGGCCATTGCCTTCATGTTCGGCGGTATGCTGGCCATCTGGAGCGGCCTCGGCGCCGGACCAGCCACCTTCATGCAGCGCCTCTATGACTACGTGCCGTTCGTCAACTTCTTCGTCGGCATCGTCCGGCCGCCGTTCTTCGCCGCCACCATCGCCATCGTCGGCTGCTGGCAGGGCATGAATGTCAAGGACAACGTGCTGTCGCTCGGCCGCCAGGTAACGACCGCGGTGGTCCAGTCGATCTTCCTCGTCTTTCTGATCGACGCCATCTTCGCCATGCTGTTCAACGGGTTCAATTTCTGATGGCGATCCAGGCGCGACAAAATGCGGAGGCCGCCGCACCCGAAGGCGACGCGCCCGTGGTTATTACGGGGCTAAACAACCGATTCGGCGACCATATTGTGCACGAAAACCTCGACCTGACGGTGCCGCGCGGCGAGGTCCTGGGCGTGGTCGGCGGCTCAGGCTCAGGCAAGACCGTTCTGCTGCATTCGATCCTCGGCCTCAGGCGTCCGCAAAGCGGCGACATCCGCCTGTTCGGCAGGCGCCTCGCCGACGTCCGGCCGGCCGAGGCCCAGGCTATCCGCTCCCGGACCGGCGTGCTGTTCCAGAGCGGCGCCCTGTTTTCCACCCTGAGCGTGGCGGAAAACATCATGGCTCCGATTCTCGAATTCACGCGCATGAGCCCGGCCGAAGCGCGCGCCGTGGCCATGCTCAAGCTGACCCTGGTGGGCCTGCCGCTGCGCGCGGCCGACCTGACGCCGTCGGAACTATCGGGTGGCATGATCAAGCGCACCGCCCTGGCGCGGGCGCTGGCGCTTGACGCCGACCTTTTGTTTCTCGATGAGCCCACCGCCGGCCTTGATCCGATCGGCGCCGCCGCCTTCGACAACCTGATCCGTGAGCTGGCCACCGGGCTGGGCCTTACCGTCTTTATGATTACGCACGATCTTGATAGTCTCTATACCGTCTGCGACGAGATCGCCGTTCTGGCCGACCGTCACGTGGTTATGAAGGACCGCATCGAGGCGCTTGAAAAATCCGACCACCCGTGGATCCACGAATATTTTCATGGCCCGCGCAGCCGGTTGAAAGCTTAGAATGGTTTGCGCGGTTTTTAACGGAAAGGTGTTAAACACTTTTCCTGAACGTGCTTGAGGAAACGCGATGGAACGTCAGGCTCACTACGCATTCGTCGGACTGGTCACCTTCATACTGGCCCTGGTCCTGCTCGGCTTTTCCTTCTGGTTCATCAAGTTCGACTTCAACCACAGCCTTGGCGTCTACGACGTCGAGTTCAACACACCGGTCGACGGCCTGACCAAGGGCGCGGAGGTCCACTTCAACGGCATCAAGGTCGGCGAAGTGACGAGCTTGCGCCTCGGCAAGGCCAACACCCACCAGGTGTTCGCGCGCATCCAGCTCGACGCTGACACGCCCATCCGCACCGATTCCCTGGCCTCGCTTCAGCCTCAGGGCATTACCGGCCTGTTTTATATGCAGATTTCGCCGGGCACCGCCAATGCGCCCCTGCTGAAACACAGTCAGGACGGGCCCCCGCCGGTCATCCATTCGGAGGAGAGCGCGCTGGCGAAACTGTTGCAGGGCTCCGGTTCGGTGGTCGAGAAGACCTATGAGAGCCTCGACCGCGTCAACCGGCTGCTGTCGGATCACAACATCAAGACCTTCTCCGATAGCCTCGACAACCTCCAGGCCATCACAGCGGACCTGAAATCGCGCCAGCAACTGCTCGACGACGCCCACGAGGCGATCATCAGCGCCGGCCAGGCCGCCGACGCTGTCACGCAACTGGCCCATTCCACCAACGGCGTGGTCAACGACAAGATGCCGGAGACGATGGACAAGATCGACGCGGCCACTGACAAGCTTGCCGCCGCCGCCGATCATGTCAGCGCCCTGGCCGACAAAATGCAGGGCCCCGTCGACCAGGTGCAGAAGACCACCCTGCCCGAGGTCCAGGAATCGCTGCAGAATCTCAATGATGCGTCGCGCTCGCTGAAGGCCCTGGTCGACCAGGTCCAGGCCAGCCCGACCGGCCTGATCGCCAAGCCGCCCGCCAAGGACAGAAAGGTGAACCCGTGAGGACATTTCCAACGATCGCCGCACTCGCGGCCGCCTTGGCGCTTAGCGGCTGCATCAGCGTCGGGCCAAAGATGAAGCCGGTCCAGATGTACCGCTTCGGCTTTACGCCGGCCATGCTCGATCCGGGCACGCCGTCGGCGCCGCCGGCCACCGGCATGCCGCCGGTCGGCGTCGTCCTGGGCACTGTGACCTTTCCGCAGGATTCAAGCGGCGATCGCGTCACCACCGTTGAAGGCAACGAAGTCTCTTACGTCGCCCAGGCGCGCTGGGCGGCCCCCACGCAGGAACTCTTCAACGAGGCGGTCAGCGAGGGCTTCGCCCGTGACGCCACCAGCGTGCGGCTGGAGGCGCGCGGCCCGTCGGCGGCGGGCTATCGCCTCGATATCACGGTGCGTCAGTTCGAGACCGTCTACACGCATAACAAGCCGACGGTTTCCATTGCTCTCGATGCGCGGATCATCCGCCTCGACGACAAGACGGTGGTCGGCCAAAAGTTCATTACCTCAGCCATCGGCGTCGGCCACAACGACATGTCGATGATGGCCGATACCTATAACCAGGCGACGACCCAGGCCGTGGCCGCTCTCATCGGCTTCACCCAGGACACCATGGCCACGCAGGAAGGCGTCCAGACACCATCGATCGAGCAACCCTCCGACGGCAAGCAGAAGGTCGAGGGGCTTTAGCATCTCGCGTGAAGGTCCTTCGGCACGGGCTTCGCCCGGCCTCAGTGTACTTTCGCGCGGCTCGATACGGAAAATCCAGAACTTGGGGCGGCCCGGCGTTCTGGATTTGCTTTTTTTGCTATTCATTTTTAGTTGCCAACCGCAACCGGTAAATGCCCTTGAGGCCGTCGGGCTCGACCGGCTTGCCCTTGCGCAGCAGTTCTACCCGCCCCTGCCGCGCCAGCCCGACCACCACCGCGCGCACCTTCGGCAGTTCGCGCTGCCAGTTTGCGCGGTCGATCGGCTTTTCTGAGTTGTCGCGGTTTTTGATGAAAACCGCTTGGGCGATATCGTTCGGGCTGATGGACTCAGCCTTTCGCACCTGCGATAATAACTCGAACAGCGTGTCCTCGATCAGTTGGGACATGGATTTCCTTCCGGAGCAGGGCCTTGGCGGACGAACGCAAACTGGAGACGGTCACCGAAGGCGAATTCGCCGGCTGGCTTCTGTCGCCTTTCAACGAAAATTTCAATGGTCTTGTCGGCCCCTACTATTATCAGGCCGAGATGCC
Source organism: uncultured Caulobacteraceae bacterium (assembly GCA_964474575.1). GTDB lineage: Bacteria > Pseudomonadota > Alphaproteobacteria > Caulobacterales > Caulobacteraceae > Asticcacaulis. The sequence goes on along the minus strand of CAYYTA010000027.1, from coordinate 11,345 downwards.
GGACAACGTCCGCGTCGCGTTCAAAGCCGAAAAGCGCCATCTCAATGGCGGTGGCAGCATCCACGGCGGCTGCCTGCTGACCATGGCCGACACCTCGCTGTTCGTCTTCGCCCTTCCGCATCTGGCCGATGGCGGCGCCGTCACGGTCCAGTTGGACTCGCAGTTCCTCTCGCCGGGCCGTGAAGGCGACATCGTCGTCGCCACCGGCGAGATCACCCGCGCCGGCAAGACGCTGATCTTCGGGCGTGGCGAGCTGAAGGCCAATGGCCGCATATTGATGAGCTTCACCGGCGTGCTGGCGCGCAAGGCCCCGCTCGGCAGCCGCGACGGCTAGCCCGGCTTCGGTGCCGCTGGCCGGGCCCGCATGGCTGCCAGCCACCGCGCGACATTCTTCAGCGACTTGTCCGGCCGGAAGCGGATGATGCGGGCGAAGTCGAGCGCGCACACAGCCACGATGTCGGCAACGGTGAAGCGATCGGCGGCGATAAATTCGCGCCCTTCCAGCCGGCGGTCGAGCGCCGCGATAAAGTCCTGGCCGGTCTTGACGAAATAGCCGGCCACCGGCGGATTGGGCTCTTCCAGCACCTTGAGCGCGCCAAAAGTCATGCGCGTGCCGATCATCAAGGGATTGGCCAGCAGCAGTTCGACCCGCCGTGTCCACATCTCGATCTTGGCCATGTCGACCGCATCGCGGCCGAACAGGTTGGGTTCGGGGCGCAGGCTTTCGAGATAGCGTCCGATCGCCAGCGATTCCGCGATCAGCTCGCCACTATCCAGTTCAAGAATGGGCAGGCCGGTGCCTTGACTGGCGACAATCGCCGGATGGCCGCGATGTTCAAGCCGCATGATATCGAGCGGCACTATCTCGATATCATCGATGCCCTTCTCGTTCATGATCCAGCGCACGCGGCGCGGATTGGGGGCGTAATCGGCCGTGTAAAGCTTCATGGAGACTTGCCTGGGTATGTGCGGCGAAGCCGCCACTTCACAAAAAGCGAAAAAGTCGCAGAGCCGCCTCAAGATACCTTTCTCAATATCGAAACGCGAAAAAGTAGACCGAGGCGAAGCCGAACGACTTTTTTTTGCCATCAGAGGCCGTAGACCGCATTCGGCAGCGCGCCGACAACCGCCGCCGACAGGCAGGTGGCAAGGAAGCCGGCCATCAACGCCTTCCATATCAAACCGAGGATTTCCGGCCGACGCTGCGGCATCAGCGCGCTGAAACCGGCAACCGAAATCCCCACCGAGCCGATATTGGCGAAGCCGCAGGTGGCGTAGGTCAGGACGATGCGCGTGCGGTCGCTGATCTCGCCGGCCGGAATATGCGCCAGGTTCTGGAAGGCGACAAACTCGGTCAGCACCATCTTGGTGCCGAGGATCAGGCCGCCCGATGGCGCTTCCTTCCACGGCACCCCGATCAGCCATGCCAGCGGCGTGAAGATCACGCCCAGGATACGCTCCACGGTCACCGGCTCGCCACCCCATGACAGGCCGCCGAGGCACATGTCGAGCAGCGCCACCAGCGACACCATGACGATCAGTATGGCGGCGATATTCATCACCACCATCAGGCCGTCCGACGTGCCCTTCGAGATCGCGTCGATGACGCTGTCGTATTTCAGCGACGAATCGTAATCGACCTTCTCGTGCTGGCGGTCGGCCTCTTCCGGCACGATGATGCGTGCCAGCAGCACACCGGCCGGCGCCGATACGATGGCCGCCGCCAGGATATGTCCGGCCGCATTGGGCAGCACGCCGTTCAGGAAGCTGACATAGGCCACCATGGTCGAACCGGCGACATTGGCCATGCCGACGACCAGCATGATGAACACTTCCGACCTTGTCAGCTTGTCGAGATAGGCGCGGATGATGATCAGGCTCTCGACATTGCCGACGAAAATGTTCGACGCGACGCCCAGACCCGACGCCCCGCCGACGCCAATGGTCTTTTCGAAGACAAAGCCGAAACCGCGGATGATCCACTTGAGCACACCGATGTGCCACAGCACCGCCGACAGCGACGAGATCAGCAGGATGAGCGGAAAGACGATGACAGCGAAGAAACGCAGGCCGCCCGGATTACTGACCACATAGGGCTGGGCGGCGGGATCGCCCCCTATCCAGCCGAAGACGAAGGCCGTCCCCTTGCCGGCGGCGGCGCTGAGCGCACCCATGGCGGTGGAAATGCCGCCGAGCACGGCATGTGATACCGGAAAGGCGAACAGAAGCACGATCAGCGCCACCTGGATCGCGATGGCGCCGAGGGTCAGGAACAACGGAAAGCGTTTCTTGTTTTCCGACGCCAGCCAGCAAGCGGCGAGAATGGCGGCAATGCCCAGAAGGCTCTGCAGGTTTTCCGGACCATAGTGCAACGACATCGACGCGCTCCCTTGAAAAGCCCGCCACTTTCGCCGCCCGGGCAAACCTTGGCAAGGCCAAATTGCCGGTTCCCATTCATCAGAGCGAGGGCCTTTACAAATTTCAACGAAGTGTGATCAGTTTCCCGGCCTGTAAGTGATTAAAGTACGCAAAACCGGAGAGCGAACCGACCGTGAGCCTGGCACCCGCGCAAAACGACGCCACCGTCCGCCACCTGCTTGTGGTCGACGACGACGACCGCATCCGTACCCTGTTGAAGGAATTCCTGACACGACAGGGCTTTCGCGTCACCTCGGCCGCCCATGCCGACGCCGCCAAGCGCATGCTGCAACTCCTCGACTTCGACCTGCTGATCGTCGACGTCATGATGCCGGGCGAGGACGGATTCTCGCTGTCGAAGTGGGTGCGCACCCATTCGGCCGTCCCGATTCTGATCCTGAGCGCGCGCGGCCTGCCCGACGACCGTATCGAGGGCCTGAGGCTCGGCGTAGACGATTACCTGCCCAAGCCATTCGAGCCCCAGGAACTGCTGCTGCGCATCGAGGCCATCCTGCGGCGCACCGGCGTCAAGCCGGCCCTGCCCAAGTCGATCACCATGGGCGCGTACAGCTTCGACCTCGAACGCTGCGAACTGATGCGCGGTGGCAGCCTTGTCCGCCTGACCGAAGCCGAATCGCAATTGCTGAAATATCTCGCCGAACGCGCCAATGTGCCGGTCGACCGCATGGACCTGGCCAAGGACAGCGTCGACACCACCGGCCGCGCCGTCGACGTCCAGGTCACGCGCCTGCGCCGCAAGATCGAACAGGACCCGAAGAACCCGCGCTATCTGCAGACCGTTCGCGGCAAGGGCTATATGCTGGCGCCCGACTGAGCGCGCTTAGTACTTGGCTTCGAGAATGATCGTCCCGCCCATACCGGCCGGCAGAGAGATGGTTCCGGTCTCCGGGTCGAAGTCCTTCCACGACTTGTCGTTGACCGTCACGCCGCGCATCGGCAGGCCCGTGCGCAGGCGAAGCTTGGTCACCGCGCCGATCCCGGCTGCTGGCAGCGTTACCTTGGCGGCGATCCGGTGTTCCGTGTCGATGCGCGAGTCGGTGGCGAAACCGACCCGGCCCCACCGCGTCGCGATGTCATCGATAAACACCAGCTTCGAATCGGCCAGCCACGCTTCGGGCATGGCCTTGCCAAGCCACAGCGTCTCCGACTCCGGATCCTCGAACGCCACGAGCCAGCGCGTCATCAGCGACGCCACCACCTGGGCCGGCCCGCAGAAGGCCGAGGCGTAGTCATCGACCAGCGGCCGCCGCGTTTCCGGCGCCATCCAGCCACCGCGCGTGTACTGGTGCGCCATCGAGCTGTAAGTCATCAGCAACGCCTCACGGACGCGGTCAAGCTGGATCAGGCCATAGCCATGGCCGTAGGACAGGAACCCAGCCATCTCACCGGTGGCATAGCCGTAGGCCATCGGCATGCCGAGCACGACGTCATGATGACGTGTACGGTAGTCCACGATCATGTTGCCCTGGGCCGGCGTCAGGTTGCCGGAGAACAGCATCTCCATCCACGATCGGTAGCTTCGGTACTGCGGATCGGAATGGTCGCGCGCCACAACGATGTGGAACGGTTCCTTGGCGCCGGCGATGGTCGGCAGGCTGGTTTCACCGTCGACATGAAGCAGCGAGCGCGAAATAGCCGTCTGGATATCGGCCTCCAGCGCCGCCGCCTCGCCCTCCAGAGTCTGCCCCCACGCCGCAAGGCCGGTGTCGCCGCCCGCCTTGCCGAGTCGGCTCCACACCCGGCCGAGGTCGCGGAAACCGCGCGCCGCCTCGGTGCTGTTGGAGAAATAAGGCTGCATGTAGCGCTGCGGATCGGGCTCAAGCACCGCATCGGCCTCGCTCCAGCCCGAAATCATTCCATAGGCCGCATCGCCCTTGTCGAGGGTCTGGGCCTTGGCGCGCATGCCGAGCAGGACCTTGACGACGGCGTCGATGCGCTCACGCCGGCGCAGCAGAAGGCCAGCGTCACCACCGGCATTGGCGTATTGCGCGACCACCGTCAGCATGCGTCCGAACTGGCCGGTTTCCGGCCCGCGATAAAGAATGACGCCGTCGTCGCGCACGAACTGGCCGAAATAGTTGTCGATATACTGTGAGGCCGTGTCGAGCAGGCCCCATTCGATCATCGCCGAGGTCTCGGCGTTGAAGGTATCTGGGAAGCCGTCGTGTTCCGTGCCGCCATAGTTCTTGTCGACGGCGCCGTACTTCGGATAGCCCGCCGAGCGGCTCATCATCGCCCGGATCAGACCGTGGCGCGCCATGTCGGCGATGCGCACGTCCGGTACGTCGATTTTCATGCCCTGGGCCAGCCGATGATCCCACCCTGCCTTGAAGGCCGCCAGGTCGTTGTAAAAGGCTTTCGGGTCGTCGCCCTCGCGTGGCGGATAGGGCAGATAGGAATCGACATATTTCGCCCAGGCGAGCTTGCCGTCCTCGACGCGGCTGACGCGGTACCATACCGGCTGGACGCGCGGATTGCCGTCGACCATGCGGAACGGAGCGAAGGCGACAAGTTCCGTCCAGGCGCCACCGGCTTCCGGATAGACGAAACGCAGGCACGGCAGGTAGCCGCCGACCAGGCCGTCGAGCACCTGGCCGTCCTTGCGAATCTGGTCGACGCCTGGCACGAAGACCGCCGGATCGAAATTGGGCGACCGCCCGCCGTAGAAGAACCAGACCTTGTCTTCGCTCTCCGGCGTGCTGAGGAAATTATAGGTGTCGCCCCACACCTTGCGGATCGGCGGAAATACGGCAGCGACGGCCTCATAGTCGGGATCGCCCGGCCGCGCCAGGATCTCGCCGCCAAGCAGGTCCGTTGGGCAAGCCCGGACCTCGGCTTCGCTGTGGCCCGCAAAACCCTTGCCGTAATCGACCGCCGTCGATTCCGCCGTCTTGCTGAACCGCCAGCGCACGCCGGTCGTGTCGACAACCAGCATGTCGCCATCGACGGTGCGAAAATCCTCCATGATGACGAAATCGCCGGCGATGATCTCGACCAAGGTGCCGCCGTCGAAGACCTCGCCGCGCTTCATAATCTGACGCGCGTTGCCATCGATCATTTCGACGGTGTCGGCGTCGATGAAGCGCGTGACCTGGAAATGCGAGGCCAGAGTTATATGCATCTCGGAGGCGAAGGCGCCGGGCGCGATGACGGCTGCTCCGGCAAGGGCGGCAGCGGAAGTAAGCAAACGGCGGCGACTGATCATGCGACGACTTTCGTGGTTGTCCTGGATGGCTACCGGCTTTCACGCACGTTCGCAACCTTCCCGGCGGCGAGGGTTTACGACTCCGGCGGAGCCATGCCGTTTTCTTGCTTTCCTAATCAAGGCGATGCAGCTTAAGAAAGACATACATTTCTTCACCGCCGCCATGCCGTCCGCCAAAGCCAAAGCCCGCCTGTTCAACTGGCCCAAGGTCATCAAGCGCAACTTTCCGCGCACTTTGATGGCGCGCGTGCTGTGGATGATCGTCCTGCCGATCGTGATCATGCAGATTACCCTGATGTGGGTATTCTTCACCATGCACTACGAGACGGTGACGGGAAAGCTGATCGACGGCGTAGTCGGTGATGTCGCCTGGGCGGTCGATGCCTATAAGCAGGATCCTCAGCCGGCCAATCTGGCGCGCGTCGAAAGCCAGGCCCAGACCATGGGCCTGTCCGTCCGTCTTCAGGACGGCCCCCTGCCCGAAACCCATCGTCATTCGATCTTCCTGGCGCTCGACCATCGCCTCGATGCCGCACTGGACAACCGCCTCGATGATCCCTACTGGTTCGACACCGTCTTTTATCGCGGCTTCATCGATATTCGCGTCCAGTTGAAGACAGGCGTCCTGCGTATCATCGCGCCCAAGGACCGGACCTTCGCCTCGACCGGCTACATTTTCTTCTTCTGGATTGTCGGCGCCACGGCATTGCTGACGACGGTCGCCATGCTGTTCATCCGCAACCAGGTCCGCGCCATCGAGCGCCTGGCCCAGGCGGCGGAAAAGTTCGGCCGCGGCGAGGATGATCCCAATTTCAAGCCCTACGGCGCCTCGGAAGTGCGCGCCGCCGCCGAAGCCTTCCTCAAGATGAAGGCGCGCATCCAGCGCCAGATCGAGCAGCGCACGACCCTGCTCGCCTCGGTCAGCCATGACCTGCGTACGCCGCTGACCCGCCTCAAGCTTGAACTGGCCATGAACGCCCAGGACGCCGCCACGGCGCGCATGCAGCAGGACGTCTCGGAAATGGCCTACATGATCGACGAATACCTGGCTTTCGCCCGCGGCGAGATGGCGGAGGAACCTGAAAACGTTCCCCTGCGCGGCCTGATGGAGACGGTCGCGGACAATATCCGCCGTGGCGGGCACGAGCTCGAGACCGACATTCCCGAAGACGACGCCGTGCTCAACCTGCGCCAGATGGCCGTCCAACGCGCGATCAGCAACCTGATCATCAATGGCTTCCACTACGGCAAGCATGTACATTTCAGCGCCGAACGCGACGGCGACCAGGTCCGCCTGTTCATCGATGACGACGGCCCCGGTATTCCGGCGGAAAAACATGAAGAGGCCTTCAAGCCGTTTTCACGCCTCGACGAGGCGCGCAACCAGAACATCAAGGGTGTGGGGCTGGGTCTGGCCATCGCCCGCGATATCGTGCGCGGCCACGGCGGTGATCTGATCCTCGATCGGAGCCCATCGGGCGGCCTGCGGGCGATCATCAGCCTGCTAGCCAGCGTTTAACCCAGTTCCTTCGACCGCTTGTGCGCGGCCTGCACCGCCGCCAGGACCAGTTCGTCGAGCCCGTCGCCCGTCTTGCACAATACCTTGAGCGCGGCTTCGGTCGTGCCCCCCGGCGAGGCCACCTTGCGGATCAGGTCGTCGGGCGCCTCGCCGCTTTCATCGAGCAACCGCGCTGCCGACACCAGGGTGCCACGCGCCAGGTCGCGGGCATGGCTGGAAGACAGGCCTGTTTCCCGGCCAGCCTTCTCGAGAGCACGCACGAAGGCATAGACATAGGCCGGCCCGGAGCCGGACACGGCCGTGGCCGAATCCATTTCAGCCTCGTCGTTAAGGATCACCGTCGCCGCCATCGGGCCGAACAGCCCCTGCGCCGCCGCCAGGGCGTCCGGCGTGTCGGCGAAGATCGACGCCACTCCCTTGCCGGTGGCAACGCCGGTTGTCGGCATGACACGCGCGACGGCATGCCCCGGAAAGGCCTGCTTCAACCGCGTCGTCTGAACGCCGGCCATGACCGAAACCAGCACCGCATCGGGCGCCAGATTGCCGCCCAGGATCGCCGCAACGGCATGCCAGCCCTGCGGCTTGACCGCCAGCAGCACGGTCCTGGCGTCGGACCAGGATTCCGGCGGCGGGTTGAGCCGCGCCCCGTCGGCGGCCCATGCCTTGGGTTCGTCGCCTGGCTGCAGGTCGATGATCATCACGTCCCTGGGCAGGGCATGGCCGGTGATGCGAAAACCCTTGAGCACGGAAGAGCCAAGCGCGCCGGCCCCGACAAGAAGGACGGGTTTGGGCAGGTTTGTATCCATGGCTCAGGCCTCGCCGGCGGTTTCGAACAGGCAGGCGGCGAAGGCGTCGGACGCCGTCTCCGCGCCCTTGAACCAGAAATCGAAGGCCGGATAGAACCGGTCGACGGCCTCGGCCGCGCTGTTGATCATATGCGCGCTGGCCACGACCGACGTGCGTTCCAGCGGACTGAGTGCGACGCTGTGACGGAAGATGACGTCATAGGCGCCGAAGTCCGCGCCAACCTTGTCCGCCTCGGCATCACGGAAGACCTCGAAATGGCCGAACCAGACGTGCTGATTGACGATGGCCAGGAGTTCGTAGAGGCCGGGCAGCCGCCCGGTCTCCAGCCGCCGTCCGGCGCCGGTCTCGACATCGAGCGAGCAGCACAATTGCAGGCATTCGCCTTCCGGTCGCCACGAAAACCACATCTCATAGGTCCGCCAGTCGCCCGAGAGGGCGAAGCCGAGATCGCCTTCCGGCGTCCGTTCGAACTCCAGCCCTTCCTCGGTCAGGATCGATTCGACCATGTCGAGAGGATCGGAACCGGCGTCGTTGTCATATTCCTGCGGCGTGTTCATGCGTGCGTCACCCGGCCTTCGCCGCCTTGAGCGCGGCCACTTCGGCGCGCAGCGCCTCGATTTCGGCCTTCAGCGCCAGCACTTCGTCGCGACGCACCAGATCCATGTCGGCGACAAAGCGGTCGGCCTGGGCGCGCATCGCCGTCTTAGCCTCCTCGCCCGCCGCCTGGGCCAGGCTCATGGCCCCCGTCGTCATCTTGGCCAGTTCGTCGAGAAAGGGGTTTTGGCTTTGCATGGATAGATCCTGAAACGCGATACGCTCGTCGAGTATAGGCGCATATCACCGAACCACCAAAGTTTTTCATGATTCTGCCACGGCGTGCGCGCTTTTGTAGCGACGCCGTCAAATGTTGTTGTTAAACAGGCGCGGCCTGCAACGAGAGTCCCATGCCCCTGCACCTGCCGGACATCAATCCCGTCATCGTCCATTTCGGCATCATCAGCGTGCGCTGGTACGCCCTCGCCTATGTGGTCGGCATCGTCCTCGGCTGGCTCTACATCAGCCGCATGCTGAAACAGGTCAGCCTGTGGGCGCCGCGCAGCGCGCCGCTGGAACCAAGCCAGCTCGATGACCTCATCCTGTGGATCACCGGCGGCGTCATCCTCGGAGGCCGCATCGGCTACATCCTGTTTTACGACGCCTCGATCATGTGGAAGGACCCGATCGAGGTCTTCATGATCCAGCACGGCGGCATGTCCTTCCACGGCGGTTTCCTGGGCGTCATGATCGCGACGGTCGGCTACAGCCTGGTCAAGAAGTTTTCCGCCGATCGCATGCTCAACCTCGGCGACCTGCTGGCCTCGGCGGCGCCAATCGGCCTGTTTTTCGGAAGGCTGGCCAACTTCGTCAACGGCGAGCTGTGGGGCCGGGTCACCCACGTGCCCTGGGGTATGGTGTTCTGCAACAGCTATACGCCCACCGACGCCTATGGCAATTGCCTGGCCGGCCTCGAACCGCGCCACCCCAGCCAGCTTTACGAAGCCTTCGGCGAAGGCCTCGTGCTGTTCACTGTCCTGTATCTTCTCGGTCACCGCTTCGGCAAATTCCGCCAGCCTGGCCTGGTCATGGGCGCCTTCATCGCCGGTTACGGCATCATCCGCATCCTGCTGGAAAACGTGCGCGAACCCGACTCCCAGATGCTGCCCTTCTTCAAGAACGTCATCACCATGGGCCAGTTGCTGTCGCTGTTCATGGTGATCGGGGGCGCGTTCTTCATCTGGTACGCCCGCCGCACCAAGCCCGCCACGGCCTGAGTTGTCGCTGAAACAGAGACTTGTCGAACAGATCGCGCTCGACGGGCCGATGACCGTCGCCGACTATATGACGCGATGCCTGCTCGATCCCGTCGACGGCTACTATACGAAACATGTCGCCTTCGGAGAGGACGGCGACTTCATCACCGCGCCGATGGTGTCGCAGATGTTCGGCGAGATGATCGGCATATGGGTTGTCCAGGCCTGGCGAAACATGGGTTCACCGACACCCTTCCGTCTTGTCGAGATCGGCGGCGGCGACGGCACGCTGATGAGCGATATCCTGCGCGTCCTGGCCAAGGTGCCCGGATTGCTCGACGCCGCCGCCCGCGTGACGATGATCGAGCCATCGCCGGCGCTGCAAGTCCGGCAGACCGAACGTCTTGGCCGCGTCGATAGCCTTGATGATTTGATGGCTCTTCCCTGCGACATCCCCGTCATTATCATTGCTAATGAAGTGCTTGATTGCCTGCCGTCGCGGCAGTTCGTTCTTGCGGACAGGGGTTGGTGCGAACGCCGCGTCGGTGTCCGTGACGGCAACCTGGCTTTCGGCCTGGCAGAGGCGCCTGATTTTGTCCCGCCTTTTGATGCCGGGCGGGGCCAGATCGTCGAAATGGCGTTCGAGCAGACGCGCTTTGTGCGGCAATTGGCCGAAATCCTCAAACAAGCCACCGGCGCCGCGCTCCTGGTCGACTATGGCCGCGCCGCGCCTGAAACCGGCGATACCTTGCAGGCCATGCATCGTCATCAGAAGCGCCATCCACTCGAAGCGCCCGGCTGGCACGATCTGACCATGTGGGCTGATTTTGGGGCGGTACGGAAAATTGCAAGTAATACAAATGTAAAATTCTCTGAGATTGCAAGCCAGAGACGATTTTTAACGGCGCTCGGCATCGACGCCCGACTGGCGGCCTTGAAGCTGGCCAACCCTGCGCAAATCGCCAAGTTAGAACGACAATATAAACGCCTTGTCGCTCCCGACCAGATGGGCGATCTTTTTAAGGTTATCGGCCTCGTCTGGCCCGCCAATGTCGCGTTGCCGGGCCTTGAACACACCGCGCCGAAGGATTAGACACGCCCGCATGATCCCGCCGCGCATCCTCCATCCCCTGCTTGACCTGCCGTTCGTCCAGCATGGCTTTTTCACCCGCCTCGGCGGCGTTTCCGCCGCGCCTTATGAGAGCCTGAACATCGGCCTTGGCTCGAACGACGACCAAAACGCCGTCCATGAAAATCGACACCGCGTCGCCGCTGCCTTCAACCGGCCGGCCGACCATCTGCTCAGCCTCTACCAGATCCACTCCAATATAGCCTTGCCTGTCGACGGCCCCTGGCCGGTTGCGGTAGCGCGACCCGAAGGCGACGGTCTTGTCACCACGCAACCCGGCCTGATCCTGTCGGCCCTGTCCGCGGACTGCGCGCCTCTGCTGTTCGCCGACCCGCGGGCGCGCGTCATCGGATCCTGCCATGCCGGCTGGAAAGGCGCGCTCCATGGCGTCATCGAAAACACGCTGACGGCCATGCTGGCCAAGGGCGCGAACCTGGCCACCATCCGCTGCGTCAT
>CAYYTA010000026.1:0-3704 GCA_964474575.1 uncultured Caulobacteraceae bacterium | reverse complement strand
TCGTTCCGAGGAAGGTGGCATCGAGCCCTTGGGCGAGATGACGGAGGGGTTCTCGCCAGATGGAGGCGACCCCTCCGTCATTTTGGCAAGCCAAAATGCCACCTCCCCGCGCAAGCGCAGGGAGGAGAAGGGGTCACGCCGCGATGGTGCTTTCGAAGCCGGCCTTGAGCGCGGCGGCGTCGAGATGACGGCCAATGAACACGGCGCGGCTGACGCGCTTTTCGCCGGACTTCCACGGCTGCTGCAGTTCGCCTTCGAGGATCATGTGCACCGCCTGAAAGACCAGGCGCTTGTCCTCGCCGGCGACATCGAGGATGCCCTTGGCGCGCAGGATGTCCTGGCCTTTCTCCGCCAGCAGCCTGTCGAGCCACTGGGTGAACTTGACGCCGTCAAGCGGCTTGTCGGAGGTCAGGCTGACGCTCTTGATCTCCTCGTCGTGGATCGGATTGGTCACGTGCGCGCAGTGTTCGTCATGAACATGGCCGGCCTCGCCGTGGGCCGGGTTGTCGTGATGATGATGGTGATGCCCATGATCGTGGTCGTGGTCATGGTCATGATGATGGTGGTCGTGATAATGGTGATCATGGTCATGATTATCGACAGATTCCATCTTCGCCAGATCGAAACGATGCTGGTTGAGCAGCGCCTTGACCGGTACGTCGGAGCGGTGGGCGCGCTGGATGGTGGCCAGCGGATTGAGACCCTTCAGCCGCGCCTCGATCTCGTCAAGCTTTTCCGGCGTCACCAAGTCGGTCTTGTTGAGGATGATGTGGTCGGCGAAGGCGACCTGTTCCTTGGCTTCCTTGCCATCCTTCAGCGCCTGGTCGAAATGGCGGGCATCGACCAGGGTGGTCACCGAATCGAGATAGGTCCTGGCCTTGATCTCGTCGTCGACGAAGAAGGTCTGCGCCACCGGGCCGGGATCGGCCAGGCCGGTCGTTTCGACGATGATGGCGTCGAACCTGCCCTTGCGCTTCATCAGGCCGGAGAGAATCCGGATCAGGTCGCCGCGCACCGTGCAGCAGACGCAGCCGTTGTTCATCTCGAACACTTCCTCGTCCGCGCCGACGATCAGGTCGTTGTCGATGCCGATCTCGCCGAACTCGTTGACGATGACGGCGTATTTCTGGCCGTGGTTCTCGGTCAGGATGCGGTTGAGCAGCGTCGTCTTGCCCGCGCCGAGATAGCCGGTGAGCACGGTGACGGGGGTCTTTTGCGGTACGGCTGTGTCGGGCATGGGAGTGTTACTTTGTAATGGCGGAGCGGGGTCGAGGCTTAAGTATGCCTTTGAAGCGCGAAATCAAGCGGAAGTGACAGCGGCGCTCCAGATTCTCCTGCCTGCGCGGCCTCGGATGCGGTAAAATCCGGGTGTCTAAGGGGGAATCATGTTCGCCGTCACCACCCCGCCCGCCATCCATGCGCCGGCCAAACCGTGTGCGGACTATGCCCCGGTCGGCCTGACCGTCGGCGCAAGCAAGACCGTTACGTCACCCGATTGCCGATGGGCCATTTTCTGGGCCGACGCAGACCATCCCCGCCCGGCCTTTCCCGTAAGCGGCTGGCGAAATGACAATACGCCGCTTATTGATCTCAAAACCAACAAGGTCGTCGCAACGTTCTTCATGGAAGAAAGTTCCATGGTTCACTGGCTGAAGGATGACCGCCACCTGATCATCAACTATTTCGACGGCAGCGGCGCGGCCGAACCTCTGGCGATCAGCCTGCCGCCGTTTGCCGGCAAGCCGGTGGACCTGGCCGCCCTTGTCCTGCCGGACGTCCTGCGGCGCATCCACAAACGCCAGGCCCAGGTTTATCACTATTACGTCTATTTTTTTAAGGACGCCGGCGATCGAGTCATGATCTCGGCCGAACCGGTCTTCACCATCAAGGGCGAGGACGGGCCAGGCGACAGCCGCTGCCTGATCTACAGCATCGACAAGGCGACCTTCCGTCATTACCGGCTGGTCAAGTACTTCCATGACGACGACGCCCACCCCTGCCCGTCGAACCCGGACGAAAAGTGGTAATGGTTATCAGCCCTGCTGTTCGCCGTGATCGGCGGTGGCGGGCTGTTCCAGCGCGTTGTCCTCGGTCATTTCGTCGGCCGGGCGCGGCACGGGGACGGTGTCTCCGTCCTTGTCGAGCGGCGGACGCTGGCCGGCGGGCGGTTGCGGGGCAGATTGCGGCTTGGTATCGGGCATGACGATCTCCTTCGCGCCGACGCTAGACCGGCCGGCGCAAGAAAGCGGCAGGCAAGGCCGGAGGCCGAATAAAACCTGCGTAAGCAGCCAGGGCATTTTTGCCCGAAAGCGCCCGAATCCCGGTTGACTCACGGGTTTATCCGGGTATAAGTCGCGCCCTCTCGCGCCATGAGCCGCCGGTTCCTGGAGCGCATCTCCATTTTTCGCGCGGTCACAAGGCCGCCCTTGATTAAAGGCTTTGACCATGTACGCGGTCATCAAAACGGGCGGTAAGCAATACCGCGTCTCGGCCGGCGACCTTCTCGTGGTCGAAAAGCTGGAAGGCGAGCCGGGCGCCAAGGTGAAGTTCGACAACGTGCTGATGATCGGCGACGAAGCCGGCGCGGTGGTCGGCGCTCCGCTGGTTGAAGGCGCCGCCGTCGACGCCACCCTGATCGAAACCCGCAAGGGCGACAAGGTGCGCATCTTCAAGAAGATCCGCCGCCAGGGCTATCGCCGCACGCGCGGCCATCGCCAGCTGGAAAGCGTCCTGCGCGTCACCGGCATCGCCGGCGCCGGCAAGACGGCTGCCTGGGAAGGCACCGTGTCGCTGACCACCAAGGCCGAACTGGACGCCCGCGCCCGCAACCTGGCTCCGCGCACGATCGCCGCCGCCATGGCCGAGCCGGACGTCGAAGCCGCTCCAGTCGTGACGCCCGAGCCCGCCGCCGAACCCCAAAAGGCTCCCACCAAGAAAGCCGCTCCGAAGAAGAAGGCTGTCGAAGCCTCTTCCGAAGAAGCCTGATCAGTTAAGGACAGACTCCGATGGCACACCATAAATCCGGCGGCTCCTCGCGCAACGGTCGCGATTCCGAATCCAAGCGCCTTGGCGTGAAGCGTTACGGCGGCGAAAACGTCCTTGCCGGCAACATCATCGTCCGCCAGCGCGGCACCAAGTTCTTCGCCGGCACCAATGTCGGCATGGGCCGCGACCATACCCTGTTCGCCACGGCGACGGGCGCGGTCAAGTTCCAGACGAAGCGCGACAACCGCTGTTACGTATCTATCATTCCGGCGGCCGCAGCCGCCGAATAAGCACGGCCTGAAATTTTCGGATCGTGCTGCATCAAAGCCGATCCGGACCGAAAGTTTGAGCGGGAGTCCGGATTTCACCGGGCTCCCGTTTTTCGTTTGCGTTTCCTTCCTGGTCATTCTGGTCCGCCGCTACCTTGCTGCATCGCACCCTGACCAAAACGTGATCCCGCTCAGCGTCCAAGATGATCGAACTGACACAGTTCGACCCCAAATAGGCCCCAGGCGGAGTTCAGGTTGCCCTGGCTACCGGGGAGCGAGCCTCATGCCAAAAAGTGGCCGCCACTTTTTGGATAAACATGAGGCGCCAGAGAGAAAGTGAGAGCCGATGATCACGCAACCCGCCATCGACGCCACCCCCCTGCCGCGCGCCGGCGGCCTTCGCATCGAGACGGCGCGCCTGTCGCTCGGCATGCTGGAGGCCGGCGATCT
>CAYYTA010000025.1:0-74721 GCA_964474575.1 uncultured Caulobacteraceae bacterium | reverse complement strand
CAGCCCGGAGGCGGCGGCCGGCGGCAACCTCGCCCTGCTCAGGACCGGCGACCGGGTCCGGGTCGATCTCAAGGCCAACACCGTCAATGTGCTGATCAGAGATGCGGAGCTTTCGCAACGCCGCGCGGAGCTCGAGGCCAGCGGCGGATACCCCTACCCCGACAGCCAGACCCCGTGGCAGGCCATGCAGCGCAGAACCGTCGGCCAGATGGACACCGGCGCATGCCTCGAGGACGCCGTCCCCTTCCAGCGCATCGCCCAGACCAAAGGACTGCCAAGGGATAATCACTGACGCGCCGAACACGCGGTTTTTACCTGGAATGGCTTGCGGTCACCGCTCAGGCTCTTATGGATGGTGCATGACTTATGGCGTCGTTCCGGACGATGCAGCACAGTTCCTGCTCCGGATGATCGATTCGGTAGCCCAATGGGAGGGACTGCTTTTGCTGCGCACGCACCCCGACATGGCTTGGGACATACCGGCTGTGGCGCGCCAACTCTATGTCTCCGAAGACGAGACGCGCGCCCTGCTGGCCAAGCTGGTCGAGCGGAAGATTCTCGCCCTGGAGGGCGATATCTATGCCTACAAGCCGCATTCGCCGGAGCTGGATGAACTGATCGGGCGCTGCGCGGAACTTTACCGGACCT
This sequence comes from uncultured Caulobacteraceae bacterium, assembly GCA_964474575.1. GTDB lineage: Bacteria > Pseudomonadota > Alphaproteobacteria > Caulobacterales > Caulobacteraceae > Asticcacaulis. The sequence goes on along the minus strand of CAYYTA010000025.1, from coordinate 74,073 downwards.
ACCTGATCCCGGTCACCAAGATCATACACTCCAAGCCAGGCAGCATCCAGGCGTTCGCCGACGCCTTCCGCCTGAGGAAGGAGTGAATGGCCTTGCCGGGAATTATCTACGGGTTGTGTGCGCTCATGGCGCTAGTCTGCGCCCTGCTTCTGCTGGCCGCCTATTCGCGCCAGAAATACCGGCTCTTGCTGTGGGGCGGCCTGTGCTTTTGCGGACTGACCCTGTCGAACGCCCTGCTGGTCGTCGACAAGATCTTCCTTGGACCGGACATCGATCTGGCTGTCCTGCGCTACGCGATCACCCTGCTGTCGCTGCTCGTTTTTCTCTATGGACTGATCTGGGATACGGAATAGGACCTCATGACCCAGTTTCTGCTCGGCGCCACCGTTATGGCCTGCTTCACCATCAGCCTGATTTTCCTGCGCTTCTACGTCAAGGTGCGCGACCGGTTCTTCCTGTTCTTTGCGGCGGCCTTCCTTGTCGAGGCCGTCGACCGGATCGCGCTGGAACTGACCCGGTCCAGCGATGCCAGCCCGTTGATCTACCTGCTTCGCCTGATATCGTTCCTGCTGATTACCTACGCCATTATCGACAAGAACCTGCTGCGCAGGCGGCCGAAGGACTAGACGCGCTCGACCTCGCGTATTCAACAGCCTTGACACCGGTGTCATGCTTGACCTACAGTGTCGCATGCGCCAGATTGGTCTGACCAATATAAAACGCGCGTACACAGGGACACGAAACCATGCCGGACTCCGCCCACGCCACAGCCACGCCTGCCGGCAAACCCGGCCACTATCGCTGGGTGATCGTTACCCTGCTGATCACGGCGCTGATCATCAATTACATGCATCGCCAGATGCTGGGCCTGCTCAAGCCGAACCTGCAGGCCGATCTCGGCTGGGATGAAATCGGCTATGCGCAGATCGTCTTCTGGTTCCAGTGCGCCTACGCCATCGGCCAGGTCGGCTTCGGCCGTTTCCTCGACATCGCCGGCGTGCGCATCGGTTACGCCATCGCCTTTGTCACGTGGACCCTGGCGCACATGCTGACCGGCCTTGTGGGCACCACCATGGAATTCACCGCGGCGCGGTTCGCGCTGGGTCTCGGCGAGGCCGGTTCATTCCCGTCAAGCTTCAAGGCCATCGCCGAGTGGTTCCCGCAAAAGGAACGGGCCTTGGCCGGCGGCATCTTCAATTCCGGCACCAGCTTCGGCATCATGCTGGCGGCCGTTGCCGTTCCCTTCATCGCGCTCGGCGATTTCAAGGTCCTGGAGATTCCCCTGCATGGCCTCAACTGGGGCTGGCGCGGCGCCTTCTTCCTCACCGGGGGCCTCAGTCTGCTCTGGGTAGTGGCATGGCTGGCCATCTACCGCCGACCGACCGAGCAGAAGAAACTCGGCACGGCGGAACTGGCCTATATCCAGAGCGACCAGCCGGCCGGCGAAGCATCGAAGATCGGCTGGTTGAAACTGCTGTTCACCAAGGACACCTGGACCTACGCCGTCGCCAAGTTCCTCATCGATCCGATCTGGTGGCTCTATCTTTTCTGGCTGCCGGATTTCCTCAACAAGAACTATGGCCTCGACCTGAAGTCGTTCGGCCCGCCCCTGGTTGTGGTCTACCTGATGTCCGACGTCGGCAGCGTCGCCGGCGGCTGGATGTCGTCGTTCCTGATCAAGCAGGGCGTCTCGGTCAACCTAGCGCGCAAGTCGACCTTCCTGCTGTTCGCTCTGTGCGCCGTGCCGATGTTCTTCATCCACAACGTCCACGACCTGTGGCCGGCTGTACTGTTGATCGGCCTGGCGACCGCCGGCCACCAGGCCTTCTCGTGCAACGTCTACACCATGCCGTCTGACCTGTTCCCGCGCGCGGCGGTGGGCAGCGTGCTCGGCATCGGCGGGGCGGCCGGCGCCGTCGGCGGCATGCTGATGTCGCTGTTCGTCGGCTGGATTCTGCAAACCACCCATTCCTACACGCTCATCTTCGCCATTGCCGCTTTCACCTACCTCGTGGCCTTTGCCTATATCCATGTGATGAGCCCGCGCTACCAACGCAACGAGCAATTCGCCGATGCGGCCTGACGCGAAAAACCCGCCGGCGAACCGGCGGGTTGTTGTTGCGCGGGGAAGGCAGGTTTACATCTTGTCGATGGCGTCCTTGTGCTTTTGCAGCGTCGGCAGGGTGTCGGTGGCGAACTTCGCCAGCGACGCGTCCTTGCCGTTCTTTGAATAGTCGTCGAACAACGAAACGGCGTCCGAATGGGCATCCTTCTGAAGGCTGATGTACTGGTCGTCGAAGTCCTTGCCGGTCTTTGTCGTCAGGTCGTTCAGCTTGTTCTGATGGTCGTCGTCGAGCATGGTCGGCGGGGTCAGGCCCGACGGTCCGACGGCCGTTTCGAACGCCTTGCCGGCGGCGGTGTGGTCCTTGACCATCATCTTGGCGAAGGACAGCACGGCCGGGTTCTTCGAGGTCTTGATCGCCGCCTCGCTGGTCTGGATCTCGAACATGTTGGCGATGGCCGCCTTGGTGACGAAGTCCGAGGTCTTCTGCGCGTCCATGTCGGCGGCCACGCTGGATACGCCGGCGGAAACGTCAGCAGCGGCGCTGGCGATGGTATCCTGGGCGTTGTCGGTCTGGGACTTGGAACAGGCGCTCAAACCGCCAAAGACGGAGATCAGGGCGACGCCCGAAAGAGCGGCGGCAAGGCGCGGTCCGATAGCGTGGTTACGGTAGACTCTGGACATGATTATCTCCGAAATCAGGGGTTGGCGGGTCACGCGAACGTTATCAGGGGTGATATAAATTCGCCGGACGAGTTGGGCTGCCGGATACAAAGAATGGGTAAGTCTCTATATTTTGCGTGAAATCTCTTCCCTCCGCTGGCGCCCGGGCCTATATTGGAAGTGTCCGGGCAACCGGACTATGGGGATAAACGCCCACGTAATAAGCGAACTGGACCCGGGTGCGATTCCCGGCGGCTCCACCATCTCGCCAAGAGATTTTGCGGGGCCGACCAGCATCGACAGGCGTGTAAAGGTGAAGCCTTCCCCCGGCATGGGCTCCCGCGATCGGCCCATTTGATAACTGCGAACGATAACTTCGCTCCGGAAATGGCTCTCGCCGCGTAAGCGGTGCGGGTGAATTCCGAACCAAACTCCTGACGATTAGCCTCGTCAGGCGGGGCCCGGGGAAGCGCCTTGCAACAGAAGCTTCCCCACCTTCCGTCTCTCCTGTGCACCGCACTTTTGTGTGAGCCCCGTTTTTCCCGTTCCGTTTTCGCGGACGCGTGCTAAACGTGCGTCCTTCCCCTTGTCCCGCCGAGCCGACATGTCCGATCAGCCGACCGATCTCATGGATTACGCCAGCCTGATGCAGAACGCCCTGCGCGGCGTCATTCGCCAGGCTCTGGCGCGCGCCGCCTCACTGCAGGGCCTGCCGGGCGGGCACCATTTCTTCGTCACCTTCCTGACCCATGCGCCGGGCGTGTCGATCCCCGACGATCTCAAGGCGCGTTATCCGCAGGACATCACCATCGTCCTTCAGCACCAGTTCCGCGACCTGCGCGTCACCGACACTTTCTTTCGCGTCACACTGACCTTTGGCGGTTTCCCGAAGATCCTGACCGTTCCCTATTCGGCGGTTACACGCTTCCACGATCCTTTCGCCCAGTTCATGCTCGAATTCGAGCCGGGCGAGGGAGAGACGGTGATCGAAATGACCGAGGAGGAGGACGCCGACATCGAAGAAATAGCAACGGATGTCGGCGACATCGTTCCCGAACCGGCTCCGCCTGTTGAAAAGCCGGCCGCGGAGAGCGATGCACCCAAGATCGTCTCGCTCGACCAATTCCGCAAGAAATAAGGTCGCCTGCCGTAAAAAGGCCGCGACGGGCATCCACAGAATCGCCTAGAATTTCGCCGGGTAGCGCGTTTTTCAGGATGGCAGAAACATGACGTGGGGCAAAACAGCGGCGAGCTTGAAACACGTTGCAGCGGCCGGCCTCATCCTGTTCGCCAGCGTTGCCGGGCCGGCCATTCCGCAGACCACCGATGCGCCGCCGCCCTCGTCATCGGCCGCCGCGCCCGTGCCGGACCTGCATCCGTTCGTACCCGAGACCAAGCCGGCCAACTCGGCGGAAAGCCACTCGACCGCGTCATCTGCCCCCGCCGCACCCAAGAAATCCAAGCCAAAGCCCGTCGCCGTGGCAGGCGTCTCGTCCGCGTCCGCCACCGTGGCGTCTCCGGCCGCATCGGGAACGCTTCTCGGCTATCCGCCGGCATCATCCGCCGCCGCTCCACCAAAGCCGGCCGCGCTCAAGCCCATCGCGCCGGCGCCGACCTCGCAGCCCGTGACGACCATCGTCCATGCCCCGGGCGCGCCGCTGTCGGCCGACGACATCGAGACCTTCACCGACAGCGTGGTTCGCACCCTGATGCAGCGCGATCACGTCATGGGCGTCACCGTCGCCATCGTCCAGGGCAATACGCCGATCCTGCTCAAGGGCTACGGCTACGACCGTCTGTCGCCGGCGCGCCGCGTCGATCCCGGCAACAGCCTGTTCCGTATCGGCTCGATCACCAAGGCCTTCACCTGGATCGTGGCGCGCCAGGAGGTGGAGGCCGGCCGCATCAGGCTTGACGATCCGATCGGCGACTATGTGCCGCCCGACGTCTACAGCGAAGACGCGCGCTACAAGCCCGTGACCATGCGCACCCTGATGGACCACACGGCGGGTTATGAGGACACCAGCCTTGGCCACCTGTTCCAGCTCAATTCCGCGCATATCGTCGATCCCGACAGCTATTTCCGCCGCCACAAGCCACGGCGGGTGCGCGATCCCGGCGAATTCAGCTCCTATTCCAACTTCGGCGCGGCGCTGGCCGCCACCGCCCTGACCCAGACGGCCAAGGCGAAGGACGTGCCGAGCCTGATGGAGGCGCGCATCTTCACGCCGCTGGGGATGGACCACACCACCCTGCGTGAGCCCTACGACAACAGCGATCCCGACATCCGCAACCTGCCGATGCCGATGTCCGCCGCCCTGACCCAGGACCTGTCGGACGGTTATATCTGGGACGGCGCCACCTATCGCGCCGAGCCGTTCGACCACGCCCTGCCGCTGTCCGGAGCGCTCGGCGGATCGTCGACGGCCCGGGACATGGCGCGGCTGATGTCGCTGATGCTGGCGGGGGGCCAGATCGACGGCGTCCAGCTCTATAACGCCCAGTCGGCCAACGCCTTCCGCGCGCCGATGCTCACCATGCCTGAGGGCTATAACGGCTGGGCGTCGGGACTGATGATCAGGACCTCGCCGTCGGGCCATGTCACCTATGGCCATGCCGGGGCGACTTTGTGGTTCAATTCCAGTCTGGTGCTGGTGCCCGACATGAATCTCGGCATCTTCATCAGCACCAACACCCAGACCGGCGGGCCGCTGGCGAACAGCTTCGCCAACCTGCTGCTCGACCATCTCGACGGCGATATCGGCCGCCCGCCGCTGATGCCTTCGCCCAGCCAGGCCTATGCCGAGCACAAGGATTATTACAATGCCCTGCGCGGCCAGTACGTGTCGACGCGGCGGGCCTATGGCGGGCTGGAAGGCGCGATCACGCGGCTGGTCAATACGGTGCAGGTCAGCGTAGATCGCGACGGCCGCCTGATCCTCGATACACCGTCGGGCACCTCGGCCTTCGTGCCGGCGTCGGCGACGGGATTCTTCAACCCGCAGGACGCCGAGGACCCTGGCCCGGCATCCGAAACCGGGGGGCTTCACTTCCTGTTCAATCCCGACGGCAGCCGTGTCACGGCGATCGAGACCGCCAGCAACACCTTGCGTTACGAGCGCGTCGGCTGGGTGCACAGCCCGCAGACCGTGGCCTTCCTGACGGCGATCATGCTGATCACCTGCGTCGTCGTCATCCTGTCGTTGGTGCGCGGGCCGGGCCGCAACGATCGGCCGACCGAGCCGCAGGCCCGCGCGGCCCTGGTGTCCGCCGGCCTGGCGGTGGCGTGGATCGCCGCTATCTTTATTTTCAACCTATGGCGAGGTCATGTCGATGATGATCCGGGTTCGCTGCTGACCGACTGGCCGAGCGGCCAGGTCCAGTTCGCGTCGTGGCTGGCGCTGCTGGCGACGGTGGGCACCCTGTTCCAGATCGGCACCTATTATTTCGTCTATAACGAAAGCGGACGCTTCAGTTCGGTCGACGGCTGGGCGGAATGGCAGAAGATCGCCCACGGCCTGCTGCTGGCGTACTGGATGTTCTACATCGTCGTGCTGGCATTGTGGGGCGCGCTGGAGCCATGGTCGTGGTAGGCATTCCGGATTGAATCCTGACGCGGCCACGCCGATGCTTCCGGTGTGGCCGACACCAGCTCATCCGTTCCTGATCCAAAGACGCAACGCCGGCTGAAGAAGGCCGAGCGGCGACAGAAGCAGCGCGAGGCCAATCCCGGCCGCGCCGAAAAGATGCATCGGGCGCGGCTGGAGCATCCGTTGCCGCGGATCGAGGCCGAGCTGCCGTGGCTCAATGTCGGCTGTTCTGGTTGGTTCTACTGGGACTGGCGTGGCAAGTTCTATCCGGCGCAGATGCCGACCGGCCAGTGGTTCCAGCACTATGCCGACAACTTCGATACCGTCGAAATCAACGCTTCGTTCTATGCCTGGCCGACCGTCGCGGGGGTCAGGGCGTGGCTCAGGCCGGTGGCGGAGCGACCGTTTGTCTTTACCGTGAAAATCAGCGAACTGATTACTCACGTGAAGCGGTTCGAGGAGTGCAAGGGCCTGATCGCTGACTTCGGCTATGTCGCCGATCTGCTCGGGCCGCACATGGGCTGCCTGCTGTTCCAGTTGCCGCCCAGCTTCCACTATGAGCGCGGCAAGCTCGATCTGATCCTGGCGCAACTGGAGCCCGGCCGGCGAAATGTCGTCGAATTTCGCCATGCCAGCTGGTGGAACGACGAGGTCTACGCCGCCTTCCGCGACAGCGGCACGATCTTTTGCGCGTGTTCGGGACCCGACCTGCCCGATGACATGGTGAAGACGGCGGACGAGGTCTATGTCCGTTTCCACGGTACTGAAAAGTGGTACAACCACCTCTATCCCGAAAGCGAAATGATCGATTGGGCGCAACGCATTGCCGACAGCGGCGCCAAACGCGTGTGGGCCTATTTCAACAACGACTACCACACCCACGCCATCACCAATGCGCGGCAGTTGCTCAGCGCCTTAGCACATACACCCGGATCGTGATCTGCTCGCGCTCGCCGGGAAAACGTTCGACCAGCAGCCGCGCCACCTGGCTGTCGTCGTGGAAGACAAAGCCCTTGATGGCGTCGAGCAAGGCCTTGGCGAGATTGTCGAGGTCGAGCCACGGTGGCTCGCCGACATGCTCCATGCGGATGTCGACGGCATGATCGCCCCAGGCCGGCCGCGCGCCTTTCCACACCTTGCGGAAAAACTCATAGACCAACGGCTTGTAGTAGCGCCCCTGGGTCGTCAGTCCGTCGATGACGATCTCGATACCGTCGTCGGTTTCGCGCGCCCTGACCTTGCCGTGGGAAATCCAGTCCGTCACGGGACCAGTCGCGCCGGGACATTGACATCGCAGACCGAGAAATCCGCGCCGCGGGCTTTCCTCGCCCTGGCCACGAGCCTGGCGAATTCCTTGCCCTGCGTGTTCAACACCTCGACCTTCGGCGCGTCCTTCATGTCGGCCAGGATCTGCGCCTTCAGCATGGTGTCCGGATGCGCCGGTGGTTCGCCCGGGGGCTGGGCGGCCAGCACGTCCTGGCCGATCAGCACGCGCCCGACCGGCGTATAGTCGCGGTCGAGGCCGGGCCAGGCCTTGAGCATGAAGAAGATTTCGCTGTTGGCCGTGTCGCGCTCCTGGTCGCGACCCATGCCCATGACGCCGGGGCAATAGGTCGCCCAGGCAAAGAGACTGCCGTCGTCGCGCTTCGGCTTGGCGTCCTCGCTGACCGAAATGTAGGGCAAGGCGCCGATGAAGCCTTCGGAAATGCCTTGCGGATGGGCGTAAACCGTATGAGGGATGCCGGTCGTCAGCGGGAAGGTGAATTCAGGCTTGAGATTGGGCAATTCGGTCTTGCCACCGTCGACATTACCGGGGTCGCCCGTCTGAACGACGAAATCCTCCGACACACGCCAGAACTGAAGGCCGTCATAGGTGCCGCGCCGAGCCAGCAGCTTGATGCGCTCAACCGCCTTGGGCGCAATCTCCGGGTGCAGTTCGATATAGAGCCGGCCATGCTCGCTGTCGATGACCAGGATGTTCTCAGGGTTAGCGGCGACCCAGTTGTGATAGACGGGCGTCCCCGCGTGCACCGCGCCCGCCAGGGCGAGCGCGGCCAGCACCGGAACCGCCGGCCTCATGCGATCGCCACGTCGAGCTTGCCCAGGCCGCGCACGCCGACGACGACGCGCCAGTCGGGCACGCCCTCATTGACCAGGCGCAGATTGGGGAAGCGCCGAAAGATGCTGAGGATCGCCGTCTGGCCCTCGATCCGCGCCAGCGGCGCGCCGATGCAGATGTGCGCGCCCGCGCCGAACGCCATGTGCGGATTGGGACGGCGAGCGATGTCGAAGCGATGCGGGTCGTCGAAGCGCGCTGGATCGCGATTGGCCGAGAGCAGGTTGACCGCCAGGGCGTCGCCGGCATGGTAGGGGCAACCGGCCACCGTGCCCTCGCCCTTGGAGAAGCGGGCGGTGAACGAGATCGGCGGCTCGTAGCGCAGGATTTCCTCGACCGCGCCCTGGATCAGCGCCGGATTGGCCATGATCTCGCGCCTGGCCGTCTCGTGCTGGAGCAGTAGCAGTATGCCATTGCCTATCAGGTCGGCGGTGGTCAGGTGGCCGGCCACCAGCAGGGCGAACAGGTTGTGCAGGATTTCGTTGTCGCTGATCTGAGCGCCGGATCCTTGCGCCGCGAACAGGTCGCTGATCAGGTCGTCCCGCGGCTCTAAGCGGCGCGCATCCATCAGCTTCTGGAAGGTGCCAAGGATACCCCGGCGGCCATTGAGCGCGGCCTTTTCCTGTTCGGCGGACTTGGTCGGGTCGAAGGCGAGCTGACCGGCCTCGGTCCAGGTTTTCAGGTCGTCTAGCGTCTCTTCGGGGCAGCCGAGGATCGCGCCCAGGACGCGGATCGGAATCTGCGCCGCATATTCGTTGACGGCATCGAAGGTTTCGCGGCCTTCGAGCGCATCGAGCCGGCCCCTGACCACCTCAGCTACCACGCCCTGCGACGCGGCGGCACGCTTGAGGAAAGCTTCGGCGATGATGCCCCGCACGCGGCCGTGGTCCGGGTCTTCCAGTGTCAGCATGGTGTCGTGGGTGCCGAACTCGGCCTCCACCGCCTTGTTAAGGCGCAGGACATTGGCGATGATCGGGTTTTCCGGAGCAGCGTCGGCGAAGTTCCGCGACAGCTTGCGATCGAGCAGGGTCTCGCGGCCGAGCGCATAGGTCGTCAGCATCAGGGCCGGGATCATGCCGTCGCGTTCGACCGGCCGCTCCTCGCGCTGCGGATCGAACAGGGCATGCGGATTTTCACGCAGTCGCGGGTTCAGTTCCGTGTATTCGAACAGCAGGAAGCGGGGGGCCGCAGGACTTTTCCCCATTTCATCCGGCATACATAGTCTCCGTGCCCGCCGTTATAGAGTACCGTTAGCGGTCGCAGCATGAACCTATGCCCGAGGCAAAAAAGTGTCCATACCTTTTTTGAACGGAGCGGTTCAATTTTTCAGCCGCGCTTTTTTGGTCACGCCTTGGCGCAGGACTCAATAGCCCATGCGCGAAAGTTCCCCGCGGATCGCCGTGACAGTCTTGAAACGGTAGGTTTCTTCTCTGCCGTCATCGAACGAGCATTCGCAACCCAATCCGAAATGCTTGCTGATCGCCGTAAGCGGCTTTGCGCCGGCATCAAGGTCGTCAAAAACGTGCACTTCATAGAAGGCGCCGTACACGGCGTAATGCACCTGTGGCCAGGTGACGAGAAGGATCAGTTCGCGGGCCTTGTCCTTGTCGGCATTGGCGAAGGCAATGGCGGCGATATCCGCCGGCCCGCCCTCGTCCTCCAGCGTGTCGACGTGAATGACATGGTAGCCGTCGTCCGCCCTGACGAAGGCCGTCAAAATAACGTCGTCCTCGTCATCCGCGGTGGAGTCGGCGTCGGATACGATCCGGCCTTCCGCGGTCTTGCGCACATGATAGTCGGCGAAAACGACCGGCGTGCCGTTCCACACGGTCCTCAGAAGATGGACGTCGTCAGGGTTTACGCTGTCCGGCAGGGTCAGGGCGAGGGACGTCCGAAGGGCGGGATCGCCGCTTGCCGAATCCTGCGCCTTTGCCGGCGCGCCGGCGGCCAGACCCATACCCAGAATGATGGCGCACAGGCGGATGATGTCCGTGAGTTTGCGCATGGTGTCCCCCCCAAAGGCGTCACCATGCTACGCCCGGTCGACGAAGCTGTCGATGACCTTCTTCTCGCCGGAATGCTCGAAGTCGACGACCAGCTTGTTGCCCTCGACCTCGGTAATGCGGCCGTAGCCGAACTTGAGATGGAAGACGCGCTCGCCGATCTTCATGTTCTTTTCCAACGGTTTGGGCGCGGCCGGCTGACGGTGCGGTGTCGGTCTGGGTGCGATGCGCGACATGTCGACGCCCGACAGATCATTCGGCTCGCGCCTGGCGTAGTTGGGCTGGTAGCCGGCGCGGTCCCAGCGCGACTGCTGCGACGTCCAGCCGGACTGGCCGTATCCTGTCTGCGACGCCGCCTCGACGTGGTCGAGCGGCATTTCGTCGATGAAGCGCGACGGAATCTGGTTGGTCCAGCGGCCGTAGACCTGGCGGTTGGCGACGAAGCTGACCTTGGCCTGTTCGCGCGCCCGCGTCAGGCCGACATAGGCCAGCCGCCGCTCCTCCTCCAGCGCCTTCAGGCCGCCTTCGTCGAGCGAACGCTGCGACGGGAAGATGCCTTCCTCCCAGCCCGGCAGGTAGACGACGGGGAATTCCAGGCCCTTGGCGGCGTGAAGAGTCATCAGGCGCACGGAATTGCCGCCGCTGTCGCGTTCCAGGTCCATGACCAGGGCGACGTGTTCGAGGAAGGCTTCGAGCGTGTCGAAGGCCTGCATCGAATCGCCCAGTTCCTTGAGGTTGTCGAGCCGCGTCTGGCCCGAGGTGCGGTCGGCGCGCTGCATGTCGTAATAGGTGCTGTCGGTCAGTATGGCGTCGAGCAGGGCGTCGGCCTTGACCGTCTTCGCCATCTCGACCCAGCGGTCGTAGTCGCGCAGGAAGGCGATCAGCGGCGTCCGGGTTCGCGCCGCCAGTTCGTCGGTATCGACCAGGTCGCGCACGGCGGCCATGACGCTGACCCCGGCCAGGCGCGCCTGTTGGAGAAGCTTCTGCACCGTGGCGTCGCCGATGCCGCGCTTGGGAACATTGATGATGCGCTCGAAGGCGAGATCGTCGTCCTGGGACTGGACGAGGCGCAGATAGGCGATGGCGTCGCGGATTTCGGCGCGTTCGAAGAAGCGCGGGCCGCCGACGACGACATAGGGGATCTGCAGCATGACAAAGCGTTCCTCGAACGCCCGCATCTGGAAGGCGGCGCGCACCAGGATTGCCATGTCGGCCCATGGCCGGCCCTGCTTTTTCAGCCGCTCCATGTCCTCGGCGACGAACTGCGCCTCGGCGGCGCCATCCCATATGCCCTGGACGCGGACCTTTTCGCCGCCCTTGAGATCGGTGAACAGGGTCTTGCCGAGGCGCGCGGTATTGGCTCGGATAAGCCCCGCGGCCGCCCCCAGTATTTGCCGGGTCGAGCGGTAGTAGCGCTCCAGCCGGATGACCTCGGCGCCGGGGAAATCGCGCTCGAACTTGAGGATATTGTCGACCTCGGCGCCGCGCCAGCCGTAGATCGACTGGTCGTCGTCGCCGACGCAAGCTAGATTGCGGTCGCCGTTGGTGAGCAGGCGCAGCCACAGGTACTGGGCGACGTTGGTGTCCTGGTACTCGTCAACGAGGATATATTTGAAGCGCGCGTGGTAGCGCTCCAGCACATCCGGGTGCTTGGTCAGTATGTCGAGATTGTGCAGCAGCAGGTCGCCGAAGTCGCAGGCATTGAGCACGCGCAGGCGGTCCTGGTACATCTGGTACAGCTTGACGCCGCGATTGCCGGCGAATTCGGTCCCTTCACCCTTCACTTTTTCCGGCGTCAGGCCCTTGTTCTTCCACTGGTCGAGCTGCCAGGCGAAGGATTTCGGCGTCCAGCGCTTCTGGTCGATGTTCTCGGCCTCGAACAACCCTTTCAGCAGCCGCACCTGGTCGTCGTCGTCGAGAATGGTGAAGCTCGACTTCAGCCCGGCCAGCTCGGCATGGCGGCGCAGGATCTGGGCGGCGATCGAATGGAAGGTGCCGAGGTTCGAAAGACCTTCGGCGGACGGCCCGATCAGGCGCTGGGTCCTTTCCCGCATTTCGCGGGCGGCCTTGTTGGTGAAGGTGACGCACAGGATTTCCCACGGACGGGCCAGGCCGGATTGCAGGATATGGGCGATGCGGGTGGTCAGCACGCGCGTCTTGCCGGTGCCGGCGCCGGCCAGGACCAGGACGGGTCCGGAAACGGCGCGCACGGCGGCTTCCTGCTCGGCGTTCAGACCGTCGAAGAGCGGCGATCTGGCGGCGGCGAGATTGCTGATGCGGGGGGACAGAGATTCCATCGGAACAATTTAGCAACCGCATGCCGCGGTTCCAAGCCCCATTCGGCGGCCGCCGCGCATTTCGTCAGCTTCTTTCGACGTCAGGCCTTCTTGCGTTTGGCGCCGCCCTTGCCCTGGGCGTAAGCCAGGGCCGACAGGCGGCAATAGGACGCAAGAAGGCTTTCGCCGCGCCTGGAATCGAGTTCGGCGATCAGCGCGGCCAGACTGATTCGGCGCTCTTTCGACATGGTTTCCAGAACCGCCCAGAATTCCGGCTCAAGGGCGACGGACGTAGCGTGACCGGCGAGGTTGACGGACCTTTTTTTCAAGCCAGGCATTGTTTTCCTCCGGTTTCATGAAGGGGGACACCCGTCGTGTACGCTGGTCCGGCCAAAGCCGGGTACGCAACCAAGGTGTGAATATTCATGATTGCCTCTGGTATTATTTGACCCCATACTCACAGTGCGGCCTAATCTGCGATTTTTTCTTGATCTTCGTCAATAGTTTTCGCAAAAGTCCCGTTCGCCAACCTATGGTCGGACAGTTTCGCATTCGCCTGGTCGCGCTCGAGGCGGGCGCGCGCCTTTTCATGGCCGGGAAGGCCGAACAGCACGCGGTTTTCCGCCGCCTTCGCGGTTTTTGATTGTTTTATCTTGGCTTTTCGAGCTTTATTGAGATTGACGATGTCGGCCATGGCCTGAGGGCTCCCGGAAACATTTGTCCGACTTATCCCCCATTTGCCGTATATGCAACGCCTTGCGGCGACGATTGACAGGTTTACTGAATTTGAGAAAAACTCTCAAAACAGCAAGTAGAAAAACCGCACTCGATCAAAACTCGATCATGACGGCCGTAATATAAATAAAGATGCCAGATAGGATGAGCGAGTTACAATCAGTTTACAACTTTCAATCACCATCGTCCAGACAATCCGGCGTGATCACACCGGCATCCAGGGTGGCGACGTCCTCAACTCAGCGGATAAACGAAATTTAAGATGAATACCGCTGCCCGGCGCCTATAATAACATATCGCGGTTATTTGAAAAGGCGGCGTTCTGAAATGCGACTTGTTCTCAATATCTTATGGCTGTTTTTCGGTGGATTCCTTTCCGGCTGTCTCTGGCTGTTCGGCGGCCTGGTCCTCGCCTGCACCGTCGTCGGCCTGCCGTGGGCGTTTTCTGCCTGGCGCATCGCCGGCTTCGTCTTCTGGCCGTTCGGCCGCCAGGTCGTTGACCGGGAAGGCTATACCGGCGAAAGCGATCTCGGCACCGGCTGCTCGGGATTTTTCCTCAATGTCGTGTGGTTCATCTTCGCCGGCTGGTACATCGCCCTGAGCCACGTTTTCATCGCCGTCCTGGAGGCCGTTTCCCTGATCGGCATTCCCTTCGCGCTCAAGGACATTCAGCTGGCGCAACTCGCCCTGGCGCCGGTCGGCAAGATGGTGGTGGACGTGCCTTAGGCTTTGCGCCAGTGTGGCGGCATGACGCCCAACCGCCGCCAGGTCATTGCTGGCAATTTCCAGACCCCGCCGCCGGAAGCTTCGCTGCCGGCCGACAGGCGCATCGCCGTACCCGGTTGGCCCGAGCCCGCCGCCACGCTCGACCTGTGGCCGGATGGCGTTGCGCCTGGACTGCTCACGCCGGACCTCACCGAAGTGACGGTCGAGGAAGGCACGCCGGGCAAGTTCCACTATCGTGCCGTCCATGGCGTTTCGCGGCCGCGCCTGTGCGTCTTCACGCCCGCCCGCCCCAACGGCGCGGCGCTTGTGATCACGCCCGGCGGCTCTTACCGTCGCATAGCCTTCGACATCGAAGGCTATGAACTGGCGAAATTTTTCACGGCGCAGGGCATGACCGTCTTCGTTTTACTTTATCGCCTGCCGGCCGAGGGCTGGGCCCATGCCGCCGATGTACCCCTGGCCGACGCTCAACGCGCCATGCGGGTGGTGCGGGCGAACGCCAGCCGCTTTGGAATCGATCCGGCGCGTGTCGCCTTCATGGGCTTTTCCGCCGGCGGCCACGTCTGCGCCAGCCTGGCCACGCGGTTCGATGCCCAGGTTTATCAGCCGGTCGACTCTGCCGACGCGCTCGACGCCCGGCCCCATCTGTGCGCGCCGATCTACCCCGTGCTGTCCATGGATCCGGCCATCGCCCACATGCAGTCGCGCCAGAACCTGCTGGGCGACAACCCCAGCGAAGCGCAACTGCGGCTGCATTCGCCCGATCGGATGGTCACCGCCGCCACGCCGCCTTGCTTCCTCACCCACGCCGAGGACGATCCGGCGGTGCCGATCGCCAACAGCCTTGTCTTCCGCGCCGCCCTGAAGGCCGCCGGCGTGCCGGTCGAGGCGCACCTGTTCGCGACCGGCGGCCACGGCTTCGGCCTGCGCAAGGTCGAAGGCACACCGACCCACGCCTGGGCCGATCTTTTCCTGGCCTTCGCCCGGTCGCGCGGCCTGTTCGCCTGAGGCGTCGGCGGTTTGTCGCGCAACATCAACAATTACATTTGCTTCATGACTCCCTTTTAATTTGATTTCGCGTCCCCCCTGCCGCAGTTTACAGGCGAAAAGTGCGGAGACCTTCCATGCGTAAAGCCCTTATCCTGACGGCCGCCGGCGTGACCGGCCTCCTGGCGCTCACCGCGACAGGCGCTTCGGCGCAGTACCGCCTGCTGTCGGATGGCCCCCAGATCGAACTGCGCGACATGGTCGCCCGGGTCGTCGTCACGCCGGAACAACGCAGCGACATCGACATCAAGGTGCGCTACGGCCAGGCACATCTGCCGACCCTGATGGTGTCGCACCGCGGCAATGTCACCATCCTCAACGGCCATCTCGACGAATCCGGCGTCAGCGACAGCTTCAACCTGCGCATCAATATCAGCGACGACAAGTCGAACAGCACCAGCAGCGCGGTCCATATCGGCGGCGTCGGCAGCATCCCGGTCGACCAGCTGCCGCTGGTCTTCATCCGCGTGCCGATGAACGCCGTCGTCAAGGACAGCGCCTATGTCTTCGGCCATATCGGCCCGTCGCAAAGCCTCGATTTTGTGATGAATGGCGACGGCGACTGGGTTGTCGATCCAGTGTCGGGGCCGCTCAACGTCATCAGTTCGGGCTCAGGCAGCATCCGCCTGACCAGCGCCGGCAACAGCATCATCGACAGCATGGGTTCGGGCGACATCAGCCTGGATTCGGCCAAGACGCTGAAGGTTTCTCTCAGCGGCTCCGGCGGCTTCACCTCCGGTCAGAGCACCGATACCGACCTGCAGAACCAGGGCTCGGGCGACGTGACGCTCGGCCACGTCCAGCGGCTGAATGTCCAGCTCAACGGTTCGGGCGACCTCGCCTCCACGACCGTCAACGGGCCGTTCAACCTGGTCAACAACGGCTCGTCCGATGTCAGCATCGGCAAGGTCTACGGCCCGATCATGCTGAGTCTGTCGGGCTCCGGCGATGTCGGTATCGACGGCGGCCAGGCGCCGTCCCTTGTCCTGACGGGCTCGGGTTCGGGCGATGTCGATTTCGGCGGCACCACCGGCACGGTCAATATCGACTCCAACGGCTCGGGCGACATCTCGATCATGAAGGCCACCGGCCAGGTGATCAGCAAGGTCCAGGGCTCGGGCGAGATGCATATCGGACACTAAGGACTTGCGCCCGGCGCGGCCGCCTGTAAGACGGCGGCATGAGCGAAGACATCCCTTCCCAGTCCCTTGCCGGCGTCATCGACGACGGCGAGCACCGCCTGATGGTCCGCGTCTATTACGAGGACACCGACTTCACCGGCGTCGTCTATCACGCCAACTACCTGAAGTTCTTCGAGCGCGCCCGCACCGATTACCTGCGCCTGCTCGGCATCCGCCATAGCGCCATGGCGGCGCGCGACCTACCGCTGGCCTTTGCGGTGGCGCAGATCAATGTCCGCTATCGCGCCGCGGCGCGCATCGACGACCTGCTGACCGTTCACACGCGCATGGCCGGGGCGAAGGGCGCGCAGGTCTTCCTCGACCAGCGCATCGAGCGCGACTTTACGCTCGTCGCCGAGGCGCGCCTCGACATCGTGTGTATCGACGGCGCCGGCCGGCCGAAGCGCCTGCCCGCCGAACTCGCCGAGGTGATAAACGCGGCCAAATCGGGCTAAAACGCTTTACGCGCCATAGAAATGTCGTCAAAGCTGGTGCAAGGTGGGCATTTCACGGATTCACCTTCCGGGTTAACCCTCTTACGCGACCGCTCAAACCGTGATTTGAATCGCCGGATTCGCGTATTTGCGCGCCGCCATTACGGTAACACCGCCCGGGCGGTGTTTTCATGATCGAAACCTTGGCGGAATCGCCTTCCGCTTCTAACCTGGGAGTGCGTCATGGACGCCAGTTCTGCTTCCGACACCGCCAGCAGCGCCCAAAGCGGCGCGATGGGCTTCGTGCACCTCTTCATGAACGCCGACATCATCGTCAAGACGGTGATGATCGTGCTGATCCTGGCCTCTGTGATTTCCTGGCTGCTGATCGTGCAGAAGGCGATGATGTTCGGCCGCATCAACAAGGAGGCCAACACGTTCGAGAACGCGCTGAGCTCCGGCCGCGCGCTCGACGACATCGCCGCCAGTATCGGCACCCACCCCAAGGAACCGTTCCAGAAGCTGCTGGTCGTCGTCACCGGCGCCTGGAAAGACTCTAAGGGCCGGACGTTAAGCGGAGCCCAGGGCGATCTTCTGGTGTCGCAGGTCGACCGCGAGCTCAACCACATCATCGCCATCGAAAGCGACGGCATCGAGGAAGGCCTGAGCCTGCTCGCCGTCATCGCCACCGCCTCGCCGTTCATCGGGCTGTTCGGCACTGTGTGGGGCATCATGAACGCCTTTTCGAACATCGCCAGCCAGGGCAATACCAACCTGACCACCGTCGCACCGGCGATTTCGGAAGCGCTGTTCGCGACGGCCATGGGCCTGGCGGCCGCCATCCCAGCCTACGTCGCCTTCAACCTGTTCAATGCGCGGACCGGCCGCTTCACCTCGCGCATGGAAGGCTTCGCCGACGAGCTGATGGTGTCACTGACCCGCCGTCTCGGCGACAAGATCGGTTAAGGAGAGACCACCATGGCCATGGGAGCCGCAGGCGGAGGCAGCGGGTCGCGGCGGGGCAACCGCCGGACGCGCCGTCGCGCCGCCCTTTCCGAAATCAACGTCACGCCGATGGTCGACGTCATGCTGGTGCTGCTGATCATCTTCATGATCTCGGCGCCGCTGCTGACCGCCGGCGTCAAGACCGACCTGCCCAAGACCGAGGCCTCGGCGCTGAAGGACGAGGGCGATCCGATCACCCTGTCGATCAAGGCCGATGGCTCGATGTACGTGAAGGACACGCCGGCGACCTACGCCCAACTGACGCCGCGCCTGTTGGCCATGACCCAGAACGACACCGAAAAGCCGATCTATATCCGCGCCGACCGCCAGGCGACCTGGGACACGGTGGCCAAGGTGATGGGCAAGCTGTCGAGCAGCGGTTTCGTCCACCTCAACCTGGTCACCGATACCATGTCCAAGACCGCGTCCGACTCGACATCCTCGTCCTCGGGAGCGGCGTCGCAATAGCATGAACAGGTACCTGCCGGCCCTGGTGATCTCGCTCCTGCTTCATGTGGGCGTGTTTTTGCTTGCCCTGATCGGCTGGATCGGCGCCTCCCACGACACGCCGGTCGCCTCGGTGCCGGTCGAGATCATCAGCACGGTGCCGCAGCACGAAATGGCGGCGGCCCCCGTCGATACCCAGGCCGTCAAGACGCCGGAACCCGTCCCTGCCCCGCCGGAACCGGTGCCGACACCTCCGCCGCCGACGCCACAGGTCCAGCCCATACCGACGCCCAGCAAGGCGCAGGCCAAGCCCGACACCCCGCCGGTCAAGGCGCCGCCCGACAAGAACGGCCTCAAGAAGCCGACGCCGCCGGTCAAGCCGCAGCCGGACATCCTCGGCGGCATCCTTGACAACACGCCGTCGAAGTCGCAGACGCGCCAGCAGGCCCAGGCCAACACCCACCCGACCCAGGGCGCCTCGAACTACGGCGCCGCGCCCAATGACGCCGGCCAGAAGGTGGCGCTGACCGCGCTGACCGACCGCATCAGCAAGCTGTGGACGCTGAACTGCGATGTGCCGGGCAGCGACCAGGTCATTGTCAAGATCCGCTTCATGCTGTCACCCAACGGCCGCGTCATTTCGGGTCCGACCTGGATCGACCAGCGCGATGACCCGGTCTGGCAGGCCGCAGCCGGCCTCGCCATCGCCGCGGTCAACAAGGGGCAGCCCTATGGCGACCTGCCCGACGGTCTTTATAATCAGCAATTGACCATCAATTTCGACGCCAAGGCTGCCTGCCGTGCGCGCTGAGCTCAGGTTTGGCCGATGGCCTTTATAATACCCCAATTAGGATTAAGCTTGACGCCGCGCGTGCCGGCCGATGAGCAACGACCAAGGAAGCCCGAAGCCATGTGGAAGCCCCTGCCCCGATCCCGTTTGTTCGCCGTGGTGCTGAGCCTGCTGGCCATCGCCATCGCCCCGGCCGTGGTCCACGCCCAGGATAACGGCCTGGAGGCCACCATCGACAGCGGCAACATCCAGCCCCTGCCGATCGCCATCGACATCAATTCGACGACCGATGCCTCGGGCGCCAATCTCGGTGACCAGATTTCCAAGGTAGTCTCGGCCGACCTGGAACGTTCGGGCTATTTCGCGCCGCTCGACCCCAACGCCTTCATCCAGACCAATCTCGACGTCAACGTTCAGCCCGACTACCCCAGCTGGCTGTCGATCAATGCCAGTTACCTCGCCAACGGCCGCGCCAGCGTCGACGCCGACGGCCGTCTCCAGGTCGATTTCCGCCTGTGGGACATCGCCTCGCAGCACCAGCTGCTGGGACAGTCGCTGACCGCCACGCCGGAGAACTGGCGCCGGATCGCGCACAAGATCGCCGACGCCATCTATGAAAAGCTGACCGGCCAGGAAGGCTATTTCGACACCCGCATCGTCTTCGTCGCCGAAAGCGGTTCACGCGGCAATCGTGTGAAACGGCTGGCCATCATGGACCAGGACGGCGCCAATCCGTCATACCTGACCGACGGCTCGACCAAGGTGATGACGCCGCGCTTCTCGGCCGACAGCCAGGAAATCGCCTATATGTCGCTCAGCGCCGACAGCGCCCGCATCTACATCTTCAATATCGAGACCAACCGCCAGGAATCGGTCGGCCAGGTCACGGGCATGGTGTTCGCGCCGCGCTTCTCGCCCGACGGCACCAAACTGGCGTTCAGCGTCGAGAAGGCCGGCAATTCCAATATTTATGTCATGGACCTGCGCACGCGGGCGCTGACGCGCATTACCAGCGATCCCGCCATCGACACTTCGCCGTCATTCTCGCCGGACGGCTCGCGCATTGCCTTCACCTCCGACCGCAGCGGCGCGCCTCAGATCTATGTCATGAACGCCGACGGCTCGGGTGTCCAGCGCCTCAGCTTCGGCGGAGGGCAGTATTCGACGCCGGTGTTCTCGCCCAAAGGCGATATGCTGGCCTTCACCAAGCAGTCTGGCGGCCGCTTCTCGATCGGCGTCATGAACGCCGACGGGTCGGGGGAGAAGCTTTTGACCTCGTCCTATCTCGAGGAAGGCCCGACCTGGGCGCCGAACGGCCGCTACATCATGTTCTTCCGCGAGCCACCCGGCGGCATGCCGTCGCTGTGGACGGTCGAGGTGTCGGGCCGTATAGAGCGCCCCGTGCCCTACCCCGGCGGCGCGTCGGACCCGGCTTGGTCGCCGCGGCTGAAGTAGTTGAAAGTCTATGACACCGCCGTCGCAAGCCATCCGTAACGGTTGACGCGGATTTCAAAAAGATGTGAGGCGATGCGCAGCAAAGGCTGCACCCGTCAGGCGAAAACGCCGATTTTCGATGCGAATTTGGTGTGTTGTGTTTGACAAATGGGGAAGATGCCCTCATCTAACGGGAATTAACTGTTTTTGTGCTCATTATGGTCACAAAAGTGTGGCATAGACCGCAAACTGAAATTTTGGTGAAGGGAAAGACCATGTCGGTATCGACCAACTCGGTTATGAAACTGGCCCTAGCGGCCGCGATCCTGATCTCCGTGGCGGCCTGCGCCGAAAAGCCGAAGCCCGTCGTGGACAACGGCCCGGGCCCGGTAGCCGAGACCACCCCGCCGCCGCAGGTCCCACCCCCTCCCCCGACCCAGACCCAGCTTCCGCCGGTTGGCATCGTGCCGGGTTCGCAGCAGGACTTCGTCGTCAATGTCGGCGACCGCGTCTATTTCGACACCGACAAGTCGGACATCCGCCCCGACGCCCAGGGTATCCTTGCCGCCCAGGCCGACTGGCTGAACCGCTATCCCGCCGTTCGTATCCGCATCGAAGGCAATGCCGACGAACGCGGCACCCGCGAATACAACTTCGCTCTCGGCGCCCGCCGCGCCGAAGCCGTCTCGGAATTCCTGGTCAGCAAGGGCGTGGCGCCGTCGCGCATCTCGACCATTTCCTATGGCAAGGAAAGCCCGATCGATACCGGCACCGGCGAGGATGCGTGGGCGCATAACCGCAACGGCCACACCGCCATCACCTCGGGCGCTCAGTAAGCCGCTTATTTAGGTTGAAGTTCCGGGCCTCTCGCCATACGGTGAGAGGCCTTTTCTTTGGCGCGGATATCAGGGCTGACGACCAGTCTTTTTCAGGGGGCAGATATGGGCGTACATTTTAAGGCGACGGGAGCGTGGGGCGTAGCGGCTTTCATTTTTTTTGTCGGAATTTTACCGTTACATGCTCTTGCCGGCGACACTCCGACCGTCTCTCCAGGAACGCATCGGTACAAGGTTGTCGGCAATCTCTATGTTGATATTGCTGGAGACTATCCGGCGGACTATGGGCCCAAATGGCAATCCGATACGCTTGCATCCATCCCGGTACAGACGACCAATTACATGGCGGACGGCAAGCCGCATGCCGATACCAGGGACGCCACGCTCGCCGATATCAACGGTAGTGGCCGTGCCTGGTTCCGCTATCGATATTCCCTACGCTCAACGACCTGTTATGCCGATATCACCGGGGCGGATACGCCCATCCTCATCGGCGCGCAACCGCGAACTTTCACACTCAGCAATTTCCACCTGCTGACTCCGAGCGGCAATGGTTCCAATGATTGCCAACAAGGCGGGGGAAAAGTAACGGCAAGGACGACGGGAACACTAACCCTGAGCGCCGATGCGGATGGTAATATTGGCTTATCCTTCGTCCTCGACGAATACGATAATCGCGACCGGCGCACCTTTCAGCGCGTTTCCGATACATATGCCTTCCGGAACATCATGACGCCGCAAATGGCGGCGGCGGACCTGAACCAGAAGAACCAGGCTTCCGCGGCGGCAGCGGCCCAGGCCCAGGCGGATGCGGATCAGCAGAAAGCGGATGCCACCGACGTGGCAGCTACCAAGGCTTCCGCCCTTAAAGGAGAGGCTGTGGCGCAATGGTTATTGGGTGAATACTATCGGCTGGGGGATAAGGGCGTTACACAGAATGACGCAGAATCCTTTAAATGGTATCAGATGGCGGCAGACCAAGAGACGATAAAATATAGTTATAATAATATTCCTGATATTGTAGCTGACGCGCAATATTGGATAGCGAACTATTATCAAAATGGAACTGGTGTTCCAAAAAGTTTAAAAAATAGCGTAATTTGGTATAAAAAGTGCGCCAACAAAAACGTGCCTTTATGCCAAATTCATTACGCCGAAGCTTATGCGGATGGAAGTGGTGTAATACCAGATTACGTTGAAGCCTTGACATGGTGTTTGATTGCCTTGGCCAATCCGAAGGCTGACAGCGATGATCCATCCTTAGGTGACGAGCAACGATCTATCAACGCTGATCTAAGGAAACATGCATCCAATCTTAAGGAAGAACTCGAGTTCAAAATGAACGGGGCGCAGATCGCCGAGGCACAGGGGCGCGCGCGGGCCTGGTGGGCGGCGCACTGAAACAGGTTCGCGTATCTATCTTAGCCATTTACGTCTCAATTCGGCCCGACTATGTTGTTACGCATGGCACAAAGGGCATGAGCCCTGCATAATCCGGTCAGTGTAAGACGAGCGGGGATAAAAATGGCACATCGGCTCAGGTTCGGTTTTGGCATGCTTGGCGTCTCGATGATGGCACTTTCGGTCACGGCCGGGGCCGGCGCGGTCTACAGCTTCGCGCCCGCCGCCGCCCACGCCCAGATCTTCGGCGACGATGACGACGACAAGGACGATCCCAACCAGGTGCCGACCAACAGCACGGTATGGGACGCCAAGAAGCTGCAGCAGCTTGACCGGGACGTCCGCAAGCTGGAACGCACCATCGCCCGCATCCAGAACAAGACCACGCCGCCGATCCTGATCGAGCCCGACCCCGAGGTCGTGGCCTTGCAGGCCACGGTCGACATTCTGTCGCGCAAGCAGGACGACCAGTCGGCGACGATCGCCCGTCTGACCGGCGACCTCGAGGAATCGCAGCATCAGAATCAGTTGCTGCAAGGCCAGGTCACCCAGCTCAACAGCCGCCTCGATGCGCTGACCAAGCGTATCGATCTCGCCGATGCCCATCTCAAGGACATCGACGTGCAACTGGCGCCGCCGCCGCCGCCGCCGGCATCGACCGGCGATCCGGAGGCCGACTTCGAGCAGGCCTTCAATCTCCTGACCTCGGGCCAGATCGATGACGCCCAGCGCGCCTTCGAGGCCTTCACCTCCACCTGGCCGGAAGCGACGCAACTGCCGGAAGCCTGGTTTCGCCTCGGCCAGATCCGCACCATGAGGCAGGACAATTCCGGCGCGGTCGCCGCCTACGCCACGGCGCTCAAGGGCTGGCCAAACACGTCATGGGCGCCGGAAGCCACGGTCAAGCTGGCCGACGCCCTGACCAATTCCAACCGCCCGACCGAAGCCTGCCAGGCGCTGTCGCAGTTCGATAAGCTCTATGCCAAGCAGGCGACCAGCGATTCCAAGGCCCTGGCCAAGACCTTGAAGAACAAGGACAATTGCGCGTAGGACCATCGCCTGACCCGGTCCGCGCCTGTTTCGCCGCTTTTGACGCGCGGCTGGATGGCGACGGACCGCTCGGCGTGGCGGTGTCCGGCGGCGGCGATTCCGTCGCCCTCTTGTATGCCCTGAAGGCCTGGGGCCGGCGGCCGCTCGACGTTGTCTGCGTCGATCATGGTCTCAATCCCGGGAGCGGCGAATGGACCGCCGCGGTGGCGCGTCATGCCGCTGCGGCCGGCGCCGGATTTACAGCACTCGCCTGGACCGGCGACAAGCCGAAGACCGGCGTCTCCGCCGCCGCCCGCGCCGCGCGTCACCGCTTGTTGGCCGAAGCGGCGCGCGCCAAGGGGATCCGCGTGCTGTGCCTCGGCCACACCCGCGACGACATTGCCGAGGCCGAGTTGATGCGCGCCGAAGGTTCCACGGTCGGCGCGCCACAGGCGTGGGGTCCGTCGCCGGCCTGGCCGGAAGGGCGAGACATCTTTCTTTATCGGCCATTCCTCAATACCCGCCGCGCGACGCTGCGTGAATTCCTGCGGGCCCAGGGCATCGACTGGATCGACGATCCGTCCAATGAGAACCTGGCCTCCCCGCGTTCCCGCGCGCGCCGGAACCTGCCCGACAAACTGCCGGCCATGGCGGAAACGCCCCCCTTGCTTGAGCGGACGCTGGCGGCGGCGCTGATCGACCCCCAAGGTCTGCCATTCGGCCTTATCCGTTTCCGCGCCGGCGTCCTGGCGACACTGTCTCCGGACCGGCAGCGCCGCCTGCTCGGCCTCGCGGCGGTTTGCGCCGGAGGCGGGGACAAGTTGCCGCGACGCGATGCGCTTGACCGGCTGGCGCGGCAGGATGGACAAACGTTCACCCTGTGTGGCGCGCGTATCCAGCGCTCCGTCGGTTATGTCGACATCATGCGCGAGCCCGGCGACATCCTGCGCCATGGTGATGGAAAGACGCAGATCGTGGTCCATGGCGCCACCGTCTGGGACGGCCGCTTCGCCATTCACGCCGCGTCAGGAGAGATTATACCCGCTTCGGGCCGTCAGGCGCGGCTCGATGACGGCGACCGGAAGAGGCTCTCCGCCCTGCCCGCCGCCGCGCGTGCCAGCCAGCCGGTCGTGGCGGCCGGCGGCGCATTCGTCCTGGCCACGAACGTGACGTTAAGACAAAACCTCTATAACCGACCGACGGCCGCATGCCTGGTGGGCCGGCGCTTTCTCGCCGCCGCGGGTCTTTATGTCCGCGAAAGCGATCTCGCATTGCCGCCTGACGGCGCTTGGCTGTAGCGAAACGGGCGGGTCCGCCCTATATGGGTGAAACAGGATAAATCCGGCGCACCTTTGCGCCGCAAGACAAGGACAAGTTCGGCATGAACCTGAGGTCGATGGGCATTATTGGCGTCGTTCTGGCGTTGTTGCTCGGCGTTTACGTCTATGTGCAGCATCAGAAGGGCGGCGCGCCGCTGGCGCCCGCCAGCCAGACGGTCGCCTATTCCGAGTTGATGCAGGACGTCAACAAGGGCCTGGTCAAGGAGGTGCAGATCCATAATGAGGACATCACCGCCACCACCACCGACAACAAGACGCTGAAGACGACGACGCCGTTTGACCAGAAATCGACCGTTGACGCGCTGATGGCCAAGGGCGTCAAGACGTCGTTCCAGAGCGGTCGCTATGGCGTGCTGATGAATGTCATCGGCACGCTGCTGCCGGTGCTGCTGCTGGTCGGCATGGCGGTGTTCTTCATGCGCCAGATGCAGGGCGGCGGCCGCGGCGGCGCCATGGGCTTCGGCAAGTCCAAGGCCCGCCTGCTGACCGAGCACAAGAACCGAGTCACCTTCGCCGATGTCGCCGGCGTCGAGGAGGCCAAGGAAGATTTGCAGGAGGTCGTCGACTTCCTCAAGGACCCGACCAAGTTCCAGAAGCTGGGCGGCAAGATTCCCAAGGGCGCGCTGCTGGTCGGTCCTCCGGGCACCGGCAAGACCCTGCTGGCCCGCGCCGTGGCCGGGGAGGCCGGCGTGCCGTTCTTCTCGATCTCGGGTTCGGACTTCGTCGAAATGTTCGTCGGCGTTGGCGCCAGCCGCGTCCGCGACATGTTCGACCAGGCCAAGAAGAATGCG
The DNA here is from genome assembly GCA_964474575.1 of uncultured Caulobacteraceae bacterium. Lineage (GTDB taxonomy): Bacteria > Pseudomonadota > Alphaproteobacteria > Caulobacterales > Caulobacteraceae > Asticcacaulis. The sequence goes on along the minus strand of CAYYTA010000025.1, from coordinate 48,167 downwards.
CCGTGCATCATCTTCATCGATGAAATCGATGCGGTGGGTCGTCACAGAGGGGCTGGCCACGGCGGCGGCAACGACGAGCGCGAGCAGACGCTCAACCAGCTGCTGGTCGAGATGGACGGCTTCGAATCCAACGAGGGCATCATCATGATCGCCGCCACCAACCGGCCGGACGTGCTCGATTCCGCCCTGCTGCGTCCGGGCCGTTTCGATCGCCAGGTGGTGGTGCCGAACCCCGACCTGACCGGCCGCGAAGCCATCCTGCGCGTCCACATGAAGCCGGTGCCGCTGGCCGTCGATGTCGATGTCAAGGTGCTGGCGCGCGGCACGCCAGGCTTCTCGGGCGCCGACCTTGCCAACCTGGTCAACGAGGCCGCCCTGATGGCGGCGCGCAAGGACCGCAAGCTGGTCACCATGCGCGACTTCGAGGACGCCAAGGACAAGGTGATGATGGGCGCCGAGCGCAAGTCGATGGCCATGTCGGAAGAGGAAAAGCGCAATACGGCCTATCACGAAGGCGGCCATGCCCTCGTCGCGCTCAAGGTGCCGCAGGCCGATCCGGTGCACAAGGCGACCATCATCCCGCGCGGCCGCGCGCTCGGCATGGTCATGCAGTTGCCTGAAGGCGACCGCTATTCGATGAATTTCACCCAGATGACATCGCGCCTGGCCATCATGATGGCCGGCCGGGTCGCGGAAGAGGTCATCTTCGGCAAGGAGAATGTCACCTCGGGCGCGTCGTCGGACATCCAGAACGCCACGCGCCTGGCCAAGTCGATGGTGACGCGCTGGGGCTTCTCGGACAAGCTCGGCTTCGTCAACTACAAGGAGGCCGAGGACGAGTACGGCGCGTTCGGCCGTGACGCGTCCGAAGCGACAGCCCAGATCATCGACGATGAGGTCAAGCGCCTGGTCAATGACGGCTACGAGACGGCCAAACGCCTGATCAACGAGCATATCGAAGGACTGCATCGCCTGGCCAAGACCCTGCTCGAACTCGAGACCCTGACCGGCGAAGAGATCATCAAGATTCTCAACGGCGAGGAGATCACGCGCGACGAGGACACCGGCGTGGCGCCGGAGCTGTCGTCCAACCTGGCGGTGCCGGAGACGGAGATTTCACCGCCGACGCCGGAAACGGTGACGCCCTCCGGCGTGCCGGAAATCGCAGAATAAGGGAAAGCGGATCGGGAAACCGGTCCGCTTTTTGATTCCATAGCAAGGACCGGAGCGCGGATAAAACCGGCAACGGGCATGATGCCTCCATCACAAGGAGAACCATGATGTTCCAGGTCCAGCCCCTCAACGTAAAGCCCTTCCTGCCGCTGTTCGGATTGTCCGACGAGGCCCTGAAAGCCGCCGGCATCATCGCTTACACCGCCGACAAGGCGCCCGGCTTTCCTTGCCGCGTGAGTTTGCGCGACGCCGACCCGGGCGAGCGCGTCCTGTTGCTTAATTACGAACATCAGCCGGCCAACTCGCCGTTTCGCGCCAGTCACGCCATTTTCGTCCGCGAAGGCGTTGAGGCGGCGCGGCTGATGCCGGGCGAGCTGCCGCCGGTATTCGCCACGCGCATGCTGTCGGTGCGCGCCTTCGACGCTGACGGCATGATTGTTGCGGCACAGTTGACGCCGGGCTCGGACGCCGCGCCGGTATTTGCCGCCCTGCTGACGCGTGAGGACGTTGACTATCTCCACGTCCACTATGCCGCCTACGGCTGTTATGCGGCGAAAGTGGTGCGTGCCTGAACATCCCTACCGATTTCTTGCGCCGCAACCGATTCGTTATGACTCTGTTAAGGACACTCAGGCTTTTATGGCCCGTACCCAGCAGGGCCAGACCGCAACTTCGCGCCGCGTAAATCGCCGCGCGAAACGCCGGGCGTGGCCCACGACGCTTTGTGGAGAAGCCCATGCCAGCGGTTGTGCGCGGCGGCCGACGTCAGGCCAAGCCGGCCCCGGAAACCAAGAGCGCTCCGGCCAGGAAGGCCACGGGCGCCAAACCGCGCGGGCGCAAGGGTCCCGGCGCGCCGACCGGCAAGTACCGCGTCATCGGCTCGGTGCCGGTGTCGAACGAAATTGTCGCCTGGTTTGCCGTTCTGACCATCGTCGCGCTGATGGCCGTGATCCTGCTGACCGGCGGGCGAGCCCAGATGCTGGCAAACGCCGCGCGCGGATTCGCCGACGACCGCATCGCCGCTTTCGGGCTCAATCTGCAGAATGTCCGCCTTGTCGGCGTCACCGACGTCACGCGCAGCGACATCCTGAAGGCCCTGCCCTTTCACCGCGGCCAGCCCCTGGCGCTGATGGACCTGCAAAAGGTCGAGGCGGATGTCGAAAACGTCGGCTGGGTCAAGTCGGCCACCGTGCGCCGCCAGTTCCCGGGCACCCTGATCGTCACCGTCGCCGAACGGCCGCGCGTCGCCGTCTGGCAGTATCAGAACAAGGATACGGTCATCGACGACCAGGGCCACGTCATCCCCGAGGCCAGCGCCGGCAAGTTCCTCGACCTGCCGCTGGTTGTCGGTGAAGGCGCCAATGAAGCGGCGTCCGATCTCCTGCCGCTTATGCAGACTCGCAGCGAGTTGATGCAGAAGACCTACGCCTTCCAGCGCGTCGATACGCGCCGCTGGAACATCCTGCTCAAGAACGGCGCGATCATCAAGCTGCCGGCGCTCGGCCAGGACCAGGCGCTCAACCGCCTCGACAGTCTGATGGCCCGCCAGCGCGTGCTTGATCAAGGCTTCGCCGAAATCGACCTGCTTGATCCCAATGCGCTCGTCGTCGTGCCGCTTGAAGCGCGCGCGCCGGCGCACGCCGCCTCGCCGTCCACCTGAATCCTGACCGGAGAGAAGCTCATGTCACGATTTGACGATCGTTCCGCCGCCCGCAAGTTCGATTTTGACGCCGAACCGGCCGCACCGCCGCCGCCGAAACCGCCGCGTCCCGCCCTGGCCGCCGCCGCCGCGCCCGCGCCGAGGCCCGCCGCCGCCACCGGCCTGATCGCCGCGCTCGACCTCGGCAGTTCCAAGATCGGCTGCTTCATCATGCGCCCGGAAGGCGCGCGCCAGGCCGACCAGTCGATCCGCGTCGCCGGCGTAGGCTACGTCCAGTCGAAGGGCATCCGCGCCGGCGCGATCATCGACATGGAAGGCGCCTCCCACGCCATCGCCCAGGCCGTCGAACGCGCCGAGGCCATGGCCAATGTCTCGATTTCCGGCGTGCGCGTCACCATTCCAGGCGCCCAGGCCGCCTCGCACCGCGTCTCCGCCCAGGTGTCGATGGGCCTCAAGCCGGTCGCCGACGCCGACATCACCCGCGCCATTGCCTCGGCCCTTGCTCAGGTGCGCTTCCCCAACCGCCGCGCCATCCACCTGCTGCCGGTATCGTGGCACGTCGACAGCCAGAGCGCGGTCAAGGACCCTCGCGGCCTGACCGGCCGCAACCTCGGCCTCGAGCTGCTGGTCGTCACCATCGACGAGAACGTGTTCAACAACATCGTCCAGTGCGTGTCCCAGGCCCATCTCGAGGTCCAGGCCATCATCTGCGCGCCGCTGGCCGCCGCCGTCGCGGCGCTGGAGGAGGACGAGAAGGAACTGGGCTGCATCTGCATCGACATGGGCGCGTCGTCGACGACGGCGGCCATCTTCTCGGGCAGCAACCTGGTCCACGTCGAATGCCTCAATGTCGGCGGCGCCCATGTGACCCAGGATATCGCGCGCGGCCTGTCGACGACGCTCGCCGGGGCCGAGCGCATCAAGACCCTGCACGGCTCGGCCATCGCCTCGGCCAACGAGGACCGCGAGACCGTCGAGGCCCCGCCGCGCGGCGACGAACGCGGCGGCGCGCCGGTGATCGTGCCGCGCTCGATCCTGAAAGGCATCATCGCCCCGCGCGTCGAGGAGACCTTCGAACTGCTGCGCGAGAAGATGCGCGCCTCGGGCGTGCATATCGAGCCGGGCGCGGGCATCGTCCTGACCGGCGGAGCTTCGCAGCTGGCCGGGGTGCGCGAACTGGCCATCCGCGTCTTCGACCGTCCCGTGCGCCTGGGCAAGCCGCGCCGGGTGCCGCATCTCGGCGACGCCGCCGCCGGGCCGTCGTTCTCGGCCACGGCGGGCGTCATCCTGCGCACGCTCTACGGCCCGCGCGACGTGGTGCCGGTGAAGAAGATCATGGCGGCGCGCCTTGGCGCAACCCACACCCAGGCCGGCGGGCATCATCCCAATCCGGTGCTGGCCCTGATCGAGTGGCTGAAGGCCAATCTCTGATCGCGCATCAATGCCTGAACGCGTCCATGGCCGCCGTGAACTGGTCCTTGTCGTTCATGGCGCTGAGCGGATAGTGGCTCCAGTTGGGATCGCCATCGGGCTCCCAGTAGAACACGCCCTGGCCCATGTCGCCTAAAGCCTTGTTGCGGGCGATGACGTCCGAAATCATCGCCTTGGCCTCGTCGGGCTGGTCCCAGGCATAACCGATCTCGACCACCATCACCGGCTTGTTGTAGCGCGAAACCACGTCCTGCATGGTCGTCGATAGCATCGGATTGGCCAGATGCCAGTCCTTCACCTTCGACCAGTAGGGATAATAGCTGAGGCCGATGATGTCGGCCCTGCCGCCGTATTGAAAGAAGCGGTCGAACCAGGTCCGCGCCTGGTCGTCGTCCCAGCCGTTGTCGATGTGGATGACGACTTGGGCCGCGGGGTAGACCGCCTTGACCGCGTCGTAGCCGGCATTGGTGAAGGCCGTCAAGTTGGCCGGCTGGTCGGTCTTGTCTTTGTTGATTTGGCCGTCCGGCCACAGCAGGCCGTTGGTGATCTCGTTGCCGACCTGGACCCAGGCGACGTCGATGCCGTTGGCCTTGAGGTAACCCAGCACATCGGCGGTGTGGTCGTAGACGTCCTTTTTCAGTTGGTCGACGCTGTCATTGGCCCAGGCGGCGGGTTTATACTGCTTGCCCGGATCGGCCCAGTCGTCGCTGTAGTGGAAGTCGATCATTATCTTCTGACCGAGCGCCGCGGCGCGCCTGCACTTGGCCAGGGTGTCCGCCTTGCCGTTCCAGCCATCCTTCGGATTGACCCAGACGCGCAGGCGAATGGCGTTGACACCGAGGTCCTTGAGCAGGACGAACGGATCGGCGGCCTGGCCGGCGGCGTCCCTGAACACGACACCTTCTTTTTCCTCCTGCGTCACCCAGCCGACATCGGCGCCATAGGCGTAATTATCCTGCGCATGAGCAGCGCCGGCGACGAAAAGCAGGCCCGCAAAAGCGAGCGACGTGATGATTTTGAACATGGCGAGACTTCCTGAGGCATTAAGCCGGGTAAGCCCCGGTCTGAGCAGGTGACGCGAAAATTATAGTACAATTTGCACGCCTGGCAAGCCCGATGCGAAAATCTCCGTACACGGGAAAAAAGCAACCTGCGCGACTCATTTGTGACTCAAACGGACGCTAGGACCGTCACACTTCGGTAACCTCTCTTAAAATTTATTAGCGAACCGGCTTCAAATCGGCCCGACTCAAGTTATCGGGTAACCAATCGTTAAGGATGTCCGTAGTCTCATGTCGCCTGATACCCCTTCGGGATCTTCCGGCGGCACGAGCGCAAGTTCTACCTCCTGGAGGGAGTGATCGTGAAAGGTTGGTCTGACCCCATGGCTATTAGTCTTTCTGCCCCGCGCACCACCGAGTTGAAGCCCCGCATCGTCGTGTTCGGCGTCGGCGGCGCCGGTGGCAACGCCGTCAACAACATGATCGAGGCAGGCCTTGAGGGCGTTGAGTTCGTGGTCGCCAATACCGACGCGCAACAGCTTCAATTCTCGCGCACCGACTCGCGCATCCAGCTGGGCGTCGGCATCACGCAAGGCCTGGGCGCCGGCGCGCATCCCGAAGTCGGCATGACCGCCGCCGAGGAATCGGCGGCCATGATCGCCGAATATCTTGAAGGCGCGCACATGGTGTTCATCACCGCCGGCATGGGCGGCGGCACCGGCACGGGCGCCGCGCCGATCATCGCCAAGTGCGCCCGTGAGCGCGGTATTCTCACCGTCGGCGTCGTCACCAAGCCCTTCACCTTCGAGGGCCGCCACCGCATGCGCCTGGCCGACGCCGGCATCGCCGAGCTGCAGCGCTACGTCGATACCCTGATCGTCATTCCGAACCAGAACCTCTTCCGCATCGCCAACGAGCGCACCACCTTCGCCGAAGCCTTCGGCATGGCCGACCAGGTGCTGCACGCCGGCGTGCGTTCGATCACCGACCTGATGGTGCTGCCAGGCCTGATCAACCTCGACTTTGCCGACGTGCGGAGCGTCATGTCCGACATGGGCAAGGCGATGATGGGCACCGGCGAAGCTACCGGCGACGACCGCGCGCTGCTGGCTGCCCAGAACGCCATTCAGAACCCGCTGCTGGACGAAACCACGCTCAAGGGCGACAAGGCGGTGCTGGTCAATGTCACCGGCGGCCTCGACATGACGCTGCACGAGGTCGACGAAGCGGCCAACGCCATCTCGTCCGAAGTCGATCCCGACGCCAACATCATCTTCGGCGCCGCCTTCGACCCGGCGCTGGATGGTAAGTTGCGCGTGTCGGTCGTCGCCACCGGCATGGACGGGGTGGCGCTGCAGGCGCCGCTGACGACGCCGGTCAAGGCCGCGACCACGCCGCCGCCGACCTTCGGTCTCGGCTATGCCTCGCGCCCGGAAACGCAGCCGGCCGCGCCCAAGCCCATCGTTGAACCCCCGGTTGCTCCGGCGGCCGAGGCCCGTTCGGCTCCTGTGCAGGCGACGCCCTCTTTTATCGCGCCGAAGCCCGAGATTCCCGCCGCCGTCGTGGCCCCTGCCGCCGCGCCGGTGGCCCAGCGCTCGAGCCTGTTCGAGGAGCGCCCGGCCGCCGTGGTCCAGCCGGTCGCTGCGGAAGAGCCGAAGGTTGTCGCCCGTATCGTCGATCCACTGGCCGACCTCGAGGCTCCGGAGCTGATCCAAACCGCGGCCGAGCCGACGCCGCAAACTGAGCCCGTGCGGCCGGCGATCATCCGCCAGGGCGCCTACGTCGCCCCGGCCCAGCGCGCGCCGCAACCGGCCGCCCCCAGGCTCAATACCGAGGATGAAGGCCGCGAATCTTTCTGGCGCGGCCTGTTCCCGCAACGTCGCGACTCCGCGCCGCCAGTGTCCCCTCAGACTGCGCAGGCGTCCGTCGCCGATGCACCCAAGGCCGAGGTCGACGCCGGCGCCGACCGCTATGTGCCTGGGCCTGCGCGCACCCAGGCGGCTCCGGCGGCCGTCGCCTCGCCGCAGCCGTCGATGGAAGCGGAGGATGATCTTGAGATCCCCTCTTTTTTAAGGCGCCTCGCTAATTAAGGCGCGGTTAGCCACGAGTTACAAACGGAAATACAAGTTCGTTTGTGATCGACGCATGAAAAACTTATAAAATCAGCGGACGCGCGAAATGCGTGTCCGCTTTTTTTATGCCGGGCAGGGGCTAAAGACGGCGGTTTTTGAGCCCGGTGAGTATAGGATTTGCGTCCCATGGTGGTTGATCAGAACGAACATACCCTGGCCCGTGTGGCGATCATCGCCGGCATAGGACTGCATACCGGTGAAATGGTGCGCATGGTTGTGCGCCCCGCGCCTGCGGGCACCGGCGTGGTTTTCGTACGTTCGGACATCACCGACCGCGACAACCGCGTCCCCGCTCTCGCTCACTACGTTACCAAGACCACGCTCGGCACGGTCATCACCAATGACGCCGGCGTGTCCATCTCGACCATCGAACACGTCATGGCGGCCTTCGCGGCCCTGGGCGTCGACAACGTTCATGTCGAGGTCGATGGCCCGGAAGTGCCGATCATGGATGGCTCGGCCCTGCCGTTCGTGCAACTGCTCGATCAGGCCGGCTACCGCCGCCAGATGACGCCGCAGCAGATCATCGAAATCCTGAAGCCCATCGAAGTTATCGAGGGAGACAAGCGCGCCTCGCTCCTGCCGTCGGACCGCTTCGAGGTCCGCTTCGAGATCGATTTTCCCGGCACGCCCATCGGCCATCAGGCGGTCGACCTGGCCATCACCGAGCAATCGTTCCGCGAAGAACTGGCCGCGGCTCGCACCTTCGGCTTCCTGCAAGGCGTCGAAGCCCTGCGCAAGGCCGGGCTGGCGCGCGGCGGCTCGCTCGACAACGCCATCGTCATCGACGGCGACCATATCATGAACGAAGGCGGCCTGCGCTTCGCCGACGAATTCGCCCGTCACAAGGCGCTCGACGCCATCGGCGATCTCTACGTCCTCGGCATGCCGATCCTAGGCCGCTTCGAAGGCGTGCGCGCCGGCCACGGCCTTAATAATGCCCTTGTTCGCGAATTACTGTCGCGCCCGGATGCCTACCGCATCGTCACCCGCGGCACGGACCTGCGCCAGACCGCTTGATGTGACCGGCAGACGCCGTTAACGAAGTCCGCCGAATCCGGTTGGCGCGGACGGGCGGCTCGTGTAGATGTATCCCCGGATGTTAGGATCGCGCCTTTTGGGCGTCACTTGAAGAGGGCAATCGCGTGGGCGTAGGTCGGCTAATCAGGACATCGGCTGTAGTCATCCTCATGGCCGGCGCCTCGGTCCTCACCTTGAGCAATTGCGCGCACAAGCCCAAGTCGGAGCACCTCGTCTATGAGGAACGCCCGGTGGAACTGCTCTATTCCACCGGCATGGAAGCGCTCGACAAGAAGGACTGGACTTCGGCCGTCGCCTATTTCGAGGAAGTCCAGCGCCAGCATCCCTATTCGGAATGGTCGCGCCGCGCCATCGTCATGTCGATCTACGCCAACTACATGGGCGATCGCTATACCGAGGCGACGGCGGCGGCGGACAACTTCATCCACCTCTATCCGGGCAGCGACCTGACGCCCTATGCCTATTACATGAAGGCCATCTGCTCGTTCGAGCAAATCGTCGATGTCGGCCGCGACCAGGGCTACACCGACAGCGCCAAGGCCCTGCTCACCGACGTGGTCCACCGCTATCCGACCAGCGAGTACGCCAAGGACGCACGCGTCAAGCTCGACATGGTGCAGGACCAACTGGCCGGCAAGGAAATGGAAATCGGCCGCTATTACCTGAACGAAAACCAGCCGCTGGCCGCCACCGGCCGCTTCAAGACCGTGGTCAGCGATTTCCAGACCACGTCGCATACACCCGAAGCCCTTTACCGTCTTGTCGAGGCTGACGAGATGCTGGGCCTGCACGAAGAAGCGACGCGCGACGCCGCGGTCCTCGGGTACAACTATCCCGGCGACCGCTGGTATGCCCTGGCCTACAAGCTCCTGACCAGCAAGGGCGAACAGCCCGCGGTCGCACCCGATCCGCATGGCAAGAAGGGCCCGGACGCGCCGCCTGACGGCAAGAACAAGAAGGGCTGGCTCAGCTTCATGAAGCCGAACGCGGGCTAATCCTCCCGTCAACGCAAAGTTCTACGAATGTTCTTGCGAGAAATGAGAACATATGGTGTACTTGAAGCATAGAATCGCTTCCGGACGCCCATGCTCACCCGCCTGACCATCGCCGATGTCGTGCTTGTCGATCGCCTCGACTTGGAACTCAGGCCTGGCCTCAGCGTGCTGACCGGCGAAACCGGCGCCGGCAAGTCTATCCTGCTTGACAGTTTGGGTCTCGCGACCGGCGCACGTTCCGACGCCGGCCTGATACGCGCCGGTGCGCCGCAGGCCTCGGTGACCGCCGAGTTCGAAGTGGCGGCCGCCCATCCCGTCTATGATTTCCTGGAAGACAAGGGTCTGGCCTGCGCGCCGGGGGAGGCCCTGTTGCTGCGCCGTGTCGTCGGGCGCGACGGCCGTTCCAAAGCCTTTGTCAACGACCAGCCAGTCAGCGTGGCGGTACTCAAGGCGCTGGGGGACAGCCTGCTCGAGGTCCACGGCCAGTACGAGACGGTCGGCCTGCTCGACGCCCGCGCCCATCTCGGCCTGCTCGATTCCTACGGCAATACGGCGGCTGAACAGACACAGGTGGGCGGCGCCTGGCGCGCCTTGAAAGCTTTGCGCGACGAACAGCGTGAACTGATGCGCCGGGCTGACAGCGACAAGGCGGAGGTCGAGACCCTGACCTTGCGTTTGCAGGAACTGGAGCGCCTGAATCCCCAGCCCGATGAGGAAGCACAGCTGGCGACGCAGCGCGCCCTGCTGGGGGCGTCGGAGCGGGCGCTGGAGGACATTACCGAGGCGCGCGACGCGGTCGGCGGCGATCAGCTGTCGCAGCGCCTGGCCAGGGCTTTCCGCGCGCTCGACCACGCCCGCACCCGCGCCATGCAGGCCGGGGCCAGCGGCGATGACGAGGTACTGCGCCGCCTGACCGCCGCCGCCGATGCGCTCGATCGCACGCTGATCGCCGCCGACGAGGCCCTGGCCTTGATGGACCAGGCCGCCGACAGCCTCGACGTCGAACCCGGCCGCCTCGATGGCTGCGAGGAGCGCCTGTTCGCCTTGCGGGCCATGGCGCGCAAGCTCGGTGTCCTGGTCGACGACCTGCCGAAGGAACGCATGCGCATCGCCCGCGCCTTGGGCCAGATCGAGGATCTCGACGCTCACCTGTTACGCCTCGGCAAGGCGATTGCGGAGGCTCAGGCGCTTTATCATGAGGCCGTCGCCGCCTTAAGCCGCAAGCGCCGCGAAGCGGGCGAGTCCCTGGCCGCCGCCGTCGAGGCCGAACTCAGGCCGCTCAAGCTCGACAAGGCGCGCTTCCGCGTTTCCGTTCGCGCGCTGGAGCCGGAACGCTGCAACGCCTCCGGCGGCGACGCGGTCGAGTTCGAGGTCAGGACCAATCCAGGCGCCGAATGGGGCGGCCTCGGCGTCATCGCCTCGGGCGGCGAACTGGCGCGTTTTGCCCTGGCGCTCAAGGCGGCCCTGGCGACACGCACGGGCGATGCCCATGCGCCGGTGATGATCTTCGACGAAGTCGATCAGGGCGTCGGCGGCGCGGTCGCCGATGCCGTCGGCCTGCGCCTGAAACGGCTGGCCGAAGGCGCGCAGGTCATCGTCGTCACCCACAGCCCGCAGGTCGCCGCCCGCGCCGACAGCCACCTCAAGGTCACCAAGCAGGAATGGGACGGCGGCACGCGCTCGACGGTTTCGGCGCTCGATGCTACAATGGCGCTCGAAGAACTGGCGCGCATGCTTTCGGGCGCCGAGATCACGCCGGAAGCCCGCGCCGCCGCCCAGAGGCTGAAAGACGCCGAACCCGCTTGAGGCACTCCCATGCTACGGCATGCCGTCATCGTCGTCATACAGGCCATTACACCGGTCGCCATCATCTATTTCGCCGCCGCCGGCTGGATGATCCGGGAGCACGGCTGGGCCTTTGCTGAGAGCGACGCCTTCCACCACGTCATGGATGAGAACCTGAAATACGCCATCACCGCGGCCATCCTTCTCCTCCTCGTCATCGTATGTTATCGCGTGACACGACGAACCCTCGACAATTAGGGCCTATTCGATCAAATGGCTCGAATAGGCTCTGGATTTTTGTTTGGTCGCACTTTTTAATCCGAAAAGTGCGTTACACTTTTCGGAAAGTGCTTAATCCGACATGACCCTCGATGAAGCGCGCGAAGCCCACCGGACCCTGGCCGCGCAGGTGCAATACCACCGCGATCTCTATTACCGGGAGGAAGCGCCGGAACTGACCGACGCCGATTACGACGCGCTCGAAAAGTCCCTGCGCGAGCTCGAGGCGGAATTCCCCGAATTGCGAACCGCCGACAGCCCAACTCAGACAGTTGGAGCGTCGCCTAAGATTATTGAGGCAAATATCGTCACGAATTTGCGTGGCATTAGTTCTTATGCGTTCGCACCGGTCATTCACGGCATTCCCATGCTGTCGCTCGATAATGCCTTCGCACCGGAGGACATCCACGACTTCGAGCGCTCGATCCGCCGCTTCCTGAAAATCCCGGACGGCGAGACCATTGCCTATGCCGCCGAGCCCAAGATCGATGGCCTGTCGTGCGACATTCTCTATATCGACGGCGTCCTGACCCAGGCCGCCACGCGTGGCGATGGCCGCACCGGTGAGGACATCACCGAAAACGTCCGGACAATCAAGGACATCCCGCACCGGCTGGCGGGTTCCGACTGGCCGGCGCGTATCGAAATCCGTGGCGAGGTCTACGTGCCGTTGCAAGCCTTCGCCGACATGAACGCCCGGGCCAGCGAGGAAGGCGGCCGGACCTACGCCAACCCGCGCAACTTCGCCTCCGGGTCGTTGCGCCAGCTCGACGCCCAGGTCACCGCGGCCAGGCCCCTGCGCTTCTTCGCCTATGCCTGGGGCGAGGTCAGCGATGCCGATTTCGTCGCCTCCCAGACCGAGGCACTGGCCCAATTCCGTGCGTGGGGCTTTCAGGTCAATCCGAATTCGAAGCGCGTCCATGGCGCCGATGAACTGCTTCAGGTTTACGGGCAAATCCAGAAAGACCGCTCTCACCTCGGTTATGATATCGACGGCGTGGTCTACAAGGTCGACCGCCTCGATTACCAGCGCCGTCTGGGCTTCGTGTCGCGCTCGCCGCGCTGGGCCATCGCTCACAAGTTCCCGGCGCAGCAGGCCCTGACGCGTCTCGCCGCCATCGATATCCAGGTCGGCCGCATGGGCACCCTGACCCCGGTGGCGCGGCTGGAGCCGATCAATGTCGGCGGCGTCGTCGTCACCAATGTCACTCTGCACAATGCCGACGAGATCGCGCGCAAGGACGTCCGCGTCGGCGACATGGTCCGCGTCCAGCGCGCCGGCGATGTCATCCCGCAGATCGTCGGCGTCGAACTGGCCGAACGCCCGGCGGGCACGGAGCCCTATGAATTTCCGAAGGTCTGCGTCTGCCCGCTGAAGACAGAGGTCGTCCGCGAGACCAACGCCAAGGGCGACGATGCCGTGGCCCGCAAGTGTTCCGGCGACCAGGCCTGCCCTTTCCAGCAGGTCGAATACCTGAAATATGTCGCCTCGCGCCGCGTCCTCGACGTCGAGGGGCTGGGCGAGACCTATATCGAAATCCTCCATCGCGCCGGTATCCTCAATGAACCAGGCGATATTTTCTCGTTGCGCGACAGACACAACGCGGTGCGCGAGGCCGTATTGGAAGAACGCAAGCGCCAATCATTGCTGCGCCAGGAAAAGAGCGGCAAGGCGGTTGAAAAGGCGGTCGCCGACGCCGACCGAGCCTTTGCCGGCGTCGACAAGCTATTCGACGCCATCGACGCGCGCCGCGACCTGCCGCTGGATCGTTTCATCGCCGCGCTCGGCATCAAGCACGTCGGCGAAACCACCTCGAAGCTGCTGGCGCGCGCCTATGGCAGCGAGCGCAATTTCCATGCGGCGATGGTCGCCGCCGCCGGGGGCGATGAAGAGGCGCGAGAGGCCATTTCGCATCAGGACCAGATCGGTCCGGTCGTCGCCCAGGCCCTGGTCAGCTATTTCAGCCACCCCTATCAGCGCGACATTTATGAGCGCTTCGTCACCCAGTTGCGCGTGCAGGATGCCGAAGCCGTGGGCGGCAACCACGCCGTCTCCGGCAAGACCATCGTCTTCACCGGCACGCTGGAGAAGATGACGCGCGACGAGGCCAAGGCCCGGGCCGAGCGGCTGGGCGCCAAGGTATCGGGCTCGGTATCGAAGAAGACCGACATCGTCGTCGCCGGACCTGGCGCGGGCTCGAAACTGAAAACCGCCAACGAACTGGGCATTAGCGTGCTGACCGAGGACGAATGGCTCGAGATGATCGCATGAGGACGGCCATCATTACCGGCGCGGGCAGTGGTATCGGACGGGCGGCGACGATCGCGCTCGCCGAAGCCGGCTGGGCCGTCGTGCTGGCCGGCCGGCGCGCCGAGCCTTTACATGAAACCGCCGCCCTGGCGCGCACGGTCGACGCCACATGCGTGCCGACCGATGTCAGCGACGAACATGCCGTGAAGGCGCTGTTCGACCGCGCCGTCGCCGATCATGGCCGCGTCGACCTGCTGTTCAACAACGCCGGCTATAACGCCCCGTTCCATCCGCTCGAAGACCTGCCGGTCGCCGAACTGCGCAAGACCATCGATATCAACCTGATCGGCGCCATGCTGTGCGCCGGCGAAGCCATGCGCACGATGAAGGCGCAAGAGCCCCAGGGCGGGCGGATCATCAATACCGGCTCGCTGTCGGCCCAGATGCCGCGGCCGCTGTCCGCCGCCTATTCCGCCTCGAAGCACGCCATCACCGGCCTGACCAAGTCGATCCTGATGGACGGGCGCGCCTTCGGCGTCACCTGCTCGCAGATCGACGTCGGCAACGCCGCCTCGGCCATGTCGAGCCACATGCTGACCGGCGCGCTCCAGGCCGACGGCCAGATGCGGCCCGAACCGCGCATGTCGGCGGACGAAGTGGCGAGGATGGTGGTCCATATCGCGTCCCTGCCGCCCGAGGCCAATGTGCCGTTCGTGACGCTGATGGCGTCGGGCATGCCGTTTTACGGGAGGGGATGATGGATGCGAGGATGCTCAGCAAGGTGCCCGCGGTGACGCTTGGCTTCTGGATCATCAAGATCCTGGCGACCACCCTGGGCGAAACCGGCGGCGACACCGTCACCATGACCATGAACCTCGGCTACCTCACCGGCACCTTTATCTTCGCCGGCCTGCTGGTCGTGCTGGTCATCGCCCAGATCGCGGCGAAGACGTTCCACCCCTGGCTCTACTGGGCGACGATCATCGCCTCGACCACCGCCGGCACGACGCTGGCCGACTTCGCCGATCGGTCGCTCGGCATAGGCTATACCGGCGGTTCGGCCCTGCTGCTGGCCTGCGTGCTGGCGACGCTGGCTATCTGGTACGCCGTCGAAAAGTCGATCTCGATCGACACCGTCAACACGCCGCGCGTCGAGATGTTCTACTGGATAGCCATCACCTTCTCGCAGACCCTGGGCACGGCGCTCGGCGACTGGATGGCCGACGATACCGGCCTCGGCTTCCTCGGCGGGGCGGCTGTGTTCGCGGCGGCTCTGGCCATCGTGGCGGCACTCTACTACTGGACCAAGGTGTCGCGCGTCCTGCTGTTCTGGGCGGCGTTCATCCTGACGCGGCCGCTGGGCGCGACCGTCGGCGATTTCCTCGACAAGCCGCATGACCACGGCGGACTGGATTTCAGCCGCCCCCTAGCTTCGGCGGTGCTGGCGGCGGCGATCGTTGTCCTGATCGCCATTCTGCCGCAAAAAGCCGGCGGGCATCCCGGCGCCAAGGCTGTATAATCAAGAACGAGGTTTCGTGAGTTTCGCTTCCATTTGCGCCTGAAAGTCTGGGTCGAATGACCACTTCAGGGCAGGATTATATTTCAAGACGGCGTCTTTGATTTCTGGAATGATACTTTTCCCGACGTGTATACCGAAACCGTCTCCTGCCTTTTCTTTGCTAATGACGAGCCTTGGTTCTGACTCGGAATTATCGAAAACAGTCGCATTATCGGCTTCGTTGAAAAACCAAGAAAATTGTTCAAATGACCGGATTCGTCGCTCACGAATCTTGTCTTCCGGAACGTCGTGACCGCCTTTCGCCAGCCGAGCACGCACACGCTGAATGTTTAATTCAACGGAATTTAGATACACGTAAATAAAGTTGATCTCAAAACCTCGCCCCTTGGCAATCTTGACGAGCTTTCGGAATTTGTCACTTGACAGGACTGTTTCAACGCCAATCGTCTGGTAGGCTTCGACGGAGGCGTAGAGCCATGCTTCTATTCGGATAACGGCCTGAAGGTTTGCATCGTCAAGAGGAAGTGTCTCTTCTTCGGCAACGCGTTTGGCAAGCAAATCCGGATTGATGATCCAGACAGAATCCTTGGGCGAATCCATGGCAAGCATACCATAGGCCGAACTTTTGCCCGAGCCGTTCGGACCAGCAATCAGCCATAGTTGCGGTTTTATCTGAGCCGGAGCCATTATTTGCCAGAGCGCGAGCCCAGAATTCGCAGATTTTCCTCGCGCGCCTTTTCAACGCTTTTTTTGAAAACGTAAAGCAAATCGGAACTGCGCGTAGGGCTGTTGCTGCTGACGGTATAGATACGGCTTTTTTCGCCATCGTCATTGATGATCGTCTTGACGCCAACGGACTTCGGGCGGCGCCCGGCCTTTTCAGCAGCAATTTTTTCGACCTTGGGTTCGCTCATATCTTCACCTCGCACCCCCATAATATAGGCCCTTCCCTAACGCCGTGCAAATCACAGGGCTGAGCAGACCTCATCGAGCCAGGCGCGGACCTCCGGCCTGACCAGCGGCCCGACCAGGCGGACGACTTCGGCATGGTAGTCGTCCATGTACGTGCGTTCGGCGGGCGACAGCAGCGCCACCTCGATCAGATTGCGGTCGATCGGCGCCCAGGTCAGGTTGCGGAAGCCGTGCATGGCGCGCTCGCCGCCTTCGGGAATGGCCGCCTCGGTGACATATTGCAGGTTCTCGATGCGGATGCCGAAGTCGTTTTCCTTGTAATAGCCGGGCTCGTTCGACACGATCATGCCGGTTTGCAGGGCATATTTGTTGAGCGCCTTGGAAATGCGTTGCGGGCCTTCGTGAACGCCGAGATAGACGCCGACGCCGTGACCGGTGCCGTGGTCGTAGTCGAAGCCCTCGGCCCACAGGAACTGGCGCGCGAAGGCGTCGAGATGGGTGCCGGTGGTGCCGGCAGGGAACCTGACCGTGGCCAGCGCGATATGGCCCTTGAGGACCAGGGTGAACATGCGTTTGTGCTCGGCCGTCGCTTCACCTATGGCCACGGTGCGGGTGACATCGGTGGTGCCGTCGGCATATTGCCCGCCGGAATCGACCAGCAGAAGGTTGCCCGTCTTGATGCGCAGGTCCGACGCCGTATTGACCTTGTAATGGGGTAGGGCGCCATGCGGGCCGAAACCGGAAATGGTGTCGAACGACAGGTCCTTCAGGCCGTGCCCGGCGACGCGCATGGCTTCCAGCTTTTGCGCCACCTCGATCTCGGTCGGCAGAGTGTTGACAGCCTCCGTCGCAACCCAATGCAGGAATTCGGTCAGCACAGCGCCGTCGCGGATGTGGGCGGCGGTGGTGCCGGCGATCTCGGTGGCGTTCTTGCAGGCGCGCGGCAGCAGGCACGGATCGTCGGTCAGATACGGCGCGGCTCCGGCCGATTTCAGCGACTCCAGCCAGTAGGCCGACGACGAGCCGGCATCGATCATCACCGTCTTGCTCCCCAGGGCGGCGATCGAGGCCATGATATCGTCCGGCGCACGCACGGCGACCTCGTTGCCCAGCCATTCCAGCAGGCCGTCGCTGATCTTGGCCGGTTCGATGAACAGTTCGGCCGAGCCGTCGTCCTTCAGGATCGCCTGGCCCAGCGGCAATGGCGAACGGATGACGTCACCGCCACGGATGTTGAACAGCCAGGCCAGCGACGACGGCGCGGTGATCAGGGCGGCGTCGAGGCGGCTGGCCTTGAGGTTGGCGGCGATCTTCGCCCGCTTGTCGGCCGAAGCGACGCCGGCGAATTCCAGCGGTTGCGCCACAATCTTCGCCATCGGCTGGGCCGGACGGGCGGAACCCCAGGCGATGTCGAGCGGATTGGGCGTCACCGATTTCAGCAGCACGCCGGCGCCGGCGGCCGCGTTCTGCAACCCGGCCAGAGAGGCCGGGCTGACCAGGCGGGCGTCGTAGCCGATGACCGAATCCTTGGGCTGGGCGGCGATCTCGTCGGCCAGGGAGGTGGCGTGGAAATCCTTGACCGCGAACACCGACGGGTCGGTCTGCTCGCGGGATTGCAGGGTGTAGCGGCCATCGGCGTAGAGGAACGCCTTGTCCATGAAGATGATCGCCGCCCCGGCCGAACCCGTGAAGCCCGACACCCAGGCCAGGCGCTCGTTGGCGTCGGGCAGGTATTCGTTCTGGTGCTCGTCCTCGTGCGGCACGATGAAGCCGTCAAGCCCCATCTTTTTCATTTCGATGCGCAGGGCGGCAACGTTGGTCCCGCCCTGCGACGGCTTCGTGGTGACATCGAAATGCTGGAAGTGGTGGCTGTCGGCGGTCATGTCGGGCCTCGCAATCAAGAGGTCCGCACTATAGACCGCCGGGCGATCGTTTCAAACGCGAATACCGCTACTCGATCTGAATCTTGTCGACGAAGTAGGGTTTGTAGGGATCGGCGCCGCTCTGGATGAAGACGTCGGTGACCTGCTGGTTTTCGCCGCCGATGTCCTTCAAGGGCACCTCGACCACGGCCCAGGTCCTGACCTTGGGCTGGATGGTGTAGTTGGACGCGGGGGACGTGCCGTCGGCCAGCTTGACGTGGATCGACAGCGTCTGGCCGCCGTCGACGCCGCCATTGATATAGAAGGTCAACTTGCTGTAGCCGGCGGTCGATACGGCGTCATGATGCAGGTCGAGCGCCGACCACGCCCCACCCTCGACCTGGATCGGCTTGACGCCGCCGGCCGGGGTTTCGAGGCCGATGGTCGCGCCCCAGCTCCAGTTCTGCCAGTTGTTCTGCAGGCCGTCACTGTAGATGACCATCGGCGCGGGCGCGGTCTGCGCCGAGGCGGTCAGGGCAAGGGCCAAACCGATGGCCGTCGCGGCAGCAAGTTTTTGAAACGACATATCTTCTCTCCCCGTGGGCGGCGTTTATCCGCGCCCTTTGTCGGAGATCATGACTCTATGTCATACAAATGCAAGAGCGCCGCGCGGCGCTCACACCTTTTGCATCACCAGTGTGCACCAGGCGTCACGGTGGATACGGCGGATCAGGCGGAAACCATGGCTGAGGTAGGCCGCGCGCACGAAGCGCTCCTGCGTCCGCAGCAGGCCCGACAGGATGACGAGGCCGCCGGGCTTCAACGCGCCGCGAATGGATTGGCTCAACGACACCAGCGGCCGCGCCAGGATATTGGCGAAAACGAGGTCGTACGGCCCGTCCTGGCGCACCAGGCGGTGGTTCAACCCGTTGGCATAGACGAAGCGCGCCCTGGCGGAGTTCAGGCTGGCGTTCTCGTTGGAGATACGGACGCTGACCGGGTCGATATCGGTGCCGACGGCGACGCTACTGCCGGTCCTGGCGGCGGCGATGGCCAGCACGCCGGTGCCGGCGCCGACATCAAGCACGCGCCTGAAACGCGCGCGCTTCAGCAGGTCGTCATAGGCGACCAGGCAGCCGACCGTGGTGCCGTGGTGGCCGGTGCCGAACGCCGCCCCGGCCTCGATGCGCAGATTGACCGTGTTCAGAGGTTTCCTGCCGCGGTCGTGAACGCCGTAGACGAAGAAACGGCCGGCGCGCACCGGCGGCAGGCCGGACAGCGCCATGGCCAGCCAGTCGGCATCGGCCAAGGCTTCGGCGGTAACGACCAGGCCGTCGAAACCGCGCAGAAGCTTCTGTATTTTCTCGTCTTCTTCCTGCGTTGTCGGAAAGGCGTCGATGCGCCACACGTCGTGGTCCTCATCCTCTTCGAGGATCGAGTAGGTCGTCTCCTGCAGCACCTCGTCTTCGTCTATCGCACCTGCGGCAGACTCCGACACGGCGCGGGGGCCGCGCGCTATGATTTGTTGAGGGTTGTAGCTCATGCTGCTCTGCGGTATGGAATTGATTCGACGCGCGAACTCGATTACGCTTAAACTTTGGCGAAGACGATTCGCAAACCCAGCGGCACTTAGGGAAAAACGATGGCGAAAGCTACCACAAAATCCGGTTCTGGCGACAAAGAGATTCCGGCCGACGCCGGCGTGAAGAAGACGCTGGCGCGTAAAGCGTCGCCGGCGGCCAAGGCCGAAGCTCCGAAATCGACGGCCAAGGCCGCGCCGAAGTCGACCGCGAAAACCGCGCCCAAGTCGACCTCAAAGGCCGCGCCGAAGTCGGTCGCCAAGGCGGCCGCGCCGGTAAAGGCTGCCGTCAAGAAGGCCGCCGCCGAGGTCAAGCCGATCGTCAACGACGTCAAGGAGCCGGTGGTTTCCGCCGCAAAGCCGGTCAAGAAGAAGGTCGAGGCGGCCGTCGAATCCGCCAGGGAAAAGATCGACGACGCTGTCGCCGCCGCCAAGCCGGTCATGGACGATGTCGCCAAGAAGGCCGAGGCCGCTGTCGAAGAAGCGCGCGAGAAGATCGACGACGCCGTCAAGGCCGCAAAGCCGGTGGTCGACGACATGGCCAAGAAGGCTGACAGCGCCATGAGCGACATCGCCGACAAGGCGCACGAAATCACCGGCAAGGCCGCCGAGGTCACCAAGAAGAAGCCGGGCTTCTGGGCGCGCCTGTTCGGCGCCAAATAGAGCTTTTTTGCAAGACCATCTCGATGAAGGCGGGTTTTGCGACCCGCCTTTTTTTATTCTCCCTTCTCCCCGCACGCGGGGAGAAGGCGACGCAAAGTGTCGGATGAAGGCATGTCACCGCGTCCGGCAAGGCCCCTCACCCTGCCCTCTCCCGCCAGCGGTGAGAGGGGGAGATCACCATGCTCAATGCGCTTTTCGGCTTTTTCGAGCGGCTGATCGACCCGTTCGCGCCCTATGACGAGACCATGCCGCCGGAGAAGCTGGCGGCCTTCTACTGGCGCTACCTGCGTCAGGTGTGGCCGCTGTTCCTGGCCATCCTGATCATCGGTTTCCTGTTCACCGTCACCGAAGTGGCGGTCTTCCGCTACATCGCCGACATCGTCGACTTCCTGACCCACACCACGCCGGCCGCTTTGTGGCAGGCACACGGCCACGACTTCATCCGCATGGGACTGGTACTCGGCCTCGCCTGGCCGCTGCTCGGTTTCCTTCATTCGCTGTTCCTGCGCCAGGCGATCACCAGCAACTTCCCCAACCTGATCCGCTGGCAGTCGCACCGCTATGTCGTCCGCCAGGCCATCGCTTTCTTCACCAACGACTATGCTGGCCGCGTGGCGTCGAAGATCGTCGATACGGCCTCGGCGGTCCGCAACACCCTGACCTCGCTGTGCGACGCCCTGCTCTACGTTGCCATCTATTTCGGCAGCGCCATCGTCCTGTTCTTCCAGGCCGATTATCGCCTCGTCGTGCCGCTGGGGGTATGGAGCGTGGCCTATGTCCTCGCCTGCATCGCCTTCGTGCCGCGCCTCGGAAAGGCCGCCAACGAAGGCGCCGAGGCGCGCTCGGCCCTGGTCGGGCGCATCGTCGACGCCTACACCAACATCCAGACGGTCAAGCTGTTCGCCGGCGCGCGCCATGAGGACAGCTATGTCCGCGAGGGCCTGCTCAACAACAGCCGCAAATGGCAGGTGCAGGAACGCCTGATCACCGGCCTCGACGCGGTGACCAGCTTCCTCAACGCCGCCCTGATGCTGGTCATGGGCGGGCTGGCGATCTGGCTGTGGACCCAGGGCGCGATCACGGTCGGCGCCATCGCCCTGGTCGGCGCCCTGACCCAGCGCATCATCAACATGTCGAACTGGGTGATGTTCCAGGTCACCGGCCTGTTCGAGAATATCGGCAGCGCGCAGAACGGCATGGAAACGATCGCCCGGCCGCATGCCGTGGTCGATGCCGAGGACGCGCCGCCGTTGATGGTCACGCGCGGCGAAATCCGCTTCGACGGCGTCACCTTCGGTTATGGCGCAGCTATGGCGGTGTCGGACTTCAGCCTGACGATTGCGCCGGGCGAGAAGATCGGCCTCGTCGGGCCGTCCGGCGCCGGCAAGTCGACCGTGGTCAACCTGTTCCTGCGCCTTTACGACCTCAATTCGGGCCGTATCCTGGTCGACGGCCAGGACATCGCCGGGGTGACGCAGGAGAGCTTGCGCGCCGCCGTCGGCATGGTCACCCAGGACACCTCGCTGCTGCACCGGTCGATCCGCGACAACATCGCCTACGGCTCGCCGGGGGCCACGCCGGCGGAGATCGAACGCGCCGCCGACCGCGCCCATGCGGCCGGCTTCATCCCGGCCTTGAGCGACGGGCGCGGGCGCAACGGCTACGACGCCCACGTCGGCGAACGCGGCGTCAAGCTTTCCGGTGGCCAGCGCCAGCGCATCGCCATCGCCCGCGTGCTGCTCAAGGACGCGCCGGTCCTGGTGCTGGATGAAGCAACCTCGGCGCTCGATTCCGAGGTCGAGGCGGCGATCCAGGACAACCTGATCGGGCTGATGGCCGGCAAGACGGTGATCGCCATCGCCCACCGCCTGTCGACCATAGCGCGCATGGACCGGCTGGTGGTCATGGACAAGGGCCGCATCGTCGAGACCGGCACGCACGCCGAACTGGTCGCCGCCGGCGGGCTCTATGCACGGCTTTGGGCGCGCCAGACCGGCGGGTTCATCGCGGATTAGACAACGGTCAGGTTCCAGAATGTCCACAGCCACAGCACAACCAGGCTGAAGGCCGAGCCGGCGAACAGGCCGAGCCTGACCACCACCCAGTTGACGGTAAGGTGCAGGACCGTGTGCAGGGCGCGAAAGGCGACGAACGCCCATGCGAGGTACAACTCGCCCGCCGCCAGGGTGTCGGTCATGTAGAGGATGCAGCACACCACGTAGAACAGCACCGGCAGTTCCAGCAGGTTCATGTAGTTGCGGTTATAGAGCCGGGTCTTTTCGGGCACCTTGTCCGACTCGCCGTACTTGAAATCGTGGCTGGCGGCGCGGCCGGCGACGACATCGCCGACGCGGAACATCGGCATCAGCGACAGCACGAAGAAGGTCAGGGCGGCCATCGCCGCCATCGGCCAGAGGATAAGTCGGTGCTCGATCATGTTCGCTCCTCGCGGTCACCTGATGGCCGGAAGACTTGTCCGAATCCGGCCAAAAGGCAAGCGTGGACGGTGCGGGAGTCTTGCTTCTGGCTGCGCCTGGCAAAGCAAGATACCCCACCACCACATCTCACTCGCCTTTGATAAATCAAAGGCTCACTCGTGTGGTCCCCCTCCTCACCAAAGGTGGGGAGGCGCAGGAAGGCCGCGTTGCCCGCCTCAGAAACCGGCGTTTTTCGGGCTGCCCGAGCCCTTGTTGTTGTCGCCCTGGCCCGGCGGCACCACGAAATCGAAAATGCCGTCGTCGGTCTTGACCAGGGTGAAGGTCAGGTTGACGCCCTTGTACGGGCTTTTGACCTTCAGCGACTCCATCGGGATGGTGACGACCAGATCATAGAGGCCGTTTTCCAGGGGCGGCAGGTCGTAACCGCCGGTCTTGTTGGGTTCGAGCCTGAACGCCCCGCTGCCGGCGCCGGGGTTTTTCCTGACGACAACGCCGATGCCGGGAACGGGATTGATGACCTCCGCCGGTTGCGGCTCGGCCGGGGGCGGCGGCTCGGCCGTGCCGGGCTTGACCATCGCCGGCCGGTCGTTCCTGACGAAGGCGCCGGGGGCGGGGCCGGCGACGGGCGCATTGAGCGCACCCATGTCCACCGGTTGCGCTTCGGCCGGTTCCGGTTCGGCCGGCAGCCGCGTGCCCTTGACCGGATCGTAGGCCCAGGTCTCGGGTTTGGTCAGGTTAAGCGTCACCGTCACCGTGTCGATCCTGCCCGACTTGTGCGGACACGGATCACCCGGCAGATCTTTGCACCCACTCGCGACGATGATGTTCGGAATAGGCTCGCCCGCCCAGGCGGCGCCGGCGGCGCTCAGGATCAGCCCGGCGCTTAAAGCCGCCAGCAGGAATGTTCTCTTACGCATGATGCCCTCCCGTGAACGGCGGGCCCGATCGCCCGCCTTTCGCCATTCAGCACGCGCCATACTGAACCCAAGGTGAATAAATACCAAGGCCCGCGTTCAGGTTGCGGCCGGGTGTGGCATTTGCGCCATCGGGAGGGAGAAGGTGAAGCAAGATACCCCTCCACCACCGCGCGAAGAGGCGCGGCGGTCCCCCTCCCCACCGAAGGTGGGGAGGTACAAGATAGGTGCTTTCTGTACCTCCCCAACTTGTTGGGGAGGGGGACCATGAGCCCGGCACGGACGGTATGTTCATTCAGAATGGGCGAAATGGTGGTGGGGTGTCTTGCTGTCTTTGGACGGTCAGCCGGAAAAGTAAGATACCCCACCACCACATCTCGCTCGGCATTGCTGTCGCAATGTCTCGCTCGTGCGGTCCCCCATCGAAGATGGGGAGGTATAAGAAGGTGCGGTCTGTTCCCTCCCGGATATGTTGTCCCTGCGCTTCCAGGCCCGGTGCGACTTTTTCATTGAACTTTCAGATTGGGAGTATATGGACGGGCGGGTAAATTCAAGGAGTTGGTGCGAAATGGGCCTGTTCGACTGGATGTCCGGAAAAGACAAGACGCGCCGCCCGCAAAGCGCCTTCGACGATCGCACGGCACCCGCCGAAGGCCCCGACAAGCCCATGCCACCGGAGACCAGGACAATGACCGCGACCACCCGCACCGAAACCGACACATTCGGCCCCATCGAGGTCGACGCCGCCCGGTACTGGGGCGCCCAGGCCCAGCGCTCGCTCGGCAATTTCAAGATCGGCTGGGAGAAGCAGCCGCTGCCGGTCGTGCGCGCGCTCGGCATCATCAAGCGCGCCGCCGCCGAGACCAACATGGCGCTGGGCAAGCTCGATCCCCAGCTGGGCGCGGCCATCGTCCAGGCCGCCAACGAGGTCATCGAAGGCAAGCTCGACGACCATTTCCCGTTGTCGGTATGGCAAACCGGCTCGGGCACCCAGTCGAACATGAACGCCAACGAGGTCATTAGCAACCGCGCCATCCAGATTCTCGGCGGCGAGATGGGCTCGAAGAAGCCGGTCCATCCCAACGACCACGTCAACATGTCGCAGTCGTCCAACGACACCTATCCCACCGCCATGCACGTCGCTTGCGCCGAGGAAATCACCCACCGCCTGCTGCCGGCGCTGCAGACCCTGCGCAACGCCCTGAACGACAAGGCCGAGGCGTGGAAGACCATCATCAAGATCGGCCGCACCCATACCCAGGACGCCACGCCGCTGACGCTCGGCCAGGAATTTTCCGGCTATACCCAGCAGGTGACCAACGGCATCGAGCGCATAGAGCAGACCCTGCCCAAGCTGATGCAACTGGCCCAGGGGGGTACCGCGGTCGGCACCGGCCTCAACGCGCCGGTCGGTTTCGCGGAACAGGTCGCAGCCAAGATCGCCCAGATCACGGGTCTGGGCTTCACCTCGGCGCCCAACAAGTTCGAGGCGCTGGCCGCCCACGACGCCATGGTGTTCAGCCACGGCGCCATCAACACCCTTGCCGCCTCGCTGTTCAAGATCGCCAACGATATCCGCCTGCTCGGTTCCGGCCCGCGTTCGGGCCTGGGCGAGCTGGCTTTGCCGGAAAACGAGCCGGGCTCGTCGATCATGCCGGGCAAGGTCAATCCGACCCAGTGCGAAGCCATGACCCAGGTCTGCGTGCAGATCTTCGGCAACCATGCCGCGCTCACATTCGCCGACAGCCAGGGCCATTTCGAGCTCAATGTCTATAATCCGGTGATGGCCTACAACTTCCTGCAGAGTGTGCGCCTGATGGCCGACGCGGCGGTCAGCTTCACCGAGCACTGCGTCGTCGGCATCGAGCCGCGCCTCGACAATATCAAGCGCGGGCTGGAAAACTCGCTGATGCTGGTGACGGCGCTGAACGGCCGTCTGGGCTATGACACATGCGCCAGGATCGCCAAGACCGCGCACAAGAAAGGCACGACGCTCCGCGAGGAAACCGTCGGCGGCGGGTATCTCACCAACGAGGAGTTCGACGCCCTCGTCCGCCCTGAAAACATGGTTCATCCGGGCTGAGCCTTGGACGCAAGCGCCCTGAATGTCGAAGCGGACGGCGCGGCGCTCTTCCCCGCCGCATTCGACATGGCCGCCATAGACGCCTTGCGGGCGCACCTCGACCCGCTGCTGAGCGGCCGGCCGGGGCGCAGGATCACCGGTGATCTGCGTCACGCCATCGCTCCCATGACGCGCATTGCCGCCGGTTTGATCGGTCCGAAGGCCTTTCCGGTTCGCGCCGTTGCTTTCGACAAGTCGCCCGGAGCCAACTGGAGCGTCCTCTGGCACCAGGACCGCACCATCGCCGTGCGCGAACGCATCGAAGTCGACGGTTTCGGTCCCTGGTCGACCAAGAACGGTGTACAGCATGTCGCTCCGCCGATGGCGATCCTGGAAGGCATGGCCACCCTGCGCCTGCATCTCGACGATTGCCATGAGGACAACGCGCCGCTCAAGGTGGCGCTGGGCTCGCATCGCCTCGGTCTGGTGCCGGCCGACCAGGTCGCGACCGTGGCGGCGGGTTGCCGGAAGATGTCCTGCCATGCCCGCGCCGGCGACGTCTGGGCCTATGCCACGCCCATCGTGCATGCGTCCGACCGTTCGCGCAGCGGTGGCCGACGCCGCGTGCTGCAGGTCGACTACGCCGCCG
The DNA here is from genome assembly GCA_964474575.1 of uncultured Caulobacteraceae bacterium. Lineage (GTDB taxonomy): Bacteria > Pseudomonadota > Alphaproteobacteria > Caulobacterales > Caulobacteraceae > Asticcacaulis. Next base: position 21,821 of record CAYYTA010000025.1, on the reverse strand, counting down.
TCGCCCTGCCCGGCGGATTGGCGTGGCTCGGCCTGACTTGACTTATCGACCATCTGGCCATCACACTTGCCCCCAGGGACAGTGGGAGCAGGGCATGAGTGGGCAAACCGTAGTCGCCGCACCGGTCGGCAGGGAGCGCATCGCCGCCGTCGACGTCATTCGCGGCTTCGCCCTGTTCGGGGTTCTGTACATGAACCTGTTCAGCCACGCCGGCTACATCGCCATCCCGCAGGACGTCGTCGACAGGATGCCGACCGCCCAGGTCGATGGCGTCATCAGCTTCTTCACCGAATGGCTGGCCGACGGCAAGGCGCAGTGCCTGTTCTCGCTGCTGTTCGGCTTCGGCTTCGCGGTGATGATGGAGCGCCTGTCGGAACGCGGCGCCAACGCCACGGCGATCTACCTGCGCCGCCTAACCGTTCTGCTGGTGCTGGGTTTCGCTCATCTGTGGCTGATGTGGTGGGGCGACATCCTGCACGCCTACGCCATGATGGGGTTTGCGCTCATGCTGACGTGGAAGTGGCCGAACTGGCTCTTGTTGTCGCTCGGCTTCATCCTGTGCGTGCTGGAATATGATGCCCTGCGTATCTGGATGCTCTACAACCTGCCAGCCGGCCAGCGCCCGCCGTGGCTGGCGCTGACCGACGCCGGCGTGGCGCTGCGCTGGAACATCTTCCGTGGCCACGACTACGCGGCCTATGTCCATGAACTGATGCGCTCGTCGTGGGTCGAGCTGTACAGCCAGATCGTCGGCGGCCTGTTCCTCAGCCAGATTCTCGGCCGCTTCATGATCGGCAGCTGGATTCACCGTCACGCCTGGCTGCAGGATATCGACCGCCACACCGGCCTGTTTCGCCGCGTCTTTTATATTGGCCTGCCATTGGGACTGGTCGCGGCCTTGGTGCCTGCGGGCCTGCCGCTGGTGATGAAAGCGCCGCCGCCCGAACTCAAGCTGGCCCTCAGCCTGTTCCGCAACCTGTGCCTGCCGCTGGGACAGCTGCTGCTGGCGTTCGGCTATGGTTCGGGCCTTGTCCTGCTGTGGCGGGCCGGCCGGCTGAAATGGCTGCTCGGCGCGCTCGGCGCGGTCGGCCAGATGGCGCTGACCAACTATCTATGTCAGAGCCTGGTCTATTTCTTTGTCCTCTACGGCTTCGGACTAGGCCTGCTGCCGCAGGCCGGCGCGACCTTCTGCCTCGGCCTGGCGGTTGTGGTTTTCGCAATCCAGATGGTGTTCAGCGTCCTGTGGCTGAAGGCTTTCCGCTTCGGGCCGGCGGAATGGCTGTGGCGCTCGGCGACCTATGGCCGCTGGCAGCCGCTGGTGCGCGCGGCGGCATAAAAAGGGCGCGGCAACCATGCGGCCACCGCGCCAGTCTACGCTTCCCGGAGGAACGGGAGGGGTTACGCGTGGGTTGCGACCGCGGCGGGCGCCGAAGCCAGTTGGGCGTTCGACGTGGTGCCGACGGTCAGCAGCGAAACGATCATGAACAGGGTGACGGCGGCCAGGGCGGCAACGGTGGCGATCGGGGTGGTCATCGAGTGGGTCATGGGAAAATCTCCTTGGGTGGGTGTGTTCGATGAGGACGTTATGCGCCGCGCCCGACGTGATTTCAAATTAAGTCCACGTCATGAAGTCGATTTAATATGTCAATAAATTCACATATTTATTGTTACATTTCTGTAATGAGATGCGGTTCTATAAAACCGTATTCCGGCAAAGAAATAGGCGCGGGAACGACCCGCGCCTTATTACGCATGTACAGGTTTGTGGAGGGTTCAGCCGTTGAGTTGGCCCGAGGCGGCGACGGCGACTTGAGCGGTGGCGACTTGCGGCGCGGCGTGCAAGGACAGCAGCGAAACGATCATGAAAAGCGTGATGGCGGCAAGGGCCGAAACGCTGACGGTGGTGGTGGCGGACATGGTGAATTCTCCTTTAATATCCGTGTTGACGCCGTGCTTATGCTCCCGCCCCGAGATAGTTTCAAATTAAACCCATGTCATGAACTCGATTTAATAATTTAACGATTTCAACATGTTAATATTACAGCTTTGTTAGAATCGACATTTTACCCCGCAACGCAACAAAACCTCGGCAACCCGCCACGTTGTCGGAGATCCTGCCGACTTTGCCGCGAATAACGATGTTTTATTGCGTGAAGACGGCTCTCAGGGCCGGTCGAGCATGCCGTTGCAAATCGGCGCGCGCCAGGCGGCGCCCGTCTTCGGGCCGTGCGCGGTGAACTCGATATAGCGCTTGTTCGGGCCATAATCCGGCCACGCCGGCAGCCCCGGCCCGTCCGGCGCGCCGGTCTTCGCGAACCGTGCCCATTCATCAAGCAGGGGCGGCCAATCGGCGTCGCTCTTGCCGGCCGGTCGCGCGTTCATGACGTAGTTGAGCTCCGAACCGTGGTGGATATTGCCGTCCTTGTCGACGTCGAGCTGGTAGAGCCACGCCTTGCCCGGCATGTGCGCCGCCACCCAGTCAGCGGGACAGCGCAGCAGGATGTCGCTCGACAACTGCATGACCTTGTCGCCATAGAGCGGATCGGTCATACCGGCATAAAAGGTGTCGATCCGGCCGCGATAGTCGCCAAAGCGCGCTTTTTCGGCCTGGTCGATATCGGCGCTGATGTCGGCCAGCGTCAGTTCGCGCGCCGACACGCCGATGATCAGCGGCACATTGGCGGCCTCACCGGCAATAAAGGCATCCCTGGGCGCGCGCGGCAGGACGCGGCCGTCGACCGTCGCCTGGTCCCAGATAAAGCTCTGGTCCTCCAGCGGCGCGGTAAGCTTGTCGCCGGCGGCCTGGAGTGCCGCGGCAGGCGCATGGCGCAGGTCGTCAAGCGCAAGGGCACTGTCGGGCGCATGGCGGCTGAACTGGCGGGCGAGATCGACGCCAAGCGCCTCGTTCTGCGCCAGGCTGCGCGGTGCGAAGCCGAACTGCGGTGTGCCGCTTTCCTCGATGGCCTTGTTGAACAGGCCGCGCGCCAGCGGCGAGGTCAGCAGCAGGCCGACGTCCTGGGCGCCGGCGCTGTGGCCGATCAGGGTGACATTATAGGGATCGCCGCCGAACTCAGCGATATTGGCCTGCACCCATTGCAGCGCCTTGATCTGGTCCATCAGGGCGTAATTGCCGGACGCGCCGCCGCCTTCGGCCGTCAGCGCCGGATGCGACAGAAAGCCGAACACGCCCAGCCGATACTGCACCGAGACCAGGATGACGCCCTTGCCGGCAAAACCGGAATAAATGGTGCCCATGCCACCGCCGGCGCGATTGGCGCCGCCATGCAGCCAGACCACCACCGGCAGGCGCGCCGCCGGATCGAGGCTGGGGGTGCGGATTTCGAGATAGAGGCAGTCCTCCGACGACTTGGCCGCCATGTCGCTCTGCCAGCCATAGTCGTTCTGCAGGCAGGCCGGCGCGCTGTCGCCGGTTTGACGCACGCCCTGCCAAGGCACCATGTCCTGAGGCGCAGCCCAGCGCAGGCGGCCGACCGGCGGGGCGGCGAAGGGGATGGCCTTGAAGGCCCAGGTTCCGTCGCCGACCGCCTGGCCCTGCACCCGGCCGCCGGTGACGGTGACGATGGCCGGAACAGGTGCAACCGGTACGGCGGGAGCCGGGAAGGCGTCAGCGGCCGTCGCGCCTGATGGCGCGCCTGCGTCGAGGACCTTGTAAACACGGCCCTCGCCGGCCGGAGACACAGGCAGGACGGTGTGGTAGCGGCCGTTCGGCCCGCGCATGGTGAAGCCTGAATTGGCGTTCTGCGCCAGCGCAAGCACCGGCAGGAGACACGCGATCAAGCCAAGCCGGATTGCGTCCCCTGCCTTCATGTCAATTCCCCTGGGCCCAGAGGTAAGCCGCGCCGCGCACGCCCGAGGAGTCCCCCCAGCGCGCCGGCTTGAGATCGGCCTTCCAGCCGTCGCTGAAGACGTGCGGCAGGATCCGGCCCGGCAGGTCTTCATAGATCTCCGGCACATTGCTCAAACCGCCGCCAAAGACAAATATGTCGGGGTCAAGCGTATTGACGATGACGGCCATGCCGCGCGCCAGACGGTCGACAAGACGGTCGAAAGCGGCGCGGGCGTCGGGCTGGCCGGCGCGCATGGCGTTGATGATTTCCTCGGATTTGAAAGTGCGGCCGGTGACCGCGTGATAATCGCGGGCGAAACCGGTGCCCGACACCCAGGTCTCCAGGCAGCCGACATGGCCGCACCAGCAGGTCGGGCCGGGATATTCCTCCGGCTTAGGCCACGGCAGCGGAATGTGCCCCCATTCGCCCGTCAAGCCGTTGGCGCCCTCGATCATGTGACCGTCGACGACAACGCCGCCCCCGCAGCCGGTGCCGACAATGATGGCGAAGACGGCGCGCGCGCCCTTCCCCGCCCCGTCCTTGGCTTCGCTGAGCGCCAGGCAGTTGGCGTCGTTGGCCAGGCGCACCGGCCGTTGCAAGGCGGCTTCGAGGTCCTCGCGGAAGGTCTTGCCGTTGAGCCAGGTCGAATTGGCGTTGCGCATGACGCCGGTGCGTGGGCTCACCGATCCCGGCGCGCCGACGCCGATGGTGGCGACGCGGGTGGCCAGTGACGGGTCCTTGCGTTTGGCTTCCGTCTCGGCGCGGCCGATCAGGTCGCAGACCAGCTTCAGCGCGTCGGCATAGTTGCCAGGATTGGGCTCGCGGTGGCGGGCAAGGAACTCGCCGTCGGCCGACAGCGCCGCCGCCTCGATCTTGGTCCCCCCGAAATCTACCCCGACGTACAGCATGTTCGTTTTTTATCTTTATGGAAGTCGTGAAAAAACGGCGGCCCCGCGCAGCCAGCAGGGAGCCGCCGTCATTTTATCAGTGGCCGGAGCTTACGCCTTCTTCGATGGCGTGGACCGGCGCCTTCTTGGCGGCCTGCGCGAACCACAGGACGTAGAGATAGCACACCAGTGGCACGCTGAAGGCCAGCGAGCGGGCGCCGACAGGAAAGTGCGCCAGGAACATGTCCACCGCCTGACCATAGGCCAGCGAGATGAAGCCACCGCCGCAGATCGCCATGCACATCAGGCCCGACGTCGCCGAGGCCGGTGCGCTGGAACGTTCCAGCGTCAGGGTGAAGATGGTCGGGAACATGATCGAGTTGAACAGGCCGATCAGCAGCGCCGCGATGCCAGGATAGAAGCCTGTCGCCAACGGAGCGTTATACCAGCCGGGGAAAGTATAGATCGGCAGAGTCCCTGGCAACGGCGCCGATTCCATGTGGAAGGTGGCGATGACAAAGATGCACAACACGATCGCACCCAAGGCAACCAGCGTCAGCATGGTCGTGGCCTTGACGAAGGTCATCAGCCACGAGCCGATAAAACGGCCAAACATGGCAAACAGCATGAAGACCGGACCGACAAAGCCGGCATCCTGCGACGGCAGATTCATGATCTGCGGCTGCTCGAGGAAGAAGATCATCCCCGAAATCACACAGACTTCGGCGCCGACATAAAGGAAGATGCCGAGCGAGCCGAGATTGGCCCATTTCGAACCGAAGGCCTTGAACGGCGATTCGACGTTTGCCGCACGCGCCGGCGCATTGGCGGCAATGGTGTTGCGTACCAGGAAGACCGCCAGGGTGAATACCGCAAAGACGACGGCGATCTCGAAATAGACACTCGTTACGAAGCCAAGGCCTGCGTCCTTCATCGCCTGCGTCGGCACGATGCCCTTGTCAAACAGCGGCCCCTTGAGAAGGAAGGCCGAGCCGAAGATGCCGCCGATGAAGGCGCCCATCGAGTTGAAGGCCTGACTTAGGTTGAGGCGGAAGTGCGAGCCTTCGGGCTTGCCCATGGCCGAGATCAGCGGATTGGCCGCCACCTGCAACAGGGTTATGCCCGAGGCGGCCACGAAAAGGCCAACCAGGACGGTGATGAAGGTGTGCGAAAAATTGGTCGACCAGGCGATCAGGCAACCGGCGATGATACCAACGAGGCCCAGGATGATCGAATTCGCATAGCCATATTTCGACAGGTACCAGGCGGACGGGATCGACATGACGCCATAGGCGATGAAGAAGGCGAACTGGTTGAGCTGAGCCTCGACGTTGGTCAGATGGTAGATCACCATCATACTCTTGACGAGCGGGTCGACCAGATTGGTGACGAAGGCCCAGATGAAAAAGAGGCACGTCACATAGACGACGGCCAGTAGGAGGCCGCCGCCTCCCTGTTTGGAAGCTGAGGATTCGGTCATGTTCCTGCCCTGTACACGGTTGTGGTTACGCGCCGCACACCTGACACGCACCGATTAAATAAATCAAATTGCAAAAACGGCGCCTTTGCAAGCCCGCGCGCTTAAAAAACAGCGTTATGGCGTGGGTTTTCACCGCACACGGGCGCTGGCACCCTCGCACGGCGCCTATTGTCCGACAAGTCGACGCGTGTCTGACGCGAACTTATGACTGCCCCTCACTTCTCCCCTTTTCAAAGGGAGGAGGTGGCGCGAAGCGCCAGATGAGGGGATCATTCCGCCGGCAGAAAAGCCCCTCACCCTATCGGCTTCGTTACACTCGCCTCTCGTCCTCTTCCCTTGAAAGGGGAGAGGTGGGTTGTTCTACGACCGCTTGAACAGGCGGAAGGAATGCGGCGGGATGGTCACCTCGAACTCGGTGCGCGGATCGTCCCTCAGCCGGGCGGCGAAGTTGTCGCTGCCCGGGGCAACCGGCTTCATCGCGACCTTCGTGCCGTCGCCACCGGTCAGGGTCGCCGTCTTGCCGGCCAGAGAGATCGTCACCTTGACCGGCTCATCGCGATAGGATTCGACGATGAAGGCGCCATTGTCATAGGCGAACAGCGCCACCTGCGACGGGGCGTCGATGCGCACCGGATCGCCCTTTTGCAGATAGGTCTTGACCTGGCTCATCACCCCCTGCGGCAGGCTGTAGAGATCGCCGATGTTATCCGGGATGTTCAGCACATAGAGGATGCCTTTGGAATAGCGGTTCATCAGAAGGATCGGGAAGCCGCGTGCCCCGGAGACGCCGCGTATGATCGGCCAGGCGTCGTTGGTGTAATAGTGCAGTTCCGGGAACAGGATGTCCTTCGGCGCAACCTTGGGATCGTCACGCAGGCTGAGACCGTTGCCCGCGCCGTAGCCGTTGAAATAGTCGTTGACCGCGACCTCCTGGCCCGTGGCCTGGACTTCAAGCAGGTCCTGGAAGCCCCCATCCTTACGATTCGTGTCCTGCGTAGCTTTCACAAAACCAGAGGTGACCATGACCGACTTGCCGGCCTGGAGCTGGCCCTTGATTTCGCTGATGATGTCGGGATCGGCGGCGGCGGCCTGGGTCAGCAGGATCATGCCGGCATCCTTGGGGAAGTGCGGCGTCAGCTCGATCGGCACGCCCATATTGCCAAGATAGTTGTGCAGGAAGTCCTCACCCGACGACTGGAACGGCTTGTAGCTCATGACGCCGGCCGGCTTGCCGAGATCGCCGGTGACGGCGTCGGCGGCCTTCAGCGCCGCGCCGGCCGCTTCACCCCAACCCGGGCCGGGATCGGACGCACCGTCGGACTTATAGGCCGACGTGATGGCTTTCCAGTTGAAGCTCGTGTCCTGGTCAGCCCATTTGGCGCGGTCACCGCCATCGATCGCCTTGTCCTCGGCGGCCGGAATCCAGTTGAACAGGGTGATTTCGGGCGCCTTGGCGAATAGCGTGTCCCACAGTTGCTCTGCATAACGGTCGGCATAGAGTGTCGAATAGGTGTCGACCCAGCCGCCGCCGTTATAGTGATCCGGTCGGATATTGCTGAAATAGCGGATGATTTCATAGGATTCGTACTGCTGCAGCAACTGGTCGGTGATCACCGGATCGCGCGTCTCGGTGCCGGTATAAAGCCCGTCGAACATCAACGGCTCTTTTTCGAGGTCGTAGCCCAGTCCCTGGAAATGCTCGTACCAGTTCGGGTATTTGATGATCACCCGGACATTCGGGTTGACCTTTTTCGCCGGCCCGAGCACCAGATCCTGCGACACCTCGCGCATGGTGTCGAGCCGGTACTGCGTCCACGTCCGCGTTCCCTTGGCGGCGATGTCGGCGTCGGACTTGGTGGTATAGAAGAAGAAGTCGTCCATGATGACTTCATCGAAATGGCGCGCCGCCTCCTCGATCGCCTTCCGGCACTCGGCGCGGTCGGCCGGGTTCTCATAGTCGAAGGTGCCGAACTGGCCGTTGAAGCCGCCGGCCGCCAGGGTCACGCCGCCGGCGACCTCGATGCCCCTGGCCTCGAATTCATGCTTGATGATATCGATCTGGGCGTCGGTGGCGAAGGTGCGGTCGCGGTAGACTTCAAGGTAAACCTTGTCGAACGGCACCTGGTGCATGGCGCGGGCAAATTGCCTGTCGAACACCTTGGGGTCGGCCAGGGGTATAGCGACGCCGACCGGGATATAGATCGCGACCTTGAAGTGCTTGTATTGCGGAGGATTGTGCTTTACCGGCGGCGCGGCCAGGGCGGCCAGAGGCAGGGCGAAAAAAGCGACGGCGGCGGCCAGCGCGCGGATCAGGCTCTTCATGGCGAGCTTCCCTTTTGTAATCGATTTCGATCTTTTCATCATGCCTAGCACGCGCCGCAAAACGACGCCAGATGATGGCCCGGTAAGCGCTGTCAATGTCATAAAAAAAGCCTTGACCCTGAGGCAGAACGGAGGTTCTTGTCACCGCCGTAACGGCCCCCAAAAATGCGCCGTCCTGTCCAGTCACAAGAAGCTGGCAAAAATTGAAACTTTTCAAAAGGTAGGGTACGTTTTGAGAATCCTCCGCCGCCGCAAGACCAAGATCGTCGCCACCCTGGGCCCCGCGTCCTCGAACGCCGAGATGATGGCCCAGCTGCACCAGGCCGGCGCCGACGTCTTCCGCCTCAATTTCTCGCACGGCAGCCACGAGGACCACGGCCGCAACATCGAGCTGATCCGCGAGCTGGAAGCCAAGACCAGGCATCCGATCGGCATCCTGGCCGACGTCCAGGGCCCGAAGCTGCGTGTCGGCAAGTTCATGGGCGGCGCGGTCGTGCTGACCAACGGCCAGGAGTTCCGCCTCGACCTCAACCCGACGCCGGGCGACCTGCGCCGCGCCAACCTGCCCCACCCCGAAATCATCGCCGCCGCCCAGATCGGCTCGCACCTGCTGCTCGACGACGGCAAGCTGAAGCTGCGCGTCGTCCATGTGCGCGAGGATCACCTCGAAACCGTCGTCGTCAATGGCGGCCGCCTCAGCGACCGCAAGGGCGTCAACGTCCCCGACGTGGTGCTGCCGATCCCGGCCCTGACCAAGAAGGACCGCGAGGACATGGAATTCGCGCTGCAACGCGGCGTCGAATATATCGGCCTCAGCTTCGTGCAACGCCCTGAGGACGTGCTCGAAGCGCGCGACCTGATCAAGGGCCGCGCCTGGGTGCTTAGCAAGCTCGAAAAGCCGCAGGCGCTCGACAATCTCGACGAAATCGTCCGCCTCAGCGACGCCGTCATGGTGGCGCGCGGCGACTTAGGCGTCGAACTGCCGCCGGAAGAAGTGCCGCTGGCGCAAAAGCGCATCGTCATGACGGCGCGCAATCTCGGCCGGCCGGTCATCGTGGCGACCCAGATGCTGGAGTCGATGATTTCGGCCCCTACCCCCACCCGCGCCGAGGCGTCGGACGTGGCCACCGCCGTGTTCGACGGCGCCGACGCCGTCATGCTGTCGGCCGAAACCGCCGCCGGCCAGTATCCGATCGAGGCCGTCACCATCATGGACCGCATCGTCGCCCGCGTCGAAAGGGACGACGGCTGGCGCGGCATGACCGACCGCCGCCGCCCTGAGCCGGAAAAGTCGACCTCCGGCGCCATCGCCGCCGCCGCCCGCAGCGTGGCCCAGACCATCGACGCCGTGGCCATCGCCGCCCTGACCAATTCGTCCTCGACCGTGCTGCGCGTCGCACGCGAACGGCCGACCGCGCCGATCATGGGCCTGACGCCCAATATGGACACCGCCCGGCGCCTGGCCCTGACCTGGGGCGTGCACCCGGTGATCACGCCGATCACCCATTCGATGACCGAAACCGTCGCGGTGGCGTCGAAGCTGGCGCGCTCCGAAGGCATTGCCGAACCGGGCCAGGACATCGTCATCGTCGCCGGCATGCCCTTCGGCAAGGGCGGCACGACCAACAGCCTGCGCGTGGCGCGCGTGACGCGCACCAACGCCCAGGAAGCCGAGTTCGTCGACGACGAGAAGTAACCCTACGTCGGGTCGATCTTCACCAGCACAATGTCATTGGCGCGCATGGTCACGCTGTAATGCGCCGTGCCCGACGTGCCGACCTTGACCGTCGCCGTCACTTCCGGCGCGTCGGCCGACAGGGCCTTCAACTTGTCGAGCTGCGCCGGCGTCAGCTTGTCGGGCGAGCCCATTTCAAGGTACGCCGTCTGCGGGTCGTTGGCGCGGAAACCGGTGCGGTAGACGTGCACGGTATATCGGCCGGGCTTCATGCCTTTGAGGTCGATGGTCACCGGCTGACTGGTGTGGGTCGGTTCGACCCGGGTGTAGTAGGGCCGGTTGCTCTTGTCCTGCACAGGTTGCTGGAAATCCCACACCAGGGCCTGGACGCTGTCGCCCGACCGCGCGGTATAGGCTTGACTGTCGGTCGTTTCGAGGTCGGTGTCGCCCAGTTCGGCCAGATACTTATAGGCGAAGAAAGCGGGCTTTTTGATGCCTTCGCGATTGAGCAGGCCGAAACCGCCATGAAAGGGCGTAGGCGGCGGGCCGGGCTCCTCGAACAGGTCGGAGAAGGTCCAGTAGCTCATGCCCTGCAGGGCGCCTTGCGACGCCTTGAGCTTGGTCAGGATGTAGGGGGCGGAAACGTAGCTGTCGTGGACCGGGTCGCGCGGTGTATAGCTGGTCGACCATTCGGTGAAATAGAGCGGCAGGCCGGGCCGCGCCGCCTCGATCTGCGCGCGCACGCGGTGGATGTCGCCGGTGATGGCGTCCGGGTTGGGGTCGAGCTTGGTGTCGTCGTGGCCCTGCTCGTCCAGGAAGCCGCCGTTGACGCCGTAAGTATGGGTGGTGATGAAATCGACCGGCGCACCCGACGCCCTGGTGTGATCAAGGAACTCCGGCACCCAGGCCGCGCCCGCCGTCGACGGCCCGCCGACGCGCAAATTGGGATCAACCTTTTTCAGCGTCGCCGCCGTCTGGTCATAGAGCGAAAAGTAAGCCGCCTGGTCGGCCTTTTCCCAGAACCCGTCGAGATTGGGCTCGTTCCACACTTCGAAATACCAGGTCCTGACCTCATCCGCGCCATAACGGTCCTCGAGATGGCGGGCAAAGGCCTCGACCAGCGGCCCCCACAGCTCCGGCTTCGGGTGCGAAGTGTTGCCGTGCCAGTAAAAGATCGCGTTGTCGGAGGTCTTCATCGCCTCGGGGGTGAAGCCGAGCTCGACGAACGGCTTGATGCCGATCTTGAGCAGATGGTCGTAGAGATAGTCGATCTTCGTCCAGTCATAGGAAGGCCTGCCGTCGACGATCCTGTACGTGCCGAGCACATCGTGGAAGATGGCGTGAAAGCGGACATAGCGGAAATGGACGGCGTCCTCGACCGTCTGCAGCTGGGCCAGGCTGTCGTCGCGGATCAGGGTGCCGGGGTAGTCGGAACCGACGGAAAGATCATAGAAATGATCGCGCGCCTGGCTGGGACCGTTGAGGTCGATGGCGATATGGCGAGCCTGTGCGTTCATGCCTTGGGCATGGGCGCCGCCGGCCAGCATCAGGCCCAGCGCCAGGGCGCTTGCTACGTATCGCATCCTCGTTCCTCCGTATGTCGTTAGCGCTAACATGCGGCGCGGGCGGCTTACTGTCAACCAATTGCCCGACAAAACAAAGGACGGCGAAGGTCGCCCTTCGCCGCCCCTCTCTTTCGTTCTGGCCGGGCTTACTTGAAGTACACGTACAACCCGATCAGTATGACCACCACGCCTATGGCCAGCGCATTGAACACCGGCGAGGTCTTGAAGCTTACCCCTTCCAGCGTCAAGGTTGACACCTCGCGCTTGTTCGGCACCAGCAGCGACACGCCGATACAGATCGCGGTGGCGATCCAGAACACCCAGCCGACGCGATTCATGAACGGCATGTCGGGGACCTGTGTCGCCATGAAGCTGTTGGTGAAGCCAAGGAAATCGGGGTGCGTGTGCAGGTACGACGCCACGTAGAAGAAGCACGACATCAGGAAGCCCCCCGCCACCGCCGCAAAGGCGCCGGCGGTCGAGCAGCGCTTCCAGAACATGCCGAGGCCGAAGATGACCACGATCGCCGGCGTGAAGAAGCCGGTGAAGTCCTGGATGTACTGGAAGGCCTGGTCGAACTGACCCAGCAGCGGCTTGGCGGTCAGGACGGCGATGATCACCGCCACGACGGCGGCGACACGGCCGATCAGCACCAGGGTGGTGTCGGACAGGGTCCGGTTGAGCGGCGCCACGATATCAAGCGTGAAGATGGTGGCGATCGAGTTGATCTTCGATGCCGTCGACGAAATGACAGCGAAGGTGAGGGCCACGAAGACCAGGCCCAGCAGGCCCGACGGCAACAGGGTCATCATGGTCGGATAGGCGGCGTCGGGCTTGGGCAGGGCCGGCGCCAGGATCAGCGCCGCCATGCCGGGCACAACGACGATCAGCGGCATCAGCAGCTTGAGATAGGCGGCAAACGCGATGCCCTTTTGCGCCTCGGCGGTATCCTTGGCGGCCAGGGCCCGCTGGATGATGTACTGGTTGAAGCCCCAGTATGAGATGTTCATGATCCACATGCCACCGACCAGGACGGCAATGCCTGGCAGGTCCTTGTAGAACGCGCTGGTCTTCGGCAGGATCATGCGGAAGTGTTCGGGATAGTTGTGCATCAGCTGGCCGAAGCCCGCGCCGATGCCGCCCGCGCCGCCGATCTTCGACAGGGTCAGGCCGGCGATGATCAGCCCGCCCAGCACCAGCAGCGACACCTGGACGATGTCGGTCAGGGCCACGGCCTTGAGGCCGCCGGTGATCTGGTACAACAGGGCGAAGGTGCCGAGACCCGCCAGCACCCAGAACGGGTCGAGCCCGGTCACGGTCGTCACCGCCGTGCCGCCCAGCCACAGGATCGAGGTCAGATTGACGAAGACGTAGAGGATCAGCCAGAACACCGCCATCAGGTATTTCACCGGCGGACCGAAGCGCTGCTCCAGAAAGCCCGGCATGGTGGTGACGCCGTTCCTCAGAAAAACCGGCAGGAACCACTTGCCGACGATGATCAGGGTAATCGCCGCCATCCATTCATAGGAGGCAATGGCCAGGCCGATCTTGTAGCCCGATCCCGACATGCCGACGATCTGCTCGGCCGAAATGTTGGCGGCGATCAGCGATGCGCCGATGGCCCACCACGGCAAAGAGTTGTTGGCCAGGAAATAGCCCTTGGTCGAGACTTCCTCGCTCGCCTTGCGCCGTCCGACAACCTGGGCGAGAACGAAAATAGAGACGGCGTAAAACAGGACAATCCACATGTCGAGATTCGACAGGAAGTTGGCCTGCGGCAGCAGGTGCTTGAGATCGGGCATGTTTCCCCTCGCGGCGCGTTAACGCCTTGTTATTAATATTACAAATGGCAGATAATCACATAGCGGCCGAAAAGGCAATTGGATGATGGTCAAGCAAGACGCCCCTCCACCATCCCCAAATTTCAAGAAAATTTGGGGAGGCATAAAGGAGCGCGATTCTTATGCCTCCCTAAAATCCGCAGGATTTTGGGGTATAGCGCAGCGAAAGTATATCTTTCGCCAGCGATGGGACCATTTGCTATTCTTCATGGCAAATGGTGGAGGGGTTTCTTGCTTCCTTCCCCCCAACCCCCTATTGCGCCGGGCAGGTGGCGTCGCCTTCGTTCGAGGCCAGTTTCACGCTCGAATAGCTGATGGCCAGCGGCGCGTCGGACTTGAGCGAGAACGGCACGCCGATCGCGCTTTCATCGACGCCGGCCGCCACGAAACAATCGAGCGTGATCTTGACCGTGGCCCATTGCCCCTGCGGCGCGGTCAGGGCCGACGACACGTCGATGGCGTGTTCGTGCGCGGCGTCCTTGCCCATCGCCATCCACACCGGGCCCGAAACCGGGCCGTCGAGGCGATAGGTCATGGACAGCGTCATCTTGCCGGTGGTCTGGCGCGACAGGTCGACGGCATCACCACTGAACACCGCCTCGCCCGAGCCAATGCCGGTAAAGACGAGCGACCGGCCGGCTTCCTGCTTGCCGGCGTCGACCGGGTTCTGCATGACCGTGCCGGCGGGCGAGGAGAAGCTGGCCTGGTCGCCGTCCTGCGAGCCCTTGGCGTCGACAAGGCTGAGCTTCCACGGCGCCTTGACGCGGCCGGCGGCGAAATAGGTGTCGACATTGACGACGGCGTCGTCCTTCAGCCCCGAGTCCTCGGACAGGCGCGGCAGGTCGCCGTTGTCCTCATAGGTCAGGCCGTAGCCGTAGGCGAACTGGGGATCATAGCCCATGGTGCCGACATTGAGCGGTCCCTGGTTGGCGGTCTTCGGCCACGAGAAGGTCAGCTTGCCGCGGAAATCGTAGCGCGGGTGGCCGAGGTCGTTGCCGACCAGCACATCGGCGACGCCGCCGCCCTCGCTGCCCGGCAGCCAGGCCTCGACGAAGGCGTCGGAAGCGTTGATATAGGGATTGGTCCACAGCGGCCGCCCCGACAGGAATACCGTCACCACCGGCACGCCCTCGGACTTCAGCTTCTGGATCAGGTCGAGGTCGGAGGTGTCGCCCTGCTTGTAGGCGAGGTTGGTGCGGTCGCCCTGGAACTCGGCATAGGGATCCTCGCCGATCACCACCACGGCCACGTCCGGGCGGGTGGTGAAGGAACCGTCGGGCGAAAGCGTCGCCGTGCCGCCGAACTTGGCGACGGCATCCTGGATGCCTCCGAAGATCGACTGCCCATTGGGGAAGTCGCTGTTGCTGTTGCCCGTGCCCTGCCAGGTGATGGTCCAGCCGCCGGCCTGCTTGCCGATATTGTCGGCGCCGTCGCCGGCGACCAGGATATTGGCCGAACCCTTGAGCGGCAGGATGCCGGCCTGGTTCTTGATCAGGACCAGGGATTCGCGCACCGCCTTGCGCGCCACGGCGCGGTGATCGGTGGAACCGAGGTCGTCCCAGTGCGCCGCCAGCGGCCGGTCGGCCGGCGCGCCTTCATCGAACAGTCCGCCCTTGATCTTGGCGCGCAGGATGCGGCGCACGGCGTCGTCCAGCCGCGCCATCGGGATCTTGCCCGACTTCACGTCCTTCAGCGTGTTGGTGTACATCGCCTTCCACGAATCCGGCGCCATGAACATGTCGACGCCGGCGTTCATCGCGGCGGGACAGTCGTCCTTGTCGCAGCCCGGAATCTGGCGGTGGGCGTTCCAGTCGGTGATGGCGAAGCCGTCGAAGTGCATGCGCTGCTTGAGCGCGCCGGTGATCAGCCGCTTGTTGCCCGCCATCTTCTGGCCGTTCCACGACGAGAACGAGATCATGACGCTGAGCACGCCGGCCTCGATCGCCGGCGGGTAACCGGCGCCGTGGATGCGCGCCAGGTCGGCCTCGGACATCTCGGCGTCGCCCTGGTCCTTGCCGTCCTGGGTTCCACCGTCGCCAAGGAAGTGCTTGGCGGTGGAGATGATGTGGCCGGTCTTGACGCCGTCGCGGCCGCCGTTCTCGCCCTGAAGCCCCTCGACCATCTGGCCGGAATAGGCGGCGACGTCGGCCGGGTTTTCCGAATAGCTTTCGTAGGAGCGGCCCCAGCGCTTGTCGCGCGACACGGCGACGGTGGGGGCGAAGGTCCAGTCGACGCCGGCGACGCTCATTTCGTCGGCCGTGACCTCGCCGATCTGGCGGATCAGGTCGGGATCGTGGGTCGCGCCAAGGCCGACATTGTGCGGGAAGATGACCGCGCCCACGAGGTTCGAATGGCCATGCACGGCGTCGATGCCGAACATCAGCGGAATGGGCGCCTTGCTCGGGCGCGAGGCGGCGGCGCGGTAATAGTCGTCGGCCAGCTTCAGCCAGGCTTCGGGCGACGCGCGTTCGTTGCCGCCCGGCGAGGAATTGCCGCCGGCCAGGATCGAGCCCAGAGGATAGGTCGCCAGGTCCTCGGGCTTGATGAAGCCGATGTCGGCCTGGATCGTCTGACCGACCTTTTCCTCCAGCGTCATCCTCGACATGATGTCGGTGATGCGGGCCTCGGTCGCCGCGTCGATCAGGCCGGCGTCGCCGAGCTTCGGCCAGGCGGGATCGACGGCGATGATGGCGGGCGCCGGATCCGCCTTCTTGCCCTTCTTGACGACCTTGTGGACGGGCGCCTTGTGCTTCTTCGGCGCGGCCTCGGCCCCACCCGCTGCCAGCGACAGGGCGGCCAGCATGGCGGCGGACGTTTTCAGGGCAAAACTCAGACGACGAACGGTGACGGACATGCTGCTTTGAAGCCTTCTTCCCAATGTTTTTCCGGCCTATGCTGTTTTACATATACCGGTGTTTTTTTGCAGACTAACACGAAAACCGGCGCTTGCCATGCCGCTCCCGTGAAAACCCATGCCTTATAACCATGTACATGACAGCGCCGTCATGGCGCGTCAAGCCGCGCGGCGCTTTCGCAAACGTTTACGATGCAAGGAAATTTGCCCGTTTTGCAAAATAGAATTTTTGTTTGGGTTATTATTCTTGACAGCGTTGTCAAATTTGGATTAAGAAGACTTCACCCTGTTTCCCTGCGGTGTTTCCGCAGGTTCGTGTTTAAAACTGGACGAATGGCCGGCTTCTTTCCCTTTTTCACGGCCTGGCCAGGCTTCCGGTTTTAAAGCGCCTTCTTAATGTGGCATTATTTGGAAGGCACTGGCCTTAAGCCCCGGTGGATCTCCTGGTCCACCGGGTTTTTTTATACCGTCCCGGCCGACATGAAGGTGCTGTCCGGCAGGCTGTCGGCGAAGGCGATATCGCGCCAGGTGACAGTTGTAAGACCGAGGCCGTCGTGGATTTCCCACGAGAACGGCAACCAGGCGCCGTCGACCTCGCGATAGTCGCCATAGGTCGTCGAGACGCCGCCCGACTCCTTGCGCAGGACACGATAATCGTTGAGCGAAATGTAGAGGTCCGTCTTGCCGCCGCCCCGCGCGACAAGATTGACGATGACCGCCGGCCGGTGCCCGGAAAGCCAGGCGGTGTCGCCGATATCCATGCCGGTATAGAGCGCATCGAGCCGCGGCCACGGCCAGACATCGAGGTCGCGGGCCATGCCGGCGCAGGTCGCGGCGTCGTAGACCTGGTCCTGGCCGAAGGTGGTTTCCTGACCGCCGGCCTGGCCATCGAACCACAGGCGGAAGCGGCCGATGTCGCGATCCGCCGCGCGCCACAGCTCGATCTCTTCGTGGGCGGCGGGCGCGCGGGCGGACAGGCTGAAGCCGGCCGTGACACCCTGGTTTTCATAAGTCTTGTCGCCGTGCGCGACCAGGGCGGCTTTCGGTGGCTTGCCCATGGCGGCGGTCATGCGCGCCAGCAGGGTTCCAACATCGATCTGCGGCGCCGGCGGCGGATCGGCCTGGTAACCTTTGTCCGTGACGACGATCTCGTCCGGCCGCGCCGATGGCACCGGCACGTCCCTGACATGGCTGACGCCGAGCAGCAGCGGATAGACCAGCGGGCCGAGATTGCCGATCTGGGTCAGGAAGTTGGGCGAGGTGTTGCCGAGGAAGACAAAACCGGTTCGCGCCTCGGGGATGAAGCTGGTCAGGGCGCAGATGCCTTCCGAGCCGCCGTTGTGCTCGGCCACCTTCAGGCCGTTCCAGCCATAGGTCACCCAGGCCAGCGCATAGGCCAGCTTGTCGCTGACCGCGACCTGCGGCGCGGTGATGGCGGCAAGCGTCTCCGGCCGGACCAAAGGCGCGCCGCCCCCCGTCAGGACCTTCAACCAGTTGGCCATGTCGTTGGCCGAGGCGGCAATGGCGCCGGCGGGCGCCAGCGCGACCAGGCTGGCCGGCGGCGGGGTGGAGATGAAGCCCTTGTCCGCGTCATGGACATAGCCGGTGACATGGTCCGGCGTGTCGTCAAGGCCAAGCAGCGTCGCCTGAGCCGTGGTCATGCCGGCCGGGCGCAGCACGTCACGCGTCACCACCTCTTCCCAGCTCGCACCGCCGGCGTGGCCGAGCACCTCGCCGACGCCGGCGACCATCGAATTGGAGTACTGGAAGGTCGAACGGAACGGAAAAGCCGGCCTGGCCGAGGTTGCGGCGCGGACATATTCCTCGCGCGTCAGCACGCCGGGTTCCGCCGCCAGGTCGGCCTTGGCGAGCAGACCGGTACGGTGGCTCAGCATGTCGCGCAGGGTGATGCGGGCGTCGGCATCGGCATCGAACATCCTGAAGTACGGCAGGTACCTGTGCGGCCGGTCGTCGAGGCTCATCCCGCCGCGGTCACAGGCCACGCCGACCGCCATCGCGGTGAAGGCCTTGGTGCACGAACCGATCGGAAACAGGGTGTCGAGCGTAACCGGTAGGCCCTTCTCGCGATCACGCTGGCCGACGGCGACGGCGTGGATAATTTTGCCGTCGCGCACCGCCAGGAAGGCATAGCCCGGCACATGCCCGGACTGCGCCTTGTCGGCGAGGATGGCGTCGATGGCCGCCCTCATGTCCTGAGCCGCCGCTGGGCGGGCAAGCGCGGCCAGGCTGCTCAGGCCGGCGAGAGTTTGGCGACGCGTGATCATGCGCCGATTGTGACATGGCGGGACGCCGGTGTCGATGGCGGCGCCACGGATTGACGCCGATGCCCGGGCTGCGTAGACCGTCGTTTACAAGGGAAGGAATTGATATGATGAAGAAAATTGCCGTCGTCCTGACGATCCTCGCTGTGGCCTTGATTGCACGGTCCGCCTTCGCCACTCTGCCGGAACAACCGGTCGGCCTGCCCGACGGCGCCTACAACTGCGTCGCCGGTTTCCGCATCATGCTGACACTCGGCCAGGTGACGCTGTCGCACGGCCATTATACCTTCAAGACGCGGATCGCGCCATGACCTTCAGCGGCGACTTCGGCACCATCCGCCACGACAACATCCTCAAGCCCCATCAGGAACCGTTCGCGGTCAACGCCTTCGCCTTCAGCTACGTGGCGCCTGGCGAAAAGCTGCCGACCTCGGCCGCCTGCAAGAAGATGTAGGCGGCCGCCATGTCCGACGTTTCCGCTGGATTCGGTGGTGTGGTTCTGGCACCGTCACGGCATGAGCCCGACGCGACTTAAAACCGCCGATGAAAGTTTCGGCGAAATCGTCACGGTACGCATCGAACTGTGCGACAGCGATCCGCTGATCTGGCGGCAGGTCGAGGTGCCCACGTCCTGCACGCTGAAAGTGCTGAACGATATCGTCCAGATCGTCATGGGATGGACGAACAGCCACCTGTGGGAATTCACCATCGGCAAGCAGCGTTACGGCTTGCCGATGAGGGACGCCTGGGGCGATAAAACGGCCGACGCCGGCAAGGTCCGCCTGCGCGACGTGCTGAAACCGGGAAAGACCCGCATCGACTACCTCTACGACTTCGGCGATTCGTGGGAACACCGGCTGACGGCGACGGATATCCGCGCAGGCGATCCGGACCTGGTCTATCCGCGTTACATAGCAGGCGAGCGCAACGGACCGCCTGAGGACTGCGGCGGCACGCCCGGCTTTTACGCCATGCTCGACATCCTGGCCGATCCGAAGCACCCGGATCACGGCGACGTGGCGGAGTGGCTCGACGGCTATGATCCCGAGGTCATCGACATAGAGCCAATCGGCTATGCCCTTTTGCGTATCGCAAGACGGCGCAATAGCGGCAAGACGGGAGTCGGAAAGAAAAAGTTGCGGGATTTGCAGCGCGATCCCAACACGCCCGATCCTGAGCCCGACGTGTTCAAAAAATGATCGTCGATGTTTTGGCGCGCCCGGTGTGACATTCGACGGGCTTACGATCGGATTTACAAAGACGCCCCCGAAGGGCTTCGCGTCTGGCATACTGGCAAGCAACAGCCGGATATAAATCCTATAGAATAGCTGGATTTTTTGACATGGCAGAGTGCTTTTTTAGATTGGCGCTTATAGAGGCGCCGGCAGTCCATTGGTGAGCGCAGCGACATCGCACCTTAACGCCAGGCACAGGCGGCACAGGACTATGAAGGTGATATTCCGCTCGCCGCGTTCAACCGCGCCGTAATAGGACCGGTCCACGTCAGCCACCAGGGCAAGCTGTTCCTGAGTCAGACCAATGCGCCTGCGCTGCGCTCTGATCCTTTTTCCCAGTTCGTGAAGGATTGCCCTCTCGTCCATCGGACAGGATAGGACATAAATGCGGACTTTCGGTCCACGGGCTTTTATACCTCATCTTAACCTAAGGATGTTATTCAGGCTCAACCATCGGCAAGGCCAAGAAGGGAAGCAAACCCGCAGTGACCTTGGAACTACCACGCCAATACCGAGGAAGCATGGCCCATGACGTACCGGATCATTCTTACAATCGCCGCATCTTTAGCTTTGGTAGGATGCACCCCCTATCAGGAGATGAGCGGAGTAAAGGGACTCCTGGGCGGAGTGCAAGCGCATCGAATCGACGAATCGACCGTCCAGATCTTAGCACGCGGCAACGCCTTCACAGATACGGACACGATCACCCGATATACCTTGAGGAAGGCTGCTGAAGAGACGGTCGCAGATGGATACGACGGATTCTATATCGTGTCCGATCAGGACCGCAGTCGCCACCAAACTATATCGAGAACGGACATCTCAGGTACGGCCAACGGCTCCACTTTTATCAATGGCACAGCGACAGGCTTCGGCAACACCGCCCTCTTCAATGGCACGGCGAATAGCACTACGTTCCTCTCAGGAACAGCCACTACCACGGCATACAACATCATCAAGCCGGGCGAGACGATCACGATCAAGATGTTCAGGGGGCCGAAGCCGAGCAATGCGCCCGGCGTCTATGACGCGCATGAGCTTCTGCGGTACATGGTTCCGCCACAGCGGACGGGCGGCCATCCTGAGTCGGGCGAATCTATTACGGCGAGCCGTCAGCCAAATCTCCTGTCGGTTGCCAATCCGGTGCCTGGATCGAATCCCAACACCCTTGAAGACACCCTGCGCCAGGTTTCCGCGGATGTGAAGGTGCCAATGAATTTTGGCCAGAATACCGTTGTGACAAAAGTTGAAGCCATAGGCACACAATTACGTTTGACCGCAAATATCTCGGGACAGGTGCCCCTGATCAGCCAGTACGATAACATGGCAAGCCAAATATGCGCCCTTGAGCCGCAATACCAAATCTTTCATGCGGGTGCCTCAGTTCGAGTTGTCTATCTTAACGCGGGCGGAGAAAACATCGGCGCCATAACGATGACCAGACGAGAATGCGGGCTTTGAAGGCGATATGATGTTTCAAACTGAAATGATATCACCCGTTGGAGGTAAATAGGCCCCTCACCCGATCGCGTCGCTAACGTTCCGCTCTCGTCCTCTCCCCTTGAAAGGGGAGAGGTGAAAGGAAGAAAACCCCGCCGGAGCGCTCCAGCGGGTTTTGTCGTCAGCTGTCCAGGAAACTCCTGAGCTTCCGCGACCGGCTGGGATGCTTCAGCTTGCGCAGGGCCTTGGCTTCGATCTGGCGGATGCGTTCGCGGGTGACCGAGAACTGCTGGCCGACCTCTTCAAGCGTGTGGTCGGTGTTCATGCCGATGCCGAAGCGCATGCGCAGCACGCGTTCCTCGCGCGGGGTCAGCGAGGCCAGCACGCGCGTC
>CAYYTA010000024.1:0-19987 GCA_964474575.1 uncultured Caulobacteraceae bacterium | reverse complement strand
TCGGCCTATACCCACGGCACGGCCGACCTCAGCCTGCTGCACCCGTCGGGCGTCCACACCGTCATCGACCTGGGCAACGGCAACACCATCACCGTCCAGAACATCACCACGGCCAGCCTGCAAAGCCATATCCACTGGTAGCGGACGATTTTCGTCCGTTAACCGTCTCTTTCAACTGAACGGCAAACCCGGTCTGGTAGGGTCATTTCCCGATCCCCAGCCGAAGGTGTACCCGTTGTATTTTTTGCTGAACGACCTCATTCTCGACATCGAGCCCGCGCGCATGATGCAGCCGCTCGATGCTGACCGCTTTGCGGCGCTGAGTGTGGACTATATCGCCCAGCTCGGCCGCGAGATGTTCGCCGAGGACGCCCATGTCCACCGCAGGAATCCCGAACGCGCCCGTCGCCTCGCCTATCTGATCCAGCTCAAGATGCCGCGCATCAATGCTGCGCAGTTCTTCGTCATGGCCCAGGACGGCAATCCCGAAAATGTCGACGCCAGCTTCAAGTCGCTCAACGACATGGCCATGGGCATGATGTTCGAACAGCAGACGCGGGGCCAGCTCGATTCCGGCAAGGTCGATCAGGCGGTGTGGCACCGCATGGCGGCCTGACGATTTTCGCGTAGCAAAAGCCATCAGGCTTCCTTGCTTGAGAGATTACGCGCAACGTTTGCCTCTGACCTCCGGCCTTCGGAGTCTGCACGCAACGATATACCGTAACTACCTGAATTTATTTGATTTGCGGCCGAATGCGAAAGCACGTAACCTAGGCCCATGGCGCACGATCACCAGCATCATGACGGGCACGACCACGGTCACCGCCATGCGCCGCGGCAGTTCGGCGGGCAGTTCCTGCTGGCCGCCGGGCTCAACGCCGCCTTCATTGTCGCTGAGGTCGTCTACGGCTTCGCCGCCCATTCGCTGGCCCTGCTTGCCGACGCCGGCCATAATTTCGGCGACGTCATCGGCCTGCTCATGGCCTGGGGCGCGTGGTGGCTGAGCCGACGCGGGCCGCAACCGGGCTTCACCTACGGCTTTCGCGGCGCATCGATCATGGCGGCGGTGGCCAATGCCCTACTGCTGCTCGCCGCCGTCGGCGGTATCGTCTTCGAAGCGGCCGAGCGCCTCATGGCTGCACAGGGAGCGGCCGCCGGCGGCACGGTGATGTGGGTCGCCGCTGCTGGCATCGTGGTCAACGGCGTAACGGCGTGGCTGTTCGCGAGTGGCCAGTCGGACCTCAACGTCAAGGCGGCCTTCGCCCACCTGCTCAGCGACGCCATCGTGTCGGCCGCGGTGGTGGCGTCGGGCCTGGTCATGCTGCTCACCGGCTGGAACTGGCTCGATCCGGCGCTGAGCCTGGTCGTATCGGCGGTCATCGTTTGGGGGACGTGGGGGCTGTTACGCGACTCGCTGCGCCTGTCGCTGCAGGGCGTGCCGGAGGGCGTCGACTTCGCGCGCGTCAAGGCGGCGCTCAATGCGATGTCCGGCGTGGCCAGCGTCCACGACCTGCACATCTGGGGCATGAGCACCACCGAGGTGGCGCTGACCGCGCACCTGGTCATGCCCGGCGGCCACCCCGGCGACGCCTTCCTGCGCCAGGCCTGCCACCTGATGGAGCACGACTACGGCATCGGCCACGTCACCCTGCAGATCGAGACCGGCGAGCACGCGTGCGAACTGGCGCCCGACGAGGTGGTTTAAGAACGAATCCAATCACATTTTCAGGCGGCGGCGGCGGCGTTCATCCGTTGATGTCGTCTTCGTCGCGCGGCAGCAAATTGGGCAGGACCAGCGGAATGAAAATTACGAACACCAGCAGCACCATAAGAACGAACAGGCTCGCGGGGCCAGCCCGGCCGCCGATCACGGCTTGCATGGACCGGCAGAAGGCGGTGACTGAAAACGACATGCCAAGGTAAAGGGCCGTAAGACCGGCGAGGATAACAATACCCGCCCGTGTCAGGGCATTCTGCAACCTGAGCGCAGCGGCGACAACAAAGCCGATGCTCACGAAATACACGGCGACAAAGCCGAAATAGCTGTTTCGGATGACGGCGTTGTAATTGACGCCGGAATCGGCATTGAGAATCGTGGCCGTCTCCAGTTGAAAGATGATGCGGGCAACGAACCAGACGGCAATGAAGAGGAGTTGCACCGCGAACAGCCAGAGCAGTTGCCCGTAACGTTGCCCACCCCATGGCGCCAGCCCCGCCATCCACGTCCGCACCTTCTGCGATCGGAAACACAGGAAGAATATGTTGAAATAGCTGCCGAGGAAGGTCAGGGCGAAGAAAAAGAAGCTATAGACATAGGCAGTGTTGGTAGCCGACAGCGATGCCGGATCGGTCCTCATGCGCCGCTCCATCGCAACCTGGAGCGCCTTCATCATCGTCAGGCAAACGCCAGGCGCTTCACGTTTCCCGGTAATCAGGCAATGGCCGGCCGCAGCCGGATCATCATTGCGCAACGCCCACAGCGATTTCAGATCCGAATCGCGCGCATCGCTGAATATGTGTTCAAGGCTGCGATCGCTGTCTATCGGCGCCAGCGTCCGGACCGGAGCGGACAGCACTTTCTCTGTGAACTGCCATGGCGCGTAGCCGTCGCTTGTTTCCATCGAGGTGACAACGGCGCAAGCCATTGCGGGTGCGATGCACATGACCGTCAGCGTCGCCGCCTTGGCCAGTCCTGTGCCAGGCCGGAAGAAGGCGCGGTGGAATCCGTAGTCGAGCGCCTTGGCCAGGGTGAAGCAATAGATCGGCACCATCATGGCGCCAAACGTCGCGAAGAAAGCGAAGTAATGGAAGTACAGGGTTATCCAAAACCAGGCCCCCGCGGAGCCGAAGTCGTGCACCAGGCTGAAGAGAGGCGTCAGCAGGGCGACATAGATGATGACACCGATAACGAACCATAGAGTTCGGCGGATGCCGTCGTTGCGACTCGTTTTTTTTAACAGTGCCCTGGCTTCATCGGCATGAGGGCTTTTCTCGTATCGGACGAGGAAGTCGCTGAAATCTTTAGGATCGCGGCTGGTCACCGTCTTGCGCCAGACCAGTTCGTCCAGTGAATCGACCGAATCCTGGTTTTCCCGGCCGTTGTCGACGGCCGTCCGAATGTATCCCAGGAGCGTATCCCACGCCGCCGGCGAGGCCGCTTTTGCGTCGAAGTCGTAAGTCTGTACGCCATCCAGGCCTGACGGCAGTTCGCACCTTTCAAGCCGGACAGGCACCAGTTTCGCCATGCGGTAGGCGAGCTCGGTTTCGAAATATACCCATTTCGACCGTACGGACCGCTTGGTCCACAACGTAATGACCGCTTCGGCGGTGCGCAGCTTTTCCTCTATGATCGGCGCGTAATTCCTGCCCATCGGCAGATTGACGTCGTACCAAACCTCGAGGCCCGCGGCCCGCAGGTGCTTGGCCATTTCGGCGCAGAGGTTGACGTCCTTCTTGGTGTACGAGATGAAAATATGGCCCATGGCTCGCTCCTATCGGCCGGAAGCGGCCTTGCTCATCCACCCCTCGATACTCATGCGCGGTGCCGGCAGGTTCCCGGGCAACAGGTCGACGGCGCCCGGCGGGGAATCACGGTAGGAAATGCAGTTGCTGGGCGCCGGGAGCCGACCGCCGCTCCAGCTGCCCTCGCCATAACCCATGGCGCGCTCCTGCTCCAGACAGCCCTGCAGAATGGCATCCTGCGTCAGCCGGGCGACGGCGGGATTGTTGACATAGTCGCAGGCGTCCGGCCTGCGCCTTATCATGGTGGCGAACTGCGCATTGAATTGCGCGACAAAGGCGCTTTCGGCGGACGTCAGGATATAGGGATTCATCACCCGAAGCTGGAACTTCGGATCGTCGACATAGCTGTAATTCATGTAGACGTTACAGGTTGATGGACTGCTGGCCCGAAAATACAGCATGGGCGAGCCCGTCGCGGCCGGCGCCGATTTCTTGTTGGCGCTTCCTGCGATGGCGGGACAGGCTGCCAAGAGCACAGCCACAAAAAGCAGTTCGAGCCGCCTCCGCCGTTCGGGCGTGCCTCCGCCTAACGCCGTGGAAATCTTGAGCATGATGCCCCCGCCCCTTTACCCTGTCATGGTAAACTGACATAATGCCGTTTTGATTGCAAGATTTGAAACACATAACCCTTGATTGTCGTGCAATGCGGCCGGTCGATGGGTGGCGAGGGGGACGCGTGGTTTGGCGCGATGTGAGCGGATGCCTTGTAACCAGCCCGCTGATCGGATGTATTTTTTTCGGCGTGGCCCAGGCGCAGGATCTTCGGGTCCTTGACGATTCGGCTGTTGCCGCCGCGCCCTTGCACCTGTCTCAGGCCGTGCAAATCCGCACGGTAAGCTATGATGACCACCCATCGCCCGACCCTGCGGCGCTGGCCGCGTTCAGCAGCTTTCTTCAGACGACCTATCCGTCCGCGCACAAGGCCATGACGCGAACCGAACTTGACCACCACGCGCTGCTGTATACATGGCCGGGCGGCGATCCGTCGGCGGAGCCGATTATCCTTATTGCCCACATGGACGTCGTGCCGGCAGGCGAAGCGGGCGACATGGCGTGGTCATATCCGCCATTTGACGGCGCCATCGCCGATGGCGCCGTTCATGGTCGTGGCTCGATCGACATGAAGGGTCAACTCATCAGCCTGTTCGAGGCCGTTGACGCCCTGGCGCGCCAAAATTTCAAGCCACGCCGCACCATCTACATCGGCCTTGGCAGCAACGAGGAAACCGACGGAACGGGCGCCCAAGCCATTGCCGCGGCCTTGCGCGCCCGTTCTGTCCACGCCGAATTCGTGCTCGATGAAGGTCCACCGGTTCTCGATCCTTTCGAATTGACAGGGAAACGCGCCGCCTTCATCGGCGTAGCTGAAAAAGGTTACGGTACACTGGTGGTCACGGCGCGGGACGCCGGCGGTCATTCCTCGGTACCATCAGCCGATCCTGGCCTCACTCGCCTGGCGAAGGCTATCGTCGCCATCGAAAGATTGAAACCGCGCACCGGCTTTACGGCTAACGACCGCGAAATGCTAAGGGACCTGGCGCCGGATATGACCGGGTTACGCCGCTTTGCCGTTGAAAACCTGTGGCTTTTCGGATTTTTGGTTAAAGGACAAATTACCGCCGTACCTGCCGGCCGCGCCTTGCTCGGCACGACCCTGGCTCCCACCATGGCATCCGGTTCCACCAAGGAGAACGAAATGCCGTCGGTCGCGCAGGCGCGCATCAATATCCGTATTCATCCGCGCGACACGGCCGACGCCATCCTGGCGGAGGCCCGCCGCGCGGTCAGCGGTCTGCGGGATGTCCGTGTCGACTGGGAATCGCCGCCCAATCCGCCTACGGCCTATTCATCGACGTCCAGCACTGCCTACGGATTGCTGGTCAAACACATTCACGACCTTGCCGGCGCGCAGACACCGGTCGCGCCAATCCTGATTTTTGGCGGCACCGACTCGCGATATTATGAGGACCTCGTCGATAACACCTATCGTTTTCAGCCCTACATCCTGACCGAGGATGAGGAGGCGACGATCCATGGCCACGACGAGAAGCTGAGCATTGACGACCTCGACGGCGCCATCCGTTTTTTCTATGGATTCATCCAGGACGCCGCCAGCCAGTAAAGGCTGGCCTGACCGTGTATCGCGTCGGCGACGATCCGGCTGGCAAAATCCGTCATCCTTCGTGATTTGATCTTTACCTAAGCGTAAGGCTCTATGCGGACATGACCCGTTTGCCGAAGCATTATCCGACGCCGTGGGCGCGCCACGCCGATTTCATCGTGCATGTCGTGGGCCTGGCCCTGGCCCTGTTCGGCGGCGGGGTGGCGCTGGGTCTCGCCGTGCAGGAGGGATTGATCGGCAAGGTCGCCGCCATCGTCGCCTATGCGCTCGGCCTGATCGCCATGCTGGCCTTCTCGACCGCCTACAATTTCGCCCGGCCGCGCTTCCAGCCGTTCCTGCGCCGCCTCGATCACGCCGGCATCTTCCTGATGATCGCCGCCAGCTACACTCCTTTCACCACCCAGGCCCTGACCGGCGGCTGGGCGTGGGGGATGAGCGCGGCGGTGTGGAGCCTGGCGGCGCTCGGCATCCTCGGCAAGCTGTTCCTGCCTGGATTGGGCAAAGGTTTCTGGGTGGCGCTTTATCTTTGCCTGGGCTGGATCGTCGTCATCGCCATCCGACCGATGATCCGCGAAGTGTCGCCCGTCGCCATGATCCTGCTGGCGCTCGGCGGCGTCATCTATTCCGTAGGTTGCGTCTTCTACATGATGAAGGGGCTGAAGTTCCGCCGCGCCATCTGGCACAGTCACGTCCTCACCGGCGCCAGCCTGCATTATGTGGCGATCCTGGTCGGCGTCGTTCTCGTCGCCAAATAAATCAGTAGGTATAGAGCCGCACGTAATCGACCTGCATCTCGGCCGGGAACAGCGTCGTGGCGTCGGGCTCGTGCGGCCAGTCGCCGCCGATGGCCAGATTGATCAGCAGAAAATTGCTCTGGCCGGCATCGAACGGCCACCTGGCTCCCGGAATCTGTTTCAGGTCGTCGGTTGTGTAGGTGACATAGGGATGCGCCGGATCGTCGATATAGTAGGCGACGCTGCCGGGCTTCCAGATCATGCCGTAGGTATGCCAGTCGGCCGCCGTCGTTCCCGCCGGAAAGTCGTAGATCTTGCCCAGGCCGGTGCCGCCAGTGAAGCCGTCGCCGTGGATCGAGCCTTCGTTCCAGTCGGGATCCTTGGCGGCGTTGACGCGTTCGAGGATGTCCTGCTCGCCCGAGGCCGGCCAGTCGACCGTGGTGATGTTGTTGCCAAGCGTCCAGAAGGCCGGCCACAGCCCCTGGCCTTCCGGCACGCGGGCGCGAACTTCCAGGCGGCCATACTGGAAGCTGAACAGGCCCTGGCTTTTCAACCGCGCCGAGGTGAAGGTGTGATCGTCGATCTTGCGCCCGACGATATGCAGCAGGCCGTCGTTGCCGACATTGGCGCTCGGCTGGGCCGGATCACACGGCGCTTCCGCCGACGGGACGGCGCAGTAGGTTTCAAGCTCGTGATTGCCAAAGCCACTGTTGCCGGTGTCGTAACCCCAGACGGACGGATCCGGCACACCGGGCGTATTGAATTCGTCGGCCCAGACCAGGGTATCGGCCGGGATGTTCGGCGCGAAGGGCTGGACCAGGGTGGCGCTGGCATTGTGGCCGGGCGCGATGGCGGCGACGCGCAGCGTCAAGTTGGCGGCGACCAGAAACGGCGCCTCATAGCGCTGCGACGCGGCCGTCGGTTCCGAGCCGTCGGTGGTGTAGAAGATGACGGCGCCGGGGCTTGAGTTACTCAAGGTGACGATGACGGCGCCGTTGTGCGCCGGCCGGGTGCTTATCACCGGATCGGTGGTCGGCTGCGCGGGCTCCAGCGCGAAAGCGGGACCGGCCAGCATGAGGACAAGACCGATGGCGGTGGCGGCGAAACGCATGACAGAACTCCCTTTCATGTCGGGCGCAGTGTGCCCCCTTGCCAGGCGGGCCGCAAGGATGTATACGCCGTATACATGACAACCCGCGACCGTATTCTTGACTGCGCCCTTGATGAGCTGGCGGCCCATGGCCTGGAGCGCCTCAGCCTGCGCGCCGTCGGCGTGAAAGCCGGCATCACCCCGATGGCCGTCTACCGCCATTTCAGCGACAAGGCCGACCTGCTGCGGGCGGTCGGCGAACATGCCCTGAGCGAGTGGCAGTCGCGCGTGGCGGCGGTCACGGCGACGGAGCTTGGCGGCTGGTTTCGCGCCATGGCCGAAGCCAATGTCGCCTTCGCCCTGGACGAACCGGCGCTCTACGATGCCGCCTTCGTGCTGAAAACGAAGGCCGAGCGCGTCTATCCGGAAGATTTCCGCGCCGGGCGCTCGCCAGTCATCGGCTTGCTGGCCACGAAGCTGGCCGAGGGCCAGACGGCGGGCCAGGTGCGGGCGGGTGATCCACTGGAGCTGGCCATGGGTGTGTGGGGCGTGCTGCATGGCCTGATCGGGCTGCACCGGTCGGGACGGTTCAGCCTGTCGCGCGAGGATTTTACCGCCCTGTGTCTGAGATCGGCGGCGCGCATGATCATGGAGGATGAGGCATGATGTGGGGGTTTGTGGCGGCACTGGTCAGCGGCGCCTTGATGGCGGTTGGGCGCGACACCGGCCAGTTCGGCTGGCTGATGCTGATCGCGCCCGTGCCGTTGATGACGTGGAGCCTCAGGAGCGAGCGCGGCTGGAGCGTGTTCGGTTTAGCCCTGTCGGCGGGCATCGCGGGCGAGGCCGGACCGATGCTGTTCTATGGCCGCATCCTGCCGCTGATCTACGGCGTGGCGGTATGGCAGGGCCTGCTGTTCGCGCTCGGCGTCGTTTTCATGCGCGCGCTTTACTGGCGCGGGCGGCCGGCAGCGGCGATCATCGGCTATGCGGCGATGACAGCGGCGACGGAGTATCTCTACGGTCTCGTCTCGCCCAATGGCAGTTTCGGCGCTCTGGGCTACGACCTCGTCGAGGTCCTGCCGCTGTTACAGGCGGCGTCGCTGGGCGGCATGGCGGGCTTGAGCTTCCTCGCCGCCATCATTCCGGCCGGTCTGTCGGTGGCGATTTTACAGCCGCGACAACGACTTGCCTGGACGGTGTGGGCTGTGCCCGTCACGGCGGCGCTGGCCTTCGGTGGCTGGTCCTTGTGGCAACCCGCCGGATCGACAGTTCGTGTCGCCCTGGCCAGCGACGACCGCTTCGCAGGCCGGGCCGAGCATGACGCAACCATCAACGGCGAAGCGGTTCCGGAATTCGCCAAGGCGATCGCCGGCACCCATGCCCAAATCGCCGTCCTGCCGGAAAAGATGTTCGCGCCAACACCGGATTTCGGTCCTGCGGCCCATGCGTCGGGCGGGCCGGTCGTCGCCGGGGTGGACGCGCCGGACGGCAGCCGCCGCCGCAATCTGGCGGCCGTTTACATGCCGGATGGACCGCTCCTGACCTACGGCAAGCAGCACATGGTACCGGGGCTTGAGCGAGAATACGTACCGGGTCGCGAACCGCTGACCACCGGTCGTTTCGGCGTGGCGATCTGCAAGGACATGGATTTCGCGGATACGATCCGCGCCTATGGCCGTCGCGATATCGGCCTGATGCTGGTGCCTGCGTGGGATTTCAACGCTGACCGCTACCTGCACGGCCGCATGGCGGTGGTGCGCGCCGTCGAGAACGGCTTCGCGCTGGCGCGGACGGCGTCGGACGGACTGATGACGGTGGCCGACAGCCACGGACGAATCGTGGCGGAGGGCTGGTCAAGGCGAGGACCGGCGGTGGTGACGGCCGATGTGCCGCTGGGAACGGGGCATACGCTCTACAGCCAAGTTGGCGACCTGTGCGCTCAAATCCTGACGGCGGTATGGCTGGGACTGTCGGGCGTGCTGGTGTGGAAGCGGCGGTAAACCCCTCCGTCATCTCGGCCAAGGCCAAAATGCCACCTCCCCCATTTCTGCGAAACAGGGAGGAGAGAGACGCACAATAGCCGTCGGAGAACGCCCTCTTCCCTATCGCTTGCGATGGGGAGGCGGGGCGCAGCGCCGGAGGGGTCTCTTAAAGTCCTTCAAACAGCGCCGTGCTGAGGTAACGTTCCGCGAAGCTCGGAATGATCGCCACGATGGTCTTGCCGGCGTACTCATCCTTCGCCGCCAGACGGAAGGCCACCTCCAGCGCCGCGCCCGACGAAATGCCGACCGGCAGGCCCTCGACCTGGGCCGCCTTGCGCGCCATGGCAAAGGATGCGTCGTTCGACACCGTCTCGACGCCGTCGATGACACCGCGGTCGAGGATGCCGGGTACGAAGCCCGCGCCGAGGCCCTGGATCTTGTGCGGGCCGGGTTCGCCGCCCGACAGGATCGGCGAGGCGTCGGGCTCGACGGCGATCATCCTGACCGACGGCTTCTTCGCCCTGAGAACATGGCCGATCCCGGTGATCGAACCGCCGGTGCCGACGCCCGACACCACGACGTCGACCGCGCCGTCGCTGTCGTTCCAGATTTCCTCGGCCGTCGAGATTTCGTGGATATGGGGATTGGCCTCGTTCTCGAACTGCTGCGGCATGACGGCGCCGGGCGTTGCATCCAGCAATTCCTGCGCCCGATTCATCGCGCCGCGCATGCCCTTTTCGGCCGGGGTCAGTTCCAGCCTGGCGCCGAGCAGGACCAGCATCTTGCGCCGCTCGACCGACATCGATTCCGGCATGACCAGGATGCATTTATACCCTTTGGCCGCCGCCACGAAGGCCAGGGCGATGCCGGTATTGCCCGACGTTGGCTCGATGATCGTGCCGCCGGGTTTCAGCTTGCCCGATGCCTCCAGCGCCTCGACCATGGCGATGCCGATACGGTCCTTGACCGAGGCCATCGGATTGAAGAATTCGAGCTTGGCCAGGACCGTCGCTTTCGCGCCCAGCGCCTCGGACAGACGCGGCAGCCGGACCAGCGGCGTATCACCCATGGTGTCGAGGATCGAATCAAACACCTTGCCGCGGCCCTTGCGGGCGAAGCGGGCGGTCTTGGCGGCAGCGTTCTGGTCGGGCATGGGGACGGCTCCGAAAGGCTTTTCTTGAGGATATTGCGAGGCTTACGCCAGGGGCACAGGTGTGCCGGTGCGCTTACCAGCCCGACGTTAAGACGATGTTAAAACTTATTATACCGACTTGGCCTTGGACGTTAAGCCAAATCACCTCACAGTTCCGGTGAGGGAAACTAAACAGAGCAAAGCGATGAGCATGGACGACCTTTCCGCCCCCCTGATGCACGACGCGCCGGCCGTCGAGGACGAGGCCCCGGTCGCGGCTGAAGCAGAGGTCAGCCAGCACGACCTGGCCACGCAGCTGGTCGCCAAGTTGTGCCACGACATCATTTCGCCGGCCGGCGCGATCATGTCGGGCCTCGACCTGCTCGAAGACCCGTCGGCCCAGGACATGCGTCAGGAAGCGCTCAACCTGATCTCGGCCTCGGCGAAGAAACTGGTCACCATCGTCCATTTCGCCCGCGTCGCCTTCGGCGCGGCGACCACGTCCGAAGCCTTCAGCGGCAAGGAACTGAACAAGATCCTGGCCGATATCTACGACACCATGCGCGCCGAGCTCGACTTCGCCATCGATCCGTCAGAATTGTTCACCAAGCCCGCCGCGCGGGCCCTGCTCAATCTCGGCCTGATCGCCGGCAACGCCCTGCCGACCGGCGGCAACGCCCGGCTCAGCCTGATGCGCGACGGGGATGGATTGCATCTGAAATCGGAATCGCGCGGCCCACGCGCCCGCCTCAAGCCTGAAGCCATCGAAGGGCTGAAGGGCCTGGCCCTGAGCGATGGCCTGTCGGGGCAATGGATTCAGCCGCACTGGCTGTGGAGCGTGGTCCATGAGGCCCGCGGTGAGATCACGCTCGACCTGCAGCCGGACGCGCTCGACATCGTCATCGACCTGCCGGCCTAATATATTGGCGCCCGGCAGAGCCAAAAGCTGCGCCTCCTCGATTAGATTGCGCTCCGGGGTCCATCCTGCATCAGGAGCATTAGCGTGGCGGGCGCAACGGATAATGATCTGCATGCCAGAATAAAGGCCTACCTTTTCAAAAGGGTACCAAGGCGTCTCGAGGCGAGTGGAACCAATCTCAGCCGGCGCTGGGCATGGTTCTGGGGTTACGAGGGTCGGGCGGCATCAGCTCTTTATGCCGCGACACGGGACGCGGACATCCTTGCCTTGATCATGCACGTCCACGATCGCATGACGGCGTGTCGCGATGATCAGACCTGCCGCTGCGATGAAGGCCGCGACAAGCCCGTAAAAAGCTGGAGCACGCCTCTTGAAAGCCCCCACGGACGAAGCCGGCGGGTCTGTGAGATCGAGACCATGGGACTGGCGCTTCTTCCGTTCACCGACCTGCTTTTAAGGGTTGGACCGGAGTTGCCGGCAGATTTCCGGCGGGCACTTATGACGACCATAGTCGACGGACTAGAAGTCCATTTCGATGATCTGATCGATGATCCCTTTTCCGGTGGCGGTTATTTCCGCTCACCATGGAACGGCGCCGTCGAGCCGATGAATCATGCACATTTGCTGGCTGCCGCAGCCGCGGAGGCTTTCGCCCTGACGGGCACACAGCATTACGCCTGGCTCGCCATCAAGGTGTATACCTATTTCGCGCATAACTGGTACCGAGAGGACAACGATACGGTCGCCTGGTCCTACTGCCCGGTCCCGGGAGACGCTCGGATAGCGCATAAAAAGGTCGAATATGCCGAACAAGGCTTCCGTCATCAGATCGGAGGCGAATATTTTTACAAGGCGGGCGTCACCATCGAACTGCCGGCCGCCATGCATCGCGCTGGACTGATGGACGATGCCGACATGAAACTGATCGCGCATTCACTGCGCAGCAACGTTTTCCTGCCTGACGCCAAGCTGAACTACTATATCAGCCCGCGTAAGACATGCGCATGCGGTACGCCGCTGCGCGAGAACTCGGTCATCCGGCCGAATTTCATCTTTAGTCCCACATTTCCCAGATGGCCATCGTTTTTCGTGACGTACAGGCCGATATTTGATTATAGAATCAATATTATACGGTCGATATTGGCAGGGTTTCATGGACATTGCGGTGGGTGAAGGTCAGGTAGCCGATTTACGGCTGGGTTTTGACCGTCGCCTGAAGCTGGAGTTCCATGGTTCGCGGGTTACCTCTGATGCAGGTTTGCTCGCCTTTCGCGACCTTGATGATGCCCTTAGCTTGACCGAGCTTGCGGGTCAGGTGCTGACCGATAGCCGTTCCGGCAAGAACAGCCGCCATGCATTGGAGGCTCAGTTTCGGCAATCCGTGTTTGGGCGTGTTGCCGGATATGAAGACGTCAATGACGCCGACCGGCTCGGTCATGACGCGGCCATGCGCTGGGTTGTCGGCGGCAGGGCCACGAGTGCAACGGCAGCATCAACGAGCCAGATGGGGCGCTTCGAGACACAAGTTCTCACACGTCAGGACAACCTAGACGCCCTGAGCGACTTGTCAGGCAAGTGGATCGACCGGGTTCACGACCGTCGCCCGGTCAAGGTCGTGGCTCTGGATATGGACTCAAGCGTCAGCCCAACCCATGGCGATCAAGAGGGCACGGCCTACAATGGTCACTTCGGCTGCACCTGCTATCACCCGCTGTTCGTGTTCAATCAGTTCGGCGACCTTGAACGCGCCAGCCTTCGCTCCGGCAACGTCCATAGCGCGGATGGCTGGCGTTCTGTCCTTGAGCCCGTTGTCGAGCGCTACAGGGACAGGGCGGGCCGGCGCTACTTTCGGGGCGATGCGGCCTTTGCCTTGCCTGACCTTTACGATTTCCTCGAAGCCGAGGGCTACAAGTACACGATCCGCCTGAAGGCCAACACGGTCCTTCAGGGGCGCATAGCCCACCTCCTTAAGCGCCCTGTCGGACGACCGCCCAAGCATGTACAACGCTTTTACGCCAGTTTCAGTTACCGGGCTGGGTCGTGGTCTCGCAAACGCCGCGTCGTCGCCAAGGTGGAATGGCATCCCGGTGAACTCTTTCCCCGCGTTGGCTTCATCGTGACCAACCTGTCGCGCAAGCCCAAGCGGGTCGTGGCCTTCTACAATCAGCGCGGTACGGCGGAGCAGTACATCAAGGAGGGTAAGAACGCGCTGAAATGGACCCGGCTTTCCTGCCGGACGATGAAGGCCAACGCGGTCCGGCTTCAGCTCCATGCCTTGGCGTACAACCTGTCGAACTTCCTTCGCACTCTGGCCCTGCCCGAGGAGATGAAATCCTGGTCCCTGACCAGCCTGCGTGAAAAAGTCGTCAAGATCGGCGCCAAGGTCATTACCCACGCCCGTTACACCGTGTTCCAAATGGCCGAGGTCGCGGTACCGCGTCGACTGTTCAGCCAGATCCTCGACTTGATCGACAAGTTGCGAAGGCGGGAGCCAGCCCCATGTTCGTGATGAAGCCAGCCCCGCATTTCCACGAACCGCTGACAGGACAGGTGCGCCTAAAATCGCAGAAATCAGCAATGAATGGCTACGTCCGAGGCGAAACGCACTCGTCAAGGCGTAGACCAAAGCATCGGCGGGCCTCCGCACCATCATATCGGCTTCACATCGGCACGGGTAACAGGTATCGTTGCGCCAATCGAACGCCAGTCGGGTGTTCAAATGGGAAATGTCGGTTAAGTCCGCCTGTTAGACGTGCAATCGGCTTCACACGAGAATGTCTACGGACTAT
Source organism: uncultured Caulobacteraceae bacterium (assembly GCA_964474575.1). Lineage (GTDB taxonomy): Bacteria > Pseudomonadota > Alphaproteobacteria > Caulobacterales > Caulobacteraceae > Asticcacaulis. Next base: position 5,697 of record CAYYTA010000024.1, on the reverse strand, counting down.
TGTCGCACCCATCGCCGCCAGAAGGGGGTTCAAATGGGACATGTCAATTTATGAAAATAACAGGATAATCGATGGGGACCATAAATTATGGACATTTTTCGGGGAAATTGGCTTACCTTGGGCGTTTCAACCTTGTTGGCGTTGGCTGGGCCGGTTTCGGCTGAGGATTTCAGCTATCTCAGCCTCGACGCCGATCCGGCGGCTACGCTCGGCAGGGTTCAGGTTCTTCAGCCAGGTTGCGAAAGCGGAAATACAGAGCTTGCGCAGGCGCGTAACGATTACGCAATTCTCTTCCAGTGCAAGGATACGGGAATTTCGCATAAGGTATTCTACTGGTCACCGGTCACCGGCGTGAAAGATACGGCCGATCTGGGCTTCTTGACCAAAGCAGATACTTTGAGCCGCTACGGCGATTATGTGGGTGGTACTCTAAGTGATTATGCGGGAAACGGCGGGTTTGCCCTCGGCACATGGCACGCGCCGGACGGCCGGATCAATATTCTTCATACCGAGACGCTCGACAAGGATGTGGCCGAGGCCATCTCACCGGACGGCCAGACCGCCGTCGGCTATTATGCCCCTCATCCGACGCATGAATTCATATGGCGGGGGAACCAGTCTCAGGAAGACGCTCCCGTGGCAAACGTGCTATCGGTTTGGTACACCATTTCCAACAATGGTACGACATTGAGCGGGGCGGCGGAAAATGATGACAGTTCCGCCGCAGTTTATTCCTTCCAGGGCGCCGACGCCGAAGACATTTTCGAGAGCAATAACATTGCCTTGATCGATCTCGTTTCTGACGACGGTGCTGTCGTCTTTGCGCGCTCACCCGGCCAGAGCCACCGCCTGATCATCCGCCATGCCTCCGGCGAGACCTTGGCGACCGGGAATGACACCACGTCATACTTCAGGACCATCCGTGCCACGCCTGACGGCAAGACAGCATGGGGCGTCGTGACGATCGACAACATCGAGCGCATCTTCCAGTATCAGGAAGGCGGTAAGGTTGCGGTTATCGCAAGTGTCTGCAACGACTGCACGATATCAACGGTCAGTTTCGATGGACACTTTGGCGGCGGCTTTCGCAAGGTTGATGATCACGCTCACGCCATATTGTGGGTCAATGGCAAGGGCGTCTACGATCTTGGAACACTTGGCGGCAGTGACGCCTGGCTACTAGGTGTCGCTGACGATGGCAGCTACGCCACAGGCTATGTCCAGGACAGCGATGGCGCCCAACGGCTGATCGTTGTCCGCTTGTCAAGCTAATGGCCTTGCACGGAGCGACTTGGGGTGCTCCGGAGCATAGACCACCTGCGCCACAAATGACCGGCGCGTTCGTCAGCGCCATGCCGCCTAGCGGTGCCTGATGGCTTGGTCGACGTCCATTTCGTCAGGCCTTAGACACGTCAGGCATTGTTTGTTTAGGCGGAGGGGCACGCCTTATGGAGAACGCCATCTATCAACATCTCCATCACCGCCGCATTATCCGCCTTAGTTATGATCTACTCTCGCCGTTTGATTCGCAATTGGCGCCGCTGCTCGATCAATTGGCGGCCGAACGGCGCGATCTGTTTCCGCAGGGATGGTTTTCCGGACCCGCCGGGGCGGCCGCACTGGCGCGAAGGCTTCACCGGTCGGCCCGCGACGGTAAAGCAAACACCTAGCCTCATAAATCTTCAGAATTCTTCCGACTGGAAGGCCTGGAGCTGGCGCGTCAGGCGCTCGCCGCGCCGGCCGGCGGCCAGGGCCGCTTCCGACAGGCGGCGAACGCTGTCGGGCGTGTCCTGCTGGCGGGACATGACCTCAAGCGCATTGTTGATGACGTTCAGCATCTGGGCGAAGTCCTGGGCGACGTCGCCGGTCAGGCGGCCGACGGTCTCGAAGCGCTGGGCGTGGCTGAGCGAGGCGTGAAGCTGGTCGAGGCGGGCCTCGGTCTGGGCCTGCTGGATGTTGGCGCGCTCCAGCGATTCCTGCAGCTCCGCGATACGTCCCTCCAGCGCCTGGTGATCGACCACCGGCCGGGAGGTGAATTCCTCGAGCCGCTGTTGCAGGTCGCGGTGGGCGGCCTGCCACTTGACGAGGTCGAACTGGGTGGCGGCCAGCTTGTTTTCAAGATCGGACGTATCGGGCGGCGGGGCGGCGGCCAGGGCTTCGTAGCGCGCCTTCCAGCCGTTGCGCTCGTCCCGGGCGGTATCGAGGTCAGCCTGGACGGCGGCGATACGCGCCTCATGACGGCTGTAGTCGGGCTGCGGCGCCGGACGCGAGGCCAGTTCGTCGAGCTCAGCCCGGGTGGCGGCATGGGCGGCGCCGGCAGCGCGCAGGTCGTCCATAAGGGCGGCGATACGTGCTTCGTGGCCGCTGTAATCGGGTTCCGGCACAGGCCGTGCCGCGAGCTCATCAAGCTGTGCCTGAGTTTCTTTCTGCGCCGCCTCGGCGCGGGCCAGCTGGTCCTGCAGATCCTCGATGCGGGCGTCATGGACGCTGAAATCGGGTTCGGCGGGCGGCGCGCTGAGCACCTCGTCAAGCCGCGCCCGGGCATCGCGGTGGGCGGCCTGGGCGCCGGCCAGTTCGGTCTCGAGCGCGGCGATATGGGCTTCGTGATCGCCGGCACCGGACTCGGCGACCGGCGCGCCGGCCATGTCGTCAAGGCGGCCTTGCAGAGCGGCTGTCGTGTCTTTTTCCGCCGCCAGTTCGGCCGTCAGGCTGTCGATGCGCGCCTTGAGGTCGGCGTTTTCCGCCACGACGGCGGGATCGGGTTCGGCGGCCGGAACGGGCTGGCGATCATAGATGTTTTCAGGCTCCAGGGCATGATCCGCCGTAACGGCGGCCGGCACGGCGACGGCGGCCAGGGCCTCTGCGTGCTCCGCTTTCAAGCTGGCCAGTTCGGCTTCATGGCTGGTGCGGACCTCGGCCAGGGCCTGGTCGCGGGCTTCGGCGCGGATGGAGTCGAGATCGGCTTGCGGCGCGTCCGCGACCGGAGCTTCCGCTGCCGGCTGCGCCGATTTCCATTCGGTGCAGTCGAAGGCGACGCCGAGGATCTGGCGCTCGCCGTCGACGACGTCGGCCTGCCCCTTGAGGGTGATCCAGCGTTGCCTGCCGTCGCGGCCATCGATACGGAGATCGAGCGCCATGCGGTCGGTCTCGCCCGACATGATCTTCTGGAAGGCGGCGTCGGCCAGGGCCTGATCGGCATCGGAAATCAGGGTCGGCCCGCCTGGCACCTCACGCCCGATCAGGGCCTGCATGCCGGCATCCTCGACGATGGCGTCGGTCAGCGGATCATATTGCCAGGTGCCGACGCCGAGCGTCGCCAGGGTGCGTTCGGCTGCGCGGAAGTCCTCGAGCTCGAGCTGGTCGTCTTCGCTGAGCGGCCGGGACGGCGCGGCGGCAGGCGTGGCATCCGGCTGGACGGCGATCATGTCCTCCTGGCCGGCGGACGCCATGGCCATGACGGTCAGGCCCGCGTCGCCGCCTTCATGCGTCCGCACCGCCCAGGCGGTGACCAGGGCCGGGCGGGCATTGCCCTCGCCGCCCTTCATGCCGAGGCGGATGCTGGTCTGGCTGTGCGGGTCATTCTCGTCGCGGGCGTCGCCGAGATAGTCGAGCGCCGCCTGGTAGTCGCCGTCGGCGACGAAGATGCGCGCCCAGTGCTGGCCGATCGCCTGTTCGCGCTTGAGGTCGAAGGCGTCGAGCGCGGCATGGTTGATGTCGAGGATGCGGCCCTCGCCGTCCAGGCCCCAGAACGGCACGGTGGCGGCGGCGAACCAGTGGCCGCGCCACAGGCCGGTCAGGTCATCGATGCCCTCGCCGGTCTCGGTCTCGATCTCGACCAGGGCGGCGGTGGCGCCGATAACCTCACCCATATTGTTGAGGATCGGCATCGAGGTGACGCTGACCATGACCTTGTCGGTCGAGCCGTACTTGGTCAGCAGGTGCTGAAAGCCTTTGACCGTCTGGCCGCGCAGGGTCCGCGCGATCGGCATCAGGTCGGGCGGCACCTGGCGGCCGTCGGGATAGGCGATGCCCCAGGTGGCGGCGTGGAAGCGCAGGCCGATCAGCTCGGAATCCTTGCGGCCGAGCAAAAGGTGCGCCGCCTTGTTGGCGAAGGTGAACTTGCCGGTGGTGTCGGTCTCAACCAGGGCGACAGGCACGGCGTTGAGCACATTGAACATGCGCCGCTCAAGGTTGTCGATCTTGCGTTCGGCCTTGAACAGCAGGTCCTGGAACTGCTTGACCTGGAAACTCTTGAGCGCGGCCAGGACGCCGGCGAACAGGGCGACGACCGCCAGGACGCCGAGAACCACGTAAAGCGCCGCGTTCAGTTGCTCCTGGTTAAACATCCGCCTCTACACTTCCGCCGTTTTGGCCCGACTGCCATGGACTTGAGGCCTGTCGCGTTTTGCGACAGGCATGGCCCGCTTTCGCGGCTCCAGCAAGAACCATACCTTCCCGCACGCCGCCGAACAATCCTTATACCACACAAATGCTTAAGCGCTGACCCACAGCCGCGCGAAGCGGTAAGGGACGAACCGACAAGCAGTTTTCCATAAGGATTATCAGAATTTTTCCCTTGCAGATCAACAGCTTGATTTTAGGCAATATCGGCGTCGGGGCACAACTTACAGATATTTTATGATTCCCCGCGGGCGTAGGTATCGCGAGCTTACCCGCGACGGCGCCTATTGGGCCGGATGGGGAGAGCGGGCGAAGTGTGCCTGATTTTTCCCGAATGTGCCGTTCATACAGCGGGAAATCCCCATGGCGCCTCTCGACACAGCCGTTCTGCCGGCTGATGACACAACTTTCGAAGCCGGCGGCGATGCCGGCGAAATGGCCGCCCTTCTCCACGCCCTGACCGCCCTGAGAAAAGGCCAGGCCGATGTACGCCTGCCGCCGGAGTGGACGGGCGTGGCGGGCAAGGTCGCCGACGCTTTCAACCAGGTGGTGGAGATGAACGAACGCATGGCGGCCGAACTGGGCCGCCTTTCGCGTTCGGTCGGCAAGGAAGGGAAGCTTTCCCAGCGCCTCAATCTCGGCAACGTGTCGGGCTTCTGGCAGGCCTCGGCGGATTCGGTCAACGACCTGATCGATGACCTGGTGCACCCGACGACCGAAACCGCGCGCGTCATCGGCGCCGTCGCCCAGGGCGACCTCTCGAAGACCATGGCGCTGAAGATCGACGACCGGCCGCTGCAGGGTGAGTTCCTGCGCACCGCCAAGACCATCAACACCATGGTCGATCAGCTGGGCTCCTTCGCCGCCGAGGTGACGCGGGTGGCCCGTGAAGTCGGCACCGAGGGCAAGCTTGGCGGCCAGGCCAAGGTCGAGGGCGTGTCGGGGACCTGGAAGGACCTGACCGACAGCGTGAACTCGATGGCCGGCAACCTGACCTCGCAGGTGCGCAACATCGCGGAAGTGACGACCGCCGTGGCCAATGGCGACCTGTCGAAAAAGATCACTGTCGACGTCAAGGGTGAAATCCTCGAACTGAAGAACACCATCAACACCATGGTGGACCAGCTTCGTTCGTTCGCCTCCGAAGTGACGCGCGTGGCGCGCGAAGTCGGCACCGAAGGCAAGCTCGGCGGCCAGGCCCAGGTCGAAGGCGTGTCGGGGACGTGGAAGGACCTGACCGACAGCGTGAACTCGATGGCCGGCAATCTGACCTCGCAGGTCCGTAACATCGCCCAG
>CAYYTA010000023.1:0-31841 GCA_964474575.1 uncultured Caulobacteraceae bacterium | reverse complement strand
AGACGCCCCACCACCACCGCGCCGAAGGGGCGCGGCGGTCCCCCTCCCCGGCAAAGCCGGGGAGGTACAAGAAAGTGACCCTCATCCGATCGCCTCGGCTCTCGTCCTCTCCCCTAAGGACCCCCTCCGGCGCTGCGCGCCACCTCCCCCACGAGTGGGGGAGTTATGGGGAGAGGGGGATGTGCTCGTATTTTTGGACATTAAGTTATTTTATTTCAATGGGTTGATATTTTGTTGCGGCGGGAAATCCCCGTCCGGCGGGGGTCCTGTACATTCAGGGCATGGCACGAAAAATATCTGACATCGAGACGCCCGCCGACATCCGGATCGGGCGCATGGTTTACCGCCAGCGCGTGCGCGACATGGTCGAGGTGCTGGTCAGCGCCTTCGAGCGCGTCGACGCACCGGTCGATCACGCCGGCGTCGCCCTGATGGCCAGGGCCGCCGTGGCGGTCAGCAAGGCCATCGAAGTGGCCTATAGCGACGAGCCGGTAGAGGATGAGGACGACGAAGACGAAGACGAAGAAGACGAAGACGAAGACGAAGGCGAAGAGATGGAAGGAGGGCACGAGGCCGGCAGGACGGACGCGGTTGACGCTTGGGGAGTCATTCTTGAGCGCAAACTGGCTCGTCTCGCATTACGGCGAAAGAATGAAGGGCTGGATTACGAACGCGACTTCGACCCAGATCAGCTATCTCATGAAGTCGATCGCCTCGCGGCAGGATCAGCAGGACCCGCCCGACGGTGACTGGCATAGCTGGCTGTTTCTCGGCGGGCGCGGGGCGGGCAAGACCTGGGCCGGGGCGCGATGGGTCGGCGATTACATTACCAAAGGCGTGCGCGTGGCCCTGGTCGGCGCCAGCCTGCACGACGTGCGCGAGGTGATGATCGAAGGGCCGTCGGGGCTGATCGCCCTGGCGGAGCCCGGCAACCGGCCGCGTTACGAGGTGTCGCGGCGGCGGCTGATCTGGCCGCGCGGCGGGGTCGCCTATGCCTTTTCGGCGGAAGATCCGGACAGTCTGCGCGGGCCGCAGTTCCATTACGCCTGGGCCGATGAGTTCTGCGCCTGGCGGCACCCGGCGGAGACCCTGGCCACGCTGCGCATGGGCTTGCGGCTGGGGAAGCGGCCGCGGCTGTGCGTGACGACCACGCCCCGGCCGATGGCGGCCTTGCGGGGGCTGATGGCCGAGGCGGGCGTCGTGGTGACTCGGGCGGCGACGGTCGAGAACACGCACCTGCCCGAGGCGTTCATCGCGGATTTGCAGGCGCTGTACGGCGGGACGCGGCTGGCGGCGCAGGAGATAGAGGGCGTTGTCGTCGACGGCGGTGGCGCCTTGTGGCGGGCCGGGGACCTGGCGGAGGTTTATGGCGTGCGGCCTGATGGGTTCGACGAGGTGGTGGTGGCGGTCGATCCGCCGGCCAGCGCGGCGGGTGACGCCTGCGGGATCGTGGTCGCCGGACGGATCGGCGAGCGCGGCTATGTGCTGGAGGACGCGACGGTTTCGGGCGCGTCGCCTGGGGCGTGGGCCGATCGCGTCGCCGGGCGGGTGAAGGATTACGGCGCGCGGCGGGTCGTCGCCGAGGCCAACCAGGGCGGGGAGATGATCCGCGCCGTGCTGGCAGTGGCGGGGTGCGATGTGCCGGTCGACCTGGTCCATGCGCGCGAAGGCAAGCGGGCGCGGGCCGAGCCGGTGGCGGCCTTGTACGAGCAGGGCCGGGTCCGGCACTGCCCGGCGGTGGCCGGCGCGCGGTTTTCGGCGCTCGATGAGGAATTGATGGCGTTGGGCGGCGAGGACTGGCGGCGGCCGGGCAGGAGTCCCGACCGGGCGGATGCGCTGGTGTGGGCGCTGACGGCGTTGCTGGTGAACCGGCGGGCGGAGCCGAGGGTGCGCGTGGTTTAGGGGGGAGACGACAGGCCCCTCACCCGATCGGCTGCGCTTCTTAAGAAGCTTGCCTCTCGTCCTCTCCCCGTGAACGGGGAGAGGTGTAAGGAGAGGACCCCTCCGGCCCTTCGGGCCACCTCCCCATCGCAAGCGATAGGGAGGAGGGAGAGGGGCGGTGACGGCAGAGTTTTGGGAAAGTAAGAGACTCTTCCACCACGCCGCCGAAAAGGTGGGTAGGTACAAGGAAGGGACCCCTCCGGCGCTGCGCGCCACCTCCCATCCTTCGGATAGGGAGGAGGGAGAGGGGCGGTAACGGCGGAGTTTGAGGAAGTAAGAATCCCCTCCACCATCTTCGCTTCGCTCGATGGTCCCCCTCCCCAAATTCAAGGAATTTGGGGAGGCCTAGAGGCATGGGAGATTTTTGATGCTGAAGAGTTTGAGCGGCTGGTTCGGGCGCGAGCGCAAGGACAGCGCGGCGGGTCAGGTCATGGCGCTGCACGTCGCCGGCCGGCCGGTGTGGACGCCCAGGACCTATGAGCACATGACGCGCGAGGGGTTCGGCAAAAACGCAGTCGCCTATCGCTGCATCCGCATGGTGGCCGAGGCGTGCGCGTCGATACCCTTGCGCGTCGAGTTCGAGGGGCATAGGGCGGCGGATCATCCGCTGCAGCGGCTGATCGACCGGCCCAATGGCGAGCAGGGCGGGGAAGGCTTGCGCGAAGCGGTCTATGGCGGGCTGATGACGTCGGGCAATGCCTATGTCGAGGCGGCGGCATTCGATGACGCGCCGTCGGAATTGTGGAGTTTGCGGCCCGATCGGATGAAGGTGGTGCCGAACCGCAAGGGCTGGCCCGAGGCGTATGAATATTCGGCCGGCGGGGCGAAGGCCTTGATCGGGCGCGACGAGGCGGGGTGGCTGAAGGTCCTGCATCTGAAACTGTGGCACCCTTATGACGACTGGTACGGGTTTTCACCGCTGGAGGCCGCGGCGGCGGCGATCGACGTGCACAATGCGTCGGGCGCCTGGAACAAGGCGCTGCTCGACAATGCGGCGCGGCCGTCGGGGGCCTTGGTTTACGGCGCGAAGGCCAGCGAGCGGATGTCGGAGGATCAATTCAACCGGCTGCGCGAGCAGTTGTCGGACACCTATGCGGGCAAGGAAAATGCCGGGCGGCCGCTGTTGCTGGAGGGCGGGCTCGACTGGAAGCTGATGGGGCTGACGCCGGCGGAGATGGATTTCAGCGAGGGGCGCTATGCCGCGGCGCGCGACATCGCCCTGGCGTTCGGCGTGCCGGGGCAGTTGCTGGGAATACCTGGTGACAATTCCTATGCCAATTACAAGGAGGCCAATGCCGCCTTCTGGCGCAACACGGTGCTGCCGCTGGCGGGGAAGGTGACGCGGGGGTTGAGCGCGTGGCTGGGGGAAAAGTTTCCGGGGACGCGGGTGGTTTGCGATGTCGAGGGTCTGCCGGCTTTGGCGGCGGAGCGCGACGCCCTGTGGGCCCGGCTGGAGGCGGCGACCTTCCTGAGCGAGGCCGAGCGGCGGCATCTGGCGGGGCTGAGTCCTGTTCCCGCGCGCGAGGTTCCGGCATGACCGAGGTGTGGCAGATGGTGCCGATCGGGGTCGTCGTGACCCTGGTCGTGCAGACGGGGTTCGTCCTGGTGTGGGTCGGACGGGCGGCGGCCCGGCTCGACATGATGGAAAGCCGGATCGAGGGCCAGGCGGGCGTGGCCGAGCGGCTGGCGCGGCTGGAGGAGCAGGCGGTGGCGCAGCGGGCGGCGCTGGAGCGGATCGAGAGCAAGTTGATGGGACGGTAGAGACGCCCCTCAGTCCTTACGCCTTCGGACCCCTCCGGCCCTTCGCCGGTAACCGGTGCAGACCACCTCCCCACCGCTTCGCGGCAGGGAGGAGGGGCTCGGCTCTCGTCCTCTCCCCTTGAAAGGGGAGAGGTAGAAGGAAGCAAGGGACCCCTCCGGCCCTTCGGGCCACCTCCCCATCCTTCGGATAGGGAGGAGGGAGAGGCGCGGCGCCGGCGGAGTTTGGGGAAGCAAGACAGTTGCTCCACCACACGCCTGAAGAAGGCGCGCGGTCCCCTCCCCAAATTCAAGGAATTTGGGGAGGCATAAGAAAGGCTGAGCATGGCTTTGGTGATCGAGGGGTACGCGTCGCGGTTCGCGCAGCGCGATCTCAATGACGACGTCGTGGTGAAGGGCGCGTTTCGCGACACGCTGCTGCGGTCGGGGGCGCGCGGGGTCAGGATGCTGTACCAGCATCAGCCCAGGGCGGTGATCGGCCGGTGGGACGAGGTGTTTGAGGATGAGGTGGGTTTGTTCGTGCGCGGGCAGGTGTTCGAGCAAGGGCCGGAGATGCGGATGGTGGCGGCTCTGTTGCGGGCCAGGGCTATCGACGGGCTGTCGATCGGGTTTCGGACCGTGAGGAGCCGTAAGGAGCGGAAGTTGCGGGTGCTGAGCCAGGTCGATCTGTGGGAGGTGTCGGTGGTGAGTTTCCCCATGCTGACCACGGCGCGGATCAGCGGCGTGTGGGATGAGGCGGCGGCGGCTTAGGCGTCAATCGTCCGGCCTGCGAAAGATGGAGATGAGCGTAGCCACGAAAAGAATTCCAACGGCGACAAGGAGATTGGTCAGCAGGTTGTCGCCGGGACGGAGTGTGCTCGCGACCCCCGGATTGGCCGGCCAGTAATAGACATCAACATAAGCGCCTTCGGGAGCGTGGCCGCAGTCGTAGCCCGTGCCGTTGTAGAGCTTGTTTTCGAGCTGCAATTCGTAGCGGCAGGTGTCGTGTTGGAGGTGCGGCTTGGTGATCACGGCGTAGGCCTGACGTGAAGAGAGCATCAGCAGGGACTCGAAAGCGATGTCCCTGCCCATGCCGCTGACGGCGATAAAGAGCAGAGCCGCGCCCAGCGTCCACCACGACTTTCCCTTCAGCATTGTGCTCTCTCCGAATTGGGCCGCGTTTTGTGGATTGTCGCGGTTCTGCGCGTTGCGGAAGGAAGATTATCACGTTTCGGCGGCGGTGGGAGTCGATTGGGCGGGGGCTGGTAGAAGCCCCTCACCCGATCGCCGTCGACTACGCCTCGGCTCTCGTCCTCTCCCCGTGAACGGGAAGAGGTGCGGTTAGGGTGGAGTTTGGGAAAGCAAGAAACCCCTCCACCACCGCGCCGAAGAGGCGCGGCGGTCCCCCTCCCCAAATTTGAGAAATTTGGAGAGGCGTAAGGTGGTCGCATTGCGCGGCCGTGAGTTCAACAGGAGACATGGATGAAAGAGATGAAACAGGCGGCGGCCTCGGCGGAGGTGCGCGCGGCGCTGCATGAGGTGCTGGCCACCTTCGAGGCCTTCAAGGCCGCCAACGACGCGCGCATCGACGCGGTCGAACGCAAGCAGGGCGACGGGCTGCTGGAGGACAAGCTGGAGCGCATCGAAGGGGCGTTGCAGGCGGCGGAAGGCCGGCTGAACCGGCTGATGAGCGCCAAGGCGCGGCCGGCGATCGAGGAAGGCCAGGCGGTGTCCGAGGGCAAGGCGGCGTGGGACGGTTACCTGCGTTCGGGCCGGCTGGGCATCGAGCTCAAGTCCGGCATCGCGTCGTCGTCCGGGTCGGGCGTGCTGGCGCCCATCGAGACCGAGAGCTTTATCGAGCGGAGGCTGGCGCAGATCTCGCCGATGCGGTCATTGGCCACCGTGCGGGCGATCGGCGCGGCGACCTTCAGGAAGCCGGTGACGACGGCGTCGGTGGGCTCGGGCTGGGTCAGCGAGACGGCCAGCCGGCCGGAGACCGATCCGGCGACCCTGACCCTGATCAGTTTCGCCTCGGGCGAGCTTTATGCCTCGCCGTCGGCGACGCAGGATATCCTCGACGACGCCTTCATCAACCTGGATGAGTGGCTGGCGTCGGAGATCGAGGACAGCTTCGCGGCCCAGGAGACGGCGGCCTTCGTCGATGGCGACGGTTCGAACAAGCCGAAGGGCTTCCTCAACTACACCATCGCCGCCAACGGGTCGGCGGCGTGGGGCCAGATCGGCTATGTGGCGTCGGGCGGTGACGGCGATTTCGCCGAGGATGACCCGGCCGATGCGCTGATCGACCTGATCTATGCGCCGAAAAGCCAGTACCGGCCCAATGCGCACTTCGTCATGAACCGGCGCACGGCGGCGAAGGTGAGGAAGCTCAAGGACGGCGACGGCACCTATGTCTGGCAGCCGGCGCTGACGGCGGGGCAGTTGCCGCTGCTGCTGGGTTACCCGGTGCAGGAGATCGAGGATATGCCCGATGTCGCGTCGGGCACGGCGGCCATTGCTTTTGGGGATTTCGCGCGCGGCTATCTGATCGTCGACCGGGCGGGGATTTCGGTGCTGAGGGATCCGTATTCGGCCAAGCCCTATGTGCTGTTCTACACGACCAAGCGCGTCGGGGGCGGCGTGCAGAATTTCGACGCGATCAAGGTGATGAAGTTCTCCGCCTCGTAGCAGGAAGCCCCTCACCCGATCGCCTTCAGGCCCCTCCCACCGTCGCAAGCGACGGTCCCCCCTCCCCATAAATGGGGCGGGCGGGCTCGGCTCTCGTCCTCTCCCCTTGAGAGGAGAGGTGGAAGGGAGAGGACCCCTCCGTCATCGCGCCGAAGAGGCGCGATGCCACCACCCCAACCTTCGGGTAGGGGGGAGGGAGAGGGGCGGTGAGGGCGGAGTTTGGGGGAAGTCAGAAACCCCTCCACCATGCCCATGAAGGATGGGCATGGTCCCCCTCCCCGACAAGCGGGGAGGTGCGGGGAGTGGCTGTTACGTGGGCAAATAATCCCCGCGTTTCGGGCGTGGGTTAGCATCGATTGTCCTGACATATACGAGGTTTTCCCATGTCCGACCCGGTTTCGCTCGACGAGGCCAAGCTGTTCCTGCGCGTCACGCATGACGTCGAGGACAGTCTCATTTCGACGTTTCTCGAAGCCGCGAAGGCTCGGCTGGAGGGCGTCGTTGGCGAGGCGCTCGACGACGCGTCGCCGGCGCCGCTGCGGCTGGCGGTGATGTACCTGGTGGCCCAGGCCTACCAGAACCGCGGGGAGACCGAGTCGGACCTGGAGGCGGTGGAGGCATGGATCGCGCCGTACCGGGCGGTGCGGCTGTGAGGATCCTCGAATTGCAGACACCGGCGGAGATCTACGCCGTGACCGAAGACGAGAGCGAATACGGCGGGCGGGCGTTCACGACGAGCCTCAGCGGAACGGTGTGGGGCGATTTCCGGCCCGATGCGCCCGGCGTCACGGCGACGTCGGAAGGCGACAGTTACGTCGTCCAGGAAGCCGATTTCCTGTGCCGGCCAGCGGCGGGGGCGGAGCGCGGCGGGCTGTTGCGGCTGAAGGGGTTCGACTGGCGCATCGTCAGCCTGGACGAAGGAAACGACGGGACGGTGCGGCTGAGAATCGAGAGGGTGCATGTTTAGAAGGATTTTGGCATGAGCGATCCGGTTCTCGATGTGCAGGCGGCCTTGATCGCCTACCTGCGCGGATGCGAGGCGCTAACGGCGTGGCTGGGCGATCCGCCGCGCGTCTATGACCAGCTGCCCAAGGGCGTGGTCTATCCTTACGTGACATTCGGGCGGGTGACGGCGCAGTCGATTGGCGGCATCGGCGCGGAGGTGACCGAACAGGTGGTGAACCTGCTGTGCGTATCGCGCCATGCCGGCACCGAGGAGGTCAAGGCGATGGCGGCGGCTCTGCGCGGTTTGCTGGACGAAGTCGAGCTGGCGGTCGGCGGGCAGCATCTGGTCAGTCTGCGCGTGGCCTATGTCGACGTGTTCCGGGCGACGGATTACCGGACGATTTATGGCGTGGTGAGGTTGAGGGCGGTGACGGAACAGGTCGATTGACCCCTCACCCGATCGGCTGCGCTTCCGAAGGAAGCTTGCCTCTCGTCCTCTCCCCTTGAAAGGGGAGAGGTGGGAACAGGGCGCGGAAGCGAGTCAAGGAAAGCGAGACATCCCTCCACCACATCTCACTCACCTTTGGCGGAGCCAAAGGCTCATTCGTGCGGTTCCCCTCCCCAAAATCGGGGATTTTGGGGAGGTATAAGAAAGAGGGTTCTATGGCTGTTCAGAAGGGCCGGGACATTCTGCTGAAGATGTCGGATGGCGAGGCGTTCGTTACCGTCGCCGGTTTGCGGGCGCGGACCGTGTCGCTTAACGCGCGCACGGTCGATATCACGGATTCGGAGTCGGGTGGATGGCGTGAGCTGCTGCCCGGAGCGGGGGTGCGCGCTTTGTCGGTGTCGGGAGCGGGCGTGTTTCGCGACGCCCAGTCCGATGCCTTGATGCGCGAGGCGTTCTTCGCGCAGTCCCAGGCGACATGGCAGGTGATCGTGCCGAGCTTCGGCACCTTCGAGGGGCCGTTCCTGATCGCCGCGCTGGAATATGCCGGCGCGCATGACGGCGAGGCGACGTTTTCGCTGACCCTGGCGTCGGCCGGCGAGGTGGCCTTCGATGCCGCCTAACGGGGCGCGGGGAGAGATCGCGGCGAACCTGGGCGGGCGTGAGGTGCGCTTGTGCGTGACCCTGGGCGCGCTGGCGGCGCTGGAGACGCATTTCGGGGTGTCGGGGTTCGAGGCGCTGGGCGATCGGCTGAAAGGGTTGGGCGCGGGCGACCTGTTGGTCGTCGCGCAGGCGCTGTGCGTCGACGAGGTCGATGTGGCGGCTCTGCCGGTGACGATGGCGGAGGCCATTCGCGCGGTGGTGGCGGCGTTCGAGGCGATGAATGGATAGGGTGGAGCGTGTGGCCCAAGGACCCCCTCTGTCAGCTTCGCTGACATCTCCCCCACGAGTGGGGGAGTATAGTAATTTTTGGCCCGAGTTATTTCGGCGAGCGGTGGCGATGGGGTTGAGCCCTGAGGCTTTCTGGCGGCTGAGCTGGCGCGAATGGCGATGGCTCAACAGTACGGATGCGCCGCCGGCGCTGGGGCGGGCGGAGATGGAGGCGCTGATGCGGGAGTTTCCGGATCGATGAGCATGACACCTTTTTCCGGGCTGGAGCAGCAGGCCGGCGACGCCGAAGCGGCGATCAGGGGGCTGGAAGGGCCGGCGGCGGAGACCGCCGAGGCCATCGACCAGGCCTTCGCCAAGGCGGGCGAGAGCCTGGCGCGGTCGCTGGCGCGGGCGGCGTCCGACGGCAAGGTCAGCCTGAAGGATCTGGCCGGGGCGATCATCGCGGCCGTGGATGCGGCGGCGGGGACTTCGTCTTCCGCCGGTGGTTTGGGCGCGGTGTTGAGCGAGGCGTTCAAGGGCGTGTTCGGGGGCGTGTTCGGCGGGGCGCGGGCCGACGGCGGGCCGGTGACGGCGGGCGGCGCCTACATTGTCGGCGAGCGCGGGCCGGAGATGTTCCGGCCGGCGGTGGCGGGGAGCGTGGAGGCTGTCGCCGGCGGACCGAATGTCAACGTCACCGTGATGGTGAGTGGCGGGGCGGAGGCGCTGGCGCGGTCGGAGGCTCAGGTGGCGGCGGCTCTTCAGCGGGCGGTGCGGATGGGGGTGCGTTGAGTCTACTGTGAGCGGCTGCAACCGGCCGTCGTGCTGCGATACGGTGCTCACGTACTCAAGTACGCTTCGCTCCGTTTCTCGCACGCCAGCCAGTTTCGCCGGCTCACAGCGACTCAAGTGGTGTCGGAAAGATTAACATGTCCGGTTTTCATGAAGTGAGTTTTCCGGCGCGTCTGGCCTTCGGGTCGGGCGCGGGGATCGAGCGCAAGGTCGAGATTGTGTCGCTGGCCAGCGGGTTCGAGCGGCGGATCAGCCCGTGGGCGCTGGGACGGCGGCGGTATCTGGTCGGGGCGGGGATAAGGTCGTTGACCGATGCCGCCGAGCTGCTGGAGTTTTTCGAGGCGCGCGAGGGGCGGCTGTATGGGTTCCGTTTCAAGGATTTCGCCGATTTTCGCAGTTGTGCGCTGAATGTCGCGCCCGGGCCGGGGGACCAGGCGGCGGGCCGGCTGACGGCGACGACGTTTCAACTGCAGAAGGCCTATGGCGCGGTGGTGCGGCCGATCGTCAAGCCGGTGGCGGGGACGGTGCGGGTGGCGGTCGGCGGGGTCGAGGTGGTCGATGGCTGGAGCGTCGATGCGACGACGGGGGTGGTGGAGTTCGAGGACGCGCCAGGTGGCGAGGTGACGGCGGGTTTCGCGTTCGATACGCCGGTGCGGTTTGACTCGGACCGGATCGATCTGACGCTGGAGAGTTTCGACGCAGGGCGCGTGGCGGCGGTGAGCCTGGTGGAGATCCGGGGGTAGGGCTGGCCGGCTAAGGCAGCCCCTCAGCCCTTACGCCTTCGCCCGAGGGCTCGGCTCTCGTCCTCTCCCCATGAATGGGGAGAGGTGGGAGGAAGCAAACCTCTTATCCGGGAGAGGGGAAGGTAAGTAAGAACCCCGACCACCACGCGCCCGAAGAGGGCGCCTTGCGCTTGGCGAAAACTGTACTTTCGCCTGCGCTCACCCGACCTCCCCGACAAGCGGGGAAGCACAGGAAAGAGGGCCCCTCCGGCGCTGCGGGCCACCTCCCCATCGTTCGGATAGGGAGGAGGGAGCGGGACGGCGTGCGACGAGGCGCGGAAAAAGGAGTTGTTCATGCGGCATGTTTCGGAGGCCATAATCGCTGCCTTGGCGCAGGGGGCGGCGAAGCTGTGCCATGTCTGGCTGCTGACGCGGCGGGATGGCGTGACGCTGGGGTTCAGCGACCATGACCGGGCGCTGACGTTTCTGGGCGTCGGGTGCGCGCCGGACAGCGCGCTGACGGCCGGGGCGTCGCGGCAGGCGTCGGGGCTGGACGAGGCGTCGGACGCGGCGGTGTCCGGCGTGATTTCCGGCGACGCCATCACGGCGGATGATATTGCCGCCGGCCTTTATGACGAGGCGGAGATCGCGTCCTATGTCGTCGGCTGGGCCGATCCGGCCGATTATGTGCTGATGGGCCGGGGCCGGCTGGCGCGGATCGAGGCGCGAGGCGGCGTGGCTGAGGGCGGGGCGTTCGTCGCCCATGTCGAAGGGCTGGCCGGGCAGTTGCAGCGGGTGATCGGCCGGCGGTTCGGGTTCCTGTGCGATGCCGTGTTGGGGGATAAGCGGTGCGGACTGGACCCTGCGCATCTGGCGGCGGCGACGTGTGACAAGCGCTACCGGACGTGTCTGGGCGTGTTCGATAATGTCATCAATTTTCGCGGCTTTCCCGATCTGCCGGGCGAGGATTTCCTGACGGTTTATCCGCGCGCCGGAGATATCATGGACGGGGCGTCGCGCGGGCAGGGAGCGGGGCGGTGAGGGCGGTGGAATTACCCCTCACCCCCGCCCTCTCTCCGCAGGCGGGGAGAGGGGGAATTGTCGCGGCGGCGCGGGGGTGGCTGGGGACGCCTTATCATCACCGGATGAGCGTGAAGGGCGAGGGCTGCGACTGTATCGGCCTGGTGCGCGGGGTCTGGCGCGACGTGGTGGGCGAGGAGCCGTGTGCTCTGCCGGCCTATGGTCCGGATTGGGCCGAGGTCACGGCGCGGGACTGGCTGATCGAGGGCATGCGCGCGCATTTCCGGCCGGCGGCGCTGGAGGCGGCGGAGCCCGGTGATGTGGTCGTTTTCCGCATGCATCCGGGCGTTTCGGCCAAGCACGCGGCGATATTGTCCGTGGGCGGAATGAATTCGTCCGGAGCACGGATCATCCATGCCTATTGCGGGCGGGCGGTGGTGGAGAGTTGGCTGGGGACGTATTGGCGCGGGCGCGCCGTGGCGGCGTTCCGGTTTCCTTTGGCGGGATGAGCCGACCCCTCACCCGATCGGCATCGCTTCTTGCGACGCTTGCCTCTCGTCCTCTCCCCTTGAGGGGAGAGGTGGAAGGAAGCAAGAAACCTCTCCACCACGCTGCCGAAGGGGCGGCGCGGTCCATGGGCGGGAAATCGATCAGGTCCAGTTACTGGGGATCGATTTCCTCGGCACACCCCGAATTTGAGAAATTTGGGGAGGCATAAGGAAGCCCGTCGTTTTCGCCAGGTGGGGAATGGCAGGAAAGAGATAAATAATGGCGCAGGTGATTTTGGGAGCCGTCGGGCAGGCGTTGGGCGGGGCGTTCGGGCGGACGATAGGTCAGGGGATCGGGGCGGCGGCTGACCGGACCTTCGTCAACGGGCTGGCGACGCGGCAGGTCGGGCCGAGGCTCACCGGGTTGCAACTGCCGGGCAGCGCCCAGGGCGACCCGGTCAAGCAGGTGTTCGGCCGGGCGCGGGTGGCCGGCACCGTCATCTGGGCGGCCAGGCTGATGGAGAACCGCAGCACCACGCGCGCCAGCAAGACCTCGCCGAAGACCGAGAGCTTTGCCTACAGCCTGTCGTTCGCCGCGGCCTTGTGCGAGGGGCCGGTCGACGGCATCGGGCGGATATGGGCCGACGGGCAGTTGCTCGATCAGTCGCAGGTGGCGTACCGGCTGTATCCCGGCGGCGAGGACCAGGGACCGGATGCGCTGATCGCAGCCGTCGAGGGCACGGCGCCGGCTTATCGCGGCCTGGCCTACATGGTGTTCGAGGACCTCGACATCACGCCGTTCGGCAATCGTCCGCCGAGCCTGTCGGTCGAGGTGTTCCGCCGTCCGCGCGGGCAGTTTCCCGACCTCGAAAGCCAGGTGACGGGCGTGTGCCTGATCCCCGGCGCGGGCGAGTTCGTCTATGCCACGTCGCCGGTCAGTGCGTTCAAGGGATTGACGCGGGCGGCGTCCGAGACGCAGCACAGCGGCGACGGGCGGACGGATTTCGTCGTGGCGCTGGATCAGTTGCGAAGTCAATTGCCGAACGTCACGCATGTCAATCTGGTGGTCGGCTGGTTCGGCACTTCGCTCGATGCCGGCGCGTGCGAGATAAGACCGGGGGTCGAGGCCGCCGATAAGGCGACGACGACGGCCTGGGCGGTCGCCGGTGTGGCGCGGGATGCGGCGCATGTCGTTAGCCGCGTGGCCGGCCGGCCGGCCTACGGCGGAACACCTTCCGATGACATTGTATGCGATGCGGTCCGGGAATTGAACCATCGCGGATACAAAGTCACGCTTATTCCTTTCATCCTGATGGATTGCGCGGGGTATCCGTGGCGCGGGCGGATCAGGTCGGGTGCGGACGGCACTTCGGAAGCCGGAGACGATATCTCCGCTTTCATGGACGGCGAATGGGGCTTCCGGCGCTTTGTCCGCCATGTCGCCGGGCTGGGCGCGGCGGCCGGCGGGGTCGAGGCGATCGTGCTGGGGTCGGAGCTGCGCGGCTTGACGACCGTGCGGACCGCGCCAGGCGTCTATCCGATGGTCTCGGCGCTGAAGGATCTGGCGGCGGAGGTGCGGGCGATCCTGCCGAACGCGAAAATCTCCTACGGGGCCGACTGGAGCGAATATTTCGGCGATCATAGGGGCGATGGCGTCTGGTTCCATCTCGATCCGTTGTGGAGCGACGATCATATCGATTTCGTCGGCATCGACTGGTACGCGCCGCTGACGGACTGGCGCGATGGCGAGGGGCATCTCGACCGCGGACTGGCGGCGTCGATCTATGACGCGGATTATCTCAAGGGCCGGATTCGCGGCGGCGAGGGGTTCGACTGGTACTACGCCTCGGACGCCGATCGCGACGCGCAAGCGCGCACGCCGATTGTCGATACGGCTTATGGCGAGGACTGGGTGTTCCGGCCGAAGGATCTTCTTGGCTGGTGGTCGTCGCAGCATCACGACCGGCCGGGCGGCGTGCGGGCGGCGGACCCGACGGACTGGCGGGCGGGGATGAAGCCGGTGCGTTTCGTCGAGATCGGCTGCGGGGCGGTCGACAAGGGGCCGAACGCGCCCAACCGGTTCCTCGATCCGAAGAGTTCGGAAAGCGCCGCGCCCTATTATTCCAGCGGCGAACGCGACGACCGGGCGCAGCGGGCCTGTCTTTCCGCTTTTCATGAATTTTACGGCGATGCCGGCAACAATCCCGGCATGGTCGAGCAGATGGCCGTGTGGTGTTGGGACGCGCGGCCTTATCCGTGGTTTCCGCAGAGGGCGGACGTGTGGGGCGATACGGCCGACTGGCATACAGGCCATTGGCTGAACGGACGGGTGGGAACGGGCGAGGCGCGCAACCTGATCGCCGCCATCGCCGGTGAGGCAGGGGTGGGTCCCGACCGGCTCGACCTCGACGAGGTCACGGGGTCCGTCGACGGCTATGTCGTCGCGCAGCCGATGACGGCGGCCGACGCGTTGGCGCCGGTGCTCGACTATCTCGGGCTGGAGGTGGCCGAGCGTGGCGGGAAGCTGAGCCTTGTCGGGGCGGGGCATGGCGTCGACGCCGGGGTGGCGTTGGGCGAACTGGCTTATGGTGGCGAGAGCCCGGTGCTGGCGCGGCGCGATCTGGTCGAGGTTCCGGGAAGCCTGACGCTTCGCTGCTATGATGTCGATCGCGACTATCAGATCCAGGCCGTCAGTGTACGCCGCGATGATGGCGCCGGCGCGGGCCAGGTCAGCCTCGATGCGCCCCTGGTATTGAGCGCGGCGCAGGCGGCGGACTATGCGGCGTGGCGGCTGGCGCGGATGCAGGGCGTGCGCGAGACGGTGACGGTCGATGCCGATCCGGCGCTGGTGCTGCGGTTAGAGACCGGCGACGGCGTGCGCTTCGAGGGCGTGGACTACCGGCTGACGGCGGTCGGGCAGGACGAGCGGCCGTCGCTGACGCTGGAGTCGCAGGCGGCGGCGCGGGCTGCGGTGTCGGCCGATCCGTCGCTGTCGGGGGTGACCGGGGCGGTGGTGACGGCGCCGGTGATGACGCAGTTCCGGCTGATGGACCTGCCATGTTTCGGGGCCGACGAGAGCAATGTCAGGCCGGTGCTGGTGGCGGCCTCCGATCCGTTCATGGGCGTCGATGTCTATGCCGGGGCGGGGACGGCGTCCTTGCGGCTGCGCGGACGGGCCGAGCGGATGGCGGCGATCGGGTGGACGCTGACCGCCTTGCCGCCGCAGCGGCAGCATTATCTGCTGAAGCAGGCGGTTGTGGACATTTATCTCGAAGGCGAGCCGCCGATGTCGCGGTCGCTGGAAGAGGTGCTGGCGGGCGGCAACCTGGTGTGCGTGCGGGCGGACAACGGCGAGTGGGAATTGCTCCAGTATCTCGATGCCGAGGCCCTGGGCGGGAGCACGTACCGGCTGTCGGGGCTGATCCGGGGCCAGTGGGGCAGCGAACAGGCGCTTGCGGCGGGTGCGGGCGAGGGAGCCGAAGTGGTGATCCTGCCCGACGGGTTTGCGCGCGCCGACATGACCAGTGACGAACTGGGGGTCGACCGGCTGTGGCGAAGCGGAAGGGCCGGGTTCGGCGCGGTGGCGGCGGGGGCTATGGACGTGCGCGCGACGTGGACGGGCCTGGGTTTGCGCCCGCGCGCGCCGGCGCATGTCCAGATTTCTGGAATTAACGATTTATTAGTGAATTGGTTCCGGTCACCGCGATATGGCGGCGACAGCTGGGACGCCGAGCCGCCGCTGTGCGAGGACTACGAGCTTTATCGTGTGCGGGTGTGGGATGGCGCGGCAATGAAGCGAAGCGTCGAGGTCGGCGTGACGAGCTGGGTCTATGCGGCGGCGGACCAGGCGGCGGATTTTCCGGCAGGCTTCGGCGGCGATGCGAGGGTCGAGATCGCCCAGGCGTCGCAGGTCTGGGGCTGGGGGCCGGCGGCGAGCGTGGGATTGGGTTAAGGTGAGGTGTCCTCCTCAGGAACAAGGAGAGGTGAAAGCACAAAAAAGCCCCCGGACCGCGGTCCGGGGGCTTTCCTGTGTTGGGCGCGTCCGAGTTTTTGGTCGCGCAATCTATCCGGAAAGTGATGCCTACTTTACCGGATTGCGCTTAGAAGCGGCGGACGTACGAGATGTTGATCAGGTCGCCGTCGCTGCTGTTCTTGCCCAGGTCGTAGTGCGTGAGATCGGCGCTGACGCCGTTATTGCCGCCGTTGGGGAAGTAGCGCAGGCCGACGCCGTAGGCCACGCCACTGTCGCCGACGGCGACCTTGTTGCTTTGATAGGCGCCGGAGCCCTGCACGCGGATGTAGCCGACGCGGCCCAGCAGGTCGACGTTCGACGAAACCGGCAGCTTGCCGACAACATAGGCGCCGAAATCGTAGTCGAAGCGAATCTTCACGTTCGCGCCGTTGTAGTTATAGGTCTTGCCCGACAGGCCGACGTCGCCGCCGGCTTCCAGGGCCAGGTACTTGTTGACATCGACGCCGGCGTTGAGGTGCACGGCGCTGAAGGTTTCGCTGTCGAGCTTGGCGCTGGCGACGCCGGCCTGGAAATAGCCTTGCGACGCCGGAGCGGCGGCATGCGCCGAAACGGCCAGGGCGGCCATGGCGAGCGACAGAGCGGTGGTGAGTACGAATTTACGCATAAAGGAATTCCCCCTCGAGGTACGGTTGACAAGAGCGGCCACACAGCAGCCGCCGGGAGAAAGGTCAATTGATTCGCAGATTATTGCTATCGGAAGTGTCGGTTTGTATCAAATTGGCAACATACGTGTTGCATTTGAAACAGGTTGGGCGGCAAGGCCCCTCAGCCCTTACGCCTTCGGCATAGCGCCTCGGCTCTCGTCGTCTCCCGATGAATGGGGAGAGGTGGAAGGACGATGGCTCTCCCGGTCCGAGCGTGAGGCTGGGACTGGCGGTGATGGCGCGTACCCTCTATAGTGCGGCCGGGCGCGGGGGACATCATGGGCAGGTTTTTATCGTTTCTGGGCGCCGGGCTGCTGGGCATGGCCCTGCTGACGGCGCAGGCTGTCCGGGCGCAGGAGACGCCGGACGACCGGCAGCAGCTGGCAGCGGCGGCAGCCGCCGCCTATGACGCCGGCGATTTCGCCAAGGCGCTGCAACTGTGGACCCCGCTGGCGGAAAACGGCGATTCGGCAGCCCAGTATAATCTCGGATTCATGTATGCCGGCGGCCTGGGCGTCGCCGCCGACTTTTCCGCTGCGGCGGACTGGTATCGCAAGGCAGCGGCCCAGGGCGACGCCGATGCGCAGTGTCGCCTGGCCTACCTGTATGACGCTGGCCTCGGCGTGGCGCAGGACGACGCCAGGGCGGTGAAGCTGTATGCCCAGGCGGCCGACCAGGGCATCGCCGAGGCCGAAAACAATCTTGGTATTCATTACATGCAGGGCCGTGGCATCGGCCAGGACTACGCCCGGGCGATGACGCTGTTCATTCAGGCGGCAGGCCAGGGCAGTCATGACGCTGAATCCAGTATCGGCAATATGTATCTGCTGGGTCAGGGGGTGGCGCAGGACGACAGCCTTGCCGCGCAGTGGATGAGGAAATCCGCGGAGGGCGGCTCGGCGATCGGCGCATACGACCTGGGCGCGCTGTACCTGCTGGGGCGCGGCGTCCCCCAGGATTACGCGGCGGCGCGGCAATGGCTTGTCAAGGCGGCGGACAAGGATGTCGTCTCGGCCGAGAACAATCTCGGCGTTCTGTACAATAACGGGCTGGGCCTGCCGCAGGACTACACCGCCGCGAGAACCTGGTTCGAGAAGGCGGCCGGCCACGGCAGCGCCTCGGCCCAGTATAATCTCGGCGTGATCTATGCGCGCGGCGACGGCGTGGGGCCGGACTATGTCGCAGCCTATATGTGGGTCAGTCTGAGCCTGTCATCGACCACCGATGACAAGACGCGCGCGGGTGCGACGCTGCTCAAGACACAGCTGACCGGGGTGATGACACCGGGGCAGATCGCCGAAGCGGAAGCGCGGGTGGCGGCATGGAAACCGCTGCCGCAGACGGTGTCGCAGCCGCGCATGATGATCTTGCGGTCACCGGCTTTCATATGCGGCAAGGGCAACGAAGCGCGGACGACCGACAAGGCAGCCTGTTCATAGGGGCGGAGCAACTTGCTTCTTGAAATGTTCGGCTGTAGGACACACCTCTCTTTGAGGAAGGTAGTCGTACAGTGGCAGGTGATCCCTATCAGGAATTGGGCGTGGCGAAGAGCGCTTCGGACGCCGAGATCCAGAAGGCCTTCCGAAAGCTGGCCAAGGAACTGCACCCCGACCAGAACAAGGGCAACAAGGCGACCGAGGAGCGCTTCAAGCGCATCACGGCGGCCTATGACTTCCTGAAAGACGCCGACAAGCGCAAGAAGTTCGACGCCGGCCAGATCGACGCCGACGGACGCGAAATCTATCGCGGTTTCGGCGGCGGTCGCTCGCCGTTCGGGCAGGGCGCCAGCGCGCAGTTCGAGGGCGTCGATATCGAGGACATCTTCGGCGATATCTTCGGCGGCCGGCGCGGTGGTTTCGGCGGTGGTGGAGGTTTTGAGCGCCAGAGCGCCCCACAGAAGGGCTCCGATCTCAAGATCAGGCTTGACATCGACCTGCTCGACACCATCGTCGGCAATACGCGCCGGGTGCTGTTTTCCGACGGGCGCACGGTCGACGTCAATATTCCCAAGGGCTCGAAGGACGGCCAGGTGCTGCGTCTGAAGGGGCAGGGGGCGGCTTCGCCGTCGGGCCGGGGGCCGCACGGCGACGCCCTGGTCGAGCTGCACGTCAAGGCGCATCCGATTTTCCGGGCCGACGGCAACGATCTGCACATGGACCTTTACGTGTCGCTGCCCGACGCCCTGCTGGGCGGCAAGGTGCAGGCGCCGACGCCCGACGGGCCGGTCAGCGTCAACCTGGCCAAGGGTTCGAATTCGGGCGCGGTCTTGCGGCTGAAGGGGCGGGGCGCGTTCGACGGCAAGGACGGCACGCGCGGCGACCTGTTCGCGCACGTGGTCATTGCGTTGCCCGACAGGCTCGAGGACGTGGCGGCCGACCTGCACGGCGACCTGATGGCGCTGGCGGAGAAATGGCGGGACCGGGGTGGCTACGCGCCCAGCCTGCCGGCCAGAAGGAAGTAGGCCAGGAAGTTCCCCCTTCCGTCATGGCTTCGCCATGCCACCTTCCCCGTAAACGGGGAAGGAAGACCGAAGACTAATCATCCTACGGTATTTCTATGGTTTGTTCCATACCGGGGGGATGTTCAATAAGATCCAGGTTCGCCTGGGCGTCGTCCTTCGCCACGCCATTGCCGTCATGATAATCGGTGCCGAGTTCGAACTCGGCCTGGGCGTAGCCCTTGTCGGCGGCCTGGCGAAGCCATGGCAGACCGGAGGCATAGTCCTGAATATCCATGTCGGACATGCCGAGGCGATACTGCGACCGGGCGCCGCCGAGCTGCGCCGGCGCCGCCAGCCTGGCGCGCTCCGGACCCGTCAGGGGTTCTTTCTTCACAAATGCGCCGCGTGCCCCAAGTCCGGAGCGGTCGAGAGCACGGCCAGGCCGAGGAAGGCCAGCTTCCACGTGGATCGGATTATGTCGATGTCGCCCTGGTTGGTCATGGGACCTCGAAGGTTGGCTGCCATACCTGGGCCAGGGCCTCGGCGTCCTGCACCTGGTCAGGGGTAAGGCGAGCCTTAAGCTTGGCGAGGTCGGCGATTTCCAGGTCGCGAAGGGAACCGCCGGTATATTGCGGCGCCAGCATCAGCCACATATAGGCCTTGACGGGGGCGGCGCCGGCAAAATGGCCCGCATAGTACAGGTTTGCCTGGCTGTACTGCGCCTCACCGCTGCCCTGTCTGGCGGCGCGCGCCAGCCATTCATAGGCGGCGGACGTGTCCTGGGCGACGCCCTGGCCCTTGTAATACATGCCGGCGACGCCGACCTGGGCGGTGATCACGCCCTGGTTGGCGGCCTTCCACATCAGGTCGAAGGCGGCCGCGTCGTCTTCGGGCACGTCCTGGCCGAGATGATAGAGGATGCCGAGTATGCTCTGGGCGCCGGCATGGCCCTGGTCGGCGGCCTTCCTCAGCCAGACGATGGCCGTGGCCGTATCCTTGGGCACGCCAAAGGCGAACAGGTACACCATGCCGAGCAGGAACTGAGCATCGCGGTTGCCGCCTTGGGCCAGCGGCGTCAACAGGTTGCGGGCCTCGTCGAAACGACCGATGTCAAGGTCGACCTCGGCGGAAATGACCTGCTGGCCCGGCGCCGGCGCGGCCGGTTTCCAGGCAGCTTCCAGGGTTTTTGCCTGGGCCAGGTCGTCGGCGCCGAGAGCGGCGGCGGCATCGTCACGTTCCTTGAACAGGGCGGCGTCGGCGGCGATCTGTTCGCCGGCCAGGGTCTTGATGCTGAGGTCGAGCCATTTCCAGGCCTCGGCCTCGTCGCGCGTCACGCCAAGGCCGTGATGATACATGTCGCCGAGGTCGCGCTGGGCCGGGCCATAACCGCTGTCAGCCGCCTTTTGCAGCCAGGACGCCGCCAGAGTGTCGTTGCGCGGCTGGCCGTAGCCGGCCCGGAGCATGACGGCGAGGTCGTATTGGGCTTCGGGTTCGCCCTGGGCGGCCACCTTGTTGAGCCAGGCAGCGGCGGCGGGATAGTTGACTCCGATGTCGCGGTGGCCGTCGAGCTTGATGCCCTGGCCGGTCAGGTAGATCCGGCCGAGACTGAACTGCGAGCGCAGGTCGCCAAGCTGGGCCTTGGTCGCCAGGTTGACGAAGGCGAAGCCGGGCGGCGGCGGCGGATCGGTCGCGGGCACCGGCGGCACGGGAATGGGAGGCGCCTGGATAGGCGGCGGGGATTGCACGATCCGGGCCTGGGCGGCGGCGGCGAGCAGGGCGGCTCCCGTCAAGCCAAGCGCCAGCGCGTATCGTGTCGTCATATGCATCCCCCCGAGCGCGTCGAACGGCCGGCCCGGGAGCGAAATTAACAGGGCCGGGCGTGTCTGGCGACAGGAAATCGCGGCCGGTGCGTGTAAGACGTGACGGAATTCCGTCTCGCGGATGCGATAAATCCTTTTTCCCGCGCGTTCGTTCAGCTAAGGTTCATGCCGGTCATCATATAACCGGTCGCATGAGACAGCTTCCGCCCCTCCTTCTTGCCATGCTGATCCTTGCGCCCGCCGCGGCCGAGGCCGCGCCGCGCCATGGCATGCTGGTCGAGGTGGCGGCCGCCGCCGGCGATTTCGGCGGCCAGCGCCACGGCAAGCACCGCGACGACGACAACAATCCCTTCAATAACGGCAATGACCGCGGCGGCAACGACCGTGGCGGCGGCCAGCGCGGCGGCTTCGACGACGACAACAACTGGCAGGGCCTGGCCGACCGGGCGCGCAGCATCGCCTCGGGTTATCCCAATCTGCTGCGAATCGAGAATATAAGCCATGAGAGCGGTCCCTACTTCCGCGCGCGGGTGACGACGCGCGACGGGCGCCGGGTCGACCTGCACATCAATGCCGCCACGGGCAGTTACAACGAGGAATAAGTTTGCGAATCCTGCTTGCTGAAGACGATCCCGACCTGTCGCGCCAGCTGAAGAGTTCGCTCAGCGACGCGGGTTACGTGGTCGATCATGCGCCCGACGGCGAGGAAGCGCACTTCCTTGGCGACACCGAGCCCTATGACTGCATCATCCTCGACCTCGGCCTGCCCAAGATCGACGGCGTGTCGGTGCTGGAGCGCTGGCGGCGCGAGGGCAAGGTGACGCCGGTGCTGATTCTGACGGCGCGCGGGGCGTGGAGCGACAAGGTGTCGGGCTTCGACGCCGGCGCCGACGACTACCTCACCAAGCCGTTCCATACCGAGGAACTGCTGGCGCGGCTGCGCGCCCTGGTGCGGCGGGCGGCGGGCCATGCCCAGCCGATGCTGGTGTGCGGGGGCCTGAGGCTTGATCCGCGCGCTGCCCGTGCATCCGTCAACGGCGAGCCGCTGCGCCTGACCTCGCTGGAATACCGGCTGCTGCATTACCTGATGCTGCACCAGAACCGGGTGATTTCGCGCACCGAGCTGGTCGAGCACCTCTACGACCAGGACTTCGACCGCGATTCGAACACCATCGAGGTGTTCATGGGCCGGCTGCGCAAGAAGATCGGCAACGACCGCATCGAGACGGTGCGCGGGTTGGGTTACCGGCTCAAGCCGCTGCACGACGAGATCAGCGACCTGCAGGCATAGGCAGGGTTTTGGAAAGCAAGATACCCCACCACCACATCTCACTCGCCGTCTGGCGACGGCTCGCTCGTGCGGTCCCCCTCCCCAAAATCGAGGATTTTGGGGAGGTAAAAAAGGAGGCGAGCCTTGGCTGAGGCGGGTGTCGTTCAGCCGGCGCGCAAGCCCCTGCTGATGCGGATGTGGCGGCGGCTGACCATGCGCGATTCGCTGGTCGGGCGGCTGATCCGGCTGGCCAGCCTGTGGTTCATCTGCGCCCTGCTGATCACCGGCGTCGCCCTGACCGCCGTCTTCAACGAGGCGGCCATGCACCGCTTCCAGCTCGGCGTCGGCCAAATCGCCGAAAACCTCTATGCCGACACCGACATCGACCCGTCGGGCAGGATGACGACGCCGGAATTCTTCGATACACGCACCAAGCGCATGTATTCCGGCCTCTACTGGCAGGTCAGCGAGGTGTCGTCCTCGGGTACGGTCAGCGACGCGGCCAAGTCGCTGTCGCTGATGAACCGGCGCATCGACCTGCCGCCGCTGGAACTGGCCGACGCCCGCGCCCATGCCGGGACGACCGTCTTCTACGACAGCCGAGGCCCGATCGGTGAAAGGCTGCGCATCGCCGCCATCTATTCGATCATCCACGACCGCTATTTCGTTTTCCTGGCTGGCGAGGACCGTGAGCCCATGGACAAGGACGTCCACACCTTCGCTTTGATCACGGCGGCGGCGCTGGCGGCGCTGGCCCTGGGGTCGCTGGCGGCGATCTGGTTCCAGGTGCGGGTGGGATTGCGGCCCCTGTTCGACATGACCGGCGAGATCGCCCGCATCCAGAGCGGTGAGCAGACGCGGGTGGAGAAATCCTACCCGGCCGAGATCCAGCCGGTCGCCAACCAGCTCAATGCCTTCATCGATGACGCCCGCGACGTGGTCGAACGCCAGCGCATGCACGTCGGCAACCTGGCCCATGCCCTCAAGACTCCGCTGTCGGTGCTGATGACCTCGGCCGGCGACGCGGAAGGAGCCCTGCCCGAAACCGTGCGCCGGCAGGCCGAGACCATGCGCGCCCAGGTCGACCACCACCTGAGGCGCGCCCGCGTGGCGGCGCGCTCCCAGGCGCTCAGCGAACGGACCGAGGTCGAGCCGGTGCTGGACGAACTGGCGGTGATGCTGGAGCAGGTCTTCGCCGACAAGGGCGTGGTCATCGACTGGCGCGCGCCGGACGAGCTCGCCTTCCGCGGCGAGAAGCAGGATCTGCAGGAAATCGCCGGCAATCTGCTTGAAAACGCCTGCATCTGGTGCAGACGCAAGGTGCGCATCCTGGCCGAGTTCGACACCGGGACGCAGACCATGATCCTCAATATCGACGACGACGGTCCGGGCATGCCCGAGACGCGCTTCGACGAGGTGCTGAAGCGCGGGGCGCGGCTGGACGAAAGCGTGCCGGGCTCGGGGCTGGGCCTGTCGATCGTCGACGAGCTGGTGCGCGCCTATGGCGGCCGGCTGCAGTTCGCGCGCTCGGCCATGGGCGGCCTGCGCGTGACGGCCAGCCTGCCCGGGACGATGTAAGGCTACGTTCCCATGGCGAATGCGCCTGGCTCGTGAGCCTCCGGCAGCGGGCGATGGCCCGCCGCACACATTTGCCCGAACCGTGCGGCGCCACTCGTTCCTTGTAAGCGCGGGTACAAGGTTGCAATCGCGCACCCACCGTCGCAAGTGACTGGTCGCGGGCTACCTGTCAGAAAAAATTAACCAGAAACAAGCCATTATTCACCGCGAAGGCGCGGGGATTCGCCTTAAAGGAAAGACGCGGTTATGAGCCTTCTCTCGGGCAAACGCCTGAACCTTGTCAGAAGCTTGATACGCGCTCTGCCGCAATCTTCGTTGCGGTCTCTGGATACCGCACTCGCCCTGACCAAGGATGAGGCCCTGACTCAGGTGCGTGACATCATCGGCATGGAACTGGAGTTCCGTTATACGCGAGAGGCGATCTTCGATCCCTTCGTCGCGCTGTTCCAGCCGCGCCGCGACGGCCTGGCCAGCGTCACCTTCCAGCCGTGGATTCTCGACCGGCTGTGGCTGGCCCTGGAGCACAGGGAACCGGAGCTGTTCACCGCCTCGCGTTACGCCATGCGGGGCCTGCGCGCCGAGGACCCGACGCCAGTCGTCTTCTTCCGCCTTGTCACCGCCGGCATGGAGTTGTGCCGCAACGATCCCGACGCCATCCTGCCGCCCGCCGCTTCAGCCGCCGACGTCGAGGAGGTGGCCGAATTCGCAAATTACCTGGCCCTGCATCGGATCCTGCGCGGTGCGCTGAAGCGCCTGCCCGACTTCATGGGCCGGATCGACGCCGAAAAGGCCGCGACGCTCAGGCTGATGTTCAAGGACGCCTGCGCCGTCCACGCCGAGGGCGGCTATCGCTTCATCGAGGCGCTGTTCGCCAACCTCGACGATGGGGCGCAGATCGTCAAGTTCATGGCCACAGTGTCCGATCGCCCCAACGACCGCTTCCTGGCGCAGTCGGAATTGAAAACGTTCGGCGAGCGCATCCTGGAGCACATCGAGGCGCAACTGGCCGACGTCAAGGCGATGATCGGGCCGCGCGGCCGGGGCTGCGACGACCTCGGCGCGGTCAGCGTCCGGATCACGCAACTGCTGGGGCAGTTGCAGGTGTTCGAGACCTATATCGAACTCGCGCGCGAGGGGCCGTGGGGCAAGCGCGTGGCGGCGGCGCACGCCATGGTCGCCGAAATGGCCGAGGGCCAGCTGAAGGGCGCCGAACGGATCCTCGAAAACGCCTTGCCGACCAGGTCGGAACGCGTTTACGGCCGCGTGCGCAAGGAGACGCCGCGCTTCGACAAGCCGCCGTCCGACGAGGTGGTGGCACGCGCCCGCCAGACGCTCGACTTCGTGCGCCAGGTGCGCAACACCGCCAATGCCGGCGGTTTTGCCTCGCTGCACGCCAAGACGGTGCAGGCGCTGGAGCAGGCGCTCGACAGCTATTTCGAGGAACTGCTGGCGATCGCCAATGGCTCCGATCCGTTCGACCCCGAGGTGGTGATGAGCGTCTTCGAACGCGTCACTGACCTGATGCTGGCCCTGTGCGGCGAGGAAAAGGCGCATACGGCGCGTCGTCGGGTGGCGTCGTCGGACCTCTTCAAGCCGCGCGAGACGACGACGGCGGCGTAGGGCGGCGTAAGGCGGCCTGAGTCGGTTAAAGCAAGAAACCCCTCCACCACATCTCACTCGCCATCGCCAAGGCAATGTCTCGTTCGTGCGGTCCCCCTCCCCGACAAGCGGGGAGGAACAAGAAAGAAGAAGCAAGTTCACCCTTGCATCTCCCCGCTTGTCGGGGAGGGGGACCACGAGCGCAGCGAAGTGGTGGAGGGGGTTCTTGCTTCCTTTCCCATCCTGCGGCGATTGGTCTGTTTGTCCCCTCTTGGAATCCCGCGCAATTGGTCTATTGAGGGCCGATGCTTCTTGTCACCTGCGTCTGCGCCCTGATTGCCGTGCTGATGATCGCCGTCATCGGCCTGTGGCACCGGCGTGCGCGCGGACCGGAAGGCATGGCGCGGGAAAAGGCGCTCTATGCCGGCTTCGTCGCCGATGTCGAGCGGCGGCTGGGGCGCGGCGACATCGATGAAAGCACGGCCAGGGAAGAACGCGCCGAGGCTGGCCGGGCGCTGCTCAGGGCCAGCGAAGCCGGGGTGGCCGCCACGGCCATACGCCCCGTGTGGTTGCTGACGACGGTCATCGTGGTGGGGTGCCTGACCTTCGGACTCTACCTGTTCGTCGGCCATCCGTCGTTGCCCGACCAGCCCTATAAGAAACGCGTCGAACAGTGGTCGCACATCGCCGCCAGCGACCCCGCCAGCCTGCCCTTTGACGCCGTTGTCGCCGTGCTGCGCCAGGATATCGACAAGCCGGGCAACGGTCCGGACTACTGGGATGCGCTCGGCCGCGCCGAGATGCTGGCCGGCGATACCTATGAGGGGCTGAAGGCCTATCGGCGCGAACTGGCCATGACCGGCCCGGCGGCATTCGCCAACTGGTCGGAGCTGGGCGAGGCCATGACCCTGCGCGCCGGAACGGCGACGGCGGAATCGAACCAGGCCTTCGCGATGGCCCTGCAGCGCGATCCGCACGATACCCGCGCCCACTATTATCTCGGTCAGGCCGCCGTCGCCGACGGGCGCTATGACGAGGCGCGGACGCAGTTCAAGGCCGCCCTGGCCGACGTGCCGGCCGGCGACGTGCGCTATAACCAGATCGAGGCCGCGCTCCAGGGCGTCGATCCGGCCGAGAAGGCCGGTAACGCCGCCAGGGCGCGGATTTCGGCCATGGTGGCGGCGATGGCGGCGTCGCTGAAGGCCAATCCGGACAACCCCGACGGCTGGGCGCGGCTGCTGCGGTCATATGACGTGCTGGGCGATATGGCGGAGCACGATGCGGCGGTGAAGACCGTGCAGGCGCACTTCCCGGCGGACCAGGCGGCGGCGATCCTCGCCCGGTCGAAGGCGGCGGTCGGCGCCGAGGATACCGGAGGTCAGCCGTGAGCTTGTGGCCCAAATCCGTCAAGGCGCCCGCGCTCAAGCAGCGAAGCGGTAGCGCAAACAAAAAAGCGGCGCGCCTGGAGGTCTTCTGATGGGGTGGTGGCCCAAATCCGTCAAGGCGCGCCGGCGTCTCACCCTGTTCCTGATCGCCGCGCCGGTGTTCGTGGCGGCGGTGGCGTTGAGTCTGTACGCCCTGCGCGGGACGGTCGTCTACTTCTATACGCCGGCGCAGCTCCAGGCGGCGCACGTCGCGGCCGGCCAGACGATCCGGCTGGGCGGGCTGGTCAAGCCGGGGACGGTGGTGCATGCCGCCGACGGGTCGGTGACCTTCGTGGTTCAGGACAAGCTTGGCGAGACGGCTGTGAGCTACAGAGGCGACCTGCCCGACCTGTTCCGCGAGGGCCAGGGCGTGGTGTGCGAGGGCGTGGTCGGGGCGGGCGGGCGCGTGCGGGCTACCCAGGTGCTGGCCAAGCACGACGAGAAGTATATTCCCAAGAACGTCCAGGACGAGCTCAAACGCCAGGGCGAATGGCGGCCCGACAGCGGCATGGGCGCGTCGTCGCAGGCGGCTAAGCCGTTCGGTGCGTCATGAGGGTGGTGGAAAGCAAGAAACCCCTCCACCACGCCGCTGAAGACGCGGCGCGGTCCCCCTCCCCGACAAGCGGGGAGGTGCAAGGGAAAAGCGCGCACTCTCGTTCCGCCCCGCTTGTCGGGGAGGGGGACCATTTGCCATTCTTCATGGCAAATGGTGGAGGGGTTTCTGGCCGACGGTGGAATGGCCCCCTCCGTCGCCGCGCTGCGCTCGTTGCCACTTTCCCCGCTGCGCAGGGGAGGAGGATGCGCGCATGATCGATGAAATCGGCGTCTTTTGCCTGGTAGCGGCGTTCGCGCTCAGCTTGAGCCAATTCGGTCTGGTGGCCGTAGGCCAAGCGCCGCGCCTGCGCGGATTGCAGAAATATTCCGAAGGCGTGTCGCTGGCCGCCGCGCTCAGCATCCTCATCAGCTTCATCGTGCTGATCCTGGCCTTCATGCGGTCGGACTTCTCGGTCGTCAACGTCTTCCAGCATTCGCATACCGACAAGCCGCTGCTCTACAAGATTTCCGGCGCGTGGGGGTCGCACGAGGGCTCGATGCTCTTGTGGTGCACCATCCTGCTGGTCTATGGCGCGATGATCACCCTGCGTGGCGGTGGCCTGCCGGAAGGCTTGAAGCACAAGGCGCTGGGCGTGCAGGGCCTGCTGGGCGCAGCGTTTGTCGGGTTCACGCTGTTTTCGTCCAACCCGCTCGGGCGGCTGACCGAATATGAGCCCAGCGGGCCGAACGCGCCGATGGTCTACGACGGCGCGATGTCGAGCGCGCCGGTCCAGGGCATGTCGCTCAATCCGGCCTTGCAGGACCCGGCCCTGGCCTTTCATCCGCCGATGCTCTACCTTGGCTACGTCGGCTTTTCGGTAGTGTTTTCCTTCGCCGTCGCCGCCCTGATCGAGGGGCGGCTGGATCGCGCCTGGGCGCGGTGGATAAGGCCGTGGGTGCTGCTGGCGTGGTCGTTCCTCACCATCGGCATCACGCTTGGCGCCTTCTGGGCCTATTATGAACTCGGCTGGGGCGGTTGGTGGGCGTGGGACCCGGTCGAGAACGCCTCGTTCATGCCGTGGCTGGCGGCGACCGCGCTGCTGCATTCGGCCATCGTCATGGAAAAGCGCGATGCCTTGAAGGCCTGGACGGTGTTCCTGGGCCTGCTCGCCTTCACCTTCTCGATGATGGGCGCGTTCCTCGTGCGCTCGGGCCTGCTGACCAGCGTCCACGCCTTCGCCATCGATCCGCAGCGCGGCATATTGCTGGCGTCGATCCTGCTGGTGACCGCGGGCTCGGGCTTCGCCCTGTTCGCCTCGCGCGCGCCCAGGCTGTCGCCGGGGGGATTGTTTGCGCCGATCAGCCGCGAAGCGTCGCTGGTCGTCAACAACCTGCTGATCTCGGCGGCCCTGTGCTCGGTGTTCCTCGGCACGCTCTATCCGATCCTGATGCAGGCCCTGTTCGACCGGACCATGAGCGTCGGCGCGCCCTATTACCTCAGCATCTTCGCGCCGATCATGGTGGTGGCCCTGCTGCTGGTGCCGATATCGGCGGCGATGGCGTGGAAGCGCGCCGAGTTGAAGGGCATCGTGCAGCGGCTGGCCCTGACGTTTGGCCTGAGCCTGCTGGTCGCGGCGGTGGGGTCGCTGTTCTATCATGACCTGTCGTTCATGAGCGAGGCCGGGTTCTTCGTCGGGATCGCGGTCGCGGCATGGCTGGTCTTCGGCTCTGTCAAGACTTTATTGGATCGTACCGGCGTCAAGGGTTTCTGGCGGCGGTTCACGGCCTTGCCGCTCAGTTTCCACGGCATGACCCTGGCGCACATCGGCCTCGGCGTCTTCGTGCTGGGGGCGGTGGTGGAAAGTCATCAGCGCATGAGCGTGCTCGACGCCATCGATCCGGGGCAGAGCCTGCGCCTGGGCGGTTATGAGCTCACGCTCGACCGTGTCCATCCGCGCGCCGGCAAGAACTTCGACGCCCAGGCCGGCGAGTTCACCCTGACCGATGCGCACGGGCGGGTGGTGTGCCGGCCGCATGCCGAATTCCGCTATTATCCGGCGTCGGACGAGGCCCAGAGCAAGGTGGCATTGTGTTTCGCAGCCCTGGATGATGATTACGTGGTGCTGAACCCGTCGAAGGCGGCGGGTCCCCACTGGGCGGTCAGGTTCTTCATCAACCCGTTCGTGCGGCTGGTCTTCCTCGGTCCGCTGCTGATGGCGCTGGGCGGGGCGCTGTCCCTGGCCGACCGGCGCTTGCGGCTCGGTGTGGCGGCGAAGGGGAAGGGAGGGAAGGGTGACAAGTAAGAAACCCCACCACCACCGCGCCGAAGAGGCGCGGCGGTCCCCCTCCCCAACGAGTTGGGGAGGTGCAAGGAAGGCGGTTCTCGCGCTCGTGCTGCTGCTTGCTTCGCCCGTTCACGCCGATCCGGCCAAGGACGAGGCGCGGGCGGAGGCGCTGTTCCAGGAGGTGCGCTGCGTCGTCTGCCAGTCGGAATCGATCGCCGATTCCGACGCCGAGATCGCCGCCGACATGCGCCGCGACATCCGCGCCCAGATCGCTGCCGGCGTCAGCGATGCCGATATCCGCAAGCATCTCTATGCCCGCTACGGCGATTATGTTCTTTTCCGGCCACGTGTGTCGCCGGCCAACATGCTGCTGTGGGGACTGCCGCCGCTGATCGTGGCCCTGGGGGCCGGCGCCTTCCTGGTCATGGCCAAAAGAACCCGGAAATCAGAAACTTATGATCTGAGCGCCGAAGAGGATCGCAAACTTCGCGACATCATGAACAATCCCGATTGATGTCACGATTTTGCCTCACGGCTCTGGTTACACTTGACAACGGCCAAAAAACTTCGCCCGGGCGGTTGTATTCACCGCGCGAAACGCTCAGATTGGCCGTACAGGTTTTTGGCACTTTTGGGCAGATTTAGAACCCATCCGAAGGGATAAAAGGTAGCACATATGGGCATGCAGGATTTCCAGTCCGGCTGGAATGGCGTCAAGGGACTGATCGGCAGGAACAGGGCCGCCGCCGTCGGGGCTGTCATCGGCCTGGCTTTCGGCGCGGGTGTCTCCGGCGCCGCCATCACCACCATGAGCGACCACGGCGGCCAGGCCTTCGACGGCGCGCAGCTGATCAAGACCGGTGACCTGACGCCCGTCAAGCCGCCCGCCGGCGCGCCCCTGTCCTTCGCCGACCTCATCCAGCACGTGTCGCCGGCCGTGGTCTCGATCGAGACCAAGGGCCATGTCAAGCTGCCGAGCCTGACCCTGCCGGGTTTCGGCTCGGGCGATGACGGCAGCGACGACGGCAGCGATGACGATTCCGGCGGCCAGACGACCGAGGTGCGCGGCGCCGGTTCGGGCTTCTTCATCTCGGCGGACGGCTATGTCGTCACCAACAACCATGTCATCGAGGACGCCGAGGAAATCACCGTCAAGCTGACCAACGACAAGGAACTGAAGGCGACCCTGGTCGGCCGCGACCCGGCCACCGACCTGGCCGTGCTCAAGGTCCAGGGCAACGACTTCCCGTTCGTGCGCTTCGAACTTGAACACCCGCCGCGCGTCGGCGACTGGGTCGTCGCCATGGGCAACCCGTTCGACTTCTCCAACACCGCCACCGCCGGCATCGTGTCGGCGACCGGCCGCGACCTGCGTGACGGCGGCGGCGCCGACTATGTCGATTACCTCCAGACCGACGCGGCCATCAACCGCGGCAATTCGGGCGGCCCGACCTTCGACCTCTACGGCAAGGTGGTCGGCATCAACACCTCGATCGTGACGCCGTCGGGCGCCAATGCCGGCGTCGGCTTCGCGATTCCGGCGGACGTCGCCAGCCGGATCACGACCCAGCTGATGAAGGGCATCACCATCCAGCGCGGCTATATCGGCGTCGGCATCCTGCCGGTCTCCGACGATATCGCCCAGAGCCTGAACCTCAGCGACACCACCGGCGCCTTCGTCTCCGACACCACCAAGGCCGGGCCGGCCGACTCCGCCGGCGTCCAGGTCGGCGACATCATCAAGACGCTCAACGGCTCGCCCGTGAAGAGCCCGACCGACCTGACGCGGCGCATCGCCGACATCAAGGTCGGCGACAAGCTGACCGTCGGCGTGCTGCGCAACGGCAAGATGGTCGATCTGACCATCACCGCCGCCCTTCGTCCGTCGGAAGAAGACCTGGCCAAGGGCCTGAACGGCTTCGGCAATGATGACAGTTCGTCGTCCTCGTCGTCGAGTTCGGCGGCGCCGAAGGTACTCGGCATGAGCGTCAAGACGATCACGCCGGACCTGCGCAAGTCCTATGGGCTGGACGACAACGTCACCGGCGTGGTCATCACCGGCCTCGACCCGAAGAGCGACGCCAGCGAAAAGGGGCTGAAGCCCGGCGACGTCATCGTCCGCGCCGACAACCGTCCGCTCGCCAGCCCGGCCGACCTCGACGCCGTCGTCGACGAGTTCAGCAAGGCCAGCCGGCCGTCGATCCTGCTGCTGATCAACCGCGACGGCCACATCGTGCCGCTGGCCATGCCGATCAAGCCGGTGACCACCGGCGGCAAGTAGGCCTGGGTTTATCCCTGACGGAAAACCTCCCGGCACCAGCCGGGAGGTTTTTTTGTTTGTGGCGGGGGAAGTAAGAAACCCCTCCAGCATCTTCAAGCCAGCAAGAAACCCTTCCACCACATCTCAACGTTCGCGCAAGCGCTCACGTTTCGTGTGGTCCCCTCCCCGACAAGCGGGGAGGAACAAGAAAGAAGACGCATGCTCTCTCTTGCGCCTCCCCGCGTGTGGGGGAGGGGGACCGCGCGCCTTCTTCATGCGCGTGGGGGCGGGGTGTCTTGCTGGCTCGCC
>CAYYTA010000022.1:0-7406 GCA_964474575.1 uncultured Caulobacteraceae bacterium | reverse complement strand
CCTTGGCGTCCTCGGACGTCATATACTTGTCGCGGTCGAGCGTGCGCTCTATCGTCTCATAGGACTGCCCGGTGTGCTTGACGTTGATTTCGTTGAGCAGGCGTTTGGTCTTGAGCATGTCTTCCAACTGGATTTCCATGTCGGTCGCCATGCCGCGCGCGCCGCCCGACGGTTGGTGGACCATGATCTTGGCGTTGGGAAGCGAAATGCGCTGGCCCTTCTCGCCGGCCTGCAGGATCAGCGAGCCGGCCGAGGCGGCCATGCCCATGCACACGGTCGAAACCGGCGAGCGGATATACTGCATGGTGTCGTAGATCGCCAGGGCCGAGGTCACCTGACCGCCGGGGCTGTTGATGTACATGGCGATTTCCTTTTTCGGGTTTTCCGATTCGAGGAACAGGAGCTGGGCGCAGATCAGCGACGCCATGCCGTCCTCGAACGGGCCGGTCAGGAAGATGATGCGTTCCTTGAGGAGACGCGAGAAGATGTCGTAGGCGCGTTCGCCTCTGGAGGATTGCTCCACGACCATGGGCACCAGGTTCATGGTCAGGTTGTCGATGGGGTCGCGCATTCACGAATCCTTTGTTTGTCGAAGCTTGTGGGTGCTTATAGGACCGCAACCGTTAACCTTAGGTGAGTCCGCGCCCGTTCCGCCAACTTGGCAATTTGCGCACAGCTTTTCAAGAGCGCCAAAGCCGCGATTCCGGACGCAATAGCTAAAGTTGCAAATCCTGACTCTCGCGTGTAGGGTTGACGTGAAGGCGCTACCTGAAACGGGGACAGGCATGGGCGATTTTCCGGTTGAAGATATCAAGTTGTGCGGCAATGACTCCGCCGGCGAGCATGTTCTCGAGGTCTACGTCAAGAATCCGCCGCACTATGCGGTCTATCGCACCGCCAAGCGCGTCAAGATCAATTTCGGCGACGACGACACGGAGGAGGCCCAGCAGCGGCGCGACATGGCGCGGCTCAATCCGCTGCGCGGCGAGATCAACGGCCTTGTCGACCGCTGGCGCGGCGAAACCGGCGATGCCCCCTGCACGGATGCCGCAAAGACCGCGCAGCCACCTCCAAGCCCGTCTCCCAGGCCGCCTTCCTTCTTCACGCGCGTCCGGCGGTTCTTCGACATCAACAAGCCCGACCCGGCGCGGGCGGCGCGCAACGACCGGCGCGTCGCCGATGCGCTGACCGTCGGACTGGAAGGCGATGTCGACGGCGCGGCCGCCATCCTCACCTATCTCAAGCAGGAGATCATCGCCGAACAGGGCGCCCGTGCACGTTTCTATTACATGGTCACGGCGCTGGTATTGACAGTCGCGCTTTGCCTGCTCGCCTGGGTGGTCAACACGGCCATCATTCCGGATACGGGAAACAAGGCGTATCATTTCGAGTTCCTGCCCGGTCAAAAGTTCTTCCTTGTCGCGGCAGGGGCCGGAGCGGCCGGAGCCTTCTTCTCCGTCGCGCGCTCCATTCGCGCGCGCGCCACCCCTGTCGATGCACAGTCGAGCGACATCATCATCGACGCCGCCCTGCGCATCGCCGTCGGCACCTTGTCGGCGGCGATCCTTGTATCCATGATTGCGTCGAAGCTTGTCGGCATTTCGTTCTTCAACGCGTCCGTCATGCAGGTCGCCGACAACACGTGGATGGCGACCTTGGTGATCGGTTTCCTTGCGGGTTTCTCGGAAAGCTTCGTGCCCGATCTCCTCAACCGCGCCGCCGCCGTGCAGGCCGGGCAGCCCGCCGCGCCGTCGCCCTCGGAGACTCTCAAGGCCCCGCCCGCGACGCCGCCGGCCGCCCCTGGGGCGACTTCGGATGAGACGGACGAAGATGAAGACGGTTGCCTGTGCGACCATGACCACGATGCAAGCGAGGCGACGCCCGACTCGCAGCTTCCCGAGGCCAGCGGCGGCGTGGAGGACGGCCCTCCCCCACCGCCACCGCCGGGTGGGGGCGAGGACGGGGCGAACAAGGACGATGCCAAGAAGGATGGGGGCGGCGAATGAGCTATGCGCTGGACTGGCTTGAGACGGTGCTGCGCGACGCCGGCCTGCGCGTCGCGGTGGAGAATGGCTGGCAAACGGCCGGCCGGGGCGAAATGGGCAAGGTGCGCGGCGTCATGTGCCACCATACCGCCAACAGCAATACCGGCTACAATTTTCCGTCGCACGACCTGCTGATCAAGGGCCGGCCTCAGTCGGACGGCTCCTTCCTGCATGGGCCACTGGCCAACCTGGCGCTCGGCCGCGACGGCACTTTCTATGTCCTGGCGGCGGGCCGCGCCAACCACGCCGGCAAGGGAAACTGGCAGGGCGAGGCCAAGGACCAGGACATGGGCAACTGGCAGTTCATCGGCATCGAGGCCGAGAACAACGGTGTCGGCGAAACGTGGCCCGAGGTACAGATGACCGCCTATGCGCACGGCGTCGCCGCCCTTCTCAAGAAGATCGGCGCCGACCCGATCATGTGCTGCGGACACAAGGAATACGCGCCTCACCGCAAGAACGACCCGACCTTCGACATGAATATCTTCCGCGCCGATGTCACCAGGATCATGGCCAGCGGCGCAAAGCCGCCGCTCGTGCCGGCCGTGGACGAACATCAAAGGCCGACCCTGAAACGCGGCGCCGGGGGCGACACCGTCAAGGACCTGCAAAAACTGGTCGGGGCGATGGCCGACGGCGATTTCGGCGGTGCGACGGAAGCCGCCGTGCGGGCATTCCAGAGGGCGCACGACCTGACTCCCGACGGCATCGTCGGGCCGAAGACCTGGCAGGCGCTCGAACCGCGTTGACAAGAAATAACCAGTTAGTTATATAACCAGTTAGTTCCAGAACTATCCGGTTATGTTCATGACGCCCTCCGATCTCGACGCCACCTTCATTGCCCTCGCCGATCCGACCCGCCGCGCCATCCTGGCCCGGCTGGCGGGCGGCGAGGTTTCGGTCATGGACCTGGCCGCGCCTTTCGCCATGAGCCAGCCGGCGATTTCCAAGCACCTCAAGGTGCTGGAGCAGGCCGGCCTGGTCTCGCGCGGCCGCGACAAGCAACGCCGGCCGGTGCGCGCCGAACCGGCGCCGCTGAAAGCCGCGACCGAATGGCTCGAGGACTACTGCCGCGCCCTGGAGAGCCGCTACCAGCGTCTCGATGGCCTGCTGGAGGCCTTGCAGGCCGGCCCCGGCAACGACGATCCCATCAACTGAAGGACCCGCACCATGATCGACATGCCCGAAATCGTCGACACTCCGGCGCAAAAGACTGCCATGATCCGGCTCAACGTGCCGAGCCGCGAAATCCGCACCCATATGTCGGCCGGCCTCGCCGAGCTGCGCCAGACCCTGGCCGACCAGGGCATCGAGGCCGGCGGTCCGTGGTTCACCCATCACTTCAAGGTGCCGGATGACACTTTCGACTTCGAAATCTGCCTGCCGGTCGCCAGGACTATCGCGCCGCAGGGCCGGGTCCAGCCCGGCGAAATCCGCGCCGCGCGTGTCGCCCGCACCGTCTATAACGGCAATTATGACCGCCTGGGCGCGGGATGGGGAGAGTTCATGGGCTGGGTCCAGGCGCAGGGTCTGCCGATGGCCGGCGACTTCTGGGAAGTCTATGCCGTGGGCCCGAACGATTCCGCCGATCCCACCGAATGGCGCACCCAATTGAACGTGCCGCTGAAGGCCTGACGCCATGCACCCTATCGTCAGGACCGTCGGGGGCCTGAGCGCCACCCTGCCCTCCGAGCGCACCATCCGCCTGACGCGCCGGTTCAGGGCGCCGCGGCAGCTGGTGTGGGACGCGCACACCCAGCCGGCCCTGATCAAGCGCTGGCTGCTCGGCCCGCCGGGCTGGACCATGCCGGTATGCACGGTCGATCTGCGTGTCGGCGGCGGCTTCCGCTATGAGTGGCGCAACGGCGAGCGGTCGCTGGCGCTGACGGGCACCTATCGCATCGTCGACGCGCCGGAGACCCTGGCCGATACCCAGGTCTTCGACGACAACTGGACGGACGGCGCGGCCGACACCCATCTTACCTTCTCGGAAGACGGAGGGGATACTCAGCTGGTTCTGGACATCACCTACGCCTCGCAGGCGGCGCGCGACATGGCGCTGGCCACGCCGATGATGGAGGGCATGGAAGCGGGCTATGCGCGGCTGGACTCCTTGTAGGGGGCCGGACTCCATCAGGTTTCCGTCATGACGCCAGGGACTTTTACCGTAAGGCCCCCACCACCACGCGCATGAAGAATGCGCCTTGCGCTTGGCGAAAGCTGTACTTTCGCCTGCGCTCACCCGACCTCCCCACAAGCGGGGAGGTATAAGAAGGATGCACCGCCAGTCATCGCGCAAACTTGAGGGCGTTCCGAGCTAGGTCTTCGGCGTCGCCGGTTCCGCCGGGCAGGCGATCTTCACGCACAGCTTCTGCTTCATGTTTTCAGTCAATTCGGGCAGCATGTCCTGCAGGATCGCCGTGACCTGCGGCATCAGGGCCGGCGTCTTGTTGATCACCGACTGGCCAACCGGGCTTTCGTAAAAGGCGACGATCTGGGTCAGTTCGTCCTCGGTGAAGGTCTGGGCGTAGGCGCCGGCGACGCGATCGAGGTATTTCGGCGTGAAATCGGCCATGGCCTCGGTGGTCGCCTCGGTCACCGCCGCCATCTGGGCATCGGTCAGGTTGGGGTGCGCCGCCTTCTGCTGCTGAACCATCATCGGCATCAGTGACCGGATCATCAGGCTCATCTGCTGGTCCATCTTGACGGCGGCGAAATAGCGCCGGGCCAGGGCTTCGCGGCGGGCGAGGCCGGCGTCATCGGCGGGCGCCGTGGCCGCCGCGGGGGAGTCGGCCGCCGGCCGGGTGCGGGCGTGTGAGACCGCGGGCGCGGCCAGGGCGGCGGCGAAAAGAAGAACGGCGGAAAGCCTACGCATGAAAAATCCCCTCGAAATGGTCCGGCGACTGTAGGGTGCGGCATGCGGCCATGCAAGCGCGGCGATAAGGGCGCTAAGCAAGAAACCCCATCACCTGCCAGTGTTGGCCCGTCCCACCATCTTCGCCCTGAAGAAGGGCTCGATGGTCCCCCCTCGCCGGAAACGGGGCGGGCGGGTGCGGTCCCCCTCCCCAACAAGTTGGGGAGGTGCAAGAAGAAGCTTGATCCCTTGCACCTCTTCACGCGCAAAGCCGGGGAGGTATAGGAGGGCGGTTGTTAAGCCTCTTCGTCATCCTTCAGCAGGTCGTCCTTGCTGATCGGCTGGTCGGTCACCTTGGCGGTGGCGAAGATCATGTCGCACACCTTCTCCTCGTAGATCGGCGCGCGGATCTGGGCAGCGGCGCCGGCATTGTTGCGGTAGAAGTCGAACACCTGGCGCTCCTGGCCCGGATACTGGCGGGCCTCCTGCATGATCGCCTGATTGACCTCCTGGTCGCTGACCTGGACGTTGTTGCGCGTGCCGATTTCGGCGAGGACCAGGCCCAGGCGCACGCGGCGCTCGGCGATCTTGCGGTATTCGGCCTTGAGGTCGGCGTCCGACTTGGCGGCGTCTTCCCCGCTGAGCTGGCCGGCGGCCTTGTCCTGCTCGACCTGCTGCCAGATGCCGGCGAATTCGGCGTCGACCATGCGTTGCGGCA
The DNA here is from genome assembly GCA_964474575.1 of uncultured Caulobacteraceae bacterium. Taxonomy (GTDB): domain Bacteria; phylum Pseudomonadota; class Alphaproteobacteria; order Caulobacterales; family Caulobacteraceae; genus Asticcacaulis. Next base: position 1,789 of record CAYYTA010000022.1, on the reverse strand, counting down.
GGTCGAAGTCGTGCTTCTCATCCAGAACGTCAAGAAGTTCACGCTTCATCTTGAAACGGGCGGCGGTCTTGTACTGCTGCTCAAGCTGGGTCTTCAGAATGCCTTTCAGCGCGTCGAGGCTTTCCAGGCCGAGGCTCCTGGCCATGTCGTCATCGACGGCGCCGTCCTTCGGCGACAGGATGTCCTGGACCGTGGTCTCGAAGGTCGCGGCCTTGCCGGCCAGGTTCGCCGCGCCGTAGTCGGCCGGGAAGGTGACGTTGAGGACCTTGGTCTCGCCCTTCTTGGCGCCGACCAGCTGTTCCTCGAAGCCCGGGATGAACTGGCCGGAGCCGATGACCAGCTCGGCGCCTTCGGCCGAGCCGCCTTCGAAGGCGTCGTCGCCGATCTTGCCGACGAAATCGATGACGAGCTTGTCGCCATCTTCCGCCTTGGGAGCGGCCTTGCCCTTGCCCGTCTTGGGCTCGTAGGACCTGGCGCCGGCGGCGACGGACTTCAGGGCCTCGTCGATGTCGGCGTCGGTCGGCTCATAGACCGGGCGGGTCAGCTCGATCGAGGCCGGCTCGACCGGCGTGAAGATCGGCATCATCTCGACGGCGATCTGGTAGGCCAGGTCGGCATTGCCCTTGATGACCGCGTCCATGTCGCCGATCGGCGTCAGTTCGGGTTGCGAAGCCGGGCGGATCGAGGCCTGGTCGAGCGCCTTCTGCGTCGTTTCGTTGAGCGTTTCCTGAAGGATCTCGCCCATCAGCTCCTTGCCGTACATCTTGCGGACGTGGCCGGCCGGCACCTTGCCGGGGCGGAAGCCCTTGATGTTCATCTTGGGGGTGATCTCGGCGATCTTGGCGTCCAGCTTTTGCACCAGCTGGTCCCTGGTCACCGTCACTTCGAGAACGCGGCTGAGGCCTTCATTGGATTTTTCAACGACTTGCATCGACTTTTTTACCTTGTACCCGAGGCTTTTCCGGTTCCTAACCGGACGCTTTCGGGCGGCTTAAATGGTTGATGGCGCACCTGCGGATACAGGCGCGCCAAAAGATGTGCCCTTATGGCATGATTGGCCACGAGGTCAACGCTTATCAGGGTTAAATTGTGGATTGGCGTGAGATTCCGGGCGGGCGCCGCTCAGGTTGGCGGTTCCGGACCGGCGTCGCCGTCGCGGCGATTGCGCACGATCCACCACAGACTGCCTTCGCGGGTTTCATCGTCCGCGGGCCGGTGGCGGATGCCGAAATTGGCCGAAAGACGGACATAGGGCGGATCGTCCGGATCGAACGGATGGCCGTCGGGCCAATGGCCGTGATGTCGGGCGCGATGGAGGGCCATGCTGTTCACCCGGTGGACGACGAACTCAGGGAGAGCGTTGTCGGGAAACGTCTCCGGCGCGTCGCCTTCCGGCTCCGGCCCGTAGCCGTAGATATGGGCGTTCGGGTCGTCCTTGCCCTCGTCATAGGTCGCGCCGGTGGGCCAGAAACCGTAGCGCTCGGCGTAACGGCAAGTCATGCGGTCGAGCTTGCCCATGATGCGGTCCGCCCAGGCCTGGCGGGCTTCGGGGCTGTCGGTATCGGCGGCGTCCTCACCTTCAGCCTCGTCTTCGTCCTCGTCCTCGTCTTCGCCGTCGTCGAAATAGTCGAAGGCCGGCCTGGGCGCCTTGCGCGGCGTGTAGAGCTGGAGGAGCATGGTGTTGGCGTTTTCGGCATAGCGCGCGGCGCGCTCGGCTTCGAGGAAGGAGACCGGCTTCGGGATGTCGAGGACGACCGCCATGACCTTGTCGGCATGGACGCGCAGGCGC
>CAYYTA010000021.1:0-57392 GCA_964474575.1 uncultured Caulobacteraceae bacterium | reverse complement strand
ACCATCCGCTGCGTCATCGGTCCCTGCATCGCCCAGGCGTCCTATGAAGTCGGCGCCGACTATGCCGACGCCTTCGCCCAAAACGACTCCGACAGCCCGCCCTTCTTTGCCCCGGGCAGCGCAGCCGGCAAATGCATGTTCGACCTTCCCGGCTATTGCCTGATGCGGCTGAAACGGGCGGGCGTCACCCAATGCGCCGCCACCGGCCATGATACGTGCGCCGACTCCCACCTCTTCTTCTCCAATCGCCGGGCCCTCAAAACCGGCGAAAGCGATTACGGCCGCCTGGTTTCGGCGATCATGATCCGGCCTGACCCAGAAAATTAACACATTTACGACAAATGCCGCTTGAACCCGCGCCAACCCCTGCTAAAAGCCCGGAATCCAGCGCCAGGGGGACCCGCGACATGAAGCTGCTTTCCGCCAACTCCAACCGGACCCTGGCCCAGGCCATCGGCGACTATCTCGACATGCCGCTGACCAAGGCGCGCGTGCAGCGCTTCGCCGACAACGAAATTTTCGTGACCATCGACGAAAACGTGCGCGGCGAGGACATTTTTGTCATCCAGTCGACTTCGTTTCCGGCCAACGACAACCTGATGGAGCTGCTGATCTGCATCGACGCCCTGACACGGGCCTCGGCCAAGCGGATCACCGCTGTCATTCCGTATTTCGGCTACGCCCGCCAGGATCGCAAGACCGGCGGCCGCACACCGATCTCGGCCAAGCTGGTCGCCAACCTGATCACCCGCGCCGGCGCCCACCGCGTCCTGACCATGGATCTGCACGCCGGGCAAATCCAGGGCTTTTTCGACATCCCGACGGACAACCTTGTCGCCATTCCCTTCATGGCCAAGGACATCCTGGCCAACTACAAGGACAGCGGCGAACTGATGATCGTATCGCCCGATGTCGGCGGCGTGGTCCGCGCCCGCCAACTGGCCGACCGCCTCGGCGCCGACCTCGCCATCGTCGACAAACGCCGCCCGCGGGCCGGAGAGTCCGAGGTCATGAATATCATCGGTGACGTGTCGGGCCGCAATTGCATCCTGTTCGACGACATCGTCGATTCCGCCGGCACCTTGTGTAACGCCGCGAAGGCTCTGATGGAACGCGGCGCGTCGTCGGTTTCAGCCTATGTTTCGCACGGCGTACTGTCGGGCGAGGCCATGAACCGCGTCGGCAATTCCGTTCTCAAGGAGTTGGTCATCACAGACTCCATCGAAGCGACTGAGATTATCCGCAAACACGCCAAGGTACGTGTGGTCGGCGTGGCGCCACTGATCGGTGAAGCCATCCGCCGTATCGCCAACGAAGAGTCCGTATCAAAACTTTTTGATTGAAACATAAACTCTCGGACGACATTTGCCGCTTCGTCGGTAAGCCTTTGCTTTCTTATGGATTCTTTATAAACCGCCGGGTTGCGACCGGCGCATTCCGCCGCGCTTCCCAAGTATTTTCCGCCATAATTTCGGCTTTTTTTATTGACCATTTAGGCGCAAAGCCTATGCCTGTGCGGGGCGGTTTTCGTTCACAAAATCATAGCCATAGCCATTTGGGACGGCGTATGCCGTGCCGAAACTTATTGGGTCGACAAGGGAGTTGCGTACAATGAAACTGGCCGTATCGAAGGGCTTGCTGATCAGCCTTCCAGCCCTGACGATCGCCATGTGGCTGGGAGGATGCGCCACCGAAGCTCCGCCCCCTCCGCCACCGCCCCTGCCGCCCCCCGCGCCCGCCGGCCCGCCAGTCGCCCTGGCGTCCGAGATTTCAGACGCGGCATCGACCTATATCGACTATATTCACAGCGTCCGCGACATGTCGGCGGCGTTCGGCGACGGCAACAGTGTCCAGGCCAGCCTGCAAAGCGGCGCCTCGTTTGAGCCAAAGCAGTTGTCGGAGGGGGCCATCGCCTACGGCGCCATCGTCGCCATGCAGGAGCCGAGCTTCCGCAGCGCCCTGCGCGCCTATGCGTCAAGCGACACCTCGCGCGCCGATCTCGTTTCACGCATTCTGGCGGACCCGTCTTACGCGGCGGCGCTGCCGGATGCCGACATCGCCGCCCGGCGGATCATCCTGGCCTTGTCCAGCGACGGCCAGTCGGTCTATCGCGCCGGCTCGGGCGTAAAACAGGCCGCTTATGACATCCAGCACCAGAGCTGGTCCAAGCTGCCGGTCGTCAATCCCGACGCCCGCCTGGCCCTGGCCAAGCAGAATTCGGTGACGCTGAAAAGCGTGCAAACGGACGAAAGCGCCAGGTTGCTCACCGCCGCCCTGACCGGAACCGGCCTCGTCACACCGGCCACGACAGGACAATCGACCGGCGGCTATGTCATCCAGGGCGACTCCGTCAGCGTGTCCGCCGGCGGCGGCCAGAGCAGCCTGAATACGTCGGATGCGCCGGCGGCGGCTGTCGGCGCGCCCGCGCCGCAAATGGCCGAAGCGGCGGCCGACAAGGCGGTGCCGGCGGCGGCCGAGGCCGACCTCCAGTTCGACCGCCCCGACCTGTTCAACGCACCCTATACCGATACCGTTAACCGCTCCCTCGCCATAGCCGCGATCGCCATGCTCGGCGAAGGCGGCGAAAACCATGCCGACACCCTGGTCGGCCTGCTCGACAACCGCGACGGCGAGAAGTGCCTGAACATGAGCAAGCTCAACCTTTATCAGTGTCTGGCCGTGGCCAAACCCTATTACGAGGATGTGTTCTGCCTGGGCCAGCACATCCTGATGGATACCGGCCAATGCCTGGGCAAGATGTCGAGCAATGCGCTCAGCTTCGAACCGGTCCTGAATATCGGCTTCAATGACGATGGCAGTGTGGCGCACGCCGACGCCGAGCCCTATCTCAAGCCGGCGCCGCCTGTGAAGTGCAAGAAGGGCCACAAGTGCAAAGCGACGCCCGCCAGCACGACCACGACGACGACCAAGGCCGCACCTAAAAAAGCGACCGGACGGGGCAAAGGACGGCGTCACTAAACCTTTACCGTGACGCAATTTCCGGCTTTTTGCCGGTTGCGTCGCGGTAAAGAGTCGTGTATCACCCGCGCTCTTAAATTTTCCTGAGCCGCGCCTGATCCCAAGGCCGCGGCCTGTTTTCGTAAGGACGAAGGCTCATGGCCGACATTATTCTCGACGTTGAAGTGCGCGACCGCACCGGAACCGGTGGCGCGCGCTCCGTGCGCAACGAAGGCAAGGTGCCGGGCATCCTTTACGGCGGCAATCTTGGCCCCGTGCCGATCGCCGTCAATCTGAACGCCTTCAAGAAAGCGCTGTTCACCGGAAAGCTCAACGGCCACCTGGTGACGTTGAAGTACGGCCAGGAGACCCAGAAGGTCATCGCCAAGTCGATCGACTTCCATCCGGTCACGGATACGCCGATCCATTTCGATCTGTACCGTGTCGATGAGCACGCCAAGATCAAGATCAGCGTGCCGGTCCACTTCAAGAACCACGAACTGTCGCCCGGCCTGAAGAAAGGCGCGGCACTGAACGTCGCCCTGCATGAGCTGGAAATCCTGGTTCCGGCCGATCATATCCCGGAAGACATTGTCGTCGACCTGACCGGTCTCGAAATCGGCCAGAGCATCCATGTCAGCGACCTGAAGCTGCCGGCGGACGTCACGGCGCACGTGGCGGCGACAGAAGTCGTGGCTTCGGTGACCGGCTCGGGCGCGTCGAAGAGCGAAGACGCGGCGGCGGCGGAAGTTCAGGCTTGATAGCCGTTTCGGGGTGTGGTCCTTGGACCTCACATCTTCTTCTGTCCAATAAAAAGCTGCCCCCTTGGGGGCGGCTTTTTTATTGGATAAAGGAAAGGCTTGGGGCCGCCGTCGCATGGCTTTGGCCGTTCGGCGCGGAAATCGAGACATTTGGTCTCGATTTCATAAGGTTTTCCATGCGGCAAACCTTCGCTTCTCACCCCCAAACCCCGAAACGGGAGCAGTCATGTACCTTATCGTCGGCCTCGGCAATCCCGGCCCGCAATACGCCAGGAACCGCCACAACATCGGCTTCATGCTGATCGATGAACTTACGCGCCTTCCGGCCTTCGGTCCCGAGCGCAAGCGCTTCCAGGCCCTGTCGCACGACGGGCTCATCGACACGCCGAAGGGCCAGGAAAAGGTGCTGGTTCTTAAGCCACAAACCTACATGAACAATTCCGGCCACAGCGTCGTCGAAGCCGCCAATTTCTACAAGATCAAGCCCGAACGCGTCATCGTCTTCCACGACGAACTCGACCTGGCGCCCGGCCGCTTCCGCATGAAGCTCGGGGGCGGCCACGCCGGCCACAACGGCCTGCGCTCGATCATGGCCCATATCGGCCCCAACTTCATGCGTGGACGCATGGGCATCGGCCACCCAGGCGACAAGGCGCTGGTCCTCAACTGGGTGCTGGCCGACTTCGCCAGGGCCGACGCCGCCTGGGTCGACGCGCTCAATGCCGCCTGCGTCAAGGCCTTCCCCCTGCTCTTCTCCGGCGAACGCGACGCCGCCGACCGCTACCAGGCCGAGGTCATGCGCCTGGCGCCGGCGCCCAAGTTCGACTCGCGACAACTGAACGCGCGCGAGCAATAGACCTTCCCTTCGCCGCCTTGCGGTGTTAGGTGAAGCCACCTTTTTGTCAGAGACCTGAGCCTTAAGCGACATGTTCGCTCAAGGCTCCGTTTTTGTTTGTCGCGCTTTTTAATCCAAAAAGTGCGTCACACGTTTTGGAAAGCGCTCATGGCCCTCAAAGTCGCGATCGTCGGCCTGCCCAATGTCGGCAAATCGACCCTGTTCAACGCCCTCACCCAGACCGCCGCCGCCCAGGCCGCCAACTATCCGTTCTGCACCATCGAGCCCAATACCGGCGATGTGGCCGTGCCCGAGCCGCGGCTGAACGCCCTGGCCAGGATCGCCGGTTCGAAGGAGATCATCCCGGCGCGGATGAACTTCGTCGACATCGCCGGCCTGGTGCGCGGCGCGTCGAAGGGCGAAGGCCTGGGCAACCAGTTCCTGGCCAATATCCGCGACTGCGACGCCATCGCCTATGTCGCGCGCTGCTTCATCAACACCGACATCACCCACGTCGAAGGCCGCATCGACCCGATCAGCGACCTCGAAATCATCGAGACCGAGCTCATGCTGGCCGATCTCGAAAGCCTGGAAAAGCGCCTGCCGCAGCTCGAAAAACGCGCCAAGACCGGCGGCGACAAGGAAGCGGCTATCACTGTCGCGCTTATCAACGCTGCCCTGGCCGAGCTGCGCGAAGGCCGCCCCGCCCGCTTCGCCTACGAAAAAGGCAAGATCAGCAAGGAAGACACCAAGGCCTGGCACATGCTGCAACTGCTGACCTCGAAGCCGGCGCTCTATGTCTGCAATGTCGAGGAAGCGTTCGCCGACAAGGGCAACGATTTGTCCGCCAAGGTGACGGAACGCGCCAAGGCAGACCATGCCAATTCGGTCGTCATCTCGGCCCAGATCGAGTCGGAAATCGCCCTGCTCGACCCCGAAGAGCGCCAGGAATTCCTTGAAACCCTCGGCCTCAGCGAACCCGGCCTCAACCGCCTGATCCGCGAAGCCTATAGCCTGCTCGGCCTGCAATCCTATTTCACCGCCGGCCCGAAGGAAGCGCGCGCCTGGACGATCCATGTCGGCGACACCGCGCCCCAGGCCGCCGGCGTCATCCACTCGGATTTCGAGAAGGGCTTCATCCGCGCCGAAACCATCGCCTTCGACGATTACGTCAAGTACAATGGCGAGGCCGGCGCGCGCGAAGCCGGCAAGCTGCGCCAGGAAGGCAAGGAATATATCGTGAAGGATGGCGACGTGATGAACTTCAGGTTCAACGTCTAGCCGTTATCCTCCGGCCCGCCACAGTCGAAGTCGATCTCGCTCGGCGGGTTGTCATCATAGTTCAGCTCGTAGCCAACCAGCTTCCACTTGCCGTTATCGACCTGCTCCAGGTGCAGTTGCAGGTTCTCGCCGTCATGCCACGACCACCCGGGCGAGCCTCCGGTCATGGTGAGGGTCTTGATCGAAACGCCGGTACCGAACGATGAATCGTTGAAGCCGAAGCCCTCGAAATTGAAACTGCTGGAATAGTCGCGATTTTCGACCCTGGTGCTTGCCTTGCCCCAGCCGGTGAAGCGATAGCCGTCCGAGCCCGATCGCTGGAAATGGAACTCCCAGTTCATCTGCAACCGGCCGCCTTCCATCATGTCGGAGGGCTGGTCGGAGCTGCATACCCACGGGTTCGAGACGATGAAGTCGAAATAGCGCTCATAGTCGTCGTCGCTGGCGACCTGGGCATGCGCCGCCCCTGCCGCCAAGGCCAGCATCCCCGCCAGCGCCGCCGTCCTCCGGATCATCCCCATTCTCCTCTTCACAGTGACTTTTACGCTAGGAGGGCGCGCTTGTTACCCCCTGTTCAGGGGGTAAGCGGCAACAAAAAACCCGCCGGCATTACCGGCGAGTCCCTCTCAGGGTGCCAAAATCGCGTGAGGATGAGCCGAGAAGGGCTGGCCTTCGAGAAACGAAGCGCAGCGTACTTGAGTACGTGAGCATCGTATCGCAGAAGGACGGCCGTTCGCAGGTCGTCGCGATTTAATGTTTGCCGTGCCACACCTGACGATAGGCCAGATAAACAACGCCGGCGAAGATCAGCAGGAAGATCATCACGGCGACGCCGTCCTGCTTGCGCTCCTGGGCATGCGGATCGGACGCCCATTCGAGGAAGGCCGCCACATCGCGCGCTTCGTTGGACAGCGTCGACTTGGTGCCGTCGTCGAAGCTGACCTTGTCATCGGTCAGCGGCGGCGGCATGGCCAGGACGCCACCCTTCGGCACCGGCCCCTTACCCTTCCACTGAGCGGCCAGGCTGCCGTTGACGTAGATATTGTAATGCTGGGTCGGCTCCAGGTGCAGGTCGGGCGGCGGCGTCTCGAACCCGGTCAGGATCGAATAGACGTAATCCGGGCCGCCTTCGCGCGCCTTGGTGATGACCGAAAGGTCGGGCGGAATGGCGCCGCCGTTGGAGGCCTTGGCCGCAGCGTCATTCTTGAACGGCGCCGGGAAGCGGTCGGACGGCGTGCCCTTGCGGGTGGTGTCGTCGCCGGTGTCCGGATCGATCATCGCGATGTCGTATTCCGACGCGATCTGCTTGACGACCGGGTTGTCGTTCGGGTTCGGATACTTGGGATCGTAGAACGGTCCGCCCTTCTGACCCAGGTTGCGGAACGACATCAGGTTCATCGAGTGGCAGGTCGAGCAGACCTCGCGATAGACCTTGTAGCCGCGCTGCAGCTGCGCCTGGTCGAAGGTGCCGAACGGCCCCTCGAAGGAGAATCCGGGCGACTTCAGCGGCTCGGCATTGCTTTCGGCCAGGGCCGGAACGGCGAACGCCATGGTCAGGGCCGCCGCGACGCCGGCCACAAGCTTGAGGCTCTTTGTCAGGTACGAAGACATGCGGCTTTAGCCCTTCTTTTTGGCGTGGTCGGCCAGGACCGCCTCGGAGATCGAGGCCGGCACCGGCAGGGGATCTTCCTTCAGGCCGATCCACGGCAGGATGATCAGGAAGAAGGCGAAGTAGTAGGCGGCCAGGATCTGCGACAGCAGGGTGACCTTGAGCCCGATGCCTTCGCTGAGCGTGAAGACCATGAAGTCCGGGCTCTTGCCGCCGCACCAGGTCAGACCCAGGCAGACGATGACAAAGATGACGAAGAACCAGCGCATCACCGGGCGATAACGCATCGACTTGACCTTGGACGTGTCGAGCCACGGCAGGGCGAAGATCAGGGCGATGGCCGAGAACATCAGCAGCACGCCGATCAGCTTGGCCGGGATCGGACCGATGTCGAAGGTGATCGAGCGCAGGATGGCGTAGTACGGCCGCATGTACCATTCCGGCGTGATTTCCGGCGGGGTCTGCAGCGGGTTGGCCTTGATGAAGTTGGCCGTATCGCCCAGCGCATTGGGCGCGAAATAGACGAAGGCGGCGAACAGGATCAGGAACAGCACCATGGCGAAACCGTCCTTGACGGTCGCGTACGGCGTAAACGGCAGGGTGTCTTCCTTCGACTTGATCTCGACGCCCGTCGGGTTGTTCTGGCCGACGACGTGCAACGCCCAGATATGCAGCACAACGACGCCGGCGATGACGAACGGCAGCAGGTAGTGCAGCGAGAAGAAGCGGTTGAGTGTCGGCTGGTCGACGGCGAAACCACCCTGCAGCCAGGTCAGGATCGACGGCCCGACAACCGGGATGGCGCCGATCAGGTTGGTGATGACGACCGCGCCGTAATAGGACATCTGGCCGTAGGGCAGGACATAGCCCATGAAGGCGGTGGCGATCATCAGGAAGTAGATGACGCAGCCCAGCAGCCACAGCACTTCGCGCGGCGCCTTGTAGGAGCCGTAGTACAGGCCGCGGAACATGTGGATATAGACGGCGAAGAAGAACATCGACGCGCCGTTGGCATGGGTGTAGCGGATCAGCCAGCCGCCATTGACGTCGCGCATGATGCGCTCGACCGAGTCGAACGCGCCGGCCGCCGTCGGCGTATAGTGCATGGCCAGGATGATGCCGGTGATGATCTGGATGCCGAGGCACAGGCTGAGGATGCCGCCGAAGGTCCACCAGTAGTTCAGGTTCTTCGGCGTCGGGTAGTCGACGAAGCTGTCATAGGCGAGACGCAGGATCGGCAGACGCGAATCCAGCCATTTTTCGAAGCCGGACGCCGGCTTGTAAGTCGAGGGATGGTCGCTCATCGTGCTTAGCCCACCTTGATCTTGGTGTCGGTTAGGAAGGTGTAGTCCGGGACCTCGAGGTTCTTCGGCGCCGGTCCCTGGCGGATGCGGCCCGACGTGTCGTAAACCGAACCGTGGCAGGGGCACAGCCAGCCGCCATAATCGCCCTTGCCGAAGTTCGGCACACAGCCGAGGTGGGTGCAGACGCCGACCAGGATCAGATACTGCTCGTGGCCCGGCTTGACGCGGTCGGCGTCGGCCTGGGGATCGCGCAGGCTCTTGATGTCGACGGCGTTGGCGTCGGCGATTTCCTTCTTGGTGCGGTAGCGCACGAAGAGCGGCTTGCCGCGCCACAGGACGACGACCTGCTGGCCTTCCTCGACCTTGCTGAGGTCATATTCGATCGTGGCGAGCGCGAGCGTATCGGCGGCGGGATTCATCTGGTTGATCAGCGGCACCGCCGCGACCACGGCCGCCCCGGCCGCGCCGGCGCCCGCCGCTATATAGATAAAGTCACGGCGGTTGGGATCCTTGCCGCCGTCATGCTCAGGTTCGCTCACCTTGCCACCTCTTCCGTTTGCCGGGCCGGAACCCGACGCACTCAAAACCCTTGGCCGCACCTATTGGCTGATTCCTTCGCGGAAGGAACGCGATAACCAAGGGGCACGCCTCAAAGTGCGTCTATAAACACAAAAGCGTTAGGGATACAAACCGTCACGACAATTTCTTATGAATAATTTTGCCGCCGCGTTTGGGCTGGACAGACGCCATGCTTTGCCGCCAAAACGGCGCCTCACGAAGCCTCCGGTCCCATTCCATGCGCCTGGCCCTTTACCAGCCCGACATACCGCAGAATCTTGGCGCGGCGATCCGCCTGGCGGCGGCGCTGGAGGTCGGACTCGACATCATCGAGCCGTGCGGATTTCCCCTGAATGACAAGGCGATCCGGCGCGCGGCGATGGATTACAGCGGCTGCGCTAAAGTGTCGCACCACGCCGGATGGAACGATTTCCTGGCCGCGGTCCGCACCGCCGGTTCGCGTCTGGTTCTGTTCACCACCCAGTCGGCCGAGCCCTACCAGAGCTTCGTTTTCCAAAGCGGCGACATCCTGCTGATGGGCCGCGAAAGCGCCGGCGTCCCGCCCGATGTGCATGCCAGCGCCGACCATCGCCTGTTCATCCCGATTTCGGCCGGGGCGCGCTCGCTCAATGTCATCACGGCGGCGGCCATGGCGATGGGTGAAGCCCTGCGGCAAACCGCCGGCTTTCCCGTGCGCGGCTGAAGGCGTAAGCTGCCCTCATGAACGCACACGCCCCCTCCCCCGACCTTGCCTCACAGCGCAAGACCGACGCCGCCGCCTGGTTCCGTCGTTTGCGCGACTCTATTTGCGCCGCCTTCGAAACGCTGGAGGACGAAGCGTCGTACTACACAGGTGAGGCCGGCCGCTTCGTACGCACACCCTGGGACCGCCCCGAAGGCGGCGGTGGAGAAATGTCGATCATGAAGGGCCGCCTGTTCGAAAAGGTCGGCGTGCACATTTCGACCGTCCACGGCGAATTCAAACCCGAATTCGCCGCCTCCATCCCGGGTGCCGCCGAGGATCCGCGCTTCCACGCCGCCGGCATATCGCTGATCGCCCACATGACCAATCCGCATGTGCCGGCCGTGCACATGAACACGCGCTTCATCACCACGACGAAGAGCTGGTTTGGCGGCGGCGCCGACCTGACACCGCTGATGAGCGCAGATCGCCGCCAGGACGCACCCGACGCCATCGCCTTCCATGCTGCGCTGAAGGCCGCCTGCGACGAAGCCGACCCGGTCTACTACGAAAAATTCAAGGCGTGGTGCGACGACTATTTTTATCTCCCCCACCGCGACGAGCCGCGCGGGGTCGGCGGTATCTTCTATGATCACCTCAATTCAGGCGACCACGGCGCCGATTTCGCCTTTACCCGGTCGATAGGTGAGGCATTTCTGCACATTTATCCGGAAATCGTGCGCGGCCGTATGTCGCAGGTGTGGAGCGAATCTGACCGCGAGGCGCAGCTGATCCAGCGCGGACGCTATGTCGAATTCAACCTGCTCTATGACCGCGGCACCTTGTTTGGCTTGAAAACAGGGGGTTACGTGCCGTCGATCATGAGCAGCATGCCACCGGTCGTAAAATGGCCGTAGGTCATTCTACCGCGCCCGCCGCGCGGCACATCCCTTGAACAGGGGGGACAGGCCTTTATGTCAAGTTTGAAACGAAGTGCCGCCGAAATGCCACAGCTTGACAGTCGCCGCACTTCATATTTCTCTATGCCGGTATAGTAACCACATCATTCATCCTGAGTATATTTGGGGGATCCCATGAAACTGTTCGCCACCCTTGCCACCGCCGCTGCGGCCACCGTCCTTCTTATCGCCTCTCCTGCCCTGGCCGGGCCGTTCGGCGTCGAAAAAGGCACGCCCAAGTCCCAGCTGAACATCCTGCGCGTCGTCGACGAATCGACGCCGTTCAAGACCTACGAAATCAGCGTGACCCAGCCGAACGGCGAAATCTCGTTCTACGACGTCGACCTGACCGACAAGACCGGCGTCTGCCGCCTGACCGCGTTCGGCAACAGCCACTATGACGACAACACCGGCGCCGCCATTCGTCCGGTCTTCAACAGCTTCAAGGACGCGCTGACCAAGAAGTACGGCAAGTCGGACGACTTCGACTATCTGCACGACGGCTCGAAGCTGACGGCACCAGACCAGTTCTCCGAAGGCCTCGACAGTGGCGAACGTTCGCTGATCTCCTTCTGGGACAGCGACACGACGACCATGCCGGCCGACATCCAGTCGATCTCGCTCGAAGCCGAAGCGATCGACAAGACCTCGACCTACGTCGTCGTCACCTATGAATACAGCAATTTCAACGACTGCTTCGCCATGAAGCCGCGCGACAATTCGAGCGATTCGAAGGGCCTGTAAGCCGTTACGCCGACAACAAGAAGGCCGCCTTCCCCACGGAAGGCGGCCATCTTTATTGGCCTGCAATCAAATCACACCTCGAGAAAACGCGAGATTGCCCCCATCACGTCGTTCCGGCTTGACGGCGTTTTTAGCGTGTCAAGCGCCTTGTCGACCAGGGCCGGGTCGATGCGGACGCCGCGCCGGCTGATCAGCAGATCGCTGGCGAAATCCTCGCAGAATTCGGGATGGCACTGGAAACTGAGCGCCCGCCGGTCGGTATAATAGAGCGCACCATGCGGCGTGAAATCCGACCCGGCCAGCACCACCGCGCTGGCGGGCTTCGTCACCACCTGGTCCTGGTGGGTCACCGCCACCCTGATCGAATTGTCGTTCGCCGGCGTGCCGAGCAACTGGCCCCACAGGTCATGGGCGTGGATCTCGTATTCGTGCAATCCGACGCCCCAGCCCTTGTGCGACTTTTCGACGTGGCCGCCATAGGCCTGGGCCATGACCTGGTGGCCGAAGCATATGCCGACCACCGGCACCGCCGAATCAAGGCCGCGCAGCCAGTCGATCAGGGCCGCGATCCACGGATCACGTTCATAGACCCCGGCCGGCGAGCCGGTGATGACAACGCCTTTCAAGGCCTCGCCCAGCGGCGGAAGCTCGCCGTCCAGCGTGCGGAATGTCCTGAAACTGCGGCCTTCCCGGCTCAGCAGGCGGGCGAACATGTCGGCATAGGTGCCGTAGGTCCGGTCAAGCCCTGCCGGGGGCACGCCCGTTTCCAGAATAGCGATATAACCGTCCGCCATGACGCACTCGGTCTCACTGTGAACACGTACTCAAGACGGACTGCAAAAACCGTTCCGCCTCAGGATGATGAACTCGGTCTTTTTCGCGCCCGCAGTTTAGGAAAAGTGTCAGCACTTTTCCGTTTGAACTGCGGCCACTCAGGACATAAAGCCCGAACGCTAACTATTTGAGTTCGACTTTATACCGTCAAGGGCCGCGTCGATCACGCTTTGTGAAAAATCATGATTAACCCAGTCGGTTTCGATTTGCTTAAGGCGCTGGCCTACGCCCGGCCCGGGCGTCATGCCACGCGCGATCAGGTCGGCGCCCTTGACCGGGAAAACCGGAATTTCCATCTCGTCGGCCAATCCGAGCAGAGCCTCCGGACGATGCCCGGCATGCGCCGCCGCCAGGAATACCGCGTCCTCGACCGCCTCGCGCCCAAGCCTGTACATCAGCCGCAACAGGCCGGCCGCCTCGATATCGTGCAGATGCTCCGCAGCCTTTCCGGCATCGACCAACCGCTCCAGAATGGCATTGGAAAAACGCATCCTGCTTTGCACCAGACGCACTTCGTTCTCCGCCAGTCCGCAGCCGGTATCCAGCAAAGCCATGAGCCGTCGCACCGGATCACGCGTCAGGCCGATCATTACCGCCAATTCCGGAAGGCGCTCGCCCCGGGCGTTCCAGCCCGACACGACATGCGGCAGGATTCCGTCACGCACCATGGCTTCGTAGGCCGGCAAGGGCTGTTCCAGTTCGAGCGTCTTCAGCGTCTCGCCCCAGATGCGCTCGGCCGACAATCCATCGATCCCCACCTTGAGACGGACGCACGCCGCCAGCGAGCCGGCATCGACCTCCCGCGCATAACCCGCCGTAAAGCGGAAAAAACGCAGGATACGCAGATAGTCCTCGCGGATGCGCGTCCCGGCGTCGCCGATGAAGCGCACCCGCCCCGCCTCGGCGTCGGCCATGCCCTGCCCCGTCGGGTCATACACATCGCCATCGATATCGGCGTAGAGCGCGTTGAGATAGAAGTCGCGGCGCTGCGCGTCCTTCGCCCAGTCGGTCGTGTATTTGACCACCGCCCGGCGGCCATAGGTATCGACATCCTCGCGCAGCGAAGTAATTTCGTAAGGCACGCCGTCGACCACCGCGGTAATGGTGCCGAAGTCCTTGCCGGTCGGCACGCTCTTGATCCCGGCATCGGCCAGAGCGCCTTCTGTCTCGTCCGGCGTCAATTGCGTCGACAGGTCGAGATCGCTGGCCGGCCGCCCCATCACGGCATTGCGCACGCAACCGCCGACAAAGCGCACGCAGCCCTTGCCGCCTTTCGCCTCAAGCGCGACGAAGACGGCGCGTGTGGCCGGCGCATTCATGCTGTTAAAAAGAGGGATGCGAGTCATGCCGGCAAACTAGCCCGGCTGAAGGCGGCGATCAAACCAGCTTGACGACCTTGCCGGTGAAGGCCAGGCCCGGCTCGCTGTAGCGGATCAGCACGCGGTTGGGATCGACCGGCCCCGGCATGGCCAGGCCCTCGGCCTTGTGGAAACCGAATGGCGAAAAATAGCTCTGCGCGCCGACCAGCAGCACCGCGCGCAGGCCCTTGGCGAACGCCGCCTCGACCGAGGTGCGGATCAGGGCGCGACCGATACCCTGGCCACGAAACACGGAATCGACCACGATCGGCCCCAGGAAAGCCAATGGTTCATAGGTGTTGGGCTCGAAATCATAGACTTGGATCGGCCACAATCGCACCGAACCCAGCAACTGGTCGCCGCGCATGGCGGTAAAGCTGAGGTCCGGAATTGGCGCGGACTCCTCGCGCAGGCGTTCGGCGGTCTTGACGTAACGGCCCGGGCCGAAGGCGCGGTCCGCCATCTCGACGATGCGGCGCGACAGGCCCGGCGCTTCCGGAGCGATCGTGTAATCCAGAACGAGTGTGTCCAACGCCACTTCAAGGCCCTCTCAATCAGCGCTGATTTTAGCGCGCCTGCGTGACAGATGTACAGGCGGCACGGAAAATAGCGCGTTTGACGCCTCACGTCCGCGCATTTTATGTGACAGTTTGTATCACCCGTAAGGCTTAAGCCTTTGTTTCCCTGTTCATAAAGGCGGAAAACGCCGCCATGGCCTCGGGACTGGACAAAAGCCGCCGGAAAATCGCCCCTTCCTCGCGCACCACCTGCCACAGCTGTTCGGCATCGCGCAGCAACTGCTTGGTGTGACGCACGGCCATCGGCGGCAGGGCAGCCATGCGCGCCGCCATGTCTGCGGCCGCCGCATCGAGCTCCTCGCCCGCGACAACCCGGTTGACCAGGCCCAGCGACATCGCCTCCGCCGCCCGCACCGTCTCACCCAGCGCCATCCAGGCGAAGGCGCGGACATGGCCGATGCGGCGCGGCAGCAGGAGCGTCGAGCCGGCCTCCGGCACCAGGCCCAGCTTGAGGAACGGCAGGGTCAGCCGCGCATCCTCGGCCGCGACGACAAGGTCGCAGTGCAGCAGCAGCGTCACGCCCACGCCCACCGCCTGCCCACGCACCACCGCGATCAACGGCTTGGCGAAGAAAGTCAGCGCCCGCAGGAAACGGAAAACCGGCACCTCTTCCAGTTCGGCCTCCGGCTGGCCGGCGGACTCGCGCGCGAAATCGAGGATATCGTTGCCGGCGCAGAAGTCGCCGCCTTCCGCCGAAATGACGACGCAGCGGATGGCATCGTCCCGCCCGGCCTCGTCCAGCCCGTCGCTCAGCGCCCGGTACATCGCCCCCGTCAACGCATTCTTCTTGGCCGGCCGGTTGAGCCGCAGGTGCATGACCCCGTCGTGACGCGCCACCATGACCTCATTCATCGCAATGCCTCCGCGCCATACCCGCTTGCCATGTCATGGCCACATCCTGTAAATATGATTGACGAGAAAGAAAATACCGCCGGCGTCCGGATTGCGGCGGCCTACAGGTTCCTTGTGCAGCTTTTCAGAGAAAGTCGCCCCATGAAAATCTCCCTCTTCGCGGCCCGAGCGCGTGTGCTCCTGGTCGCGTTCGGCCTGGCCATGGCCGCCTGCCTCGGCGCCGGCCATGCCTCCGCCGCCGACTCGGCCAAGCCGCTTGACCCCAAGGCCATCGCCGCCGGCATGGCCGCCGCCCCGTCGGTCGTGACCGCGGCCAAGGTGAACTGCGATGTCGTCAATGCCTTCCTCGTCGGCCCGACGGACACCACGGACGCCGCCGGCAAGAAGGTCAAGGGCAATATCTACGAAATCGCCTGCAAGGCCGGGCCTGGCTTCATTGTCACCCAGATTTCGGCGACCGAAACTCACGACCCCTTCACCTGCAACCAGCTGACCAAGATCAAGCTGACCCACCCCGACTCGATCGTCTGTCAGCTGCCGGAGAACATCCCGGACTACAAGTGGCTGCAGCCGGTCGTCCAGCCCTTCCTGCCGGGCTGCGAGGTTTCCGGCGCCCGCCTGATCGGCTCAACCACCTCGGGCGCGCTCATCGACCGGTATGAAGTGCAGTGCAAGGATGACGTCGGTGGCCTGATCGACTATCCGCAGATCGGCCAGACCGGCTCGACCGATTTCAAGCCCTGCCTCGTCGAGGAAGGCACGACCTCGGCCTGCACCCTGACGACGCATGACCAGATCATCAAGAAGCTGACGCCTCTGGCCGCCCAGGCCGACAAGGATTGCCAGGTCAACAACGTCCGCTGGGTCGGCATCACCAAGGACTCGGACGGCTACTTCTACGAGTTCGGCTGCTCCAACAAGCCGGGCTTCATCGTCCTGACCGGCCTCGACAACAGCTACCAGCACATCGTCACCTGCGCCACGGCGGCGGGCCTCGGCGGCTGCAAGTTCACCGACACCGGCGCCGTCGCCGCTGACGCCAAGTCGGGCTATTCCAAGCAGCTCGGCGACGCCGGCTATCCCTGCACCGTCACCGACTACGACGTGAAGGGCACCCAGCCGGACACCAAGCGCGACTACATCGAGTTCAAGTGCCCCGAACAGCCGTGGGGCCTGCTGGGCTACATCCCGCAGCCCGACAGCACGTCGGCCCTTCACGTCACCGACTGCTTCATGGACGCCATCCACAAGACGCCCTACTGCACCTATGTGACGCCCGACGATCTCAAGAAGCAGTGGGACAAGCTGATCAAGCTCGCCAAGCCGACGGCCGCCTGCGACGTCACCGAGGTTCGCTATATCGGCGAATCCGACAATGTCGACGGGGGCGTGGTCGCCGAACTGGCCTGCTCCAACAAGCGTGGCTACATCGCCGTCATAGCCTCCGACCGGCAAAGCCTGGTCAACGCCCAGACCTGCGGTTCCGCGAAGACGAACAACGAAGAGAACCAGTGCGAAATTCCCGGCAACGGCGTCATCGCCACCGAACAATAAGATCGCACGTCTTATGACGTCATGACCCGCGGGGCCGGCGCCCTGCGGGTCTTTTTTTGGAGGAATGGCCGATGCGCAAGAACCTGCTGGCCCTGGCGGCGCTGCTTGGCCTGACGGCTTGCGGCCGCATCGACGCCTGGCTGCATCCCTATGACGACAAGGCGCCGCTGCAGGCCGTCCCCGCCGCGCCGGGCAAGGGCCAGATCGAAGCCTATTCCGGAACGGACGGTGCGTTGCTTTTGGAGGTGAAGCCGGGTGACTGCGCCAAGCTCGCCTGCTATGAATTCATCAAGGGGCGCTGGAAGCCACTCCCCGCCGCCAATGCCAGGGGCCTGGCGCTCCTCGGCGTCGATTCAGCAACCGGCAGCGCCTATGACGCCGGCCTGTGGCATCCGGTCGGCCATGGCGCGGCCATCCTGGTCAATGCCGGCGCCGGTGAACAGAACATCGCCGCCGGCCGCTTTGGCGGCCTGCGCATCGGCCTGCAATCAAAAGGTGAAGCGCGCTACGTCACCGCCTTCGCGCTCGATGGCAACCGCGTCACGCCGATCACAGCCAGTGTCGTCACGACGGAAGGCCGCGCCTGGCTTGTCCAGACCCGCGCCGATTCCGGCGTCAACATGGTCGAGCTGTTCGCCATCCCGCAAACGCCAACGATGCACTGCCTGCCGGATCTGGCCATCGAAACCGCGCCATGGGCGGGACCGCTGGAGACGGCGCAGACCCCCGACCGGTTCGTTTCGCGCGCCGTCGATCCGTCCAGGGCCGAGGCGGAACGCGCCGCCGTCCATGCCGCCTGCGCGACGAAACCGAAATCCTAAAGGCATTCCATGAAACGGCAGGCTTCGCCCTGTGAGGGCAACACGATCTCGTCATCGCGCATGACGACCTTGCCGCGGATGATCGTCGCCTTGGGCCAGCCTGTGACTTCCATGCCGTCGAACGGCGTCCAGCCGCAACGCGAGCGCATGTCCTCGTGGCGCAGCACGCGCCGCGCTTTCAGGTCGATGAGCGTCACGTCACCGTCATAGCCGTCGGCCATCCGCCCCTTGTTGGCGACGCCGAACACCCGCTGCGCCCCCGCCGAGGTCAGGTCGACCAGGCGTTCCAGCGTCATGCGCCCGTTTGCCACGTGGTTCAGCATTACCGGCAGCAAGGTCTGCACGCCCGGCATGCCCGACGGCGACGCCGGATAGGGCTTTTCCTTTTCCTCGCGCGTATGCGGCGCGTGGTCGGAGCCCAGTACATCGGCCACGCCCTGGGTAATGCCGCGCCACAGCCCTTCGACATGATACCGGTCGCGGATCGGCGGGTTCATCTGGGCGAAGCCTTTCAGCCGTTCATAGGCCTCCGGCGCCTCCAGCGTCAGATGTTGCGGCGTCAGCTCGACGGTCGCGATATCCTTGTTCTCGGCCAGGAACTCGATCTCCTCGCGCGTCGTGACATGCAGCACGTGGATGCGCTTGCCGGCCTCGCGCGCCAGCCTGACCAGCCGGTGCGTCGACTGGATTGCGCTCTGGGCGTCGCGGACGAAATCGTGGCTGGTCCAGTCGCCCTCGCGCGCCAGCGGCCGGCGCTCGGCCAGACGGTACTCGTCCTCGGAGTGGAAGGTGGCGCGCCGGTTGACGTTCTTCAGCACCGCCGCCACCCCGGCGTCGTCGGCGATCAGCAGCGTCCCGGTCGACGCGCCCATGAACACCTTGACGCCGCAGCAGCCCGGGATCCGCTCCAACTGCCCCAGTTCATGCACGTTCTCATGCGTGCCGCCGACATAGAAGGCATGGTCGCAATGCATGCGGTGGCGCGCGCGCTTCAGCTTGTCGGCGAAGGTCTCGGCATTGATCGTGTTCGGCACGGTGTTCGGCATCTCAAACACCGCCACCACGCCGCCCATCACCGCCGCCTGGCTCCCGGTCTCCAGGTCCTCCTTCCATTCCATGCCGGGTTCGCGGAAATGGACCTGGGTGTCGATGACGCCCGGAATGGCCAGCAGGCCCGTCGCATCGAGGATGTCCGCCGCCGAGGCCTGCGACAGATCGCCGAAGGCGGCAAACCGCCCGTCGGCGATGCCGATGTCGCCCTGCCCGCGCCCGGCGTGGTTGAGAATGTCGGCATTGCGGATGATCAGGTCAAAGTTCTTGCGCATGGACGGCTTCCTTCTGCACCTCTCCGGCGCCGGCGGCGTCGGCTATGGCGTCATAGACCTTGTCGATCGACAAATCGAGCATGTGACAGACGGTTTGCCTGCGGCGCGGGTCGACGTTCAGGATGTCCTCGAACGAACGCGGCCCGCGGATGATATGGACGTGACCGCCCGGCGGCCCTTCGGCGTCATCTGATGGCCCGAACAGGCCAAAAGTAGGGATGCCGGCGGCGGCGGCCAGGTGCAGCCAGATCTCGTCATTGCCGATGAAGGCCGCGCCATGGCGAAAGGCGGCGTAGGCGGTAAGGATGTCGAGCTTTCCGGTCAGGTCCATGACCTGGGCGCGCGGCGTCGCCATGGCCAGGGCGACGGCCGTGTCGCGATCGCTGTCGTCGCCGGCGATCAGCAGGCGCGCGCCGGGAAACGGCCCGTCATCGCGCATCAGCCGCGTCGCCAGCACCGCAAAGCGCTCGGTCGGCCAGCGCCGCCCCAGCCATTGCGCTCCCGGCGCCATGATCAGCAGCGGCGGCCGGCCTGGACCGGCGCCTACCAGCGCCCTGGCCTGCGCCTCGCGCGCGTCCGATACGCGCAGCTCTGGCACGACCTCGCCCTCTTTCAGGTGCAAGGCGCGGCTGATCTGGGCCAAAGGCATGGCGCGGTCATTACCGTCCAGCGTGAAACGCGTCCTGGCCCGGATCATGCGCGACACCAGGGACGGACCGATATCGGCGCACAGGCCCCAGGTCTGGCGGCTCAGCCCGCTCAAGGTCTTCAGCGCCTTGAAATTGAAGATCGCGCCCTCGAGCGCGATGATCTCGTCGACCTCGTCGTCGTCCTCGTAAAGCCGCGCCGAAACCTGGGTGGTGACCAGCGTGATGCGGGCGTGCGGAATCTCCTGTTTCAGACGCCGGATGACGCCGCTCAGGGACAGCGCCTTGACCGGTTCGCAAAGGGCGAGCAGAAGAATCGGAAACACGGGGTTCATGCCTCTCCTTTAAGTCAAAACCACGCCCATGCAAGCCAGCCCAACCCGTATCGCGCCCCTTTCCCATCGCGCCCTGATCATGATCGAAGGCCCGGACTGGGCCACATTCCTCAAGGGCCTGTGCACCGCCCGCATTGACGACATGGCGGCCGAATCGGCGGGGCCTTCGTCTTCGCTGCACTACGGGGCTTTTTTGCGACCCCAGGGAAAGATGTACGCCGATTGCCTGCTGCTGAGAACAGGCGCGGAGGCGGTGCAGCTGGACGTTCCGGCGACGGCGCGCGAGGAACTGCTGGCCAAACTCAATATGTACAAACTGCGGGCGAAAGTGACGATCACGGCCGACGACGCTCCGGTTTTCGCGGCCTTTGGCGGCGATTTGCCGGCGGGTTTCCTCGCCGATCCGCGCAGCCGGATCACCGGCGAAACCTACGGCATGGCCTATGCGCCGCACTCGGCCAATGCCTCGGCCGGGGACTGGGCGGCCTTCCGGTACGGCCTGGGTATTGCCGAAGCGGGCTTTGATTTCGGCAAGGACGAGCTTTACGCCATCGACGCTAATCTCGACCTGCTCGACGCCATCGATTTCCACAAGGGCTGCTATGTCGGCCAGGAACTGACCTCGCGCATGAAACGGCGTGGGCAGATCAGGAACCGCATCCTGCCGCTGACGCACGGCGGCGTTCTCGAAAAGGGCGCTGAAATCCTCAACGGCGACGTCCGCGCGGGCGACGTCCTGGCCTCCACGCCGGGCCTATCGCTTGGCCTGATGCGCCTCGATCGGCTGAACGGCAATCTGACCTGCGCCGGCAAGACGGCAATCGTCACACAATCCTGGATTGCATCAAGCGTTAAAATCAACGTATAACGCAATATAAACGCTCGTTATAACACGCAAGAGTATGAATATGAACGACATAATCCGCTGCAACTGGCCGGGAACCGATCCGCTCTATCTCGCCTATCACGACACCGAATGGGGCGTCCCTGAGTTTGATTCGCGCGCCTTGTGGGAAAAACTTGTATTGGACGGCTTTCAGGCCGGCCTGTCGTGGATCACCATACTCCGCAAACGCGAGGCCCTGCGCCAGGCGTTCGCCGGCTTCGATCCGGAAAAGGTCGCCCGGTTCGATGAGGCCGACGTCGCCCGCCTCATGAACGATCCCGGCATCATCCGCTCCAACGCCAAGATCGCATCGGCCATCGAAAGCGCGCGCATTACGCTCGACCTGCGTGACAAGGGCATCGAGTTCCGCGACCTTATCTGGGCCATCCAGGATCACAAGCCCCGGACCAACCATTTCCGTCACGGCGAGGTTCCGGCCGAGACGGAAACCTCCCGGGAGTTGGCGAAACTCCTTAAATCAAAGGGTTACAAATTCTGCGGTCCGGCCATAGTCTATGCCTTCATGCAGGCGGTCGGCATGGTGAATGATCACCACGTCACCTGTTTCCGTCATGCCGAGGTTGCCGAAATGGCGAAAACGGGCTAAATCTGGACATGGACTACGGTCCGCCGTGGGGGCGACAATGAGTTTGATGTTTCAGCCGTTGATGCGTTACGCCGACTTCCAGGGTCGCGCGTGGCGCAGCGAATACGGTTCGCGGACCCTGTCCTTTTCATCGCCAATGCCCTCCTCCGCATTGTCCGGTTCGCGGCCACGACGGCGACGCACGGCGGTGACAAGCCTCCTGCCGCGATAGTCTCCTGATGCCGCAACGATCCCCAGCCACTTTGACAGCCATGAGGACGCCATGTCCCTGATATCCCAGGTTTTCCACCCTTTGGCGCACTATTTCGACTTCCAGGGCCGCGCCAGCCGTTCCCAGTTCTGGCCATACTACCTTACCTTCATGGCGATTTCCCTGCTGGGGGCGGCCTGGATCATCTTGGCGGGCTTCGCCGGCGGCGCATTCAACCCCGAGCCCATGATGATGAGGTTCGCCACCCTCATGCCGATCTACATCCTCCTTGGCCTTGGCCTGTTCCTGCCGACCTATGGCGTCATGGTCCGCCGCCTTCACGACAGCAACCGCACCGGCTGGTGGGTGCTGCTGCCGATCGCCGGCGGCGTGGTGGCGCAGAGCCTGCTCTACACCTTCGAAGGCCAGGCCATCATGCACGCCACCCTCGACATGCAATCGAAAATGCAGGGCATGGTGGCGTCAGGCAGCGTCGACTTCGGCAGGATCATGGCGCTCGAATGGCCGATCATGCGCATTACACTGCCATGGTCGATGACCGCCAACCTCATTTCCTACCTCATCCTCTGGGTTATGTGGGCGCTTCCGGGCACGCCGGGCCGCAACCGCTTCGGCGACAACCCCAAAGCCGCCTGATCCATCGCATTTTCAACTCCATCCAGGAAAAACGACATGTCCAACGTCCCCCTGATGTTCCAGCCTCTCGTCAAATACGCGGATTTCAACGGCCGCGCCCGCCGCAGCGAGTTCTGGCTGTGGGTCCTGTTTCGCTACATTGTCGGCGGCGTTATCGGCGCCTTTGCCGGCTCGGCCATGTTCAGCAACTTCTCCTCCCTGATGGCCGATCCGCACCAGGATCCGCAGGTTTTCATGCAGCACTATATGTCCAGCATGGGCATGATCATGCCGCTGGTCCAGCTGGTCAATCTCGGCCTGCTGGTGCCGTCGATCGCCGTCGGCGTCCGCCGTCTGCATGACACCGGCCGCAGCGGCTGGTGGTGGTGCCTGCCCATCGCCGCCGGCATTGCCGCCGTCATCCTGTTCGTGATCCTGGGCGGCGCACAGATTTTCAGCGTCGCCGGCCACGCCGACCACATGAGCGACGCCGAAGGCGCCAAATTCGCGCTCGGTCTTGCCGGCACGATCTTCTTGTGCGCGCTGGTCGTCCTGGTCGCCGAAATCGTCATGCTGGTGTTCTACGTCACCGAAGGCGAACGCCGCGCCAACCGCTTCGGCCCCGACCCGAAGGGCGAAGCGCTCAACGCCACGCCGTGATCGACGCCTTAACCACACTGCTTAACGGCCTTTCAGCCTATCTGTGTTGACATGGCGGAACCAACTTTCGGGGGGTTCAGCCATGTTGATGTTCAGGCCGCTGATCAAATACGCCGATTTCTCCGGCCGCGCCCGCCGGTCGGAATACTGGCTGTTCCAGCTCTTCCAGCTTCTCGTCTACGTCGCCCTGATCGCCATGGTCGTTGTCGGCGCAGGCTCGTCCGGCATGCCTTACAACATGGGCGCCACGATGACGCGCGGCCTCGGCATGCTGGCCCTTATCGTCATCTTCGCCCTCGGCTGCTTCGTGCCCAACCTCGCGGTGACCGTCCGCCGCCTGCACGACACCGGCC
This sequence comes from uncultured Caulobacteraceae bacterium, assembly GCA_964474575.1. GTDB lineage: Bacteria > Pseudomonadota > Alphaproteobacteria > Caulobacterales > Caulobacteraceae > Asticcacaulis. The sequence continues at coordinate 34,065 of CAYYTA010000021.1, read as the reverse complement.
GCTCCGCCTGGTGGTTGCTGCTTTACGCACCCGGCCTGGTGTCGGGCTTTTTGGCCGGCGAACAGTTGGCGGCGATGGGCCATGCCGGATACGGCGCCTATAACCCCATGGCGTCGCTTGGCACGATGACGCTGGTCGGCCTGGTCGGCAAGGGCTGCAATCTCGTCCTGTTCGTCATGATGTGCATCCGCGGCAACAGCGGCGACAATCAGTACGGCCCCGACCCCAAGGGCGGTTCGGCCACCGATATCGCCCGCATCTTCGACGAGGTCGAAGCCCAGGCCGAAGCCGCCCACGCCGCCGAACCGCCGCACAAGCCGGTGTTCGACTTCGGCCCGGAGCGCGGCGTCCCCGCCATTCGCGAAGCCGCCCCGCCGCCCCAGCGCCCGGCGCCGCAGCCGTCCTACGCCACGCCATCCGCCGGCCGCGCCACCTTCGGCAAAAGGCGCTAGGCCGGTCAGGCTGAATCGGCTAAACGGGCGGCATGGTCGATTTTCACTATGAACACGTGGCCGGCGCCGATGACAGCTTCTTTGTCTGCGGTGTCGACGAAGCCGGGCGCGGCCCCTGCGCCGGGCCCTTGTGCGTCGCCGCCGTGGTTCTCGACCGCGGCCGTGTGCCGGCCGGCATTGACGATTCCAAGGCCCTGACCGAGGCGCGCCGCTTTCAACTCGAAAGCGAGATCAAAACGGCCGCCCTGGCCTGGTCGGTCATCACCATCGCCGTCGAGGACATCGACCGCATGAACATCCTGGCCGCCACACTGCACGGCATGGCCGAGGCGGTCACAGCCCTCAGCCCTGCCGCCCACCACGCCCTGATCGACGGCAACCGCTGCCCGAAACTGTCTATCCCGGCGACGGCCGTCATCGGCGGCGACGCGCTGTCCCTGAGCATCGCCGCGGCCTCGATCCTGGCCAAGACAGCGCGCGACCGCATCATGATCGAACTCGATACGGTCTATCCAGTCTACGGCTTCCGCAAGCACAAGGGCTACCAGGCCGAAGCCCACCTCGAAGCCCTTCGCCTCCACGGCCCCTCGCCGGTCCATCGCAAAACCTGGTCGACCATTCGCGAATTGGCCATCGGCGCCTGATCACCGCCTTGCGCTGCGTCAGAATGGATTTCCGAAGGCTGCAAGCCTGCGGCGAGCCCCGCGGCGCCTGAGCGACAAACAAGAACAAAACGAATCCGAAAGTGAGTCTTTTCGGACTCACCGCAAAATATTTCCAAAAACCGATTCTCTCCGAGTCAAGCGGTAACGCATTTTTAACCGCCAAAGATTCTTCTCAACGGATTCAATCTCTTGCAGGTTAGCGGGCGGCAAAACGCCGCCCGCGCTTCAGAAAGTGACGCCGATGACGAAGCCCATCCCCTCGCCCGCCCCACTGGCTCTCGACACCATCCACCAGGGGGAATGCATCGAGGTGCTGAAGCGCCTGCCGGACAACAGCGTCGACCTGGTCTTCGCCGACCCGCCCTATAATCTCCAGCTTGGCGGCGACCTGCTGCGCCCGGACAATTCCAAGGTCGATGCCGTCGACGACGACTGGGACCAGTTCGCCAGCTTCGAGGCCTACGACGCCTTCACTCGCGAATGGATGCGCGAGTGCCGCCGCGTACTGAAGGACGACGGCGCCATCTGGGTCATCGGTTCGTATCACAACATCTTCCGGCTGGGGGTGGCGATGCAGGACCTCGGCTTCTGGGTGATGAACGATGTCGTCTGGCGCAAAGCCAACCCGATGCCGAACTTCAAGGGCACGCGCTTCACCAACGCCCACGAAACCCTGATCTGGGCCACCAAGGCGCGCGGCCAGAAGCGCTACACCTTCAATTACGACGCGCTCAAGGCTTTCAACGAAGACACCCAGATGCGGTCGGACTGGTCGATCCCGCTGTGCACCGGCGAGGAGCGCCTGAAGGACGCCGACGGCAACAAGGCCCATCCGACCCAAAAGCCCGAAGCCCTGCTTTACCGCGTCCTGCTGGCCTGTTCCAAGCCCGGCAGCGTCGTCCTCGACCCGTTCTTCGGCACTGGCACGACCGGCGCCGCGGCCAAGCGCCTCGGCCGCCACTTCATCGGCATCGAGCGCGACGCCACCTACGTCAAGGTCGCCTATGAGCGCATCCGCAAGGTCATGCCGGCCGCGCCGGCCGATCTTGCCGTCATGGGCTCGAAGAAGGCCGAGCCGCGCGTCCCGTTCGGCGCCGTGGTCGAGGCCGGCCTGCTGCAACCGGGCGACATCCTCTATACACCGAAAGGCGACCGCACCGCCCGAGTCCGCGCCGACGGCTCGCTGGTCCACGGTGAGCTGACCGGCTCGATCCACAAGATGGGCGCGATGATGGAACAGGCGCCGGCCTGCAACGGCTGGACCTACTGGCGCTTCAAGACCGACGCCGGCCTGAAGCCGATCGATGACCTGCGCTCCCGCATCCGCGCCGATATGAATTAGGCAAGCCTAATTCATATCGTACCTCCCCGGCTTCGCCGGGGAGGGGGACCGCACGAGCGAGCGATCGCCAGATCGCGAGTGAGATGTGGTGGTGGGGCGCCTTGCTTTCTTAAAGTCCCAGCGCATCCATTTTCGGCGCCTCGTACGGCTCGTCCTCGCCGGGATAGCGCAGCTTGCCCTCGTACCGGCCGCTGGCCTTGGCCGCCGCCCACACCAGGCTCTGCCCCGACGGCAGGGTCTTGAACTCACGCGCGAATTCCGGCTGCGCGAACGCCAGCCCGGCATCCACGATCCGCCACCCCTTCGCCTTGAACATGCCAAGCGCATCACCCAGGAACATCGCGGTCGTCAGGTTGTGGTGCAGCAGGATGGTGTGGTCGAGCGAACGGCCGAACACATCGCGCGCCAGGCCGTCATAATAGGTCGCCCGGTCCCACAGGTGATCAAGGTAGGCCTGCCGATAAGGCGCGACATCGGCCGCCGGATCAGCCCCGAGGCGCGCCCGCAGCCGGCCGGCGTAAAACCAGTCCGACGTGTCGATAGTGACATGACCGATGCGGTAGCCGCGCTCGCGCAGCAACCGCCGCAAGGCGTCCCGGCCCTCCGCCGTCTTGCCCTCAGCCAGGAACGGGTAGCGGAACAGCTTACGGAACCCGGCATAGGGCGTCAGCAACGTCTCGCAGTGCACGATATCGGCCATGTAGCCGTCCGGATCGTCGCCGGCATAATACTTATGCGAAAAGGTATGGTTGCCGAGGATATGGCCCCCGTCCGACCACGCCTTGAGCACATGCGGCGCGACCTCGGCGTCGACATACTTGCCCGCCACGAAACCCGCCGCCTTGATGCCGAAATCGTCCAGCGCCTTGCGTATGGCCTCGTCGCGCGCCTCGCCGTTCATCGGCGGCGTCCCGGCCAGGTTGAAATCGTCAATGGTGATGGCAATTCCCGGCGCACGCGGCCGCGAAGCCGCCATCGTGGCGCAACCGGCCAGCGGCACCGCCGCCAGGCCACTCAGGAGGGCTCGTCTGTCCATGACGCCCTATAGCACGCTTCCAGCCATGCGCGAGCGCTTACCGCCCGTTGCTGGCGACGCGCGGCGCCTCGCGGTCGTCCATGCGGTCGAAGCGGCAGACCAGGCGGAAACTCTGCCCGGCTGAAGGTTCGCCGTCGCGCAGCATCGGCCCGACGACCCACTGCCGCGCATTGTCCATGGCGACGCGCACGAAGTTCTGGTCGTTGAGATCGTTGGCTTCGGCATAACAGTCGTTGAGATGGCCCGAATCCGAAATCGTGCACACGATGGCGAACGACTTGCCGGCGTCCTGGGTATCGAGATTGCCGTCGGGCTGATAGCTTTGCGGATCGGGCTGGTAGAGGACATTGACGTCCTGCGGCCCGACGAAACCACCAGCATAGGCGCTGGCGCGGCCCCGGTCGTCGCGGCCGTCATCGCGGTCCTGCGTTCGGTCGGGAACGCGATCCTGGGCGTGAACGACAGCCGGCAAGGCCAGGACGACAGCCAGCACACACACCGCCGGCGAGACGCGGACTTTCATGAACAGACCCTCCAGCGGATCGTTTCAAAACGCGCCCAACTTATCACCCTGTGGACGATTCTCCAATTACCTGATTTACAAGGGCTTTTGCTGCAATGCATATCGATTTTTTATTGCGCCGCCCGCCGTTTGTCAGCGCATGACGCCAAAGGCCTTGCGAAAAACCGTCGGCAGGGACGCCCGCTCGTCATCACCCACCCACTGCCAGTTGTTGTGCAGGCGCAACATTTCCTGAGTTTCCGAATCGCTTGCCCGCCGCCGCCACACCGACTGGGTCAGGGCGAAGTGCGTGAAGACGTGCTCGTATTGGCCCAGAATTTCGAAATCGCCGGCCACCGGCGGCGCCACCTCGGCGTCCTGCCACGGCGCCTCGCGCCACGCGCTGTGCGGCAGGCCCAGCATCCCGCCGAGCAGCCCGTTGCCTTCGCGCCGTTCGGCGATGAATCCGCCGTCGCCCTCGATCAGGAAGGCGACGCCGTGGCGGCGCGGTCTGGCCTTCTTGTCCGCCTTGACCGGAAACCGCTCGGGTGAACCCGTCGCATAGGCGTCGCAGCCGTCGCGCAATGGACACAGCATGCACAACGGCGCCTTCGGGCGGCACACCATCGCCGCCAGGTCCATCAGCGCCTGCGGCCAGTCACCGGCCCGCGCCGCCGCCACCCATTGTGCCGCCGCCCTCCGCACCTCGCCCTTCGCCGCCGGCAGCGGCGTTTCGATGGCATAAAGCCGCGTCATGACCCGTTCGATATTGCCGTCGACGACATTGGCCGCCCGGCCAAAGGCGATCGCCGCCACCGCCGCGGCCGTATAGGGACCGAAACCCGGCAAGGCCAGCAATTCCGCTTCCTCGGACGGAAACACGCCGCCATGGTCGCGCACTACCGCCCGCGCGCATTCGAGCAGCCGCCGCGCCCGCGCATAGTAGCCGAGCCCCGCCCATTCGGCCATGACCCGGTCGTCGTCCGCCGCCGCCAGATCGCGCACGGCCGGCCACAGCCTCAGGAACTTCTCGTAATAGGGCGCGGCGTGGGCGGTCGTCGTCTGCTGCAGCATCACCTCGGACAGCCAGACACGATAGGGATCGGGCCGTCCTTCGCGCCACGGCAGGCTGCGGCCATGGGCATCGTACCACGCCAGCAATTCCGCCCGCAGGCGCGAGACAAGGCCTGCGTCCTTCATTATAATGCGCGCCATGAAACGCTCGCTGCCTTCCTTAGAGGAGTCGATCCGCATCCTGCGCACGACTCACACCAAACGCGCCCCGCGCGCGGGGCCGTCGGTAAAGAAGCAGGTTCAGCCCCTGCTGAAAAGCCTGGAGGCGAAATTCGCCGCCGCCGATGACGGCGCGGGCAAGCTCCAGGCGCGCTGGCCGGAAATCGTCGGCGACTCCTTGAGCAAGCTGTGCGAACCGGTGCGCATCATCAAGGGACGGACTGGCGCCGGTGGTGCGCTCGAAATCCGCGTCGGCGGCGCCTATGCCGCTCTGATCCAACATCAGTCAGCGACGCTGATCGGCCGCATCAACCTCTATCTCGGCGCGGGAACGATTATCCGCCTGCGCCTCATCCAGGGCCCGCTGACCCAGCCGGCGCGGAGGCCGCCCGCTCCGCGCCCGCAGCCGCTCGCTGCCGCCGACGAACTGCGCCTGCAACAGGCAGTCGCCGACATCGGCGACGTCAGGCTGAAAAACGCCCTGCTGCGCCTTGGCCGGGCGGTGGTTCAGCGCGAAAAGAACGGCCCTCGCTGACCTGCCCCAATGCCGACGCAATCAAACGCTTTAAAATTTGTCCGAACCGCTGCTATAAACCGCCAGACTCGCGCCCGCCCGGGCCGCTCACGGGGACACTTCACGATGCGCATTTCGATGCAAACCACCTTCCGCGCCGCCGCCGCCCTGGTCGCCGTCGCCATGCTGGGCTCATGCAGCGGCAAGCCCGCCTCGATCACCGACCTCCGCCCCGACGACATGACCATGGGCAATCCGGACGCCAAGGTGACCCTGGTCGAATATGCCAGCCCCGCCTGCCCGATCTGCGCCGACTTCAACCAGAACCTCTGGCCGCAGGTGAAGGCCAAGTACGTCGACACCGGCAAGGTGCGCTACATCTACCGTCCGATGCCGATGGGCGTGGAAACCATCGCCATTTCCGGCGAACTGCTGGCCAAGTGCGCCGGCAAGGACAAGTATTTCAACGTCATCGACGCCGTCATGCGCGGCCAGGACGTGTTCTACAAGCACCACACCATTGAAACCGACGCCTTCGCGCGCCCGGTCCTGCTCGACATTGCCAAGTCCGCCGGCATGTCCGAGGATGACTTCACCAAATGCGTCACCAACCAGGACAATGTGAAGAAGCTCCAGGCCCGCTTCCGGACCTACGAGGATACGGACCGTGTGCTCGAAACGCCGACCTTCTTCGTCAACGGCAACAAGCTGACCCGCTCCAAGGGCGACATCAGCGACTTCGACGCCGCCTTCCAACCCCTGCTCAAAGGCAACTGACATGTCCGCTCTTTCCCGCCGCCTCCTGCCCGTCGCGCTGTTCACCGCGGCGGCCCTCGCCGTCGCCGGCTGCGCCAAGACGCCGCACGCCAACGCCGTCAGCCCCGACGACATGTCCATGGGTCCGGCGACCGCCAAGGTCACCGTCATCGAATACGCCAGCGTCGGCTGCCCCATCTGCGCCAAGTTCAACGAGGAGGTCATGCCCGACCTCAAGAAGAAGTACATCATACCGGGCAAGATCCACTATATCTACCGCCCGATGCTGACCGGCAATCCGACCGTCGCCGCCTCGGGCCAGTTGCTGGCGCAATGCGCCGGCAAGGACAAGTTCTTCGCCGTCGCCGACGCCATCATGCGCGCCCAGCCGCAGATCTACGCCAACGGCGAGCAGGACGACAGCCTGGCCATGCCTATCCTCGCCGACATCGCAAAGACAACCGCCGGCATCGACGAGAACGGCCTCAAGACCTGCATCAGCGACCGCGACGCCCTGCTCAAGCTCAACGCCGCCAATGACGAAGCCCTGCATGCCGGCATCGACGGCACGCCGGCCTTTTTCATCAACGGCAAGAAGTTCCAGTACAAGGGCGGCGGCATCGCCGAGTTCGACACGGCCCTGAAGCCGCTGCTGGGACAATGATATGAAGCTTATGGCGACACTGGCCTTTTCGATCCTGCTGGGCGTGGCGGCCGCCCCGGCCCTGTCCGCGCCGCCGCCCGCCGCGTCCCAGCCCGCCGACATGGCCATGGGCAGCGCCACCGCCAAGGTGACCATCGTCGAATACGGCAGTGTCGCCTGCCCCTACTGCGCCCGTTTCAACGAGACGGTCATGCCGCAGATCAAGGCGAAATACATCGATACCGGCAAGGTGCGCTGGGTTTACCGCCCGATGTTGACCGGTGTGCAAACCATCGCCGCCTCGGGCGAGCTGATGGCGGAATGCGTGGGCAAGGACAAGTATTTCGCGGTCATCGACGCCGTCATGCGCGGCCAGCACGAATTCTACGCCATGGGCGAGAACGACATGATGGCCCGGCCGGTCCTGCTGCGCATCGCCGCCTCGTTCGGCATGGACGAGAAGGCCTATGTCGCCTGCACCACCAACCGCACGACCTTCCAGGCGCTGAAGGACCGCTACAACAGCTATCTCGACGCGGGCTTCACCTCGACGCCGAATTTCACCATCAACGGCAAGCCGTATGAGTACAAGGGCGGCGGCATCGCCGAATTCGACGCGGCCATAGCGGCCGCGCAATAGCCGGCGGCGGATTTCGGATCAGATTGACCGGAAACAAGCTGGCTCCTCGGACAGGGCTCGAACCTGTGACATTTCGATTAACAGTCGAATGCTCTACCAACTGAGCTACCGAGGAATGCTGTAGCGTGGCAAGGCGCGCCGTATAGCAAGGGTTCAATCGCCAAGGCAAGCCCCAAACCATCGATTTTTCCGCTTTTTCCGCCACCATGCCTGTGGAAACACGCATGAATTTCCAAACCGCATGCGGTTTGGCAAGCGCGACCGCGCGCGGCGCTTGAGCGCATAGCTAAAAACGAAAAAAAGCCCGACACAAGCGTTCGGGCTTTAGGAAGTTTTGGTGATGGTGGGTGTCTTCAAAAAAGCAAAGACAGCATTGTTAATGAACGATTCAGGTTAAGGAAGCGTAAATGCGCGCCACGCGAAAACCGGCGTTATATGGACGACTTAAGGACAATATTAACCATGCGCCGCTGATCGTCCCAGACCTACAGGAAACAAGGAATCACCCCGTGACCTCCCTCAAAAGCCGCTTCCGCGCCGTCATGATCGTGTTCTTCACCGCCCTGCTCGGCATGGTCGCGGTCGCGGGCCTCAGCCTGCAGAACATATTGGGCGCCCTGGCGCTCGGCGGGCTGGGCGTCGTCGCCTGGCTGGTGGTCGAGAACTTCCTGTCGGGCCTGTCCGAGTTGCAGTCGCAGGTCGGACGCATGGTGCCGCTCGATACCGATCGCGAGGACGAGGTCGGCGACATGGCGCGCGTCATCGAAGCTGTGCGCGGCGCACCCAAGGCCGCCGCCCAGAACGATACCGCGGTCCACGCCGCCGAAACCGCGGCGCGCGAACGCCAGGAGGCGCTCCATGCGCTCGGCGTCAAGCTCGAATCGAAGGTCGCCGCCCTCACCACCCAACTGGCCAAGTCGTCCCAGGCCATGGCCTCGTCCGCCGATCATATCAGCCAGTCGGCCTTCTCCGCCTCCGAAAGCGTCGGCAAGGTCGCCGCCGCAGCCCGCCAGACCTCGCAAAGCGCGCAAAAGGTCGCCGCCACGGTCTCCGAACTGTCGCAGACCGCCCATGAGATCGCCGCCTCGACCAGCGAATCGTCGCAGGTCTCCGCCCGCGCCTCCTCCGAAGCCGAATCGACCTCGGCCATGATGACCCGTCTCGGCAAGTCGGCCGACGAGATCACCGCCGTCGTCGACATGATTGCCTCGATCGCCCAGCAGACCAACCTGCTGGCGCTCAACGCCACCATCGAGGCGGCCCGCGCCGGCGAACACGGCGCCGGCTTCGCCGTCGTCGCTGCCGAAGTCAAGACCCTGTCGCAGCAGACCGAGCGCGCCACCCGCGAAATTACCACCAAGGTCCAGCAGATCCAGAACGACGCCAACGGGGCGCGCGAGGCCATTGCCGCCATCGTCACCACTATCGGTGAATTGCGCGCCGGCGCCGACGACATCGCCCGCAGCGTCGCCGCCCAGCAGACCGCCACCTCCCAGATCGCCGACACCGTCGAGGACCTGGCTCACGGCTCACGCACCGTCGGCGCGGATATCGATACGGTCTCCGACGTCGCCAACGAAACCGGCCAGGTCGCCAGCGTGGTCCACGAGGAGGCCCGCGCCATCAGCGATGTCTCCACCGCACTCAGCCGCGAAATCTCCACCTTCGTCGCCGCCGTCAAGGCCGCGTGACCTCACAACCCCTTATACCGCCCCACTTGTGGGGCGGGGGACCGTCCGGCGAGCGTAACGCAGTGCAGCGAAGGCGGATGGTGGTGGGGTCCTTGTTCGACAGGGATTCAGCCCCTGCTTTATCGCCGCCCCGATTGCCCCCGCCGCCGAATTGCGCTGAAATAGACTTTTGAGAATCAGTCAAGAGTTTGCGGGCGCGCGGTTGCAGTTCACCAGGATCAAACTTTCGGGCTTCAAGTCCTTCGTCGACGCGACCGAGTTCCGCATCGATCCCGGCCTCACCGGCATCGTCGGACCGAACGGCTGCGGCAAGTCGAACCTGCTCGAAGCCCTGCGCTGGGTCATGGGCGCCACCTCGGCCAAGGCGATGCGCGGCGCCGGCATGGACGACGTCATCTTCGCCGGTTCGGACAAGCGCCCGTCGCGCAACTGGGCCGAAGTGACACTCACCATCGACAATGCCGACCGTCTCGCGCCCCAGCCCTTCACCGACTCTGCCGTGCTCGACATCGCCCGCCGCATCGACCGCGGCGCCGGCTCGTCCTATCGCATCAACGGCAAGGAGGTGCGCGCCCGCGACGTGCAACTCCTGTTCGCCGACGCCTCGACCGGCGCCAATTCGCCCGCCCTCGTCCGCCAGGGCCAGATTTCCGAGCTGATCGCCGCCAAGCCGCAGAACCGCCGCCGCGTGCTCGAAGAAGCCGGCGGCGTGTCGGGCCTGCACACCCGCCGCCACGAGGCCGAACTGCGCCTGTCGGCCGCCGAGACCAACCTGTCGCGTCTTGACGACATCGCCCGCGAACTCGACACCGCTCTGTCGCGCCTTAAACGCGAAGCCCGCCAGGCCGAGAAATACAAGAAGATTTCGGCCGAAATCCGCGCCCTGCAGAAGTCGATCCTGCACGCCAAATGGCTTGAGGTCCGCAGCCAGCTCGAAGCCGCCGCCTCCGACATGCAGGCCCAAAGCCAACGCGTCGAGGACAGCGCCCGCGCCGCGGCCGCCGCCTCCACCGCCGCCATCGAGGCCGCCGAACTCATCCCGCCCCTGCGCGAGGAAGAGGCCGTCGCCGCCACCGTCAACCATCGCCTGACCGTCGAGAAGGAACGCCTCGACTTCGAGGAAAAGCAGTCGCTCACCGAGGTCGAGCGTCTCAAGGGCGAGATGATCCGCATCCGCAACGACCTGCAACGCGAACTCGACCTGTCTTCCGACGGTTCCGTGCAACTGGAGCGCCTGCAATCGTCCCTGGCCCGCGTCCAGGCCGAGATCAGCGACGCCCCGTCGCGCGAACCGGAGCTGAAGGCCGCCCTCGAGGCCGCCGAAGGCGAACGCCGCGAGGCCGACGCCGCCATCGAGAAACTGGCCGCCGAACAGGCCGCCCAGGTCGAACGTCAGCGCCTGGAAGCCTCGCAACTGGCCGACGCCAAGGCGCGCTTCGACCGCCTCGCCGCCCAGCTTCAGACGGCGCACAACGAACGCCACGCCCTGGGCGACTTCGACTACGCCGCGCTCGACATACTCAAGGCCGAGGCCGACGCCGCCCACGCCGGCCTTGATGCGGCGCGCAAGGGCCTGGAAACGCTCGAAGCCGGCCGGCCGGCCCTGGCCAATGCGGAAGCCCAAGCCCGCAAGGCGGTCCGCGACATCGAGGACGGCCTCGGCCGCCTCAACGCCGAAGCGCGCGGCCTGTCGCAAATTCTGGCTGGCGGCAACCGCCAGGGCACGCCGGTTCTCGACCAGGTCAAGGCTGACAAGGGTTACGAACTGGCCCTGGCCGCCGCCCTCGGCGACGACCTGAACCTCAGCCTGGCGAAAGGCGACGCCGCCGCCCTGGCCTTCTGGAGCGAGGATTTCGTCAACGCCGCCGCATCCATCGATCTGCCGGCGCTCGGCGTCACGCCGCTGGCGGCCCATGTCAAGGCACCCGCGGCCCTGGCCTTGCGCCTCGGCACCATCGGCGTGGTCGAGGCAAAAGACGGCGACCGCCTGCACCGGCAATTGCCCGCCGGTGCGCGGCTGGTGTCACGGGACGGCGACCTGTGGCGCTGGGACGGCCTGATCGTCCGCGCCCGCGCGCCCAAGCCCGCCGCTGTCCGCCTCGCCCAGCGCAACCGCCTCGACGAACTCAATGCCGAAATCGAGGCCGCGAAACCGAAATTCGCCGACGCGCAACTGGCGCAGTCCACCGCCGCCGAGGCGCAGAAGGTTCACGAGGAGCACTTGCGCCAGGCGCGCGGCCGCCTGCCCGACCTCGAACGCGCCGCCCGCCAGCGCCAGCAGGCGCTGGAAGAGAAACTGCGCGCCCAGGCCAGCTTCGAGGCCCGCCTCGAAGGGCTCGAAGCCTCGCTGAAACGCCTGTCCGGCGATCACGGCGAGATGGAGCATCTCTACAAGATGGCCATGGCGTCGCAGACGGCGGCGCTCGACATGTCCGGCATGGCCGAGGTGCTGAACGGCGCGCGCGCCATCGCCGAAGGCAAGCGCCAGTCGGTCATGCGCGCTCGCTCCGAGCTCGACCAGGAGACCAGCAACCGCAATGCTCGCGAGGGCCGCGAACGGACGCTGTCGCGTGAACTGGCCGAATGGACGCGCCGGACGCAGGATTCGGGCGCGCGCCTGATCCGGCTGGAAAAGGAACAGGAAACGACGCGCCTGGCGCTCGAAACCGCCCAGAGCGCGCCGCTTGATTTCGAAACGAAGCGCCTCGCCCTGGTCGACCAGCTCGCCGTCGCCGAAAAGCGTCTCGCCGCCGCCCGCGATACCTTGGCCGCGGCCGAAACCACCCGTCGCGACGCCGACATCGCCTTGCGCGCGCATGAACAGGAAGCTTCAGCGGCCCGCGAGGAACGCGCCGGCGCCAGCGCCCGCCTCGACGCCGTTCGCCAGCGCTCAGCCGAGATCGAGGCGATGATCCTCGATCAGACCGGCGGCTCGCCCGACGACCTCGGCCAGCGCCTGCGCGAGGAGGCCATCGCCACCCCCGCCGACGCGTCCGGCGCCGAATCGCTGCTTTCCGGCCTCGAGCGCCAGCGCGACGAACTCGGTGCGGTCAACCTGCGCGCCGAGGAAGAGGCCGCCGAATACGAAGGCCGCCTCGATACCCTGAGCCGCGAACGCGCCGACCTGATCACGGCCATCGCCAAGCTGCGCGACGGCATCGACGAACTGAACGCCGAAGGGCGGGAACGCCTGCTCGCCGCCTTCGACATCATCAATGAGCACTTCAAGACCCTGTTCGTCACCCAGTTCGACGGCGGCTCGGCCGAGCTGCGACTGATCGAATCGGACGATCCGCTCGAAGCCGGCCTCGAGATTTTCGCCTGCCCGCCGGGCAAGCGCCTGTCGACCATGAGCCTGATGTCAGGCGGCGAGCAGGCCCTGACCGCCACGGCCCTGATCTTCGGCGTCTTCCTCGCCAATCCTGCCCCGGTGTGCGTCCTCGACGAAGTCGATGCGCCCTTGGACGACGCCAATGTCGACCGCTATTGCCGCCTGCTCGCCGAGATGAAGAACCGCACCAAGACACGCTTCATCGCCATCACCCACAATCCGGTGACCATGTCGCGCATGGACCGGCTGTTCGGCGTCACCATGGCCGAACGTGGCGTTTCGCAGCTGGTCAGCGTCGATCTGTCGCAGGCCACCGAAATGGTCGCCGAAAACGTCGCCTGACGCCACCTTTCTTGCACCTCCCCATCTTTGATGGGGAGGGGGACCGCACGAGTGAGCCTTTGATTTATCAAAGGCGAGTGAGATGTGGTGGTGGGGCCTCTTGCTTTCCAACGACTCCAACCTGCAATCCGCTGCGGTTCCTCGGAAACCCCGCGAACGCCGGTTTCCACTCCCACGGATTATTTCCGCGCTGAAACACTTTGTCCGGCGCTATTGCTTGACCTTTCACGGTCACTTGAGTACTAGTCGCGCCGTTCGAAGCCGGGATAGCGTTCGTTATCCCGCCTGCCGGGTGCTGAACGTGATCGATGAACCCAATAACGGTTCCGAGGACGATGAGCTGAAGGATCTCGACGCGCGCCTCAAGGCGGCCGAAGCGCGGACGCGCAAGACGGCCGACGCCGGCGCCGAGGTCGGCGCCAACCAGGGCTTCCAGGTCCTGGGCGAGCTGATCGGCGGGATTTTCGGCGGCCTCGGTCTCGGCTGGCTGGTCGACCATTATGTCCACACGCTGCCGTGGGGCATGATCGTCGGTACGATCCTGGGGATGGTTGCGGCGATCTACGCGATCGTCAAGTCGGACCGCAACCGGCAACCCTGATTGGCACGCTTCGCCGCGAAACAAACTGCGTTACGGCCCACCGCAAGATGGGCCGCAACTGTATAAAGAGGTTCAAAGGCTTATGGCCGAAGAAAGTCCGCTGCACCAGTTCCAGATCGAAACGGTCTTCCACGGTCCGCAATTCGATGTCGCCGGCATGCACTTCGACATGTCGGTCACCAATTCGGTGCTGGCCATGATGATCGCCGTCGGCCTGACCCTGGTCTTCTTCCTGATCTCGACCGCCCGCGCCAGCATCATTCCCGGCCGCATGCAGGTCATGGCGGAAGGCGTCTTCGGTCTTGTCGACGACCTGACCGAATCGATCATCGGCCACGACGGCAAGCAGTTCTTCCCGTTCGTCTTCACGCTGTTCCTGTTCATCCTGAGCTGCAACCTGATCGGCATGTTCACCTACTTCACCGCCACCTCGCAGGTGGCCGTGACCCTGACGCTGGCCGCCATGACCATGATCCTCGTCCTCGGCGTCGGCTTCATCCGCCACGGCCTCGGCTTCTTCAAGATGTTCGCGCCGTCGGGCGTGCCCTGGTACATCATGCCGGTCCTGGTGCCGATCGAAGTCATCGCCTTCCTGGTTCGCCCCGTCACCCTGACCCTGCGACTGTTCGGCAACATGGTCGGCGGCCACATCGTGCTCAAGGTCTTCGCCGGTTTCATCATTGCCGCCGCCACCATCGGCGCCGCCGGCTGGGCGATCGGCGCCCTGTCGCTGTCGACCATGGTCGCGCTCACCACCCTCGAATTCCTGGTCGCCTACCTGCAAGCCTTCGTGTTCGCGGTGCTGGCCTGTGTCTACATCAGTGACGTGGTCAACATCGGCCACCACTAATCCTTCAATCCCTTCCTAACCGGAGTTTACTACCCATGGAAAATTCGCAACTCATCGAAACCGGCCTGCGCGCCATCGGCGCCGGCCTGGCGACCCTCGGCATGATCGGCGCCGGTATCGGCCTCGGCATCCTGTTCGGCAATTACTATGTCGGCGCCCTGCGCAACCCGTCGGCCGCCAAGACGCAGCAGACCAACCTCTTCATCGGCATGGCGCTGACCGAAGCCCTGGGCATTTTCGCCTTCGTTATCGCCCTGCTGATCCTCTTCGTTATCAAGTAAGAAGCGGCGGGTTTCCCGCCGTTTCATGGATTACGCCATGATCTTCGCCCCTGCCGACGCCGGCTCCGCGTCCGCCGCCTCAGACCTCGGGACCGACGCCGGCGCGCCGATCCCGACCGTCGTCGCGTCGACCGTGCCCCTGCCCAACGTCGCGTCATCCGCGACCAGCGCCGTGACCGAAAAGCCCGCCGATGAGGGCGGCATGCCGCAGCTCAACACCGCCAACTGGCCGGGCCAGATCGCGTGGATGCTGATCATCTTCGCCGTCTTCTTCATCGTGATGGCCAAGGTGTTCGCGCCGCGCCTGCGCAAGGTCATCGACAAGCGCGGCTCGACCATCGCCGAGGAGCTGGCCAATGCCCGCGCCAACCGCGACGAGGCCGAAGCCCAGGCGAAGGAAGCCGCCGCCGAAACCGCCGCCGCCCACGCCGCGGCGCGCAAGCTGGCGGCCGAGGCCCTGGCCCGCTCCAACGCCGAGATCGCGGCCTTGAGCGCAGCCGAGGACGAAAAGCTGGGCAAGCGCCTCGGCGAGGCCGAGGCCCGCATCCGCGCCGCCCGCGACGCGGCGATGAGCCACGTCACCGAAATCGCCTCGGACACGGCCCAGGCCCTGGTCGAGAAGCTGACCGGCAAGGCGGCCACGGCGGCGGCGCTCAAGTCCGCATTCGGAAAGGTGTCCTGATGTTCAACATGGCCGAAGCCGAATTCTGGGTCCGCCTGGCGCTCGTCGTTTTCTTCCTGATCCTGATCGTCGCCCGCGTCCCTGGCAACATCTGGAAGGCTTTGGGCGACGCCGGCAAGTCGGTGCGCGCCGAGCTCGACGAAGCCGTGCGCATCCGCCAGGAAGCGACCGACCTGCTCAACCAGATCAAGGCCCAGCGCATCGCCGCCGAACAGAAGGCGCGCGAACTGATAGCTCTTGCCGAGGAAGAAGCCACACGCATCGCCGCCGAGGCCCGCGTCAAGCTCGAAGACTCGATCAAGCGCCGCGAGGCCCTGGCCGAACGCAAGATCGCCCAGGCCGAGGCCCAGGCCGCCGCCGAGGTCAAGGCTGCCGCCACCGACCTCGCCGCCCGCGTCGCCGAGACCATCCTCGCCGACCGCCTCGCCAAGGCGGACAGCGATCCGCAAGTCGACAAGGCGATCGGCCAGCTCCAGGGCCGCTTCAACTAGGGTGCAAGCCCCCCAGGACCCATAACGCTACGTCGCCCGTGACGACAGCAGTTCTCTCCCACCTCTCCCCTGTCAAGGGGAGAGGACGACGAGCAAGGCGAAGCCGCCGATCGTCGGGTGAGAGCTTTTTGCCTTTCCGATCGAGACCGAAGTCGTCATGCTAAAAAACCCGGGATTGTTCCCGGTTTTTTTGTGCCACGGTTTCACCCTCCCTTTACCCAAAAGGTGTAAAGGTCAGGCCAATATGTCCGGCAAATACCGCCGTGACGGGCCGGAACGGCCGGTAAGCGTAAGGATCAGCATGCTGAGCGTCATTGGCTGCATTTTCGGCAAGCACAATATCTGGCTTGTCCTGCTCGCCGCGCTCGTCTGCGTCGCCGGCGCGTGGACAAGCCTGCGCCTGTTCGCCCGCGCCCGCCACACCCGCGGGCTCCAGGCCGCCGGCTGGCACTTCCTGACCGCCGTGGCGGCGGGCGGCTCGATCTGGTGTACTCACTTCATCGCCATGCTGGCCTATGAGATCCGGGGCGGGTTCCAGCTTGATCCTGTCATGACCGTTGCGTCGCTGCTGATCGCCATATGCGGCACCAGCCTGGGCTTCGTTATCGCCGGCCTTCCGCGCTTCCGTCTCGCCGCCCCGGTTGGCGGCGCCGTGATCGGCCTGGCCATCGCCGCCATGCATTATACCGGCATGATGGCCTACCGCGTCGAAGGCCTCGTCACCTGGGACCCAGGCTTCCTGATCGCCTCGCTGGTCATGGCCGTGGTCTTCGCCGCCGCCGCCCTGACCGCAGCCGCGCGCGCCGATAAGGCCGTCTATCGCTACCTCGCCGCCGCCCTGCTCGTCGTCGGCATCGTCGCCCTGCACTTCACCGGCATGACCGCCTTCAAGGTCGTGCTGATGAACATCCCCCTCGCCGCCTCCAATACGGGCGCCGTCGGCACCCTGGCCATGTCCGTCGCGATCGTCGGCCTGCTCATCGTCGGCACCGGCGTGTCGAGCTACCTGATCGACGACGAGACCCGCAACGCCAATGTTCGCGAGCTGCGACACCTGGCGATGAGCGACGCCCTGACCGGCCTGCCCAACCGCGCCGCCTTCGCCGACCGCCTTGAGCGCGAGATGGCCCAGGCCCTCGCCGCCGCCACCCAGGTTGGCCTTATCGTCTTCGACCTCGACCGCTTCAAGGAAATCAATGACGTGCGCGGCCATGCCGCCGGTGACGAAGTCCTGCGCGCCGTCGCGCGCCGCGTTTCTTCTGTCCTTCACGCCCACGCCTTCGCCGCCCGCCTCGGCGGCGACGAGTTCGCCGCCATTCTGCCCTACCAGGATGCCGAGACCTTGCGCGCCTTCATCGAGCGCCTGCGCCTGGCCTTGGCCCCGGCGATCATGATCGAGGATTTCGAGGTCGCGCCAGGCGCCAGCTTCGGCGTCGCCAGCTTCCCCGCCGACGCCGCCGACCGCGAGACCCTGCTCGGCAATGCCGGCCTGGCCATGTACCGCGCCAAGAACGACCTGACGCGCTCGGTGTGCATCTACGAACCGGCCATGGATGAAAGCGTGCGCGAGCGCCGCGCCCTGACCGCCGACCTGCGCGAGGCCCTCCCCGCCGGCCAGCTCGCGGTCCACTACCAGGTCCAGACCGCCATCGCCAGCGGCGAGGTCATCGGTTACGAAGCCCTGCTGCGCTGGAAGCATCCGGCGCGTGGATTCATCCCGCCGGCGGAGTTCATCCCCCTGGCCGAGGAATCCGGCCTCATCCTCGACATCGGCGAATGGGTCCTGCGCACGGCGTGCGAAGCCGCCGTGACCTGGGATCAGCCGCTCAAGATCGCCGTCAACCTGTCGCCGGTGCAGTTCGCCCACGCCGACCTGCCGCGCATGGTTCACCAGACCCTGATCGCCACCGGCCTCAGCCCGCGCCGCCTTGAGCTGGAACTGACCGAATCGACGATCATCGGCGACAAGGTGCGCTCGCTGCACATCCTGCGTCAGATCAAGGCCCTGGGCGTGGCGGTGGCGCTCGATGACTTCGGCACCGGCTATTCGTCACTGGAGACGCTGCGCGCCTTCCCGTTCGACAAGATCAAGCTCGACCGCTCGTTCATGAGCGAGATCGAGACAAGCCCGCAGTCGAAGGCCATCGTCCGCGCCGTCCTCGCCCTCGGCAAGAGCCTGGAAGTGCCCGTCCTGGCCGAAGGCATCGAAACAGCGGCGCAGCTCGACATCCTGGCCGCCGAGGGCTGCGACGAAGGCCAGGGCTACCTGCTCGGCCGTCCCGGTCCCCTGCAAGCGGCCACCGACACCTCGCGCCGCCGCTCGGCCTGATTAGCCGCGCCTGGCTCCGGCATTGCCCAAGCCGGCCACGACAAAGGCCACAATGCCGATCAGCAGGACTTCGCAGCCCTCGATAAGGTTGGGCATGACGACGGCCATACGTGTCGTATGGGTGGCCTGGACGCCGACATAGATCATCAGGCCTTCATAGGCGGTCCCGGCCAGGCTGCTCAGCAGGGCAACCCAGCCGAGCGTGGCCAGCAGGCCCGAACGCGGGCCATTGTTGAGCTTGCGCAGGATGGCGACGATCACGACGATCGCCAGGCAGATCAGCGCGATGAAGGCCATGAGCCGAGTCAACAGCGGTGTCGTCATCAATACGGCGAGCGGATTCATCAGCCCCGCCTTGATGGTTGCAAGAATTTCGTGGGTGTCGTCCTGTTGCATGCGCCCCTCCCCGAGCTTGTCATGATCCGTTAAAGCTAACACGAAAAGCGGCCGACGCGAAACCGGGCGCGTGGCGGTTGACGTTTCGCTGTCCCTCACCCATGCTGGCCCTGTAACTATCCGGGAGGGGATGATGATTTTGGCTTTGGCCGCCGTGATGATGGCGCAGGACCTTACGACGCCACCGAAGAGCCAGGAGGATTGCCAGCACCTCACGGACGCTTTCGGCGCCATGATGGCCGACACGCCGATGAACGGGTATTCAAGTGTTCATACCGATGAGGCGCATTACAACGCCGCCACCGGCATCTGTTACGTGCTGATGCGCCTCAAGGTCATGTACAAGGGCCAGGTGGCGGAACACGGCGCCCTGCTTTACCAGTTCGGAAAGGACGGCATAATCGCCGAGATTCACTGGTCAGGCAAGACGCTGAAGGCTTGTCAGGTCAATGGCGAAAAGTGCGTCGGTCAGGACGCGTTCGACGCCGGTACCAATAAGCTCTTCACCGAAGATTAGAGTCCCGGCCTGCGTCGTGGGGCGGCGCTTCAGGCGGCCGCCCGCGTCCGGCGAAAAAAGCGGCGGCGCCACCCGCCGAGCACATGACGGCTGCGCAGGAAGAAGCGCTCGACGCGCAGGGTCTGCTGCCAGAACACCGATGCGAACTGCGGCCGGCGGCGCAACAGCTTGCGGATCGGCATGATCCAGTTGGGATGGCGGCGCTTGAGGTGGATGAACTGGCGGCGCGCCCAGAAGGCGTTACGCAGCACCAGGATCAGGCCGACGACGGCCAGCATGTAATGGAAAGGAATAATGAACAGGACGACGCTCGCGGCGATCAACATGAAACCGAGCGCGATGAGCACCCAGCCCAGCATTTTCTTGGAAAACCGCTTGAAGGCACGCTTCATCGCCCGCAGACGCGGGTTTTTATGAGTCAAGGGGTGTCCGGGCGCGTTTGCGCCGTGTTCGCGTGACATGTGCCTGATCCGGGCATTGCGCCCTGTTTGAAATGCGAAACCTTAAAAGGCTCCGTTCGTCCCCACCATATGGATAGCCATCATGACATTGTAAAGGCTCGTGCTGAATATCGGATGAATGTGGATAAGATTTAATTTTCGTAAGGGAAACCGACAGGCCATGTCCCTTGTTTTACAAAAACTTGATCCAAAGACACCATCAGCCGGATGCGGGTCTTCGCACATCCGGCTGACAGGAAACGGCAGCAGGCAAACGAAATCTCGCCCTCCCCATTTATGGCGGGGCTGCGCACATGGCTGTCGAAACGTGCTGTCTTTCCCTTCCCCCCGCGCTAAACACGCCGGCGGGGAGAGGACGGGAGATGAACGCAGCGAAATCGACGCGCCGAGGGGCCTTTCGTCGACAAGAGGCCCCTCACCCGGACATCTTCGCCCTCGCGGGCTTGCTGTCCATCCTCTCCCAGCTGGACGCGGGGAGAGGGGGATTTTCACGCCATATGCGATAGCCGCCATATATGGACGGGCCGCCGAAGGCGGTGGACGGGGCTTCTTCCCTACAAAGCTCAGCTATAGGTCAAACGCGGCTGCCGCGCCGCCCGCGTTTCGTCCAGCCGCTTGGCCGGCGCCAGGTAAGGCGCCCCCTTGAAGCGGGCGACATCGCCGGCTTTCGCCGCCTCGGCAAGCGCACGCAGCACCGCGACGAAGCGGTCCAGTTCGGCGCGCGATTCGGTCTCGGTCGGCTCGATCAGCATCGCCCCGTGGACGACCAGCGGGAAATACATCGTCATCGGGTGGAAGCCCTCATCGATCATCGCCTTGGCGAAATCGAGCGTCGAGACGCCGGTGCCTTCCAGCCAGGCGTCGTCGAACAGCGCCTCGTGCATGCACGGCCCATCGGGGAACGGCACACTCATCACATCCTTGAGCGACGCCTTTATATAGTTGGCGTTGAGCACGGCGTCCTCGGCCACCTGCTTCAGCCCGTCGGAACCGTGGCTCAGCATGTAGGTCAGTGCGCGGATATACATGCCCATCTGGCCCTGGAAGGCGCACATGCGGCCGAAATTGGCCTCCGATGCCCCTTCACCGTGTTCCAGCAGGGCGTAACCTTCGCCCTCCGCCACATTATTTTGCGCTACCGCTTCGCTGCCTGAGCGCGTGATCCACGGCCGCGGCGTGAACGGCGCCAAGGCCTCCGACAACACCACCGGCCCGGCGCCCGGCCCGCCGCCGCCGTGCGGCGTCGAGAAGGTCTTGTGCAGGTTGATGTGCATGGCGTCGACGCCCAGGTCGCCCGGCCGCACCCGGCCGACGATGGCGTTGAAATTGGCGCCGTCGCAGTAGAAATAGGCCCCCGCCGCGTGAGTCAGGCGCGCGATCTCGATGATGTCGCGTTCGAACAGGCCGCAAGTATTGGGGTTGGTCACCATGATGGCGGCAACATCGTCACCCAGCTTGGCGGCCAGATCGGCGACATCGACGCGGCCGTCGGCCGTCTGCGCCACTTCCTTCACCGTGTAGCCGACGAAGGCTGCCGTCGCCGGATTGGTGCCGTGCGCCGAGGTCGGCACCAGCACGACACGGCGGTGCCCCTGCCCCTTGGCCTCATGCGCCGCCTTGATGGCCAGCAGACCGCACAGCTCGCCGTTCGCCCCCGCCTTGGGCGTCAGCGCCACCGCCGGCATGCCGGTCAGGGTCTTGAGCCAGTGCGCCAGTCTGTCGATCATGGCCAGGGCGCCCTGCACGGTCGACACGGGCTGCAACGGGTGAATATCGCCCAGGCCCGGCATCCGCGCCATCTTCTCGTTGAGGCGCGGATTGTGCTTCATGGTGCACGACCCCAGCGGATAGAGCGCCAGGTCGATGGCGTGGTTCTTCTGGCTGAGGCGCACATAGTGGCGCATGCATTCCGGCTCGGTCAGGCCCGGCAGGCCAAAGTCATCGCCGCGCACCAGGTCGCCCAGCTCCGATGTATCGACGCTGACATCGGCGAAATCAACGCCGGTGCGGTGATAGTCGTCCCACTCGAAGATCAGCTTCTCATCCTGCAACAGGCCGCGCCCGCCGAGCAGCGTCTTGAACGAGGTGGCTTCGACCTCGAAATCCGGCGCGGAAGGCCGGCCAACGGTTTGCATTTTTAGTTTTTCTTGGCCCATCACAGCACCTCTTTCAGGCCGGCGACCAGGGCCGCCATGTCGTCGTCGGAAACGGTCTCGGTCGCCGCCAATATCAGATGATTGGCAAAGGCCGGGTTGGCATCAAGGCGCGACAGCGGCACCCCGCCGAGTATCCCCTTGGCCGCCAAAGCTTCGACCACCATAGCTGCCGGCTTGGCCAGCTTCACGGTGAATTCGTTGAAGAAGCGCGGCGTCACCACCTCATGGCCGGCCGCCACGATCATATCGCGTAAGCGATGAGCCTTGGCGTAGTTGATCTTGGCGACGCGCTTCAAACCCTCCTGGCCCAGCAGGCTCATATGGATCGAGAAGGCCAGGGCGCACAGGCCGGAATTGGTGCAGATGTTGGAGGTCGCCTTGTCGCGGCGGATGTGCTGCTCGCGCGTGGACAGAGTCAGCACGAAACCGCGCTCGCCGTCGGCGTCGACCGTCTCGCCGCACAGGCGGCCCGGCATCTGGCGCAGGTGCTTTTCCCTGGCGGCAAACAGGCCGACATAGGGGCCGCCATAGGACAGAGGCACGCCGATGGACTGGCCTTCGACGGCGACGATGTCCGCGCCCATCTCGCCCGGCGATTTCAGCAGGCCCAGCGACATCACCTCGGTGACGACGACAATCAGAAGCGCACCCGCGGCCTGCGCCGCCTCGGCGATCTTCGTCAGGTCGGTCGCCGTGCCGAAGATGTTCGGCGTCTGCACGACGACGCAGGCCGTGTCGGCGTCGATATGGCCCAGCACCTCGGCTTCGCCATCGACCGCCAGCGGACGGGCCTCGGTGGCGATGCCGACGGCATGCGCCAGGGTCTCGACCGTCTCGCGATAATGTGGATGCAAGCCCCCCGACAGCACCGCCTTGTTGCGGCGGGTGACGCGGCTGGCCATCAACACGCCTTCGGCCGTGGCGGTGGAACCGTCATAGAGCGAGGCATTGGCTACCGGCATGCCGGTCAGGCGCGCCACCTGGGTCTGGAATTCGAACAGGACCTGCAGCGTGCCCTGCGCGATTTCCGGCTGGTAAGGCGTATAGCTGGTCAGGAATTCCGAGCGCTGGATGATGTGGTCGACCGTCGCCGGGATATGATGGCGGTAAGCCCCGGCCCCGACGAAGAACGGCGCCTTTGCCGGGCTGAGGTTCTGCGCGGCAAAAGCCTGCAGTTGCGCCTCGACCTCCAGCTCACCTGCGAACTTCGGCAAATCGACCGTGCCCGTGCGCCGCGCCGCCTCCGGGACATCGACGAAAAGCTCATCGATCGCGCCCACACCGATCGTCGCCAGCATCGCCGCGCGATCGGCCTGGCTCAACGGAAGATATCTCATCACATCACCATTTTGCTTGGTGTTCCCCCTCCCACCGCTTCGCGGTCCCCCCTCCCCGTAAACGGGGAGGGAAAAAGAGGAGAAACCTTTTTTGATCATTCCTTCCCCGTTTACGGGGAAGGTGGCACGGCGAAGCCGTGACGGAAGGGGGAACCTTAAAGCGTGCTCAGATAATCCTCATACGCCGCGCGATCCATCAGTTCATCCAGCTCGGCCGGGTTGCTCAACTTGATCTTGGCGATCCAGCCGGCGCCTTCGGGCACCGCGTTGACCGTGTCGGGGCTGTTCGACAGTTCGGTGTTGGCGTCCAGCACCTCGCCCGACACCGGCGCATAGACGTCCGACGCCGCCTTGACGCTTTCGACCACGGCGAAGCTGTCGCCCTTCTTCAGCTGGCGGCCCAGTTCCGGCACCTCGACGAACACCACGTCGCCCAGCGCATTGGCGGCATAGGCGGTGATGCCGACCAGAGCCGTATCGCCGGTCACTTCGACCCATTCGTGATCCTTGGTGAATTTCATGGCGCTGTCCTCTCAGGCTTTGGGCTTGCGATGGTAACCGTTCGGCACGAACGGGATGGAAACGATCTCGGCGGGATAAGGCTTGCCGCGCACCTCGATATCGAGCCGGGTGCCCACGGCGCTTTCGGCCGGCGGCACATAACCCATGGCGATCGATACCCCCAACGACGGCGACGGCACGCCCGAGGTCACCTTGCCGAGCACCGCGCCGTCTCCCGCGACGATCGGCGCACCCTCGCGCGCCGGCGGACCGCTGAGCATCTTAAGCGCCACCCTGACCCGATCCAGATGGCCGTCCAGTTGCCGGCGGATGCGGTCGATGCCCTTGATGTCGCCGCGGTTCAGCCGCGACTTCTGCATGGCGAAACCGAGATTGGCCTCGACCAGCGTATAGGACGCATCCATCTCGTGGCCGTAAAGCGGCATGCCGGCTTCGAGACGAAGCGAGTCGCGCGCGCCCAACCCGATCGGCTTGACCTGCTTGAAGCTCAAAAGCTCGTCCCAAAGGTCGCCGACGCGATCGGCCGGAAAGCTGATCTCGAAACCGTCCTCGCCGGTATAACCGGAGCGCGAAATGAACGCCGTCTCGCCGAGCACGTCGAAGGTTCCACAATCCATGAAATACATGTCGCACGCCGCCGGGCACAGCTCGCGCATCACGTCCTTGGCTTCCGGCCCCTGCAGGGCCAAAAGGGCGCGATCGTCCAGAACCGCCGCCTCGGTATCGCCGATCAGGTTGCCGGCGATGATCTCGAAATCCTGGTCCTTGCACGCCGCGTTGACCACGAGCAGGAAACCCTCCGCCTCGGGCCGCGACACCATCCAGTCGTCGAGGATGCCGCCGTCGTCGTCGAGCAGCAGCGAATATTTCTGCTTTCCCTGAACCAGGGTCGAAAAATCGGTCGGCGTCAGGTTCTCCAGCGTACGCACGGCATGCGCGCCGGTCAATCGCGCCTGGCCCATGTGCGACACGTCGAACAGGCCGGCATGGGCGCGCGTCCATTTGTGCTCGGCCAGCACGCCCTCGTACTGCACCGGCATGTTGTAGCCGGCGAACGGCACCATGCGCGCACCGAGCGCGATATGGCGGCTTTCGAGCGGCGTCGATTTCAGGATTTCGCTGGCTTCGGACATGGGGGCTCGCAGATCGTTTAAAGCGTCTGCCCCCGCTGTCCTGGTGCCTGAGAGATTTGCTCCTTCGGCGGGGTGTTTCAACCCACTTTCCAGCGTTTGGTGTGTCTTGCGGTCCTGGGTGCCTGAGCGTTTCCGGGGCGGTTGCGCCTTCGGCGTCGGAGAATCCGATCTCTCCCGCAAGAACGTCCCGCTTGTGCGTTAACGAACGGAAAGAGTCAAGGCGCCTTCCTGCACCTCCCCACCTTTGGTGGGGAGGGGGACCGCACGAACGAGCCCTTGCTTTCAGCAAGGGTGAGTGAGATGTGGTGGTGGGGTTTCTTACTTGCCTGTCTCCATACGCCCCAGGGCGAGCAATCTGACACCATCCGCTACCGCATCGGCGTCGCGATAAACATCGGCTGCCGGGATGCGATAAACCATCAGGCCTTGTTGGGTGAGCCACGTCTCACGAATAGCATCCCTGACGGCGCGTTCGTCCTCTGAATGGATGACGCCGTCGACCTCGACGACCAGCTTCGCCCGGAAGCAGTAGAAGTCGACAATGTAGGGGCCAATCGCATGCTGGCGCTTGAAGATCAGGCCATCGATGCGGATCTTGAGGCGTTCCCAAAGCAGAAACTCCGGCTCGGTCAGAGCCTTGCGAAATTTGCGGGCCAGGGCGATCTTCTTTGAAGAATTTGGCATGTCGTCTCGAAAGCAAGAAACCCCACCACCACATCTCACTCGCGATCTGACGATCACTCGTTCGTGCGGTCCCCCTCCCCGGCAAAGCCGGGGAGGTTCAAGATGTTTTTCCGCCCTGCCACTCCCATTGCTTTCGTATCGCGGCATGAATCTTGTCTGCGTCGCCGTCCACGTCGTCGCAGGCAAAATACGGGACGGACAGCGCACAATATTCGCCCGGCCATAGGGAAAGTTGGCGTCGATCCAGTCGATGAATTCAGATTCGCTGATCGGGTAAGTCATCACCCATTATTCACCACTAGCCTCAAATGCCCCTTGGCCACGACCTGCGGCGGATCATAGACCGGCGGGCGCTCGATCCGTTCGGCGCGCTCCAGGAACCGCTTCTTCAGCTTGCTCATCTGCGGCAGCAGCGACGCCTCCAGATGCCGCGTCTCGATCTCGACGCAGGCATCGGCATAGTGCGCGATATGCCGGTTGTGATGGCGCCCCGGCGGCGTCACCAGCACCAGCTTCTTCTTCGGAAACCGCTCCTTCAGATACCGCGCCGTCGCCGCATGGTCACCGTCGGCGGTGACCAGGTAACAGATGTCGAACAGGTCGTCCTCGGCGTCGGCGGCGATCGACAGGGCCAGATTCACATCCCCCTGCTTCTCTATGTTGAGCCGCCAGGTATGGCCGCAGGCGTTGCAGTTGTCCGTCGCCGAGACGAAATGGCCGATGCGGCAGATCACGCCCTGGCTCTTCAGCGCCTTCATGTAATCCTCGTGGCGCTTCTGCTTGTGGCGCGCGTCGGCGCGGAAGGCCGAACACCACACCACGCGCTTCAACACCTCGCCACCGGGCATGATCGCCTTGCCCAGCGCCTTGAGATTCAACCATTTGAGATAGGGCCGCTTATAGGCGTCGACGGCGTGATAGAGGTTGAAGCCGTCGTAATAAAACGCAGCGCGCTTGCGGAAGAACGGCAGACCCCAGCCCTGATTTTTGCCGCCCGCCGCCATTCTGACGCCTCGTTAACGCTTGGGTAACACTAAAACCCAAGTCCAGCGTTTTGTCAGCAGATTTCGCGGTTACCGAGCGCGATTCGCCTAACGCACCCCCAACATGTCCAGCGTCGCCGCCAACGCGTTGACATCGGCCTCGGAACAGCCGGCGTTGCGCGCCCTCTGTAGCGCTTCCTCGCGTGTCGCGTCGGCAGGGATACCGCCGGCATCGTGCAGCGCCTTGCAACTGGTATAGATCGCCATGGCAGAAAACGACGAACTGGACGACGAGGCCGACGACGCGCCGTGGCGGAAGTAATCGGCTGCGCTCTGGTGGCCATCGCCGGTCTGGGCCACGGCAGCCCCGCCCAGCAAAGCCACCCCCACCACAGCGATGATCTGAATCCTGCGCATGAAGCATCCTCCCCGTGGTCACATCATGCCGCGTGAAACCGTCGGCCGCAAGAGCGCCAGGATGTCGCGCCAGAAGGCGCGCCAAGGCCCGCCCACGCACCGTCGCGTTGCGGGTGCAGGGGACTTGCACCCTGCCTACATCTGTTCCGGCGCGCTCAGCCCCATCAGGTCAAGCCCCAGTTCCAGCTGCTTCAGCGTCACCGTCACCAGGCCGAGCCGCGACCGCTTGACCGCCTCATCGTCGCCGGCCAGCACCGGACAGGCGGCGTAGAACTTCGAAAACGCCTGGGCCAGCCTGTAGACATGGTCGGCCAGCAGGTTCGGCGCCCGCTTGAGATAGGTCTCGCGAAGTGCCCCGTCAAAGGCGTCGAGCAGCAGCACCAGTTCGCGCTCCGCCCCCTCCGTCACCGCGATCCCGCCGGCCAGGAGCCCCTGCTCGCCGGCCTTCCGCAGGATCGATTTCATGCGCACCGCCTGGTACAGCAGGTACGGCCCGGTCTTGCCCTCGAACGACATGAAGCGGTCGAGGTCGAAAATGTAGTTGGTCATGCGGTGGTTGGAAAGCTCGGCGAACTTCAACGCCGCCACCGCTACCTTGTGCGCCGTGTCGGCGAACTCCGCCTCGCCAAGCCCCTCGCCCAGCCCGGCCTCGTGCAAGCGGTCGGTCGCCTTCTCGACCGCCTGGCCGATCAGGTCGTGCAGCTTGAACGTCCCGCCCTCCTTGGTCTTGAACGGCGTGCCGTCGGGGCCGTTGACCGTGCCGTTGGCGGCGTGTTCAAGCTGCCCCTCGCGGACATAGCCGGCCAGGTAGGCGGCGCGGAACACCTGCATGAAGTGGTGCGCCTGACGCTGGTCGACGACATAGAGGACAAGATCGGGGCCGTATTCGATCTGCCGCATGCGCACGGTGGCCAGGTCGGTCGTGCCGTACATGGCCGAGCCTTCCGACGACACCACCAGCATCGGCGCCACCTCGCCCTTGTCATCGTCGCGCTGCACGCGGATGATCTCGGCGCCCTGGTCCGGCACCAGAAGCCCCTGGGCGCGCAGGTCGGCGATCATCGGCTCGATATAGGGATCGGCGTCCGATTCCCCCTTCCACCAGTCGAAGGTGACGCCCAGCCTGCCATAGTCGCGGATCAGCGCCTCGCGCGACACGGTGACGAAATGCTGCCACAGGGCGCGATAGCCCGGCCGCCCGGCCTGCAGGTCCCGGGTCGCCCGCCGCGCCCGGTCGCGATAGGCGGCGTCGTCCTTGCCGCGCGCCGACGCCATCGGATAAAGCCGGCCCAGGTCGGCCAGGGTCACCGGCGGTTCCGCCGGATAGCCATCGGTCACCGCCTCGTCGAAATAGGGCAGGTCCGGCCGCTCGTCGCTCAAAGCCACGATCAGCAGCCCCATCTGGTAGCCCCAGTCGCCGAAGTGGGCGTCGCCCATCACCTCGTCGCCGAGGAAGCGCATGATGCGCTTGAGGCTCTCGCCGATCACCGCCGTGCGCAGGTGACCGACGTGCATTTCCTTGGCGACATTGGGGCCGCCGAAGTCGATGATGACCTTGCGCCTGTGCGCCACCATCGGCGCGCCCACCCGGTCGTCGCCGGCGATGACGTTGGCGCGCGCCGACAGCGATGCGTCGGTGAGCGTGAAATTGAGAAACCCCGGCCCGGCGATCTCCAGGCTCTTCAGCCGCGCGTCGCCACCTCGCGCGGATTGGCCTTGGCCGCCTTGGCGACGGCCAGCGCGCCGTTGCACTGGAAATCGGCCAGGTCCGGCCGGTCGGAAGGAATGACGCGCCCGGCCGCGGCGTCGAAGCCTTCATGCGCGAAGGCGTCCGCCGTCGTCGCCGACAGCTCGGTCCTGAAATCGTGGGAGTCGTGAAAGGCTTCGGACATCGCTTCTTACCGGCGGGAGAAAGCCCGCCGTATAAGCAGCCCGGGGGCCTGTGACAATGCTATTGTTGCGGCTGAACCTGTTCCGACGAGCTGACGAAGCGGAAGTGCTTGCCCTCGCGGTTGAACTCGGCCATCTCCGGCGTCATGTCGAAGCCGACCAGGACCTCGAAGTTCGAGCCCGACACGGTGATGTCGGCGCGCGGGATGACGATGTCCTCGATCTGCGTATTGAGATCGATGCGCTGCTGGCCGGGCTTGAAGGTCACCGGCAGGTCGAATTCCTGCTTGGCCAGCACGGTCTTGTCGCGCTCGGTCACCGCCACCCAGTAGTGATAGACATTGGTCTGGCCGTCGGCCATCGGCCCGCGCCCCAGCGAAAAGCTGATGTTCATGCCGACGACGATCGGATCGCCGCCCTTGTAGGCGCAGTCGGACGAGATGCCGTTGATCTCGCCGGTCCACTGCGCCGATCCGGTGGCTTCCTTGTTGTCCTTGAACTCATGGAAGCGCGCGGCGTCGTAGAGCACCTTGACATAGGGGCACGGGCCCTCGGCATGCACCGCCTTGAGGCGCAGCGAGCGGTCGTTCCACTCGTCGTCCTTCTTGCCCTTGGCCTGGGCCTTGTCGGAGTCGGACTGTTCGTCGTCCTGGTCCTGGGCATGCGCCAGCAGCACCGCGCCGGTATTGAGGACGAAGCCGACGCAGAGACCCGCCAGGATGCGGCGCACGAGGGTGGACATGAGCTTCGATGATCCCTTGATGACGGCGCGAAAAGCCCTGCCCCGCGCCCTGATGGTGCCTTGTGTAGCGCTTCGTTCGCGCTTTTCAAAGGGTTTTATCGGCCGACTTGGGCCAAATCACGGCGGAAGCGCGCAACCTGTGACACGGCTGCCCTACAGGTTGGCATCCATCCATGCGATGCGCGCCACCATCCAGTTATGGAAGAACGTCACCTCGCCGTCATAGCTCCCGGCCACTTCGGAATTCGGCCAGACGTAGCTGTTGAGGATCGGCCACCGGGCGAAGTTGCGCGCCTGCGCCCCCTGCATCGCCGCCGCGCTGAGATTGATATAGTCCGGAATGGTGTCGATCTGGCTGGCCTTGATCGCGTTCCAGCGCGCACGGATGCGCGCCTCGAAGGTCGGGTCAACCGCCTTCATGTGGGCGATCCACACGCCGGTCGCCGTCTGGAAGCCTTGCGGCGTGGCGTCGAAATAGTCGGTATTGCCGGCGCCGAGGTCGAAGTCCCACACCGGTCCGAACTTCAGCTTGCCGCCGGCGTCCTTGTAGACAAAGTCGCTGTTGTAGCCGTAGGAATCCACATTTTTGAACAGCTCCTCGACAATGTACCAGTTGATGATCGTATCGACGTCGAAGCGCGTTTCATAACCCGTGGCCGGATCGGTCGGGCTGGCGGAAAACAGAACGTCCTCGGCCGACTGGATATCGCTCCTGACGTAGTCGGCCTCGGCCGTCGTGCTGGGATCGGGGTCCTTCAGGCACAGGTCCACGGCGTGCGCCGTCGTCCAGCACACCGGATCGTCCATCCGCTCGTTCATTTCGACGAAATAGCCGCCCAGAGCCGGATCGCCGGTATAGGTGTCGTCGATCTCGGTGATGTTGATGCGGTCGGACGACACCCTGACCTGCTCGAACAGGTCGTAGGCGCCGATATAGTCGCCGTTGAGCTTGACCTCGACCTGGACCGAGCGCGGCGTCCACGCCAGGCCCAGCCGCCGGCTGACCTCCATGGCGACATGGTTGCGGATCAGCGTCTTGTCGGAATAGTTGGCCAGCAGCACCCAGTTCTTGTCCTTGGGCATGCCGAGCACCGCCGCCTTGGAATCGAGCTTGATGCGGTACGGCTTCTTGGGGAACATCAACGTGCTGTTGCCGTGCAGCTTGATCTGCATGGCGCCGCTGACCGCCGCGCTGCCGTTGCCGGCGGGAATGGTGATGGTGCCGGTGACGTAGGCGTCCTTGCTGTCGATCGGCGCATTGGCGTCGGTCGTCAGGTCGATCTCGGGCAGGTACTGCGGGTCGGCCGAACTGGACGAACTGCTTGAACTGCTGCTCGAACTCGATGATGGCGGCGTATATCCGCCGGAACCGCCGCCCCCGCCCGAACCGCCGCCGCAACCCGCGACGCCCAGCAACACCAGGGCCAATAACGCCCCGCACAGCCGCACCGGCAACTCCCGAACCATACGTCCCTCGATATATGAACTTTTTGTGACACATATCAGGGATATATCGATCGTGCACGGTAAATCCGCACCCGCCGCCATTTGCCGGTGGCGGGGCCGGCCGAAAACCCCTATGTAAGGCCCATGCCCGCCCAACCGCTCAAGGTCTTCCTCGCCACACCGCGCGGCTTCTGCGCCGGCGTCGATCGCGCCATCCAGATCGTCGAAAAGGCGCTGGAACGCTACGGCGCGCCGGTCTATGTCCGCCACGAGATCGTCCACAACCGCCACGTCGTCGACCGGCTGAAGGCGCTGGGCGCCGTCTTCGTCAAGGAGCTGGACCAGTGCCCGGCCGACCGTCCGGTGGTCTTCTCGGCTCACGGCGTGCCGAAGTCGGTGCCTGCGGCGGCGAAAGACCGCCGGATGTTCTACCTCGACGCCACCTGCCCGCTCGTCTCCAAGGTCCATGTCGAGGCCGAGCGCCACTTCGGCGAGGGCCGCGAGATCGTCCTGATCGGCCACGCCGGCCACCCGGAAGTCATCGGCACCATGGGCCAGTTGCCCACTGGCGCGGTCACCCTGATCGAGACGGTCGACCAGGCCGCGGCCTTCACCCCGCGTGATCCGAAGAACCTCGCCTTCGTCACCCAGACCACTTTGTCGGTCGACGACACCGCCGAGATCGTCGGCGCGCTCAAGGCCCGCTTCCCGGACATCCGCGTCCCGCACAAGGAAGACATCTGCTACGCCACCACCAACCGCCAGGAAGCGGTCAAGCAGGTCTCGGCCGGCTGCGACCTGGTGCTGGTCATCGGCTCCGCCAAGTCGTCCAACTCCCAGCGCCTGGTCGAGGTCGCCCTGCGCGCCGGCGCGAAGGCCGCCTACCTGATCGATGATGCCGGAAGCGTCGACTGGACATGGTTCGATGAAGCGAAAACGCTCGGCATCACGGCGGGCGCCTCGGCGCCGGAAGACCTGATCGCGGACCTTGTCCGGGCTGTCTCGGCGCGCTTCGACACCGAGGTGGTCGAAAACTCGGGTGTACAGGAAACCGTGACCTTCAAACTCCCCCGCGCCCTCACCGAAGCTTGACCAGAATCGCCCTTCCTTATACCTCCCCAAATTCTCTCGGAATTTGGGGAGGGGGACCGCACGAGCGAACCTTTGGCCCCGCCAAAGGTGAGTGAGATGTGGTGGGGGGGGGCGTCTTGCTTTTAAAACCGCAGATTTCGCAGATTGACGCAGATTTTTCAGCGCTCAGGCGCCGCCAACGCACCCGCCCGCCCCGTTTACGGGGAGGGGGGACCGCGAAGCGGTGGGAGGGGCAGGTCACACGCTCCTGCTTTCTTTCCCCCTCGCCTCCCTCCGCGACTCCTCTATAACCAGCGCATGACACGACCCAAGGTAACGATCTACACCGACGGCGCCTGCAAGGGTAACCCCGGCCCCGGCGGCTGGGGCGTCGTCCTGATTTCGGGCGGCCACGAGAAGGAACTCTACGGCTACGATCCCGAGACCACCAACAACCGCATGGAGCTGATGGCGGCGATCTCGGCGCTCGAGGCGCTGAAGAAACCCTGCGACGTTACCCTTTATATCGACAGCCAGTACGTCCTCCAGGGGATGACCGAGTGGATCCGCGGCTGGAAGGCGCGCGGCTGGAAGACGGCCGACAGGAAGCCCGTCAAGAACGACGATCTGTGGATGCGCCTCGACGCGGCGCAACAGCCTCACAAGATCAGGTGGCAATGGGTCAAGGGACACGCC
The DNA here is from genome assembly GCA_964474575.1 of uncultured Caulobacteraceae bacterium. GTDB lineage: Bacteria > Pseudomonadota > Alphaproteobacteria > Caulobacterales > Caulobacteraceae > Asticcacaulis. Next base: position 1,233 of record CAYYTA010000021.1, on the reverse strand, counting down.
GGCAACGAACTCAACGAACGCGCCGATGCCCTGGCCAACAAGGGCATCACCGAAGCCCGCGCCGCCCGCTGACGGCGTTCAAAATCCCGTCGAATCGATCGGCGCCTTGGCGGAATCATCCTTGGCCGGCGCGGGGACCGGCTCAGCGGCCGGCGCGGGCTGGACACTCGGGGCCTCGGCCTGCCCGGCGGCCGCCGCGTTCATGTCGGCCAGTTGCTTGCCATAGATGACGAAGAACAGGACCAGCAGCGCGCTGTACCAGGCGAAGAAGGTCAGGATGGTGCGGACATAGGAGCGGTCGAACAGCGCCTTGAGCGCCCGCACGAAGGCCACGGTCATCAGCAGCACCGGCATGCCCATGATCATGGAATAGCCCGGCGTCGCATAGCCCTCGCTCAGTCTGGCGAAAACATCGAGCGGCGCCAGGGCGGCGTTGAGTATGCCGCAGGTGACGACAAATGCCTTGAAATTGCCCGGCGACGCCTTGCCCTTCATCATGAAGTACAGCGGCAGCGACACGATGAAGAAGGGCGCCAGCATCATCAGCGTCTGGACGGCGGTAAAGCCGAAATGCTGGCCGAACTCGAAGCCCATGGCGTATGCCCGGCCGCCCAGCGTGGTCGTGTCCTGTCCGGCCACGCCTTTGGCCGCGTCGAAAACGCCGGCCAGGTTGTACATCGTATAGTTGATGCCGACGCAACTGAGAACGAACCAGAACAGCGTCCGGAGATTGGTCCGCCCGCTGATCGCGCTCAGCGCCAGACGCCGCGCGAAGATGAGCCCGGCGAACAGCGACACGAACGTCGCCAGCGGCTTGAAGATGTCCTGTAAGATAAGGACCAGCTCATTGACGTGGGCGGCCTTGGTGCCGCACTCGCCGCAGAAGCGCCGGTCGACATCGGAGCCACAATGTGCACACACCCCGGCCATGACCCCTCCCGCGCATTGCCCGGTAAATGGTTAACACAACCGCCCGGCGATGGCAATTCGGTCGAAGCCGCCGTCCTATCCGTTCCAGACGCCGACATCGAAGGCGTCATTGCTTGTCTGGCCGTACATCGTGCCCTTCAAAATATAGGTGCTGGAGCCGTCGCCCCATGAACGCGAATGACCGCTTCGCTGCCGAGTTATTCCCCGCAAGGACAGCCGCCCCGATCTCGCAACCATCTGTCTTGTCTGGCTTATCCGTGGATAGCCTTCTTCCTTGCCCTTAACTTATCCCCGCCCTCCGAA
>CAYYTA010000020.1:0-30525 GCA_964474575.1 uncultured Caulobacteraceae bacterium | reverse complement strand
CCGCGGCCTTGAGCAGCATGCGGTCGGCGAAGGCGCGCATCAGCGTCCGCCTTTCCTCCGGCGTCAGTTTCTCCTGGGCTTTGGCATCGTCGCGAGACATGGCCAAAGACTGCACCGGGAAAAATGCAGCGGGGATTATATGTGTAGCGACGGGGGTTAGATCGTTATGGTTTTAGGTTGGGCCGGTTTATCTTTTCCTTCCCTGTTTACGGCAACGTCGTTGTGAGGAAGGTGTCGGCGCGAAGCGACGACGGAAAGGAGATGTGGACGATTGGGTTTCCCCCTTCCGTCATCTCGCCAAGGCTCGGCGCCACCTTCCCCGTAAACGGGGAAGGAAAAAGCCGTTCTGATTCCGCTTTAATGCGGCTTAGCGGTTCATCTTCTGCAGCAGGGTGGCGCGCAGGCGGCGGGCCTTCATCTCGTCGAGCGGCGCCAGGTTGCCGCGCGCGTGTTCGGGCAGGTGTTCGGCCGGGCGTCCGGCCGGCCCGAAGACATAATAATCGAAGACCGCCCGCCAGGCGTCCTTCTCCGGCTGCGGCCGGTCGCGCAGGGACAGAATGGCGTGCAGCAGGGTCGTCTGCGGTGTGTCCATGTAGGCGGGGGATGTGTTCCACCAGTAATTGACGAGGATGTTGAACGGCTCAAGCGCTTCGACGTGGTGCCACCACAGGGCGGGATAGAAGAGCACGTCGCCGGGTTCCATCTCGGCGACCTGGCCGGCGGCCTGGGCATCCCGGAAGCGCGGGAAACGGTCGAGATCGGGATTGGCGAAGTCGACCATGCTGATCACCTGGCCACCCGGCGTCGGTTCGAGCGGGCCGGGATAGAGGTTGGCGATCTGGTCGGGCGGGAAGAGGGTGAAGCGGCGCCGGCCGGCGACGCAGACCGCCAGGTTGTGCGACATGTCGTAATGCGCCGTCGCCGTGGTGCGGTTGCCGATCCAGATGCTGGCCAGCGGCGGATTGGCGGCGAACATCGGGTGGTTGAGGGCAAGTTCGTCGCGCGCCCGCAGGCCGGGCAGGAACAGGTCGAGGTCGGTCGAGCCAATGTAGAAGGACGGCGGATTCTTATCTTCGAGGTGAGACGCCATGCGGTCCAGCGCCGCCGTCAGATCGACCCGGCCGGCCTGGTAGTTCAGGCCGGTGACGTCGTCATTATAGAAGAAGCGCCCTTCGAGCTTGGGTTCCGCGACGAAAAGCGTGACCGGCCGTCCCTGGTAAAAGCCCTTGAGATAGTCCATGGCGGCCTGGGGCGAACGCAGGCCCGCCTGAACCAGCGGCCAGTCGCGCGCCACGCCCTTCATGATCACCGGCGTCTGGCCGGCCATCAGCTGGTCATAGGGAATGCGGTCGGGCTCCATGCCCGCGACGGCCCGGGTCCTGGCGGCGACGCCCGGCATGGCGGCTCAGCTTTCCCGCCGCTTGCGGTTCTTGAGCGCGATCAGGTGCTGAAGGTTGCCGGCCGATCCCGCGACAAAGAAGGCCATGGCCAGGTATCCGGTCGCGTTGAGCCTGGCCAGGACCACGCCGTCGAGCCGGGCCAGGGCCGCGCTGCTGACCGAAAACAGGTCGGGGATTTTGTACTGCTTCGCCTCTTCGTCGATGCGGACCTCGACATTGAGCGGCGCCACGATGCCGGCGTCCAGGAAAGCCGCAAAGACAGCGTCATTCATGCCGTTGCCCTGGTGGATGGTGCGCAGGACCTGGATATGGCGCTCAAGGACGGGCGTGTTGCCACCGTGCGGCAGGAACAGGGGTTCGCCCTCGCTGCGGCTCAGGTCCGGATGACCGGGGTCGATCAGGACCACCGGCGCGCTGGCCGCCGCGTCATCGCCGCCGGACGCATCACGGACGCCGAGCATGAACGGGCCGCGTTGCAGGATCGCCGGGATGTAGCGCGCATTCCACGCGTCGCCGTCGAGGAACAGGTTCTCGTCGCGATCGAAGCCGAGCAGGGCGACGGCATAGAAGGCGCCGTGGTCGTCGCGGCGGAAGAAGATCGGATATTCACGCTGGACCTCGGCGAACTCGTTCGGAAAGACCCGGACCTGGTTCACGGCGCCGGCCTGGGCGATGGAGCGGCCGGCGGAGATACGCAGGTCGTGGTGCTCGACATTGTCGAGAAGCAGGGGTTTGTTGTTGTTGTCCATGGTCGAATCCATACGCAGAAGTAATACCTGTCCTGTTGAGGTTGCTGGCTACATGTCCTGATTGACCGAGGTCGGGCAATACTGCTTCAGGAACGTCTCCTGCGCCATCATGTTGGCGACGGCATGATCGATGGTCGATTTCAGGCCATCGAACACCTGGTTCATCTCATTGTCGTTCATGAAGGCGCCGAGGCGATGCCACCCCTGCGGTTCGAGCCGTTGGCCGAGCATGACCTGAACCCATGAATCGGTCTGGAACAATTCGCCCATCTCGTGATAGGCCACGCCCGAATTGCGGAAAAGGTCGATGCGCGCCTGAAGGCTGTCGGGAACCGCCATCGCGGCATTTTCCGACCAGAAGTCCGTGTCGGAACGCTCCGTCAGTTTGTAGTGCAGGGTCACGAAGTCGCGCGCATACTCGATTTCCCGCCGCGACATGTCGTTGTAGCGCGCCACCAGCGCGTCGTTGATGCCGAAGAAGGGGAAGTTCTGAACGAGATTGAGGATGGATTTCTGGAACAGGTGGATGCTTGTCGACTCCAGGGGCTCGATGAATCCACTCGACAGGCCCATGGCCACGCAATTCTTGTTCCAGATCTTCCGGCGGGCGCCGGTGCGATATTTGATCACCCGAGGCGTGTTGGCCATCGGCGCGTCGAGGCTCTTCATCAGGAGATCGTGCGCCTCGTCGTCCGACATGTGGGCGCCGGAATAGACGAGGCCGTTGCCGACGCGGCTTTGCAGCGGGATGCGCCAGCGCCAGCCGGCGGGGTGGGCGACGACCTTGGTGCACGGCAGGAGCGGACCGGCCGGCATGGTCTGGACCGCGAGCGCCCGATCGGTGCGGATCCAGTGGCTCCAGTCGTCGTAGCCAGTATGCAGCGTCTCCTCGATCAAAAGGCCGCGGAAACCGGTGCAGTCGATGAACAGGTCGCCGGGGATGACCTCGCCGCTTTTCAGGGTCAGCGAGGTGATGAAGCCTGTCTCCGGGTGCTGCTGGACGCTGACGATCTGGCCTTCCTGGCGCTTGACGCCCGTGGCCTCGCTCAGCTTGCGCAGGTATTTGCCGTAAAGGACGGCGTCGAGGTGATAGGCGTAGCTGATGGGCAGGTTCTTGTGGAGCTGGAACTTGCCGGCCATCGCCGCCCTGGTCTCGAGGCTGTAGTCATCGAGCGGCCCGCCCATGCCCTTCGAGCGGGCTTCCAGCCAGATATTGTAGAACGAGGCCAGCCACGGCGACTTGCCCAGCTTGCCGAAGGAATGGAAATAGCGATCGCCCAGCCGCGCCCAGTTCTCGAAGTCGATGCCGAGCTTGAAGGTGGCGTCGGTCTCGCGCATGAACGCCTGTTCGTCGATGCTGGCGAGATGGTGGAAGGCCCGCACGGTCGGGATCGTCGATTCGCCGACGCCGACAATGCCGATGTCCGCCGATTCAATCAGGGTGATGTCGAGCACGGGACCGATCAGGCGCGACAGGGCCGCGGCCGCGCACCATCCCGCCGTGCCGCCGCCGGCGATGACCACCTTCCTTATGACCTGCGCGTTCATCCTGTCTGCCTTTTGGACCTTATCCCTGAAAAAAGGAAGGCCGCATTATACATGCGGCCTTCCCCTCGTTTCAAACCGATGGTCCGGTTTTAGAACTTGTAACGCACGCCGGCTTCGTAGCGCGAGTCAAGCTCCTGGTAGTTCACAACATCGGCCGGCACGCGGATGTACTGCACGATGTGGCCCTTGTTGATGTTCAAGGCTTCGAACGACAGGATGACGTTCGGAGTCAGGGTGTAGTTCAGCGACGCATCCCACTGGCCATAGGCCGCGGTGAAGAGGCCGCCGTTGGACGACGCGTTCGCCTGGTTCAGGTACTTGTCGCGCCAGTTGTAGACGATGCGGCCTTCAAACCCGTACTTCTCGTAGATGCCCGTGACGTTGTAGGTGTCGCTGAGGCCTTCCAGAGCGAACTGGCTGCTGCCGCCCGGAGGCGCGGCGTTGTCCAGGTGGACGTCGCCGTTGACGGTCGTGGCGCTGGCGGCGACGCCAAAGCCCGAGTCGCCGAAGAAGTGCTGCCAGGCGAATTCGAAGCCGTCGATGTTGGCGGTGTGGTTGTTGATCGGCTGCGACAGCGAGAAGACAGCCGTCGGGTCGGTCGAGTTGCCGTTGACCGGCGGACCCGCGAACATGGCGGCCTGGAAGGTGCCGAAGTCCGAATAGGTGGCCGTCGGCGCGTTCGGGTTGTGCAGGTTCTGGTAGTCGGAGATCGCGGTCGAAACGCTGCCGGTCTGATCGATCAGGGCGGTCATGACGAACAGCTTGTTGGTGTCGACCGGCTCGCCGATGCTTTGGAGCGCCGAAACCGCCTGGCCGGAACGGGTGCCAGCCTTGCCGGAGGCCGGGTCGGTCAGGCCGAACAGGCTCGTCTTGGTGACGCCGTTACCGACGAAGTTCTGCACGGCCTTGCGGTAGTAGCCCAGCGACACGTAGCTGTTCTGGCCATAGTACCATTCGCCCGACAGGTCGAAGTTATCCGATTCCAGCGGCTTCAGGCCCGGGTTACCCGACGACGCCGTATAGGTGTAGCCGAGGTAGCTCGGGTTGCCCGGCGCGTTGACCGAGGTCGTGGCGTACATCGAGCTGTATTGCGGACGCGCGATCGTCTTCGAGAACGACATGCGGCCGATGATGTGGTCGCTGATGTCCATCGCCAGGTCGAGGCTGGGCAGCAGGTTCGAGTAGCTCGACATCTGCTTGTAGGGCTGGACGCCCGAGCTCTGGATGATGCCGAAGTTGTTCTTCTGCACCCACGAAATGGCGCTCGGGATGGTTTGATAGGCCGTCACCACCACGTCGGTCTTTTCATAGCGCACGCCGGCCAGGATCTTCACCGGACGACCCAGGAAATCGGATTTCATGGCGAACTGGGCATAGGCCGCCTTCACCGTTTCCTGGACCGTGTTGTGGTTGGAGCCGTGAGCGTAGGGCGCCTTGGCGGACGCGCTGGTCGAGCCGGGGAGGACCGGCTGGAAGCTGCTCGAAGGCTGGCTATAGTAGGCGGCCAGGCCGTTCCACGCCGTCACCGCGTTGAAGCGGTAGGCGTTGCCGTTGGCGAGGTCGAGATCGACCGTCTTGAACTGGCAGGACAGGCAGAAGGTCTTGATGTCCGCGCCGCCGTACTTTTGCAGGTCGCCCGGGTTGGTGCCCGACCAGTCGCCGAACTGGGCTTCGACCTGAGCGTATTGTTCATCGTTGATGTTCTTGTACCAGTCGAGGCCGGCGCTCAGCTTGCTGTTGTCGTCGACCTGATAGGTGATGTCGAACTTGACCTGGTCGAGCTTGTCGCTCTGGCTGGCGATGTTCTCGTGGCTGTAGCCCGAGCTGATCGAGGCGATGTCCTGCTTGCCCGTCGGCGACTTGGTCGGATCGAGCGTGACGTGCTGGACCGGCGCCGCCAGGTTGCCGAAGGTGGTCGTGTCGGTCGAGACATATTCCTGACCAACCGAGACGGTGGTCGAGGAGGTGCCGTTCGAATTGCCCGGCGTCGTGTCCGACGTCGAATGGGCGGCGTCGAAGGTGAAGGTCCAGTTGTCGTCCGGCGAATAGGCGATGTTCAGGCCGGTCGACTGCACCTTCGAGTTGACGGCGCGCAGTTCGTTTTCATAGCCCTGGTCCTTGCCGTTCGGAACCTTGTCGACGACCACGATCGCCGAGCTGACGGTCTTGTTGCCGTCAAAGGTCAGCGCCTGGTACGGCGATTGCGAGAACCAGTTGGTCAGTTCGGAGCGGGCTTCCTGCTGCTTGGTTTCGGCGTAGAACTCGTTGGCCTTGATGGTCAGGCCTTCCATCGGCTTCCAGGCCAGGACCAGTTCGCCGTCCGTGCGCTCGAGATGGTCTTCGGCGTAGGTCAGGCGGCTGTCGCTCGGCGTGGCGACCAACTGGTGGCCGTCGCTCGGGGCGCCGGTGATCGTGGTCACGCCCGCCTGGTAGGAACCGGCATGGGTGAAGGCGGTGGTGACGCTGCCGTCATCGTTGGTCAGGTCGATCGAGTAGGGCTGGATCGTCCAGTGGTTGACGGTGTCCGAACGGGTCGAACCCGACTTTTCCTGGTGCGAGGCAAAGACAGCGAGGCCGAAGGTGTTGCTGTCGTTGGTCCACTGATAGGAGCCCGAGAATTCCGGCGTGATGCTCTTCTTCGACAGGACCGTGCCGAGGCCGGGCTCGTCATTGGTCAGGGCCTTGACCGTGATGCTGCCCTTGGAGCCGGGGCTGCCCAGCGGCTGAAGGGTGACGACGTTGATCGAGGCGCCGATGCCGCCGGAGTTCTGGTCGGCGCGGCCGGTCTTGTAGACCTGAACGGCGCCGATGCCGTCCGAGGCGATGTTGCTGAAGTCGAAGGCGCGGGTATTGCCCTGGGCGCCGTCCGAACCCTGGCCGCCGCCGATGACGCCGATGGTGGTCGCCGGCATCAGGCGGCCGTCGACGGTGACGGAGTTATAGCCGGGGCCGAAGCCGCGGACCGTGACCTGCTGGCCTTCGCCGTTGACACGGTTGATCGACACGCCGGGAATGCGTTGCAGCGAATCGGCGAGGTTGGTGTCGGGGTACTTGCCGACGTCTTCCGCCGAAATGCCGTCGACGACGCCGTCGGCCTTCTTCTTGATGTTCATGGAGCGCTGCAGCGATCCGCGGATACCGGTGATGACGACGACGGTCGAATCATCGGCGGCGGCCGGGGCCGGAGCCGCCGTGGCGTCCTGGGCGAACGCCGGCGCCGCAAAAGCGCCGAGGGCCAGGGTCGAAACCCCGCCCAGGATGGCGCTGCGCAGCAGGCGTCCCGTATGATTACTCGTTACTTTGATGGTCATGTTTGTCTCCCAACTTTGTTTTTTCTGAACAATCCGCCTGCCGCTTATCGTCCCTTCCGCCTTATTCCGCGGTTTCCTTGGTACGCTTCATAAGTCGCAGCCGCATTTTTCCCCGCGCCGCGCCCGGTGGCCGGACATGGCGCAAGCTCCTCCATACGCCCGCGGGATGATTCCCCGGCGTCTGCAGTCTCTATTCCTGCCGGAGTTTGTGGACGCGAGATGCGGCCTTGCCCCCTGACACGAACTACCCAATCAACTCTGCGGAGCCTGCGACGCGGATATACTTCCGCCTGTCTCTTCTTGTGAGGCCGTGATCGCCCGCTCTCTTCCCAACGTCTTTATTCTTCACGTCTGCGGGCCTTTTGCCCGTGCACGTTCTCCTTTGTATCACCGGTATCTTTTGATAGCGGTAACATGAGAAGTGAAACCGGTACCCCTGCCCGCGGTGTTCGTCAATTCTCTAATAAAAAACAGCGCCGGATTTTTTTGCCATTTTGTAAATATGCAACAATGCGGCGCAATACTGCGCTGCAACATGGCGATGACCGGATATGGAAAGCGGCGGCAAATCCAGCTAAAAATATTATTTATAGTACTAATGAAAACACGCCGTATTCGGTTTGGTGTCCGTCAAAAACTCAGGCCCGGCGCATCCGGGCGAGGAGCAGCGACGCACCGAAGCCGGCCGCGCCGGCCAGCACAACGCTCAGGACCGGAAAACCGCTGATTTTCGTGCGAAGGGTTTCCGCCGTCTCGCGGAGCGGCCTGACGATGCGTTCGGCGGCGGATTCGACCGATTCGGTCGCCGCCTCGGGCGCGTCCTCGACCTCGTCAGGCGGGGGCGGCGGATTGTCCAGGTCGTCGAGCGGGGTCGCGGGCTGGATGTCGGGGGGTACGGTGAAGTCGTCCATGGCAATCTCCTGTCGTCATCTTGTCTTACCATGCGCGCCATAAAGAAGACCGCGCCGGTGCGGGCAGCGAAAATCAAAAGGCGGTAAGAGCGGTGTCGCGAAGGTCATCACCCGATTGTGAGTCGCGCCGCATGGCCGTTTTTGATGGTGCGGCCTTCGATTACCTTGCCGGCCAAGGCCTCGCCGTTTGCGACGCGGCGCCGGCAGCCGGCGGGGGATGTCAAGGTGAAATATGCCGGCTTGGCGGCCGCCCGGCGTGGCGGTTAAACCGATGTTCCAACTCTTGCGAAATTTTTACATCGGCGCGCCGCCATGCGTAGCTTAAACTTACCCCGGCGTTTCTAAACTGTTGACCGTGCAGCGATCTTGTCGCCGCATGACGTAAACCGGACACGGTCTTGCGGAAAACCTGCGGGTTTGTCGGCGAGCCGTGTCGCCGCATCCGACAAAAGGACGGCGTTCCCGCCAAAACCCCTAGCCCGGCTTCCTGTTGCCCCGACAGGAAAAGGAGATCCCATGCCCAGGAACACCAGCGACGACGACAACCGCCAGACCGGCCGCCAACGCGACGAAGACGGTCGCTTCACCAGCGGAGAAAGCAACGGCAACCAGCGCCAGACCCGTTCGCGCGACGATGATGACGACACGCGCCAGGCCTCCGGCCAGGGCCGGGGCTGGCATGGCGATCCGGAAGGCCATGCCGAGGCCGGCAGCCACAGCCACGACAATGACACGGGCCGTTCGCGGTCACGTTCGCGCGACGACGATGACGACGACCGCCGCGGCTACGCCTCGGGCTCGGGTCGCGGCAACAATCGCCAACGCGACGAAGAAGGCCGCTTCGCCAGCGGCAACCGTTCCGACAGCGAGGACCGCGACTTCGAGAACTGGCACGCCTACGGCCACGATCGCGGCTGGCACGCCCACCAGCAGGGCCGCCACGGCCAGATGAACCGCCAGCGCGACGAGGAAGGCCGTTTCACGTCCTCCGGCAATCGCGGCGGCGGTTCGCGCTACCAGGATGACGACGACTACAGCTCGAACCGCGGCGGCAACCGTCAGCGCGACGACGAAGGCCGCTTCACCAGCGGCAGCAGCCGCAACCACTGATCTCCAGACGGCCGGCGCGTGCGAGCCGCGCGCCGCGCCCTTTCCCTCCGGCTCAAAATCGATGAAAGGCCCGGTTGCTCCCCGACCGGGAAAGGATATCCCATGCCCAGAAACAATGACGACGACGATGACGATTTCGCCCGCTGGCACGACTATGGCAGCCGTCGCGGCTATCATGCCCACCAGCAGGGGCGCCACGGCCAGATGAACCGGCAGCGCGACGATGAAGGCCGCTTCACGTCCGGCGGCCGTTCCGACGGCTCTTCGAGCGGTCGCGGCGGCAATCGCGGCCAGGGCGGATGGTTCGGCGATTCGGAAGGCCACGCCGAGGCCTCGCGCCGCGGCTGGCAGAACTCGGACCATGGCGACAGCGGCTGGTACGGCGATTCCGAAGGCCATTCCGAAGCCTCGCGCAAGGGGTGGGAAGGGCGCGGGGGCGGCCGTGGCGGCCGTGACAACGACGATGATTACCGCTCGTCCGGACGCGGCGGCAACTATGGCGGCAACAACCGCCAGCGCGACGACCAGGGCCGCTTCACCAGCAACGGCCGTTACTGACGGCTTTCGCGGGGAGGACGGGAGACACCACGCCCGCCCTTCGTGAGAGACCTGTCGCAGCCGCGGTTATTGAGCAGGCCGCGGCTGCGACAGGCGCACATTTTCCGCTTATGCCGGCGCCAGGTCTTCCGCATTCCGTCCTTGCCGGTCTTCCTTCTATGCTGGCGGCATGAACGACAAGAACGAAAAGAAAAAGCCCTGGTTTCCGGAATTTGCCCGCGTCACCTCGTTGTGGACCGGAAGCGCGGCGGCCTTCGGGCTGGCGGTCGCCACCATCCTGGTGTGGATCATTACCGGGCCGTTGTTCCACTATTCGGACACCTGGCAACTGGTCATCAACACCGGCACGACCATCATTACCTTCCTGATGGTCTTCCTCATCCAGAACTCGCAGAACCGGGATTCGAAGCTGATCCAGCTCAAGCTCGACGAACTGATCCGGGCCATCGAAGGCGCCGAGACAGCCCTGATCCGCATGGACGAGATGGACGAGGAGGAGTTGGAAGCGATCCGCGACAAGTATGCCGAGCTGGCGGCGCGGGCAGTGGCGCGCAAGGGCAGGCGTCTCAAGGATGCGCCGGCTCCGGCCCTGGTCGAGGCCGCCGAAAAGGCCAGGGTGGTCAACGGCGATCCGGCGGGAAAATGATTTATCGCCAACTTACCGGCGGCGCGCGGAACGCCATGTTTTTCTTATCCAGCCGCTGTCATCCATGACAGCGCACAACCTGCCAACGGAGCTACACCATGGACATCTACAGCTACCTGAAAAAAGACCACCGCCTCGTTGCCGGATTGATGGATCAGGTCGTCGCCAGCCAGGACCCGGCCGAGCGGCAGACCCTGTTCCAGCAGATCAAGCTGCAACTCACCCTGCACGCCGACACCGAGGAAAAGACCTTCTATAAGGCGGTCGAGGACGCGACCCGCGCCAAGCCGGTCGAAGAGCAGATGGAACACGCCCACGAGGAGCACGACGAAATCCGCGAATATCTGCAGAAGCTCGGCGAACTCGACGTCAACGACGAAGCGTGGATCGAAACCTTCGGCGAGTTCAAGCATGCCGTCGCGCACCATGTCGAGGAAGAGGAAAATCAAGTCTTCGAAAAGGCGCGCAAATACCTGAGCGACGAGGACGCCGTGGCCCTGGCCAAGGAGATGGATGCGCTCAAGAAGCAGGAAAAGAAGGACATGGCTTCGCAGGCCATGGAAACGGCGCACTGAGGTTTCCGGTTTTCATGAAGTGGCGGCTCGCTCCGGCGGGCCGCTTTTTCATGCCTGGAGCAGCACGTCCAGTTCCTCGCCCAGCTGGCCGACGGTGAAGGGTTTGCTGATCAGATGCGTGCCCGCGTCGAGCGTGCCGTTGTGCACGATCGCGTTCTGGGTATAGCCGGTCATGTAAAGCACACGCACCTCGGGGCTGGCCTTGAGCACGGCGTTGGCCAGCTGCCGGCCGCTGCCGCCGGGCATGACGACATCGGTCAGCAGGATCTTCACGCCTTCCGCTCGCTCGAACACCTGCAGGGCCTGGTCGGCGCTGTCGGCGCTGAGGACATCGTAGCCCAGTTCGACCAGGGCCTCGGCGGCGAATTCACGCACGCCCTCCTCGTCATCGACCACAAGGACCGTCACGTCGCGACGGTCGTGGGTGGCGCGGCGCGTGGACTCCGGCGGGGCGGCCTCGGACTCGTCATGCGAGCGCGGCAGGTAGAGCCGGATCGTCGTGCCATGTCCAACCTCGCTGTAGATGGTGATATGGCCGCCCGACTGCTTGACGAAGCCGTGGACCTGGCTCAGCCCCAGGCCGGTGCCGAGCCCCACCGGCTTGGTGGTGAAGAACGGCTCGAACACCTTCTCCATGACCTCGGGCGACATGCCGGTGCCGGTATCGGTGACGGCGACGACGACGTACTGTCCGGGCTCGACGTCCTCCTGGGCGCTGGCGTAGGCGCGGTCGAGATAGGCGTTGGCCGTCTCTATGGTCAGCCTGCCGCCGCCGGGCATTGCGTCGCGGGCGTTGACGGCCAGGTTGACGATCGCGGTTTCCAACTGGCCGATGTCGACATGCGCGCGCCACAGGCCGGCGGCGCGGACGGTCTCGATCGAAATCGTCTCGCCCAGGGTGCGGCGCAACAGGTCGGAGGTATCGGCGACCGACTTGCCGATGTCGACCGATCTGGGGTCCAGCGGCTGCAGGCGCGAGAAGGCGAGCAGGCGATGGGTGAGGGCGGCTGCGCGCTTGGCGGCGTCCTGCGAGCCGATGACGAAGCGCATCATCTTAGGGTCGGCGTCGTGATAGCGGCGCAGCAGGATGTCGAGATTGCCGATGATGACCGCCAGCATATTGTTGAAATCGTGGGCGATGCCGCCGGTCAGCCGCCCGACCGCCTCCATCTTCTGGCTCTGGCGCAGGGCGGCCTCGGCACGCTGGCGCTCCTCCATTTCCTCGCGCAGGCGGACGTTGCCGAGGGCCAGGGCGCGGGCGTCGAAGGCCATGACGGTCAGCATGACCAGGGCGGTGATGACCAGGGCCGCCGCCGGTGCGTAACGCGCCAGCCGGGCCAACAGCATCTCGCCGCGTTCGCGCAGGTAGACCGTGCCGAGCCGGACGCCGTTCTCGCTGACCGGGGCGGTGACGACCAGCGCGCCGGGGGCCGAAGCCGCCTGGCCCGGCTTCAGCCGCGCCGGCACCTCCTCCGTGCCGTAGTGGGTGACGAGATTGCCGTCGGCGTCGTAGACGGCAACGGCCTCGACATCGGGGTTGGCGCGCAGGGCGGACGTATACTGGTGCAGCGCCGCCGGGTCGGTGAACGACAGGGCGGCGGAGACGGCGTCGGCGACGATGCGCGCCTGGATGGTAGCGGAATCGCGGGCCTGGGCGTCATGGCGCGCCTCGGACCACAGGCCGAGGCCGAAACTGGCCGCCACCAGGAGCGCCAGGGCCACGGCCATGGCGACGACACGGCGTTGCTCGAGGAAGGCGCGCAGGGACGTCATGGCTGGATCACCCTTTGGGTACGCACCGACAGAGCGAGGCTGAGGAGCTTGGAGCTGATGATCATGCCGCCGTCCTCGGCCGCCTCCTCGTCGATGCGGAAACGGACGCGGCCGTCCTGCATCTGGAAGGCGATGATGCCGTCGGGGCTGCCCTCGTCGGTGACGGTCAGGACCGGCGCGCCGTGCAGCGCCCTCAGCGCCGCGGCCACGGACTGGGTCCTGGAACCGCCGAGGAAGGCGACGGCGCAAGGCGACTGCGGCGTGATCGCGGTCATGCGGACGATCTGGAACGGACGCCCGTTGTAGCCTTGTCCGGCCACGGCGCGGTCGAGGTCGCCGCCGAACGGATCGGCCCCGACGACGCAGATGGTGAAGGGCGCCGACGCGTCGCCGCCCGGCCAGGTGACGAAGGGCGCGAACTTGTAGAGATAGGTCGCCTTGACGGCGGTCTCGAGATTGGCCTGGGCCGCGACGGGAGGCGGGACGGCGAGGAGGGCCGCCGCCATCGCCAGGCCCAGCGCTGCGGACCCTTTGTCCATGTCAGAAACCGACTCTCAGGGTGACGAAGATCGAGCGCGGTATGTAGCGCGGTGCGACCAGCGACGGATCAACGACTTCGAGGTGCCGGTCGTGCAGCAGGTTGCGGCCGTCGAGCGCCACCGCCAGCCGGTCGTTGACGCGCCATTCGAGGTGGGCGTCGGCTTCGGTATAGGCCGGCACAGGCGCCGTATCGACCTTGCCGACACGCCGCACCGTCACGTCAAAATCGACGTTGGGGCCGATCTGCCAGGCCGAGCGCATCTGCGCCTGATAGTCCGGATCCTGGCCCTCTACGCCCAGGCCGGTCAGATCGGTGGCGCCGGGCTTCAGCCAGAAGCGCTTGTGCAGGGTGCTGAAGCCGGCGCTGAGCCGCCAGTCGCCGGTGACGTCAAACTCGCCCCAGCCCTCGACGCCGTAGGTCGTGCCGCGCGCGCCGTTTTCCAGCTTGAGGGGAACAATGTCGGGCAGGGTGTAGGCGTCGGTGCGCAGGTCGTCATAGCGGTTGTAATAGGCCGACAGCGAGAACGATACGCGCGACGACGGCTGGGCGCGCCATCCGGCCTCGACGGCGACAAGTTTCTCGGAATCGAAACCCGGCGACGGCACCAGCAGGACCGGGTGTTCCAGTTCGCGCTCGATGCGGTTGGGCGTGCGTTCGGACCGCGACACGGCGGCCCACAATGTATTGTGCTCGTCCGGCTGCCAGGCCAGGCGGACATTGGGCAGCCAGGCGACGCCCGAATAGCTGCTGTATTCGCTCTTGACGCCGAGCGTGAGGCTCAAGGCGGGCTTGAGCGCAATCTCGTCCTGGATGAACAGCGAGCCGAGCGAGATGTCGGTCTTGGGGGTTGCGAAATGGAAGTCGTTGAAAGAACGGAAATCTTCCCACCAGTAGCGGTATTCCCCGCCCCACACGATCTGCTGATGTTCGCCCGCCGCGAAGGCGTGCTGGGCCGACAGGACGATGCTGTCGCGGCGCTCGTAGAGCGTCGGCTCGTTGCGGACGTCATGGGTGACGATGGCATTGAAGCCAAGGGTCGCGCCGCCGTCAAGCGTGCGGTTCCAGATGACGCGGGCGAAGCTGCCGGTCAGCTTGCCGCCGCCGTCGCCGATGCGGTTGTCATAGGCGCTGACGCCGCCCGTCACGGTGTCGCGGTCCCAGGTTCCCACCAGGCTAAACGAACCGAAAGTGCCGCGGAATGCGTCGTCGGTGGTGTCGCCCACCGTTGCCGGTTCAGTGGCGTCGCTGGAAAAGGTGTCGGCCATGGCCTTGAAGGTCAGATGGTCGCCAAGCTTGCCGCCGTAGCGCAGGGAGGCGCTGCTTTCGAAACCGCCGGCCGAGACCTGGCCGTTAAACCCTTGAGTCGCAGCCGCGTCCTTGGTGATGACGTTGATGATGCCGTTGACGGCGTTGGCGCCCCACAGGGTGCTGCCGGGACCGCTGATGACCTCGATGCGCTCGATATTGGGCAGGTCGACGTCGACCTGCTGCCACAGCACGCCGCCGCCGATGGGCTCATAGACGCTGCGGCCGTTGACCAGCACCAGCAGCTTGTTGGCGGTCTCGGCGGAGTTGAAGCCGCGCGCCGAAACCGCCCAGGCGTAGCCGTTGATGCGCGCGACCTCGAGATTGGGCGCCAGGCGCAGGACCTCCGGCAGGCTGGTCGCGCCCGCGCGGCGGATGTCGTCGGCGGTGATGACGTAGATCGAGGCGGCGGCGTCGGCCAGGCTTTCCGGCCGCTTCGACACCGAGGTCACCTGGAGATTGGCCAGGTCGTCAAGCGACAGGTTGCGCAGATCCTCGACCGTCTGCGGCGCGCTGGTGTCATCCGCGTGCGCCGCCATCGGAAACAGGGCTACGCCTGCGGCCATGAGGACGCCGGTGGACAGGCTCATGACGGTGGTACGCCCCATGTCGGCCCCGAATTCTTTCCCCGGTTATATCCGGGTTATCCGTTTGCGAAAATAAGGAATCCATGTGATTCTGATGTTTGTAGCCTCAGACGGTAACCTGCGAACCCAATTCCACGACGCGGCCGGGCGGGATGTGGAAGAAGTCGGCCGGATTGGCGGCGTTCTTCATCAGGAAGATGAACAGGGCGTCCTGCCATCGCGGCATGCCGCCCCGTCCCGACGCCACCACGGTGCGGCGGCCGAGGAAGAAGGTGGTCGACATGATGTCGAACTTCAGCCCCAGCCGGCGGGCGGCGGCCAGGGCGCGCGGCAGGTCGGGACTTTCCATGAAGCCGTAGGTCACCACCACGCGGGTGAAGTCGTCGCCCAGGGGCTCGACCGTCAGGCGGCGGTCGTCGGCGACGCGCGGCGTCTCGGCGGTGTGAACGGTGAGGATGATGTTCTTCTCGTGCAGCATCTTGTTGTGCTTGAGATTGTGCATCAGGGCGCCGGGGGCGACGGCCGCGTCCGAGGTCAGGAAGACCGCCGTGCCGGCGACGCGATGGGGCGGGCGGCGCTCCAGCATGGCGATCAGGTCGCCGATCGGCAGGCTGTCGCGGTGGGCTTTGGCGGCAATGACGCGCGAACCGTGCGTCCAGGTCGTCATGATGAAGATCAGGCTGCCGCCAAGCGCCAGCGGCATCCACGCGCCGGAGAAGAACTTGGTCAGGTTGGAGGCCAGGAACACCGTCTCGAGAGTCCCCATCGGCACCAGCAGAAGGAGCGTCCGCCAGCGCGGCCAGCCCCAGGTGCGGCGGATGACGATCCACGCCATGACCGTGCTGATGACCATCGTGCCGGTCACGGCGATGCCGTAGGCCGAGGTCAGGGCGTCGGAGCTGCGGAAGGCGCCGACCAGGAAGATGACGCCGGCCATCAGCATATAGTTGATCTGCGGCACATAGATCTGGCCGACCTCGGTTTCGGAGGTGCGGCGGATGGTCATGCGCGGCAGCAAACCCAGTTGCACCGCCTGCTGGGTCATCGAAAACGCGCCGGAGATCACCGCCTGGCTGGCGATGACGGTGGCGAGCGCCGCCAGGACCAGCACCGGCCAGTAGAGGGCGTGCGGCACCATGCGCCAGAACGGATTGACGGCGGCGGAAGGGTCGATCAGGGTCAGGGCGCCCTGGCCGAGATAGTTGATGACCAGGGCGGGAAAGGCTACCCACAGCCAGGCCGCGCCGATCGGGCCGCGCCCGAAATGACCCATGTCGGCGTAAAGCGCTTCGGCGCCGGTGACGACGAGGAAGATCGAACCCAGGACGACGAAGCCGGTAAATCCGTTGGCCATCAGGAATTGGACGCCATAGTGCGGGCTGAGCGCCATCAGCACCTCCGGCCGCTTCAGGATCGGGATCAGCCCCATGGCGGCGATGGCCGCGAACCACAGCAGCATGACGGGCCCGAAGAAGCGCGCTACCTTGTCTGTACCCCTGGACTGGACAAGGAACAGGCAGAACAGGATGGCGATCGAAATGGGAATAATCGCGTCGTCGAGGCTGTGGCCGACGCCAGGCGCGTCCTTGAGGCCCTCGATGGCGCCCATCACCGACAGGGCGGGGGTGATGACGCTGTCGCCGTAGAACAACGCCGCGCCGCAGATGCCGAGAAGAAAGATGACCGGCGAGGCGCGGCCGAGCGCCGTCTGCGCCAGGGCCATGAGCGCGAGCGTGCCGCCTTCGCCCCTGTTGTCGGCGCGCATCAGGAAAATGACGTATTTGACGGTGACGAGCAGCAGCAGCGCCCAGAAGACCAGCGATACCACGCCGAACGCCGCCAGTCGCGGATCGGTGCCGGCGCGGGTGTGATGCAGGGCCTCGCGCAGGGCGTAGAGCGGCGAGGTGCCGATATCGCCGAACACCACGCCGATCGCGCCCAGGGCCAGCAGGGCGAAACCCGATCCGGGCCGGCTGTGCCCGGTGGTGGCTTGGGTCTGCGTCATCGCGTGCATGGCAGGGCCTCAACTCTGTTTCAGGTGAGGGACGGATGCGCGCAAATGCATATGGGCGGCATATAGATGCCCGGCCCGGCCGTATAGATTTCGTATAGATCGAAACGCGGCTTCCTGTACTTCCCCGCCTTCGCAAGCAGGGCCATAGCCTATGGCTGTCGAGGTGTGCTTTCTTTCCCCTCTCCCCGCGTCGAGCGGATGAGAGACCTTCCGTCGAAGACAAGCCCCTCGCCCGGACATCTGCGCCTTTACGGGCTTGCTGTCCGTCCTCTCCCTGCGGGACGCGGGGAAAGGGGGTGTTTGTACGCCATATGCGATAGTTCTGCTCCCCATCAAAGATGGGGAGGTACAAGATTTGCTTTTATGCCCCTCAGTCCCTCAGCCGGTACCCCACGCCCGGCTCGGTCAGGATGAAGCGCGGACTGAGCGCGTCGTCCTTGAGCTTCTCGCGCAGGTGCTGGGTATGGATGCGCAGGTAATGGCTCTGGTCGAGGCTGTGCCGGCCCCACACCTCGCGCAGCAGGTGGGCGTGGGTCACCACCTTGCCGGCGTTTTTCACCAGCACGCTCAGCAGCCTGTACTCGATCGGCGTCAGCCGCACGTCCTCGCCGTCAAGCCGCACCCGCCGCGCCGCCAGGTCGACGGTCAGGCCGCCGGCGTCATAGACCGCGCCGCCGTCATCCCTGACCCGTTCGGCATGACGCAGGGCGACGCGGATGCGCGCGATCAGTTCGCCGGCGGCGAACGGCTTGGTCAGGTAATCGTCGGCGCCGAGGTCGAGGGCGGCGATCTTGTCGGCCTCCTGGCCGCGCGCCGACAGGACGATGACCGGCGTCCGGCTCCAGCCGCGCACCTCGCGGATCAGCTCCATGCCGTCGCGATCGGGCAGGCCGAGGTCGAGCAGGATGATGTCCGGCCGGCGCGTGGTGATCAGTTGCAGCGCTTCCCGTGCCGTGGCGGCTTCGAGCGGCGTCAGGTCGTGCGCCGACAGGGTCGCCTTCAGGTAACGGCGGATTTCGGCCTCGTCCTCGACGATCAGGATCAGCGGCTCGGATGTCATACGGCCTCGGCGGGCAGGGTAAAGGTGAAGGCCGCTCCGCCGCCGTCGGCATTGCGGGCGGTGATCTCGCCACCGTGAGCGTGGATCACGCCGCGGCAGATGGCAAGACCCAGGCCTGTACCGTGACCGTGGCCGTTTTCGCGGTCCGTGTGGAACGGTTCGAACAGCCGCTCCGGATTGCCGCCCAGGCCCGGCCCGCTGTCGGACACGGTGACACGCACGCTTCGGCCATCGCGCTCGCCGGTGATGGTGACGACACCATCATCGGCGGTATGACGTACGGCATTGTCGAGCAGGTTGACCAGTACCTGCTCGATCAGCGCCCCGTCGATGCGCACCATCGGCAGCACGCCGTTCATCACCGTGCGCAGGCTGCGCCCATCGGGCCGGACATGGGCGACGGCGGCGCCGATGATCTCCTGGATGAGATAGGGCTGGAGGTTGAGTTTCATTCGCCCCGAGGTCAGGGCCGCCATGCGCAGCAGGTTGTCGACGAAGGTCTGCAAGCGGCCCAACTGGTTCCACAGCGCCGTCAGTTCGTCCATCGCCTCGCGCGGCAGCTTCCTGCGCATGCGCAGCAATGCGCTCAGGCCCCCGTTCATGACCGTCAGCGGCGTGCGCAGGTCATGTGACACCGAAGCCAGCAGGACATTGCGCAATTTCTCGTTCTCGCTTTCGACGCGCGATTGCTCGGCTTCCTCGGCGCGGCGGGCGCGCTGCAGGGCCGAGGCGATCAGGGTGGCGAAGGTGTCGAACTGCAGCTGCTCGCTGTCGCTGAAGCGCCGCGCCTCGTCGTCGGGGGTCAGCGCCATGACGCCGGCCGTCACGCCCTCGGCGGCCAGGGGCAGGTACAATGTCGCCGCCGAGGCCATGACCTCGCTGTCGCGGCCAGCAGCCTGGCCATGTTCGCGGACCCATTCGACCGCCATGCGTTCGGGCTCGCTCTCGGGCAGCGCCCCGTCGAGCCACAGCCGGACGGTGACGTGGTAGAAAGCGAACGTCTCCTGCGCCGCCGCCGCCATCAAGACCGGGTCACGCACCGCAGCCAGGGCGCGGGTCAGGACATAGAGGTTGCGCGTCGCTTCCTCGCGTTGTCCGGCCAGACGGGCGTGCAGCGAGACCCGGGCGGTCAGCGACCCGACGACCAGCGAGGTCAGCAACATCACGGCGAAGGTGACGTAGGCGTGGCTGTCAGACACGGTGAGCGAATAGTAGGGCGGGATGAAGAAGACATTGAACGCCGCCACGCTCAGGACCGAAGCCAGCATCGCCGGGCCGATGCCGAGCCGGGCGGCGGCGATGACCACGCCGGTCAGGTAGATCATGGTCAGGTTGCCGGCGTCCGCCAATCCGCGCCAGGGCAGGCCGATCAATGTCGCGGCGACGACGATGGCGAACGCCCAGCCGTAGTCGGCGGGTTTGGCTACCCAGCCCCGCCACAGGCCGGCCAGGCCGCGCTTCGCGACGGAAAGGGAAAACGCCATGCGCTCACGTACAACGCCCGTTCCCACGCCGCAAGGGCAAGAGACAAAACGCCGCGCGACACCCACTTGACAAAGATTTGAACATTGTTCATTTTTGTGATGTTGCACCCCGGGTTAGGGTGCGTCAGGGTGACGTGGGGGTCGGGAATCGCGACCGCTCGAAGGGCGAAAGACGGACATATGACCTATCCTGTGGGGATGACGATCAGGGGTGGCGGGGCGTACAGGCCGGAAACGAACCGGCCATCGGAAGTGCTGGACGGCATGTTCGCGCAGGCGCCGGGCTGGACGCGCGACAAGTTCGGCATCGCCTCGCGCGGCATCGCCAGCCGCGACGAGACGACCTCGGTCATGGCGGCGCGGGCATGCCGGGAAGCGCTGGACGAAGCGGGCTGGAGCGGCGATTTCGACGTGCTCATCGGCGGCTGCGGTGTCATGGAACAGCCGATCCCCGGCACTTCGGTTTTGGTGCAGTCGGAATTGGGGCTGCAGAAGTCGGGCATCCCCTGCTTCGACGTCAACATGACCTGCCTGTCGTTCCTCAGCGCGCTCGACCTGGTCAGCCTCGGTTTCAAGGGCGGGCGTTGGAAGCGCGCCGTGGTCTTCGCCAGCGACATCGCCTCGGCGGGCCTCGACTACGCCCATCCCGAAATGTCGGCCATTTTCGGCGACGGCGCGGCGGCGGTCTGCGTCGAGGCCGGAGCGGACGATGGTCCGGCGGTGCTGGCCTCGCGTTTCGTCACGCTCAGCACCGGCAAGGACCTGGCGCACCTGCGTTCCGGCGGCACGCGCATCCGCATCGAGGACGGGCTGGAGGCGCTTACGGCCGGCGCGCGCTTCCACATGGACGCCTTCGGCATCTTCAAGGCTGCCGGCCGCCACCTGCCGAAGCTGATCGACCAGGTGGTGGGCGAGGCCGGCCTGACGATGGACGCCATCGACGCCTTCATCTGCCACCAGGCCAGCCAGCCCGGCCTAGAATATGTCCGCCATCTGATCGGCGAACGGCCGGAGCGCGTGGTCGACATCTTCGCCGACCACGGCAACCAGATCGCCGCCTCGCTGCCCAGCGCCCTGGTCGCCGCCCGCCGCGACGGCCGCCTGGCATCCGGCCGCCATGCCCTGCTGCTCGGCACCTCCGCCGGCATCAGCATGGGCGCCATGGTGTTGCGCTTTTGAGCCGGGTCCTGGTCACGGGCGCCACGGGAGGACTCGGCCTGGCCGTGACCGCCGCCCTGCGCACCGCCGGCCACGAGGTTCGCGCCACCGGCCGCCGCAGCGATGTCGCCGGGCGGCTGAAAAGCCTCGGCGCGGAATTCGTTGCCGCTGATTTGACCGTGGATGCCTTGCCGGTGTTGGTGGGCGGCATGGACGGAGTCATCCACTGCGCCGCCCTGTCGAGTCCGTGGGGGCCGTACGAAACCTTCCATGATATCAATGTCGTGGCCACCCGCCACCTGCTGATGGCGGCGCGCGAGGCCGGCGTCCGCCGTTTCGTCTTCGTGTCGTCGCCGTCGGTCTATGCCCGCCATGCCGACCAGACCGGCCTGACCGAAAACGACCCGCCCAACCCAAGGCCGCTCAATGCCTATGCCGCCACCAAGCTCATGGCCGAACGCGAGGTGCTGGCCGCCTCCGGCCCTGACACGGCCTGCGTCGCCGTCCGTCCGCGCGCCATCGTCGGTCCGGATGACAAGGTGCTCCTGCCGCGCGTGCTGAGGCTTATCGAGACGGGGCGTTTCCCGCTGGTCCGGGAGGGCCGGGCGTTGATCGAGCTGACCGACGCGCGCGACGCCGCCGATGCCCTGGTCCGGGCGCTCGACCGCGCCGGGGATGTCGCCGGCGAAGCGTTCAACGTCTCCGGCGGCCGCTCGATGACCATCCGCGCCATAGCCGAGACCCTGGCCGAGGCGCTTGGCCGCAAGGCGCGGTTCGTCCCGCTGCCCTATGCGGTGGTGTCGCCGCTGGCCGTGCTGCTGGAAGCCGTCCATCGCGTCCTGCCCGGCCGTCCGGAGCCACGCCTGACGCCCTATACCTTGGCCACGCTCGGCTTTTCCCAGACCTTCGACCTGAGCAAGGCGCGCATCCAACTGGGCTTTGTGCCGCAATACGACGCCTTCGCCACGGCGCTGGCCGTTGCCCGTGGGGCCTGCGATGATTGAGCGCTGGCATGTCCTGCGAGTCGGCGCCTGCCGCCACCCCGAGTTCATGGCGAAACGCGGCGGCCATCTGTGCGCGGTCAGCTTTCCGGCCCTGGTCGGGCTGATCTTCCACCGTGACGGCCCGGTCCTGTTCGACACCGGCTACCATCCGCGCTTCTTCGCCGCCACCCGTGACTTTCCCGAGCGTTTCTACCGCTGGGCGACGCCGGTGCAGTACGGTCCGGAAGACAGCCTCGAAGGTCAATTGAAGGGCTTCGGCCTGACGCCCGGCGATATCCGCGCCGTGGTCGTGTCGCACTTTCACGGCGACCATGTGGCGGGTTTGGCCATGTTCGGCAGAGCGAAGGTGTTCTGCGCCCGCGCCGGCATGGAACGCCTGAGCACGGGCAGCCGTTTCGCCCGCGTCCGCCAGGGCCTGCTGAGCGCGCTGGTTCCGCCGGATATCGACGCCACCTTCTTTGAGGACATGGCCCCGGCGGCGCTTCCGGAGGTCCTTGCGCCGCTCACCTCGGGCGTCGACCTCTACGGCGACGGCAGCCTGATGGCGGTCGAACTGCCCGGACATTGTCCTGGTCACTGGGGCCTTTTCGTCGCGCCGGACGTGCTGTTCATCGGCGATGCCGCGTGGTCGCTGGCCGCCATCACCGGAGATGCGCCGCCGCCGGCGATCACCACATCGTTGCTCGGCGACACGGCCATCTATCGCCGGACGCTGGCACAGCTTCGCCAGTTGACCGGCAAGGTCGAGATCATTCCGTCGCATTGCGAGGTCACGGCGCGCAAATGGGTGGGACATGGCCTTTGACGCGCTCCGAGCCTATGCGGCGGCCCGGTGGGGACCACGCACCCGCCGCGGCCTCGAACGGCGGCAGGAGCGCCTGTGGCGGGCCTTGCGCGCAGAGTTTCCGCGCGCTCCGGCGCTCAAGGCCTGTGCGCAGGCCGGACTGACCGATATCCCGGTCATCGACGCCGCCGATTTCCGCGCCCGTTTTGACGATTACAACACGCGCGGCCTGATCCTCGACGCCGCCACGCGCGCCGCCGAAGCGGCCGAGGCGGGCGGGGAGGGGGGCATGGGGGACGGCCTGCATGCCGGCTTTTCCACCGGCAGCGGTGGCGGCCAGCGCGGCCTCTTCCTGACCTCGCCGCGCGAACGCGCCGCCTACAGCGGCCTGATCCTCGGCAAGCTGGTCGGACCGGCCGAGGTCATGACGCTCGGCCGGACGGCTCTGTGCCTTCGCGCGCCGGCGCGGCTCTATGAGTGTGGCCGCGTACGTTTCTTTCCACTCTCCGACCCCGACCGGACGGAGGCGATCGCGACCTATAATCCTCAAGTGTTGATCGCGCCGCCGCAGGTTCTGGTGGAACTCGCCCGGAGCCAGGATTTGCAAGGCCTTCATCGTCTTTACTACGGCGCCGAACCGATGAATGCGACCGAGCGCGATTTCATTCAAAAGCGTCTGGGCCGGCGTCCCGATCCGATCTACCAGGCGACCGAAGGCTTCCTCGGCGCGCCGTGCCGGCTGGGCACGCTGCATCTCAACGAAGACGTTCTGATTATCGAGCGCGAAGACGTGGGGGCGGGGCGTTTCCGGCCCATCGTCACCGACCTTAAGCGGCGGACACAGCTGGTGGTGCGGCTCAGGCTTGATGACGTGCTCAGACCCGCGACCTGCGCCTGCGGTTCACCGCTGGCCGCCGTGGAGCCGGTCGAGGGCCGGTTCCAGGATATCTGGCGCTGGGGCGATCAGGTCGTCTTTCCCGGCGATGTCGAGGCGCGGGTCGCGCCCCTTCTGCGGGCGGATCGCGGCTGGATTGCCACCGGCCATGCCGGCGGCATCCGCCTGGCGTGCGAGGACGATGCCGACGCGCGCGTCCTGACCGGCGCGCTCGCCGCCTATGGCCGGCCGGTCGAACGCGAAGCCTGGAGCCGCGACCGCGACTATCCCAAACGCCGCCATGTCCGGTGGGCGGCATGAGGATCCTGCTGACCGGAACGCGGGCGCCGGTGACGCTCGATCTCGCCCGGGCCTTCACGGCCTGCGGTCATGAGGTTCACGGCGTCGATTCCTTGCAAAACCCGGCAACGGCGGGGGGGATGTTGAGCTTCACCCTGTGCGCCTCGCCGCGCCGCAATCCCGAGGCGTTCGCCGCCGATGCCGACGCCCTGGTCGGCCGCCTCCGGCCCGATCTGGTCATCCCGTTGTGCGAGGACATCTTCTACTGGGCGCAACTGGCCGGGCCGCGAAGCTGGCCGCTGTTCGCGCCCGATCTGGCTATTCTTATGCGGCTCCATTCCAAGTTCGCCTTCATCGAACTGGCGCGCTCGCTTGGCCTCGATGCGCCGGAAACCCAAAGGCTGCAAGGAGGCGAGGCCGTGGAAAATACCGATCGGTCGGTATTCAAGCCTGAGTTTTCCCGCTTCGGCGCGCGCCTTATGATCCGGCCCGACCGGCCACCGCTGGATCACCATACGGCCAATCCCTGGCTGCAGCAGGGCTATATTCCGGGCGAGGATGTCTGCCTTTATGCCATAGCCCGCAGGGGCCGTTTGCGCGCCTTCAGCGCCTATCGCTCATCCTGGCGGACGCGAGGTGGGGCCAGCTATTATTTCGAACCGATGACCGGTCATTTAAATCAACAGTTGATCAGTATTGCCGCCCGGCTGGTGGCTTCCTTGGATCTCACCGGCCAGATCGCCTGCGACCTCCGCCTCGATCCCGATGGCCGGCTGTGGCTCATCGAATGCAATCCGCGCGCCACCAGCGGCCTGCATCTGCTGGCCCACGATCCGCACGCCCTGGCCGCCGCCTTCCTCGGTGACGAGGGCGGCCGGCTCGATGCCTCGTCTGAACCCGCCTGCGTCGGCCCGGCCATGATCTTTTCCGGTCTGCCGCGCGCCCTGGTCATGGGCCGCCTGAGGCCGTGGCGGGCCGACCTCGCCCGCGCCCGCGACGTCATGGCCGGCGTCCGCTGGCGCGCCTTCACCGGCGCGGTCAGCCTGATGGCCCAGGCGGCGCTGGCCGGGCAGGGTCTGCACACCTTCCTGACCGCCGACATGGAATGTAACCGGGACCTGACATGCGACTGAACAACGCCCACGTCCGGTTCGACGAGGTCGCCCTGGGCGGGGAGACGGTCCGCGTCGCCGTGCCCCTCAAACCCAACCATTGCTGGCTGACCTCGCTGAGCGTGGCTGTCGGCCCGATGGCGCGCGAGGAAGCCCGCCGGGCCACGTCCGGCCCGGCTCTGTGGGGCGTGCTGGCGCTGAGCCACATGCTTCAAGTCCTCACCCGCCTGACCCGGGTCGATGAAGCCGTTTATCCCGAACACCAACTGCTGACGACCAGCCTCTACCACGGCCGGCTGCCGGCCTTGCTGGCCCACACCGACGACCTTGCGCGGATGTATCCCGGCAAGGCGATCGTCATTCGTTCGCTGGTCCAACCGCCATCGGGCACGCGCTGGCCATTCCGACTGGTCTGGATTATCGATGATCTCAAGCGCGACTGGGCGCCGCGCACCGATACCCGCCGCGATATCAAGCTGTTGTCGGATTTGGCTCTTGTGCCCAAAGCCTATGGCGCGGATATCGACGACCGCACCCTTGGACGCTGCCTTGCCCTTTATCGCGAACTGTATATCCAGGCCTATTCGGCCTTCAATCCGGATTACAGACCGGACGGTATGCGGGAATTGCTGGCCGAAGGCCTGGAGATTCATACGCTGCAGGATGCCGACGGCAACGTCGCCGCTTTCTGCGCCCTTTACGCCGACCGCGATACCGCGACTTTACCGATGATGGGCTATGATCGTACCCGACCGCGGACGGACGGTCTTTATCGCGCCATCCAGGCCCACATGGCCGGCATCGTCGCCGCCAGGGGCCTGAAACTCAACCTGTCGGCCGGCGCGCCGCATTTCAAACGCCATCGGGGGGCCAAGCCATGGATGGAATACCTGCTGATCGTCGATATCCACCTGCCGGCGTGGCGGCGGATGGGCTACCGCCTCGTCGCCCGGATATTGACGGCGCTGGAACCGCAGCTCAGGCGGACCGCCGGGGGCTGAGCCTGCCGGCCGGCGTCGAGCACGCCTGGATGCCGGTGGCGCACGCCCGGCATATCGGGCGCAAGCCGGTTCGGGTCAGGCTTGCCGGCGCGCCCGTCGTTCTGTGGCGCAGCGAGGGCGGCATGGCGGCTTTCCTCGACCGCTGCCCGCACCGCAACTATCCGCTGTCGGCGGGACGGGTGGTTGAGGGGCGGCTGGTCTGTCCCTACCATGGCTGGACGTTCACGGGCGACGGCGCCTGCGCCGATGTGCCGGGCTGCGCCGGTGATCTGTCGCGGCTGGGCGCGGAGACGGTCGGGGTGCACGAGGCCATGGGCGTTGTCTGGGCCTGCCTCAAGCCGCGGGGGCCGTGCGAGGCCGGCCTGCCGCCGATGCCGGAAGGGCCCGACTACGACCATTTCTGGTGGGCGATGAAGCCGGAGCGGGCGCGGGTGTTCGACGCGCTCGACAACGTGCTCGACCCGTTCCACACCAATTTCCTCCACGACGGCTATATCCGCGTCAGCCACCGCCGCCAGCGCGCCCTTCAGACCCTGCACATCTTCGAGGACAGCTTCGAGGCCGTCTACGCCCAGGACACCGACTACGGCTGGATGTCGCGCGCGCTGGAAGGGCCGCGCGCTCAGAGCCGCGGCCGCTACTTCCCGCCGGTGGCGTTCCAGGGACGATGGGAAGGCCGCGACCGCCTCAGCCTGTGCGTCACCATCTGGTTCGTTCCGGAGGACGAGCACACTATCCGCCCGTTCGCCCGCTTCACCACGCCGAAGGCCAGCGGCCCGGCCTGGTTGAAGGAAGCCATGATCCGCCTGTTCCTGTTCCGGGTGATCCACCAGGACGCCGACGCCCTGGCCAGGCTGCACGATAACATCGCGGCCTTCGGCGGGCCGCGCTTCAAGGCCGGTCCCGCCGACCGCCTGTCCGACAAGCTGATGCGGCTCTACAGCGGTGGCCGGCTGACACCGGAAACGCTCGGGCCGTTCGAGATGTGGTTGTGATGACCTTCGCTGGTTGACGCAAAGTGTGGTGCACGGCACAGTAGGACTCATGCGCAACATCAGCCCATCGGTGCAAGGAAGATTGTCCATATCGTTTACCCGTCATCGGTTCAGGCCGCAATCATGGAACAACTCATCGTAATAAGTATGTTTCTGGTTTGTCTAACCTTTGTTGTTGCGGTCTAAAATCCCAAACGATCGCCTTTTCTGGGAATGTATAAAGAGTATTTTTGTCGTACATAAGAAATACTTATGAAGGAAGAATTATGCCGATTAATTTTCCAGATTTTTCGAATCCTATTGGCCTGGTATCGCTTGGAAGCACATCTAAGATCGGATCAATTATTCGTCTTACTGGTACAGGAATAAATGAAATAGGTGCGCTATACACAAATGATTTAATTGACGTTACAGAATTTTCATCTCACTTCCAGTTTAAAATTTCCAATGACAAGAATGGCGGGGCTGATGGAATCGTATTTGTCATAAGCGCTACAAACAGTAATCTTGGTGGCCTTGGCATAGGTATTGGATATTCTGGAATAATTAATAGTTTAGGTATTGAGTTTGATACATGGACAAATCCAGAAATTGGCGACCAAAATGATAATCACATTGGTATAGATTTGAATGGAAACATTCGATCTGTATTACAGATGCCAGTTCTGGATTCATTTAGTAATTCAGAAATATGGGACGTTTGGATTTCGTATGGTGATGATGTTTTATCTATATCATATTCTGATAATGGAAACCGTCCTGCACAGTGTCAGATAATATATAACATAAATATAAGCGATGTGGTTGGCTCTTCAAAGGCATATTTTGGTTTCACATCTGCTACAGGCGCATCCGGTGAATATCACGACATTATATCTTGGCAGATTGAAAATAATGATTTGTTTGATCAGAATGACAATAATGTAGATTTTAATGTCCTTGACGCTACGTCATACTCGAACACTCAAAATCATGCTTACGCTGGAAACGATACAGTCGCTCTTCCGGACTCCGAGGCTTCCGCCTCACAATGGGGTCTAAGCGGTGCAACATTTAACGGCGACGATGGGGATGATGTCATCACCTCCGGCGTTTATGGCTTTAAAATCGACAGTGGTGCTGGCAACGATACCGTCCATGGCGGTTCAGGCGACGATACGTTTGTCATTTCAGGCACCGAAGTCGCTAAGGTCAATGACGCTTCGCCCCATGATATCTACGACGGTGGCGGTGGCAACAACGTTGCCGATTTTTCCGCCTCCGACCTGGGCGTTGACGCGATATTCGCCGACAGCATGGCAGTTGCCACCACCGGCGAGGACTTTCTTTCGGTTCAAAACTTCATAGGAAGCCCGCAGAACGACACCCTCACGCTGTCGGGCGGCACGGCGGGGAACGCGAAAATCGAAATCTCGTCGTTCGGTGGCGCCCCGGGTTCAGCGGACTTCTCTTTCGAAAAGACTACCTTCCAAGTCTACCATACCGCTGAAGGCAACGGCCTGCCGATCACACAGCCGATTGAGACCAGTGGCATCGAAAAAGTGATTTTGGACGACGGTTCCGGTAAAAAGGACGGAGGAATCAACAATCAAGTTCACCTAACTGATGGTAACGGGCCCGACCACAGTATTATCCTTGAAATGATGAAGCTTATGAACGAGGTAGTTGGACCGCAACTGTCCTTCACACACGATGCCGAACCGTTGGCCTATGACTCCGGACATAATCCCTCCTGGAGTGAGGACGTATCGAAATATGCTGTAGGTCGCGGCTGGCATGCCGTGTCGGCGCTCGAACTCGGAATGAAGCCGGCCGACTATGGTCAGGGCAATATTCAATATTCTTTTGTTGGCGGCTTTTATCAGGCGATCGATACGTCCGATGTAACGCTGCCTAGAGCTGTATTGAACTATGCGCTGAGTGACCAAGTCGAAGCCGATGCGCTTGTCTTGTCGGGCCTGGTCAACGGTGTTCCCACCCTTTCGATCACATTTCGAGGAACCGATCAGGTGGTAGATTTTGGAGATTACCAGAATTTCCAAGCCCACTATGCCAAGTATAAACCTCTGATTGACGCCATCAAAACCTATCTCCATGATAATCCCGACATCACCCAGGTCCTTATAGCCGGTCATAGTCTCGGTGCCGGTATGGTCGAGTATCTGGATCATGATTTGGCGTCCTGGTCCAACAGTTCCCACACGCTCAAATCCTTTACGATTGGATCGCCCGGATCCGAAGAAGTGGCCCCTGCCGCCGAGCTCATAAATTTTGTCAACACTTACGATCCGGTTCCACTTCTTGGGGAATTAACAACCCTTCCCGCTTGGGAGAAAGAGCTTCTTGTTGGAGCAGTCGCGTTCGGAGTGGGGCGGATTCCTTTTGTGGGGCCGGTTGCGTCGACAATTGTTAAGCAGTTAGGCAAGGTACTTGCCAATATCGATCCCAAGCCCCGGGAAGGAAGCACGGTCTATATCGATAACGATTTTCGGACATCTTGGAACCTTGATGAGCACGCGGGCGCGCTCTATTACGACAATGTCCAAAAGATTCTTGGCTTTGCGCGTGACGCCGGCAGCCCTTTTTCACATTCTGCCCTGGCGCAATCCTTATTGAACGGCAACGTGTACAATGGGCCGGACCTGCACATCTCCGTTGGTCAACCTGCTCAGTTTGACCCTCGTCAACCTCGTAATGACTATAATATACTGTATACTTCGATATTTTCTACGACCATGACCGGCTTCGCAGCCGATGATTATGTTCTTGCCAATAATAACAGCGATGACAAGATATATTTAAACGCCGCTGACGTGGTCTCTGCGAGCGGGGCGAGGATATTCGACGGCGGCTCTGGAACAGACGTGCTGATAATTTCCGATTACGACAGTACGGACTTCAATATAGTTTCCAATGCAGACGGCTCTGTTTCCTTGTCGTTCAACGGCTTGCAAAGAGGCAACGGACATATTCCGGGTGGACTGGTAGGTAACCTATACCATGTGGAGCTGATATCATTTCATGACAGAACGGTGGTTTTGAACGGACGGAGCGCCAATGTTCAGACGCCTACGACGAACGCCAAGCTGACCGGAGCTGTGACGTTCGCAACAGTAACGATACCGACCTTTACTTTACAGAATGGCTACGATTACGCCGACGCAGGTGACGGTGCCATGCACGTCATTGGCACGGCGCATGACGATATCCTCTATGTCGGCAGCGGGGCCAAGGATGTCGTCATGGGCGATGGCAACGACATCGTTATCGTCAAGGCTGACAACGCGTCCGACATGATCTCGATCGACGGTGGGGCCGGCGCGGATATCATCTATGGTGGCCAAGGCAACGAAACCTATTATGTCGATAATCCCGGCGACATTGTTACCGCCTCGACCTCATCTGGCCTGCATACTGTAATATCGTCGGTCGATTTCGCGCTTTCCGACAATATTCAGAATCTGCAATTGAGCGGCGCGGCGGTAAACGGAGCGGGCAACGCGCTGAACAACAGTCTAGCGGGGAACAGCAACGCCAATTGGCTCGATGGCGGCGCGGGCGCGGACACGCTGATCGGTGGCAAAGGCGACGACACCTATGTCATAGACAATGCCGGCGACAAGGTTATCGAGAATGCCGGCCAGGGCACGGACACCGTCGTCGCCTCGATCAATTACGTCCTTGGCGGCAATGTCGAAAACCTGACCCTGACCGGCACGGCCGCC
>CAYYTA010000019.1:0-20488 GCA_964474575.1 uncultured Caulobacteraceae bacterium | reverse complement strand
GACACAGGCGGCCGCGATCGCCCCGTCCGCCCACCCGGCGGAACATAGCTCGAACCGGTGTTGACGCAGGCTCCTCCTGCACCTCCCCGGCTTTGCCGGGGAGGTGGACCGCACGAGCCGCGGAGGACCTTAAGGTCCGAGCGGTGAGATGTGGTGGTGGGGTATCTTACATTCCACCTTTACCGGCCCAATCCTGACGCCCCGGCTTGCCCCCTACTGCACCGGATGCCCAGGCGCGTAGGGATAATCAAGCTTCTCGTAATAATCGAGATCATGCGCCGGCGCCGCATGGCCGGCCGGCAGAGGCAGGCCGTTCTTCGACTCGAAATAGGCGATCATGGCGTCGCGCCACCACTGGGCCTCGCGCGCCTGGATGGCCAGGTTGGCCGACACGGCGGCGAAACGGTCCGGATCGACGTAGGGCTTCATCTGCGCCCATTCGGCCTGCATGGCCTGAACCTCGGCCACGCCCTGGTCGTAGTCCACCACCATGTCGTCCCACAGCGTGTCGCCGTCTTTCATGCCATATGTCCACGGCAGGTGGTGGAACCACAGCAGGTATTTCGGATCGGTCGCCGCCGGATCGGCCCACAGCGCCGCCGCCTGCGGCGCATATTGCTCCAGGGCGTTGCTGCCCTTGTCCGTGCGCTCGAAGCCCACGCCGTTTGCATCAGCCTGCGAATAATAGCACGGGTTCCATTCCGGCCGCGCCAGGTCGCACACCCATGGCCCCGGTCCGTAGTGATGGCCGGTGGCGAACTGGTGATGCAGGCCCAGCGGCGTCATGTACTTGACCACCGTCTCGCGCGACCTGATCATCATGTCGGCCATGGGCTCGACGAAGCGCGGATCGGTCGAGAAGGTCATCTTCAGCCAGTCCTCGGCGATGGCGCGCGGCGAATCGTCCGGATTCCACGCCAGCCGCCCGAAGGCGTACCAGTCGGCCTGGCCGAAGTCGTGGCCGGTCCAGTTGCGGTCGTCGCCGACATTGCTCACCCCGGCCATGCCGGTCAGCGTATGGTGGTCAAGGCTCCCGTCGATGACCCGTGCCACGGTCGAACCCTTGCCTTGCGCATAGGTGTCGGAATCGAGCGCCTCCTTGAACAGCGGCCCGAGATAGACGAGATGCGTCGCCTGGCCGAGATATTCCTTGGTGATCTGCACCTCCAGCATCTCGTTGGTCTTCGGCATGGCGCCGAACAACGGGTGGAAGGGCTCGCGCGGCTGAAAGTCGATCGGGCCGTTCTTGATCTGGACCAGGACGTTATCGGCGAAGAGGCCATCCAGCGGCTTGAACTCGTTATAGGCCTGCTTGGCGCGGTCGGTGGCGTCCTTTTCCGAATAAACGAAGGCGCGCCACATGACGACGCCGCCGTGCGGTTTGAGTGCGGCGGCCAGCACATTGGCGCCGTCGGCATGGGTGCGGCCATAGTCGCCCGGCCCCGGCTGGCCTTCGGAATTGGCCTTGACCAGGAAGCCGCCGAAATCGGGAATGATGCCGTAGATCTCGTCGGCCTTGGCCTTCCACCATGCCTGCACCTGCGGGTCGAGCGGATCGGCGGTCTTCAGGCCCGACAGTTCCATCGGCGCCGTCCACCGCGCGGACAGATAAACCTTGATGCCGTAAGGCCGCATGACTCTGGCCAGGGCGGCCAGCTTGACGAGATAGGGCTCGGTCAGGCTGTCCGACTTGGCGCCGACATTGTTGACGACCACGCCGTTGACGCCGATCGAGGCCTCGGCGCGGGCATAGTCGGTATAGCGCGGATCGACCAGGTCGGGCAGCCGCCACCAGTCCCAGATCGAAAAGCCGGCGTAGCCGCGCTCGATGGTTCCGGTCAGATTGTCCCAGTGGTCCATGACGCGCAGCCTGAGCTTCGGCGCGTCGCTGATATCGAGCCGGTCCAGGCTCTGTCCGGTCTGCATCAGGCGCAGATAGCGGAAGACGCCGTAGAGCACGCCGGTGTCGCTGTTGGCGGCAATGACGGTGACGGCGTGCCTGTGCCTGCCGCCGGCCGTGACGGTACGGATGACAAAGCCCTCGCCGCCGAGGTTGACCAGCGGCAGGTTCAGCGCCTTGATCGTCGCATTTTCGTCCGGCGTGCCAAGGATGATATCGCCGTCGATGGCCGTCGCCGTGGCTTTCACATCGCGGCCCAGCATGCCTTGCGAGGCGCGCCGAAGTTCCGCCACGGCAGCGTCGAGCGTATCGCTGTGCGCCGCGGTCACGGCCATGACATGCGGACTGTAACTCCTGGCCAGCTTCGCCGGCAACGGCCGGTAACGCAGCCACAGATCATAGCCGTCTTCCCCCTTCATGGGGGCGGCATGGGCGGTGGCGGCGAAGGCGAACGCGAGACAGGCGGCAAGAAAAATGCGCACGGTATCCTCCTTAAACCCCCTCTCCCCATTCACGGGGGGAGGGATGGGGTGAGGGGCTTTTTCTGTCCGCAGGCCCCTCACCCGGCCTGCGTCGACGGACTCACAGCTTATACGCCCGCTTGGCCAGGTCGTAGGCCAACAGGTACGCCAGTTCGTGCGCTTCGTCCTCGCCCAGGCGATGCTCGGCCACCAGCCGGGCAAGGAACCCGCAATCCATGCGCCGGGCCACGTCGTGCCGCGCCGGGATCGACAAAAACGCCCGCGTATCGTCATTAAAACCGACCGTATTGTAGAACCCGGCCGTCTCGGTCACCTGCTCGCGGAAGCGGCGCATGCCTTCGGGGCTGTCGTTGAACCACCAGGCGGGACCGAGCTTCAGCGCCGGATAGTGCCCCGCCAGAGGCGCCAACTCGCGCGCATAGGTCGTCTCGTCGAGCGTGAACAGGATCAGGGTCAGGCGCGGATCATTGCCGTAGGCATCCAGCAGCGGTTTCAGAGCCCGCACGAACTCGCCGGGCAGCGGGATGTCGGCGCCCTTGTCGCGGCCGAAGCGCTGCAGGACCGACGGGTTATGGCTGCGATAAACGCCGGGATGCAATTGCATGACCATGCCGTCATCGACGCTCATGCGCGCCATTTCGATCAGCATATGGCCGCGGAAAAGCTCCGCCTCGGCCGGCGTAAAGGTTCCCGCGCGCACCTTCTGGTAAAGGGCCGAGGCATCCTCCGGCGACAGGTTGGCTGTCGCGGCGCTGGGGTGGCCGTGATCGGTCGAGGTCGCGCCGAACCGGCGGAAATAATCCCTGCGGTTGCGGTGCGCCTTAAGATAGCCGGCAAAGGTCGCGACGTCCTCGCCACTCACGCGCCCGAATTCGATCAGATTATCGGCGAAACCTGGATGTTCCGGGTCCATGACCGGGTCGGGACGATAGGCGGTGATCACACGGCCCGCCCAGCCCGAGTCGCGAATCGCCCTGTGATGGCGCAGGTCATCGAGCGGGCTTTCGGTCGTGGCGATGACCTCAATGTTGAAACGCTCGAACAGGGCGCGCGGCCGGAATTGCGGCGTCCGCAACAGTTCGTCCATACGATCGTAATACAGATCGGCCGTCGTTGCTTCCAGCCGGACCTCGATCCCGAACACCTCGGCAAACACCCAGTCGAGCCACACCCGCGACGGCGTACCGCGAAACAGGTAATAATTCGCCGCGAACATCCGCCATATTCGCCTTGGATCGGTTTCGACCGGCGTGCCGTCCCGTGAGGGAATCCCCAGTGATTCCAGCGTGATTCCCTGACTGTATAACATCCGGAAAACATAGTGGTCCGGCACGATCAGCAGGTTTGCCGGATTGGCAAACGGTGCATCCGTCGCGAACCAATCCGGATCGGTGTGCCCGTGCGGGCTGACGATCGGCAGTCCGGCGACGCACTCATAAAGCCGGCGGGCGATGTCGCGCACGGCCGGCTCCGCCGGGAACAGGCGATCGGGATGAAGCGTCAGCGGTTTCATGCGGTCTCCGGCGCCGCCTACCAGTTGAACATGGTGCCGTCCTTGAGACGGTTCACCGGCAGGTAGGCGCGGCGGTAAGGATACTTCGCCGCCTCCGTTTCGTCGATATCGACGCCGAGACCCGGCGCGTCCAAGACATGCAGCAAACCATCCTGGAACCGATAGCCGGTCGGGAACACCGCGAAGGTCTCGTCGGTATGGCGCATATATTCCTGAATGCCGAAATTGGGGATCGACAGGTCGAAATGCAGCGCCGCCGCCATGGTCACCGGCGACAGGTCGGTAGCGCCGTGGCAGCCGGTGCGGACGTTGAACAAGTCGGCAAACGAAGCGATGCGTCTGAGGTGGGTGATGCCGCCGGCATGGACAACCGTGGCGCGGATATAATCGATCAGCTGGTTCTGGATCAGGTCCTTGCAGTCCCAGATCGAGTTGAAAATCTCACCCACGGCCAGCGGCGTCGTCGTATGGCTTCGGATCAGGCGGAAATTGTCCTGGTTCTCGGCGACCACCGCGTCCTCGAGCCAGAACGGGCGATAGGGCTCGAGATCGCGCCCCAGCCGCCCGGCCTCGACCGGCGTCAGGCGGTGATGGACATCGTGCAGCAGGTGGATGTCGTCACCCAGGGTTTCACGCGCGGCCTGGAACAGCTTCGGCACCACGCGCATGTAGGCGGCGGTGTCCCACAGGTTCTCGGCCGGCAGCTCACCGTCGGCGGGCTCGTAGACCATCTTGTCCTTCGAGACGCCGTAGGTCGAATTGAGCCCCGGCACGCCGCACTGCAGGCGGATGGCCTTGTAGCCCATGCGCTGGTAATCCCGCGCCACGGCGATTGTATCATCGATGCTTTCGCCGTTGGCGTGGCCGTAGACCATGACGCCCGACCGGCAGGCGCCGCCCAGAAGCTGGTACAGCGGCAGCCCCGCCACCTTTCCCTTGATGTCCCATAGCGCCATGTCGACGGCGGCGATGGCCGACATGGTCACCGGCCCGCGCCGCCAGTAGGCGCCGCGATAGAGGAACTGCCAGATATCCTCGATGCGGTGGGCATCGCGGCCGATCAGGCACGGGACGACGTGGTCCTTGAGATAGCTCATCACCGCCAGCTCGCGGCCGTTGAGCGTGGCGTCGCCGATGCCGTAGACGCCGGCGTCGGTTTCGATCTTCAGGGTGACGAAATTGCGTCCGGGACAGGTGACGATGACGCGCGCGTCGCGGATGAGCAACGGCCTGGCCGTCGCCCCCTGCGCCGTACGGCCGTCGGTGGGATAGGTGGAATCCATGCGAAACCTGCCCTGTACTCTAGAGCATTCCCCGGTCAGGATGACTCGGGGAAATGCGCCAATTATTTGTTTTACGCGCATCTTAATCCAAAAAGTGCGTCACACTTTTCGGGATGCGCTCGAAGTTCAGGCGCCCGGAAGTCCCCGCCGCTCGCGCCTTCTCACATAATTGGTTTTACCAATAGCGCATATTGTTCTGATCGAAAAGGCATTGGCAAGCGGTTTTTTTGCCTATGAAATGTCGGATACAATCGAAAACCGCTCACCTCGGTTCGGCGGACGGCGGCATGGCGCCGTCACATAAATGATACATTCTGCGACGAAAACCTCAGGCCGGCCAAGGTTTTTTTCGCGCCAAGAAAAGACAACGCTGTCACGACGCAGGCTATTGACCCGTCACAACTTTCCATTCGCTCATGACGGCCGTCTTGTCAGTCCAGCTCCCCTCCAAACCGCATTTTCGCCATTGCAACAAGGGCGATGATTCACACCTGAGCGCGCCACCATCCGCAAATTGGTCTGGCCTTTGTTGACAAAATAAATCTGGCCAATTACCAATCCGGGCCATGTGAACGCTAACAATCGAGTGTTCTCAACAAGAATTGCACCTATGCAACCCCAACAGGGAGAGGAAGCCAATGACTGACCCACAGGTGAAATCCCGCCGTATGACCATGTCCGCCCTGCTCGGCGCCACGGCGCTGACCGGCATGCTCGGCCTCGCCGCCGCCGCCCATGCCCAGGACGCGACCGCCGCCGCTGCGCCCGCCACCAGCGACGACACCACCGTCGTCGTCATCACCGGCTATCGCGGCAGCCTGCAGAACTCGACCCAGGCCAAGCGCCGAGCCGTCGGCTTCCAGGATTCGATCTACGCCGAAGACATGGGCAAATTCCCGGACACCAACCTCGCCGAATCGTTCAACCGCATTCCGGGCGTGGTGATCGCGCGCGAAATCGACGGCGAAGGCACCACGATCTCGATCCGCGGCCTTGGCCCCAGCTTCTCGCGCGTCCTGCTCAACGGCGCCGCCGCCGCCACCGCCTCGACCGGCGACGTCAACACCAACGATTCCAACCGTGAAGTCGACCTCGACATCTTCCCGCCGGAACTGTTCACCCAACTGACGGTGTACAAGACCCCTTCGGCCTCGCAGGTCGAAGGCGGCGCGGCCGGCACGGTCGACATGCGTCAGGCGCGGCCGTTCGACTTCAAGAGCGACAAACTGCAGTTCGCCGTCGAAGGCAGCAAGAACGACCTTGTCGACAAGATGGGCTGGAAGGGCTCGCTGCTCGCCTCCAAGCGCTTCGGCAACTGGGGCGTGCTGTTCGGCGTCGCCCGCCAGAAGAGCGAAATCGACGTCGAAGGCTTTGAGTCGGTCGGCTGGACCAATCCCAACCTGTCGGCGGCGCAAAGCACCTCATCGACTCGCAACGCGACCGGCGGCGGCAACTGGACCATTCCGGCCACGGCTCCGGCCGGCACCGCCGGCATTCCCGCCGGCACGACGATCGACCAGGCCTGGCTGCTCGCCAACAACCCGGGCGTCTCGATCGACGCCATCGACAACGGCATCATTCCGCGCCTCGGCCGCCCGATGCATTATACCGGCGACCGCGACCGGACCAGCGGCATCCTGAGCCTGGAATACAAGACCGACAACTTCCACTTCTGGCTCGACGCCATGGCCGCGCAGAAGGACAACGACCAGCAGCGCACCGACATGAACTATGTCGGCCGCAACGGCCAGGCGATTCCGATCAACATGAAGGTCGACCGCTCCGACTGCACGGCCGGCTGTGTGGTCACCAGCGCCACCTACACCAACGCGCAGTTCTTCCTGGAATACCGCCCGTGGTTCGAGAAGAACAGCTTCAACTCGATCAACCCCGGCTTTGAGTGGAAGATCAACGACACCCTGACCTGGACCTTCAACGCCAATTACACCAGCGGCCACTTCCGCCGCGATTCGCCGACCGTTCTGGTGGTCACCAAGCCCAATGCCAATGTGACCGCGACCTATACCAACACCAATGGCAACCCGGTCATCACCTCGAACGTCGACCTCAACAACCCGGCCAACTTCCAGTGGGACGGCGGCCGCGTCAACCTGCAGTCGGAAGAGCGCTGGACAAAGACCCGCGGCGTCCATACCGACCTGAAGTGGGGCACCTCGGAGTTCAACGTCCAGGCCGGCCTCGCCTATGACGACACCCAGCGCCAGATCACGCCCTACGACAACAGCCAGGCGTGGCAGAATGCGGCCTGCGGCGACAACCCGAACGTCTCCCTGCCCGGCCCGAACAGCAATCCGCCATGCCAGGGCCTGAACACGGCCACGCCCCCGGGCAGCTACCCGACCTATCCGGGCTACGGCACCTTCTACACCGCCGGCCAGACCGGCCCGGTCACCTACGGTGGCTCGCTGATCCCGCAGGCGTCGCTGGCCAACTACCTGATGGCCGGTCCCAACGGCTATATCCTGGTCAACTGGGACAAGTTCGCCAAGGATTCGAACTACAACCGCTTCCTCAACAGCGCCCCCGCCGTTTCGGGCTCGAACATCAGCTCGCCGCGCTCTTTCATCCGTGAAAAGGTGTCCGGCGCCTATGTCCAGCTCGCGGGCAATAGCGATATCTCGGGCCACCGCCTGCGCTGGGACGCCGGTGTCCGCTATGCCGAGACCGACCAGATCATCACGGGCCAGAACTCGGTGCCGGATCCGCGCAACACGCCGGCCTCGGGCCCAGTCCCGGCCGACGGCGGCAAATATCCGAACATCGTGACGCTTTCGACCACCAAGACGCACTACAGCAATACCCTGCCGTC
The DNA here is from genome assembly GCA_964474575.1 of uncultured Caulobacteraceae bacterium. GTDB lineage: Bacteria > Pseudomonadota > Alphaproteobacteria > Caulobacterales > Caulobacteraceae > Asticcacaulis. Next base: position 12,480 of record CAYYTA010000019.1, on the reverse strand, counting down.
GCTGAACCTGTCATTCTCGGCGACCGACAAGCTGATCCTGCGCGCCGCGGCGTCGAAAACCATGACCCGTCCCAATCCATCGAGCATGCTGCCGGGCCTGAGCTTCGGCGACCCGTCGGCGGCCCAAGGCTCGCTCGGCAACTCGTCGCTGACGCCGTATCTCTCGAAGAACCTCGACTTCGGCGCCGAATACTATACCGGCCAGGAAGGCTATTTCGCCGTCACCGCCTTCAACAAGAAGATGACCGGCTTCACCACCAACCAGCTGAACACCTATCCGTTCGCCTACCTGGCCCAGTTCGGCGTGACCTATGACACGCTGAATCCGACCCAGCAGACCGCCATCAACCTGCGCGGCGGCCCGGGCTCGGCCACGGTCACCCTCAGCCAGCCGGTCAACGCCACGGGCCTGCTGACGATCAATGGCCTCGAAGCCGCCTGGGTGCAGCCGCTGGGCCAATGGTGGTCGGCGCTTGACGGCTTCGGCTACAGCGCCAACTATACCCATATCGACCAGAAGGGCACGGGTGCGGCGCCGGCCATCGCGCTGGGCGTTCCGGACAATACCTGGAACCTCACCGGCTACTACGAAAAGCACGGCTACTCGATCCGTCTTTCGGATACCTATCGTGACGGCAACCAGGCCGCCAGCACCGGCCAGAACGGCATCTCCGCCGCGGCGCTGTACAACGAGAAGTATTCGCAGGTCGACCTGTCGGCCAGCGTCGACCTGCAGAAGGCCTTCGGCATCAGCCGCGACCTGACGCTGACGCTGAACGCCACCAACCTCAACGACGCCACCATGCGTCAGGACTTCCAGTTCACCAACGCGCCGAACTGGTGGTACAAGCCCGGCCGCACCGTGATGCTCGGTATCCGGGGATCGTTCTAGGCGTAGTGACGGCGGGCCCGTCCCCCATGCGGGCCCGCCACTCATGTTACCTCCGAACTTTGGGTCCTCTCTTCCCCTGCGCGGCGGCATACCTTCGGTGTATGCCGCCATTTTTTCCCTTTGACGCCGGGCTGATTCTGGGTTGAAACCCGGTGTGTTAACGGTCATACAAATTTATCTGACCTGAATCTCCGCGCGACATGTCCGACACCAAGAAGCTTTACCGCCAGATCGCCGATTCCATCGCCGCCGAAATCGAGGGCGGGCGCTACCGTCCGGGCGACCGCCTGCCGACCGAGCGCGAACTGGCCCTGCAATACGGCGTTTCGCGCCCGACCCTGCGCGAGGCGCTGATCGCGCTTGAAATCCTCGGCATGATCGAGGCCAAGCACGGCCACGGCATCCTGGTTACCGAGAACAAGGGCAAGTCGGTCCCGATCACCGATTCGGAAATCGGCGCGTTCGAGCTGATCGAGGCCCGCCGCCTGTTCGAGGGCGAGGTCGCCGCCATGGCCGCCACCCTGGTCCACGACGACCAGATCGAGGAGCTGGAAAAGCTCCTCGGCCAGATGGACGACAAGGATCCGGTCAAGGCCGAGAAGGCCGACCGCGAGTTCCACCTGCAGATCGCCAACATCACCGGCAACGGCGCCATGGTCGCCTGTATCGAGAACCTGTGGGACTGGCGCTATCGATCGCCCCTGGCCAAGAACATCCTGGCGCGCGCCGCCGATCTCGGCATGAAGCAGCGCATCAACGAACACACCGGCATCCTCGACGCACTCAGGAACCGCTCGTCCCAGGCGGCGCGCCAGGCGATGCACGAGCACATGGACCGCGTCATCGAACACCTGCTCAACGCCACCGAGGTGCTGGCGGTCGAAACGGCCAAGCAGGCCACTCACGAGCGGCGCAAGGTGATGTCGCGCCGCCTGAAGGCGCTGTCGGCGGGTGAGTGACGCCTTGCACCTCCCCGCTTGTCGGGAAGGGTTTCTTACTTCAACAACGCACGATAGGCCATCTTGAGCGCCGTCGCCACGCGCGCGTCCTGCGCCAGCGCCTGCGGAAACACCGACCGCATGGCGACGAACAGGTCGACGTCGCTGTCGTCGTCGTTCATCCGCCCGCCAATCGCCGCCAGATCTTCGGCCAGCGGATCGGTGATCGCCTCGCCCTTCTCAACCTTCATGCGCACGAAGCGCATCCACGCCGCCATCGGCACGCTCAAGCGCGCGATATCGTGCCCCTTCGCCAGGGCTTCCGAAATGCTCGACAGGATGCGGATCGGCAGTTTCTGCGAACCGTCCCAGGCGATCTGCGCCAGCAGATGCCGGATCGCCGGATTGCGGAAACGCTTGAGGATGGCGTCGCAATAGCCGGGCAGGTCCATGCCGGCCGGGCTGTCCAGCAGCGGCACCATGTCGTTCAGCATCAGGTCGCGGACCAACCGCGCCAGCTCCGGATCGGCGATCGCCTCGGCCACGGTCTCGTAGCCCTTGGCCAGACCGACATAGGCCAGGGTCGAGTGCGGCCCGTTGAGCAGGCGCAGCTTGGCGCGCTCATAGGCCGGCACATTATCGGTGGTCGTCACCCCCGCCGCCGCCCAGTCCGGACCGCCCGGATGGTCATGCGCCTCTATAACCCACTGCGCGAAGGCTTCGCGGCGGATCGGCCACGCGTCTTCCAGACCCGTCGCGTCGGCGACCAGGGCGCGCAAGCTGTCGTCCGTCGCCGGGGTGATCGAATCGACCATGGTGCACGGACAGGCCAGGCCATCCTCGATCCACTGCGCCAGGCCGGCATCGAGGCGGGCGGCGAAGGCCACCGCCGCGGCCTTGAGGCGATGGCCGTTTTTGGGCAGGTTGTCGCACGGGATGAGCACGAACGGCGCCACGCCCCGCTCTTTACGCCGCCGCAAGCCTTCCACCAGATAGCCGATCAGGGATTTGGGCGCCTGCGGCTGTGCCAGGTCATGGACGATGTCGCCGTGGCCGAAATCGAGCGCGCCGTCGACGGTCAGGCAGTAGCCCTTCTCGGTCACGGTCGTGGTGACGATCTCGACCGACGGCGCGGTCAGCCGGGCGAACACCTCTTCCGGGTCTTCCGGCGCGACCAGGACCTCACGCACCGCGCCGATGAGGCGATAGCTGATGACTTCATCGAGAATGGCCAGGGTGTAGAGCCCGTCCTGGGGCGCCAGCGCGTCGCGCACGCCGGGGGAATGCAGCGACACGCCGCAGATGCCCCAGCGTGGATCGCTGGCCGCCAGGGCGTCGAACGCTGCAGCCTGGTGGGCGCGATGGAAGGCCCCCGGCCCGAAATGGACCACGCCGATGCGCAAAGACGCCGGATCATAACCCGGCCGGGCGACCTCGGGCTTGGCGTCGTTCAGGTGGGCGAGGGACAGGCGCATGGCGGGCTCCGCGAAAGGTCAGACCTTCTAGCACAAACGCCCGGCGCTACCAGTGGAAACCGGTGTCGATGGCCTTCTTTCGCAGGAAGATTTGCCCACAGATTGACGCAGATGAACACAGATTTTTCAAAGCCTTACCGCGCAACGCAGCGGAAGGTAGATGAAAAAGGATCGCTTCGCGATCGTAGATGCTGGTGACGTTTCCGCCGGCGGAAGGCAACATACTGAAAAATCTGTGTTCATCTGTGTCAATCTGTAGGTTCCTTCCGTCTTGGGCGACACAAGCTCCATGCGTTTCTCCCGCATTGCTTCCTGACGCCGCCGCGCCTACATCGGCAACGCAAAGGAGATACCCATGGTCAAGGCGATCCGCGTCAGCCAGCCCGGCGGCCCCGAAGTGCTCGAACTGGGCGAGATCGATCTCCCCGCGCCCGGCCCCGGCGACATGCTCGTCCGCCACAGCGCCATCGGCGTCAACTTCATCGACACCTATTTCCGGTCCGGCCTCTACAAGACTGCCCTGCCCTTCACGCCCGGCCAGGAGGCTGCCGGCACAGTCGAGGCTGTCGGCGACGAGGTCACCGCCTTCAAGCCCGGCGACCGCGTCGTCTACCTGCACACCCCCGGCGCCTACGCCGAAAAGCGCGTCGTCCCGGCCGCCAAGGCGGTGCCGATCCCCGAAGGGGTCAGCGATGAAGTGGCCGCCGCCTCGCTGCTCAAGGGCCTGACGGCGCAATACCTGCTGCGCCGCACCTTCAAGGTCGGGCCGGAACACACCATCCTCTACCACGCCGCCGCCGGCGGGGTCGGGCTGATCCTGGGCCAGTGGGCCAAGTATCTCGGCGCGACGGTGATCGGCACCGCCGGCTCGCCGGACAAGGTCGACCTGGCGCTCCACCATGGCTACGACCACGTCATCAACTACCGCAGCGAGGATTTCGTCGCCAGAACGATGGAGTTGACTCACGCCCGCAAGGCCGACGTGGTCTATGACAGCGTGGGCCGAGACACCTTCCCCGGCTCGCTCGACGTGCTGAAGCCGCTCGGCCTGTGGGTCAGCTTCGGCCAGTCGTCGGGGCCGGTGCCGCCATTCGATATCGGCATCCTCAACGCCAAGGGCTCGCTGTTCGCGACGCGGCCGACCGTCTTCGCCTACAACCCCGACCACCCTACCCTGCTGGCTTCGGCGAAGGAAATGTTCGAGCTGGTCGCCAAGGGCGTGATCAAGGTCCCGGTCAACCAGCGCTTCGCCCTGAAGGACGCGCGCCAGGCGCATGAGGCGCTTGAAGGCCGCGCCACCACCGGCGCCACCATCCTCATGCCGTGAACCGTTCCAGCCCCTTCGCCAGCAAGGCCGCCACACCCATCTTGAGGCCGCCGCGCCGGCCCTCGCGAAAGCCGCTTGCGCCCAGGCCGCGCGCCACGGCCAGCAGGATCGCCGCCTTGGCCGCGTAATTGTCCGCGCCGCGCCGTTGACGATAGGCCGCGATCAGCGCGTCATCAAGGGCTATCACCTCGCCGCCGGAACCGCCGCGCGCCCGGGCGAAATCGCGGAAGGCCGCGCTGGCGCGGCTGGAATTGATGAACAGCGCCGTCGTGACGGGCGCGCCGGCAAAAAAGGCCGCCACCACCTCCGGCGTGCTTTCCAGCCGCTCCGCGATGGCGAACGACGCCGGGCCGCCGGCGAGGAAAGCTTCCAGCTCGGCCAGAGGCGGCTCGGCCGTCCGACCGCCGATGGCCAGGGTCAGCGGATGCGGCCGTCCGTCCGCGCCGTTGCGCACGACCTCGACCGAACCGGAACCGATCTCGACCGCGACCACGCCAGGCCTGCCCTGCCATTCCGGCGGCACGATCGAGGCGAAGGCGATCAGCCCCTCCTCGTCGCCGCTCAGCGTCCGCACCCGCGACAGCACTGTCCCTCCGCGCGCCAGGCCGCGCACCGTCTGGGTGCCGTAGACGCACAGGAAATCCTCGGGCGCGGCAAATGCCTCGAACAATCGCTCCGGTGCAAAAGGATCGAAACGGGCCGGCGGGATCAGGCGCAGGCCGGGACTGAACACGTCGATCAGGCGGTCGAGCGCGGCCGCATAGGCCGGGCCTTCGTGATGCGCCGGGGTCTGGAGCTTGATATTGACGACGGTCTCGCCGTCGGCGCCGCGCCATTGCCGCCCGAACAGCTTGATCGAGCCGCTGCCCATCTCGAGGCTGAGGCCGAAGACGCCGCCGCGGCACGCCAGCGCCGCCGCCCGCACGTTCTCGAGCGCCTGGGGGTCGAAATCGCCGTCGCGCCATGTCGCGGCCGACGGCAGGTAGGCGGTCAGCACGCCGTCGCGGACGGCGGCGCTTTCCGCCCCCGCCATGCCGTCCATGCGGGCGTTCAGCCGCTCAAGGCACCGGTCGAACTTCACCCTTCTCCCCGCCTGTGAAAAAAGCGCCTCCGTCGAACGAAGGCGCCTTTTTTGAACAAGTGGCGGAGACGATGGGATTCGAACCCATGATACCCTTTTAGGGGTATGCTCATTTAGCAAACGAGTGCCTTCAGCCTCTCGGCCACGTCTCCGTTATCGCGTCCCTTAACCCGTCCGTTCCGAAAAGGCAACGCTTCCAATGGCCTGCGTTCACAGCTTTTACGTACCGCGCGATTTCGCCAAAAAACCGCCGCCTATTAACCGGCCTCTAAGCCAGATGGCGTAAAGCTTGCAGCGACGAGCCGGAAAATCCGCTCAAGGTCCCAAAGCAGGTCATGAACGCCGCCCTCGCCCCCGACGCCCTGAAGGATGCCATCGCCGCCGATCCCAAAGCCAAGGAGCTGGATCGCCGGGGACCGTTCCGCCCGGAGAAGCTGATTTCGGCGCGCGAGCGCAAGGCCGGCGACATGTTCGTCCGCCTGTTCCGCACCTGCGACCTGCTTGCCCTGGTCTATTTCGGCACGCTGTGCGCCGCCCCGGCCATTCCCGGCGGCGCGCTGGAAGCCCCGCTTGGCGACAGCCTGCCGTTCTTCCTGGTCACCGGCCTGTGCTATTACCTGCTCAACAGTTTCAGCCTTTACCGCTTCGGCCGCAACGAGCCGGTCATCAAGCACATGGTCAAGCTGGTGTGCGTCCTGGCCATGGCTTTCGGCGCGGGCTTGATCGCGGCCCATTTCGCCGTCGATGAGCGCAACGTCACCACCGCCCTGCGCTTCTGGTTCTTCGACGCGTCGAGCTTCTTCCTCACTCTGCATCTCCTGTGGTGGAGCCTTGTCCAGCGCTGGCGCAAGCAGGGCAAGCTGACGCCCAACGTGGTCATCGTCGGCGCCACCCGCCACGCCCGCAAGCTGATCGAGACCGCCACCCTGCGCCGCGATGTCAACGTGCTCGGCGTCTTTGACGACCGCGCCGCGCGCAACCCGGTCGATGTCGCCGGCGTGCCGGTGCTGGGCGACGTCCAGGCGTTGCTCGGCCACAAGATCACGCCCTATGTCGACCAGATCGTCGTCGCCCTCGACACCTCGGCCAAGGCGCGCGTCAAGGACGTGGTCGAGAAACTGCGTTCCCTGCCCAACCAGGTGTCGCTGCTGGTCGATGTCGAGACCGACCAGGACCGCCAGGCCGCCCTGTCGCGCATGGCCGACATGCCGCTGGCGCGTGTCTCGGGCGTCTCCGACGACGAGCGCAAGGAGCTGTTCAAACGTATCGAGGACCTGGTCATCGGCACCGTCGCCCTGGCCGTCTTCGCCATACCCATGGTGATCGTCGCCATCCTCATCAAGCTCGACAGCCCCGGCCCTGTCTTCTTCCGCCAGCGCCGCCACGGCTTCAACAACGAAGCCATCCTCGTGTGGAAGTTCCGCTCGATGTACACCCACATGACCGACCATACGGCCGCCCAGCAGGTGCAGAAGGGCGACCCGCGCGTCACCCGCATCGGCCGCTTCATCCGCAAGACCTCGCTCGACGAACTGCCGCAGCTGTTCAACGTCCTGGCCGGCGAGATGTCGCTGGTCGGGCCGCGTCCTCACGCCATCGGCATGAAGACCGGCCCCGACGAAAGCGCCCGCCTGGTCGCCGAATACGCCTGGCGCCACCGCATGAAGCCCGGCATGACCGGCTGGGCGGCGATCAAGGGTTCGCGCGGCGCGCTCGATGACGCCGAAGCCGTCCGCCGCCGTATCGCGCTCGACGTCGAATATATCGAACGCCACAGCCTGTGGTTCGACCTCTACATCATGGCCATGACCATCCCCTGTCTATTGGGTGATGCGAAGACGGTTCGCTGATGCGCGCAAGTCCGTTTGTAACTTTTCCTCACTTCTCCCCTTTCAAGGGGAGAAGGTGGCCCGAAGGGCCGGATGAGGGGTCGTTCCACCATCCCCTCACCCGATCGGCTTCGCTATCGCTCGCCTCTCGTCCTCTCCCCTTAAAAGGGGAGAGGTGAAAGTGTTGCACCATGTACGCTAAGGGCCTGCTCGGTTATCTGCCCGCCAACATCCTGCAAGGGCTGGTCGGTTTCGCCACCCTGATGGTGTTCACGCGCGTGCTGACGCCGCAGCAGTACGGCGACTACGCCCTGGCGTTCGGCGTGTCGTCCCTGGCCCAGACCCTGGTCTTCACCTGGATCGAAGCCTCTATGGCGCGCTTCTATCCTGCGGAGTCGCGCGAGGACATAGAGGCCCCGGCGCTCTACGGTACGCTTTACCGCCTGTTCGCCGTGGTGTTCATCGGCTTCGGCCTGACCTGCGCGATCGGTTTGTCGCTGTGGCCGGGCTCGGGGCCGCTCAAACTTGCCATTGGACTTGGTTTGGGCTCCGTCGTCTTCCGCTCGCTGGCCAAGCTGGTCCAGGAGCAGCGCAAGTCCGAAGGCCGCGTCGGCCAGGCCTCGGCGCTCGACATGATCCAGACCGGCGGCGGCTTCTTCATCGGCGTCGCCTGCGCGTTAGGCGGTCTCGGCGGCGGTTCTCCGGTGCTGGGCGCAGGCCTGATCGCCGCCCTGTGCCTGCCGCTGTTCGCGCGCGAGGACTGGGGCCGCGCCATCAGAGGTACGTTCGACAAGGACCGCGCCCGCCTCTATCTCCATTACGGTTTCCCGGTATCGGCCAGCCTGATCCTGACGCTGGCCCTCTACACCGCCGACCGCTTCCTGATCGCCCATTTCCTCAACGAGGCCGAGGCCGGCGCCTATCATGCCGGCTTCTCGCTGGCCTCGCGCATCCTTGACGTTCTGTTCGTGTGGTTCGGCGCGGCCGGCGGCCCGGCCATGGTCAATGCGCTCGAGCACGGCGGGGAAGCCGCTTTGCGCGACAATGCCAGGCGCCAGTTGCAGACCATGGCCTTCGTCCTGTTCCCGGCGGTCGGCGGGCTGATCATGGTGACGCCGTCGCTGGGCGGCCTGATGATCGGCGAGGGCCTGCGCGACCAGGCGACGGGCGTCGCGCCGCTGATCAGCCTCGGCGCCCTGTTCTCCGGCCTCAACACTTATTACTTCCTGCAGGCCTTCACCCTCGCCCGCAAGACGCGCCTGCTGGTCGTCGCCATGGCCATTCCGGCGGTCAGCAACATCGCGCTCAACCTGGCCCTGATCCCGGTCATGGGCCTGCAGGGCGCGGCGCTGGCCTCGTGCCTGAGCTTCGCGCTCGGCCTGGCCGGCTCGTGGCTGCTCGGCCGCAAGGTCCTGCCCCTGCCGCTGGCGCTCGCCGACCTCGCCAGGACCGCCGCCGCCACCGCCCTGATGATGGCCGTGGTCGCCCTGGTCCCCGGCTGGGGCGGAATCGCCGAACTGGCCGCCAAGGCGGTCACCGGCGTTGCGGTTTACGGCGCGGCGGCTTTGGCGCTTAATCTCAACGACATTCGCGACCTCGTCCGCCGCGTCCGCGCGAAGGTGATCGCATGAGCCAGCCGTCGCCGCTGAAAAACGCCGCCTTCACCGCCGCCACGCCCCGGCTGTCGGTGCTGATCCCGTTCTACAAGGAATCGCCGGTCGCCCTGCTGAACGCCTTGCAGACGCGCGACCCGCACGATGTCGAGATCATCCTGATCGACGACGGCTCAGGGCTCGTCGACATCTCGGCCGATGTCTCGGGCTTCATCACCCGAAGCCCCGTGGCCGGCCAGCTGATCACCCTGACCAGCAACGAAGGCCGGGCGCGCGGCCGAAATCGTCTCATTGCCGCGGCGCGCGGCGAGCATGTCCTGTTCCTCGACGCCGACATGCTGCCCGACGACGCCCAATTCCTCGACCTTTGGCTGGAGACCGCGCGCGCCGGCCCCGCCGTCGTCTTCGGCGGCTTCTCGCTGCTCCAGGCGCCGCGGACGCGTGAGCATGCCGTCCATCGCCTCATGGCGGCCAAGAGCGACTGCCTCAGCGCCGCCGTCCGTAACGCGACGCCGGAAAAATACGTCTTCACCTCCAACCTGCTGGTCCGCCGCGATGTCTTCGCCGCCGAGGCCTTCGATGCCGGTTTCACCGGCTGGGGGTGGGAGGACACCGAATGGGGCATGCGCGTGGCGGCGCGATTTGGCGTCGCCCACATCGACAACACCGCCACCCACATGGGCCTCGACACGCCGGCCGCCCTGGCGCGCAAGTACGAGCAGTCGGTGGCCAATTTCGCCCGCGTCATCGCCCGCCACCATGAGGTCGTCAGCCAGTACCCCAGCTACAAGGCGGCGCGCCTGCTCAAAAAGCTGCCGTTTACCGGCTTTATACGCGACGTGCTTAAAATGGTTGCGTTAACTGATTTCGTCCCCGCTAAACTGCGCGCCCTGGCATTACGCACCTACCGCGCCGCCCTCTATTCGCAGGTCGTCTAGATGGATACTCCCTATTCCGCCGACCGGTCGCTATTCGGCAAACTGCGCCGCCGCATCGCCCGCGCCGTGACGCGCAAGCCCGCCCGGCTCGACCTCGACCGGCCCATGCTGACGATTTCGTTTGATGATGCCCCGGCCTCGGCGGCGCACGCCGGCGCGGCCATCCTCGAACGCCACGGCGTCTGCGGCACCTGGTTCATCTCGGCCGGCCTGATGGGGAAGGACAGCCACCTCGGCACCTTTGCCCGCGTCGACGAGGTCAAGGCCCTGCACGCCGCCGGTCACGAGATCGCCTGCCACACCTTCTCGCACCTCGACTGCGGCAAGGCCGGAGGCGCCACCATCGCCGGCAATATCGAGCAGAACCAGCGCGTCCTCAAGCACATGGGCATCCCCGTGCCGCGCACCTTCGCCTACCCTTACGGCGATGTCTCGCCCCAGGCCAAGGCCTTGCTCGACGACCGTTACCTGGCGGCGCGCGCCCTGCACCACGGCCTGATCGAGACCGGCACCGACCTCAACCAGGCGCCGGCCGTCGGCATCGAGGGCAAGGATGGCGAACAGATCGCCACGGCGTGGCTCGACCGCGCCGCCAGGGCCAGGGCGTGGCTGGTGCTCTACACCCACGATGTCCGCGACCATCCGTCGGACTGGGGCTGCACGCCCGAAGCGCTGGAACGCATCCTTGTCGCAGCCCTCGACCTCGGCTTCGAGGTGGTCACCTTCGAAGGCGGTGCAAAACGCGCTCAGCCTTCCGTTACGGCCCAGCCCGAGGCGGCATAGTCATTCTATCTGTCGGTGCGAATTGCGATATGAAGCAAGTTTATTGTGCAATATCGATGCCTTAAACTCTACTTGTGCAATATCGTCCTCCAAAAGTTTGGCTAGAGGGGTCAGGGGCGTAGGTGGGGTTTGCTCTAGATTCTCAATTGCAAATTTCACGGCTTTCATTGTGTCATTGAAGCGGGCATATAAGACAGGCTCATGGTGAGCAAGCCGATTGCGAGCCTGATAAATGAGCTCAAGATTCGTTGCCACGTCAGCTCTAGAAATTTTCTTATACGGAAAAGTCCTTTTCAAAGTCATGCGCCATAGTGACTGCTCGTATTCTGGGCCGTACAACCTTTTCCAAAAATAGAGCGTCAATTCCGCAACTACTTTTCCATGTGAAACATCTATATATTTTCGGCGATCTTTGGATCTTTCTAAATGAGATTTATTGACTGGCCGGCCTTTCGGATAAGCAAGCGCGTCCAGCGCCTGCTTACCGCTTTGTGGCAATTTTGAATATTCAGCGCGACGTGCACTATCCAACGCCGCCGTTACCTTAATTAACTCTGACTTGCGCCATTGAAATGGAGCCGGAGGCTGGACAAGCCAGTTCGGGAGGGCGAAATGATGGGTGAGATTGTCACATGCGGCATTTCGCAAAGCTATCTCGATTGTCGCAATGACTGTCATTAAATGCGAGCCGAGCCGGAGCGTTTCTTGGTGCAGTTCGATCGCGACTTGTCGCGAACCAGTCAGGGTGATTAATTTTTGAAGCCGCTCCTCAGACAGAAAATTCGTTAGTTTTGTAAGCTCGCCCTCGTTCAAAATCATTGACTTTACCCGTCTTGCGTTCTATATTTGTAGACGAAAAGCCAAGATACGATTGGCAGTTACCTTCGGGTGGACGAATCCTTGGCTTCCCAAAAATTGAAAAGGGCGCTGTCTGGGCGTCCTTTTTTTGTTTTTATCAGATCAACTTTAATGTGCAAATTGCAATGATGCCAATTTGCATGGCAAATTGAGCCATAAGTAATATGCTTTGTCGATTATCCCTCCGCATCCACGTCGTCCTTGAGCGACAGCTTGACCAGCACCATGACGAACAGGCACCAGCGCATGTCGTTCCAGCCCAGCGCCATGCTCTCGGTCAGGCTGGACAGGCTGTAGATGCCCAGCATCGGCAGGGCGAAATAGCCGCCGTCGCCGCGCCACGTCCGGTAAAGCGCCTTGATCCACGCCTCGGCGAAGACCAGCGCCCAGACGACCAGCCCCACCAGCCCCAGCGCCAGCCACACCTCGTACCAGCACGAATGGGCGTGATAGGCGCGGAAACCGGCCACCTGGGTGATCTTGGCCAGCGGCGCGTAGTCGCTCTCGTCGGTCCATACCACGCCGTACCCGTAGCCCAGCCACGGCCGCGATTGCATGACGCGCGAAATGCCGTCCCAGATGAAGGTCCGCCCGGTCAGGGTCGGGTCCTTGCCGAGCAGCAGGAAGATATGGTCCGGCGCGAACAGGATGAAGGCGGTCAGGGCCAGCATCAGGCACGCCGCCAGCCAGATCAGCATGATGCCCGTGATCGGTCCCCGCCGCGCCAGGGCGATGAAGCCGATGCC
>CAYYTA010000018.1:0-31739 GCA_964474575.1 uncultured Caulobacteraceae bacterium | reverse complement strand
ACCGCTAATCAACGTCAGTGTCATCTTGCACGATGCTTCCATCGCGCAGCCAGAACACCGCCGCCTGCGGTTCTCTTTCCATATCTACAATGTCAAAGACCTCTACACCGAGCGGCGGTCAGACCGCCCAGCGCGACAACTTACCCTGTTATCGAAAGGAGCGGCGCTTATACCGCTATAAAATTCGAAGTCAAGTTCTTCTTTGAAAAAGATTTTTGATTTCGAAATGGCGCTTGCGGCCAGGGCCGTCCGCGCCGGAGGTCGGGCTTCTAGACAAGCCCCCGGCATGAGTCAACCGGCTTTCTGAGATAATTTCGTTCTTTACAGCTTCAGTCCGAAACGCGGCGCGATGGCGGTCATGGCGGCGTAGAGAACCACCGTCAGCACACATCCCGCCAGCAGGGACGGATAGAAGCCAACGCCCTTGCGCAGCAGCAGCGGAATCAGCAGGAACATCGGCAGCGACGGCAGCACGTACCAGAAGGTCGCCTCGGCGTGCGCCGCCATGTTGGCGACATCGGGCTTGTCTTTCCACAGCCACAGCATGCCGAGGACCGACACCAGCGGCAGCGAGGCGATCAGCGCGCCGAAACCCGGCCAGCGCTTGGCGATTTCCGATATGGCGGCAATGATGGCGCCCGAAATCGCAGCCTTGATAAACAGGTACAGCATCAGTCGAGCACCTCGTCATCGTCGTAGTCATGGCCTCGGCGCGGCGCGGACCGCCGGCGCAGCAGCAAAACCACGCCCAGCACCGCCGTCACCAGCACGCTGCCGTCCGGGCCGAAGTCGCCGCCGCTCAGCCACCACGGCGCTTCGTCGACGGGCGCCGCCGCCAGCAGCATCGGCGTGACGTTGAGGTGATTGCCGTCGACATTGAGCCCGAGCCCGAGCCCCATGACCAGCATCCACGCCGCATGCAGGCCCGCCGCGCCCCACACCGCGTTCTCGCGCACCGCCAGCGACGACAGCAGCCAGGCGAACAGGGCGAGATTGACCGCGCCTAGCATGGCCTGCGGGCCGCGCGTTACGTCGCCGGCCTGGATATAAGCGAACGTCAGCACATTGGCGAGAATCGCCAGCCGCAATCCCCACCGCGCCGCAACCGTCTGGGTCAGCCAGCCGCGATAAAGCGCCTCCATCGCCGTCGCCTGAACCGCCGTGCCGATCAGGACCAGACTGGACGCCAGCAGCCATGTCGGCGTCAGGTGATCGTACCACGCCCCCGGATGATAGATCTGGAACCCGCCAAGCAGCACGCCGGGAACGACGACCGCAACTAACATGACCGCGCCGAGCACAAGCCCGCCGCCGAACCGCCCCCACCCGGCCGGCAACCCGACCGAACGCAACGACCGCCCTTCGCGGTATTTCAGCCATGCCCATAGAATAAGAAGGACCAGTCCCCAGGCGAACAGGCCGGCGATATTGTCCTGCCACCTTCCGCTGACGCCCGATGCCTGCAGGCCCACCAGACCGGCTGCGAATCCCGCTACGCGCGCCGCGCTATAGATGAACAGCCACGCCAGCGGCCCCGCCGTCCACGCCCATGTCCGGCGCCCCTCTCCCGAATACAGCGTGTGTCCGTTCATGGCCCTGCCCTCGCCGCGAGGTTTCCACGAAACGCCGGTCAGGGCAAGCACTCCTCTTATACCTCCCCGCGTATGGTGAGGGAGACCGCGCCGCTCCTTCAGCGGCGTGGTGGTGGGGCCTTTATTCAGCCTCCCCCTTCATCTTCGCCAGGCGCTCGAGCACCTTGCCGCGCCCCCTGGTCAGGGCCGTCACCACACCGCGCCAGGTGCGGATCTCCTGCTCGGTCATGCGCGCGCGATTGAGGACCACGCGCAGGTTCTGCACCATCGACGGCTTCTTTTCCGGCGGGAAGAAGAAACCGGCCTTCTCCAGTTCATCCTCGAGATGGCCGTAAAGCCCATGCAGGTGCTTCAGGCCGGCCGGCTCGTCCATATTCTTCGTGAAAGCCGCCTTGGGCGCGTCCATGACCTGCAGCCGCCATTCGTAGAGCACGATGTTGACGGCCTGGGCCAGGTTGAGCGACTGGAAGTACGGATCGACCGGAATGGTGACGATGCCGTGGCAAAGCGCGATGTCGGCGGTCTCCAGCCCCGCCCGCTCGGCCCCGAACAGCAGGCCGGTCTTCTCGTGTTGTCCGGCCAAGGCATAAAGTTCCGCCGTCGCCTGCCGCGCCGTCAGCACCGGCAGGTGGACCTCGCGGTTGCGCGCCGTCGTGGCGTAGACCGTCTGCAAATCCGCCACCGCCTCGGCCACGCTGCCGAACACCTTGGCGCCATCCAGCGGCCAGTTGGCGCCCGACGACATCGCCCACGCCTTGTCCTGCGGCCAGCCGTCACGCGGGCTGACCAGACGCAGATCCTGCAAACCGAAATTGGCCATGACGCGCGCCACCGCCCCGATGTTCTCCGGCAGTTGCGGCTTGTCGAGGATGACGCAGGGCAGGGTCAGGCCGGGGTCTGGCGGCGGCGCGGGTCGGGAGTCTTTCATGCTTCGGCTTATAAAGACGCTGTACCCCAAAAGGAAGCGTTTCAGCTTTTTGCACCTCTCCCCTCGACGAGGGGAGAGGACGAGAGCGGAGCCTGGCGAACGCGATCGGGTGAGGGCCTTTCATTAAACACTGAAGTTTTAGCTTGACTATTATCTCACATCCACATACTGAAGTTTTAACTTCACTTTTGCACAGGAGAACCCATGCCCGTCGTCCACGCCACCTTCACCTACGAAAAGACCTATCCTCACCCCGTCGCCAAGGTCTTCGCCGCCTTTTCCGACCCGGTCCAAAAGGCCAAATGGTACAGCCGCACGCCCGGCGCGGCCGATGCCGGCCTCGATATGGACTTCCGCGTCGGCGGGCGCGAGCACATGCGCTATACCATGGGCGACCAGACGTCCTTCCCCGGCGCAATCCTGTCGGCCGACGGTCTCTATCTCGACATCATCAGCGACATCCGCATCGTCATCGGCTCGAACATGGCGATGAACGGCACGCCGTTTTCCGGCTCGCTGATCTGCTTCGAGTTCGAAGGCGACGGCGACGGCACCCGCCTGACCATCACCCACGACGGCGCCTTTTTCGAAAACGCCGACGGCCCCGCCATGCGCGAGCAAGGCTGGAAGACCCTTCTCGACCGGCTGGGAGAGTCGCTTTGATCGATGCGGCGCGCGTCTTCGCCGCCCTGGGCGACGCCACGCGGCGCGACATGGTCGAGCGCCTGAGCGAACGGCCCATGTCGGTCTCGGCCCTGGCCGCGCCCTACAATATGACCCTGACGGCGGTCGGCCAACACCTGAACGTGCTGAAGGCCGCCGGCCTCGTCACCACCGAAAAGCAGGGCCGTGTCCGCACGGTCAAGGCCGCCCGCCCCGGCCTCGATACCTTGCGTGCTTGGCTCGACGCGAGGCGCCCGCCGCTGGAACGGAGCCTTGACGCCCTGGGCAGTCTCCTCGATGAGACCTAGAACAGGCTGCGTTTTGACGGGATCAAAACGCCTGCTCTAAGTTTTTGTTGGGTCGCGCAATTTATCCGAAACGAAGTTTGGCGTAGCCAAAAGTGCCAGAAACGCTTCTTGGTACGTTATCGGATTGCGCTCTTGCGACGGCGCAGGCCTGCCACGGCGATGCCCAGCGCGACGGCAGCCATGACGGCGGCCACCGCGAAGCTGACGTGCATGCCCATGGCAACCGCCTGACGGCCCGCCAGTGCAACATCCGACGCACCGGAAGCGCCTGCGAACACCGCCCCCATGACCGACGCGCCGGTGATCAGGCCGAGATTGCGCGCCAGGCTGAGCATGGCGGACATGACGCCCCGGCTGTCCGGCGCTACGGCAGCCATGACACGGGCGGTGTTGGCGGCCTGGAAAAGCGCGTAACCAGCGGTCAGGACCAGGATGGGCGCGACATAGCCGGCTACGCCCCACGACAAGGGCGCCAACGCCAGGCCTAAGGCGCCGGCGGTCACGCCGCACAGGCCGGCGATTGTGGCGGTCCGGCTGCCGGTGACGTCGACGATGCGGCCTGACGGCACGCCGGCCAGGGCGGACATCAACGGCCCCACCGACAGAACCAGCCCACCCGTCGTTGGGTCCAGACCCAGGCCGCGCGTCAGGTAGAATGGCCCGACGATCAGGGTTGTCATCATGACCGCCGCGACCAGCGCCATCATGGCCAGCCCGGGCTCGATCAACAGCCCCGGCCGGACCAAAGGTGATTTGACTCGTGCCTCAACAACAAGAAAGACGAGCGCCCCCGTCGCCGCCAGGCCCAGCAGCACGCCGTTCCACGCACAGAAATGGCCGTGACGCACGGTCGCCGCCAGGGCGTAGGCTGCAAGGCTGCCGGCCAGCAACATTGTCCCCAAAAGATCGAATCCGGCGCGGGTCTGCGGTTGGCTGTCCGCCGGCAAATAACGGCGCGCCATCCACAGGTTGAGCACGCCAAGCGGCACATTGAGCAGGAAGATGATGTGCCAGCCGAAGCCGGCGATCAGCAAGCCGCCCAGTGACGGGCCCAGGGTCGTGCCGACGGCGGACATGGTGCCAAGCAGGCCCATGGCGCTGCCCGTGCGTTCCTTCGACACGCTTTCGCCGACCATGGCGACGGTCAGCGCCATCATCACAGCCGCGCCAAGACCTTGCGCCGCGCGCGCCGCGACCAGGACCGGCAGCGAAGGCGCTGCGCCGCACATGAGCGACGCAGCGGTGAAAACGCCGATCCCGCCCATCAACAAGCGCCGCCGGCCGACGAGATCGCCCAGCCGCCCTGCGCCGACGATCAGGCTGGTGATGGCCAGGAGGTAGGCGAGCACGATCCACTGGACCGCTGGAAACGGCGCGGAAAAGGCGTGCGCCAGGACCGGCAGGCCGGCATTGGCGATACTGGTATCCAGCGACGGCATCAGCATCGACAGGGACAGGGTGGCCAGCACCCAGGCCTGGGACGGCGCGGCAACCCGCGCCGGTGCGATCGAAGTCATGACAAACGCTCCCGTTCTTGAAACGGGATCAGGCTACGCCGCCGTCATATATGGCGAAAGGCGCATCATTTGCATAGTATTAGTGCATATAACGCCATATATAAACCCATGGCCCATCCCGACCTCAATCTCCTCGTCGCCCTCGATATCCTTCTCACCGAAGGCAATGTCGCTCGCGCCGCGCGACGCTTGCGCCTAAGCCCCTCGGCCATGAGCCGGACCCTGGCCCGCCTGCGTGAAACCACCGGCGATCCTTTGCTGGTCCGCGCCGGTCGCGGCTTGGTGCCGACGCCGCGCGCCCAGGTTCTGCACGACCAGGCCGGCCCGCTGGTCGAAGCCGCCACAGCCCTGTTGCGGCCGGCGGACAGGCTCGACCTGGCCACCCTCACCCGCACCTTTACCCTACGGTCGAGCGAGGGCTTCGCAGAAACCTTCGGCCCTGTCCTGATGGCGCGCATGTCCGCGGAGGCGCCTGGCGTCCGGCTGCGTTTCGCCGCCAAGCCGGACAAGGATGGCGGTCCGCTCCGCACCGGCGCCGTCGACCTGGAAACCGGCGTGGTCGGTACGGACAGCAGCCCGGAGCTGCGCACCCAGGCCCTGTTCCGCGACCGGTTTGTCGCCGTGGTCAGCGCGGGCCATCCGCTGGCGAACGGAAATATGACGCCGGCCCGGTTTGCCGCCGGTCGTCATGTCGTGGCGTCACGGCGCGGCCGCGAATCCGGCCCCATCGATGACGAACTGGCCCGGCTAGGTCTGCGGCGCGAGGTCGCCGCCCTCGTCGACGGCTTCGCCACTGCCTTGGCGCTGGCCCGGAGCAGCGACCTGATCGCCACCGTGCCCGAACGCCACACCGCCGCCTTGCGGACCGGCATGGCCACCTTCCCCGTCCCCGTTCCGGTTGCCGAAATCGCCATCGCCATGCAGTGGCATCCGCGCATGGACGCCGATCCGGCGCATCGCTGGCTGAGACAATGCGTGCGAGAGGTCTGCGCCGCCTGACCACCATTTGATCTGTTTGCACCCGCCGCCAATTCGTCTATAGGCGTGCGCTGGCGCCGGCCGAAGACCCTGTGTGTCAAGGTCGCGAGCGCCCGGTGAGGAAAAGGACATCCCATGGCGAAAATCAAGGTGGCCAACCCAGTCGTCGACATCGACGGCGATGAAATGACCCGCATCATCTGGCAGTTGATCAAGGACAAGCTGATCCACCCCTATCTCGATATCGACCTGCAATATTTCGACCTCGGCATGGAGCACCGCGACGCCACCAATGACCAGGTGACGATCGACGCCGCGTACGCCATTCAAAAGTGCGGCGTCGGCGTCAAGTGCGCCACCATCACCCCCGACGAGGCCCGCGTGAAGGAATTCGGCCTCAAGAAGATGTGGAAGTCGCCCAACGGCACCATCCGCAACATCCTGGGCGGCGTCGTCTTCCGCGAGCCGATCATCTGCAGGAACGTACCGCGGCTCGTTCCCGGCTGGACCCAGCCGATCGTCGTCGGCCGCCATGCCTTCGGCGACCAGTACAAGGCGACCGACTTTACCGTGCCCGGCAAGGGCCGCCTGACCATCAAGTTCGAGGGCGACGACGGGCAGGTCATCGAGCACGAGGTCTTCCAGTTCCCCGGCGCCGGCGTCGCCATGGGCATGTACAACCTCGACGAATCGATTCGCGAATTCGCCCGCGCCTCGTTATCGTATGGCCTGTCGCGCAACTATCCGGTCTATCTCTCGACCAAGAACACCATCCTCAAGGCCTATGACGGCCGCTTCAAGGATATCTTCCAGGAGGTGTTCGACGCCGAATACGCCGCCAAGTTCAAGGCTGCCGGCCTGGTCTACGAACACCGCCTGATCGACGACCTCGTCGCCTCGGCGCTGAAGTGGAACGGCGGCTTCGTGTGGGCGTGCAAGAACTATGACGGCGACGTCCAGTCGGACATGGTCGCGCAAGGCTATGGCTCGCTCGGCCTGATGACCTCGGCCCTGGTCACGCCCGACGGCAGGATCATGGAGGCCGAAGCCGCCCACGGCACCGTTACCCGCCACTACCGCCAGTACCAGAAAGGCGAATCGACCTCGACCAATTCGATGGCCTCGATCTTCGCCTGGACGCAGGGGCTGAGGCACCGCGCCAAGCTCGACGACAATGCCGAGCTCAAGCGCTTCGCCGAGACGCTGGAAAAGGTGTGCATCGACACCGTCGAAAGCGGCCAGATGACCAAGGACCTGGCCCTGCTGGTCGGCCCCGACCAGGGCTGGCTGTCGACCGAGGGCTTCCTCGACAAGATCAGCGAAAACCTGACGAAAGCGATGGCCGCCTAAATCCTTGTACCTCCCCGGCTATGCCGGGGAGGGGGACCGCACGAACGAACGTTTGGCCTTGCCAAAGGTGAGTGAGATGTGGTGGTGGGGTGTCTTGCTTACTTACTTCCCAAAAGCCGCTACGTGTAACCACCGGCGGCTTTTTCACGACCGCCGGATGGCTTGTACCCGCCGCCAATTCATGCAAACTGAACAGGCCTTCAAAGGGGGATCGCATGAATCATGTGTCTGGAAGTCTTGTCGGACGCCGCTTCATCTGCACCGCCGGCCTGACCGCCGTAGCCATCGGCCTGGCCTCACGCGCATCCGCCTCCCCGCCGCCTTCGCCGCCGTCACCACCAACCGACATCAACGGCCGGAAGGTCGAAGCCTCCGGAGGCGGTGCGCTCCCTGACGACTGGCGCGACCGCGATCCGGCGACGGGCGGGCAGAAAGCCTATGTCGTCCTCACGCCCGAGGAACGCGCCAAGGGATTTGTCCGGCCCGTCCGCGACACCTACACCCACCTCAAATGCGGCTACTCGACAACGATGTCGCGTGACATAGCCGAAACCCTGGCCGCCGATCCCAAGTTTTACAGCAGCTGTTTCTGCGTTCATTGCAGGGCCGCCTTCCCGTTTTCGGAATTTGTCTGGTACGGCACCCAGGAAACCGTCGGCTCCTGATCCGGACGCGTTGACCTACCCGGCAATCCCTGAGACTATCGCGGTAAAATACAGAGGGATGGAAGATGCGCACAGCGGCGCTGGTCATCGCGGGCTTGCTTGCAGCCGGCCTGGTACAGGCCCAGACTGTGACGCGCCAGGTCTACGGCGACCGGAGCGGTGGCGGCAAGGGCTTCCTGATCACGGCGGCCATGTCCGCGCTAGATATCCATTCGGCCGGCCGCAACACTACCGGTACGGTCTTGCTGCAGATGAATCCGGACCGCGTCGCCGTCAATAGCAAGCTTGGGCCGGACGATTACGCGTTTAATATTGTGCCGGTTTTCCAGCACCAGTGGCCGGGCGTATATTACGAGGCGGCCTTCAAGGGCGGCACCCTCTACGCCAAGTTTGACGACGATTCCAACATCTACACCCTGACCGTGGACAACAGGGACCCCATCCGGATCGCCAGACCCGGCAAGTCGGAATATCGCATCGACGACCTGGGTGACGGCCCGCATACCGTCAGGCTGGAGACGATCACCGAATCCATGGCCCATCCCGAAGACTTCCTGGGCTTCTATGTGTCCGGGACTGCGGACGCCGGTAACAACGCCCTTCCCGCCCCTTCGCCCCGTGCCCGCCAGATCGAGATCATCGGCGACTCCTACGCCGCCGGCTATGGCACGACCTCGACCCGGCACGAATGCACGCCGGACGAAATCCACGACAGCACAGATACGCAACAGGCCTTCGGCGCCCTGGTCGGCAAGCATTACGACGCAGACTACCAGGTCAACGCCGTCTCAGGCATCGGCATGGTGCGCAATTACGACGACAGCCCGGGCGACGTCATGCCCGCGCTCTATCCCTATGCCCTGTTCGACAAGAGCGTGATCTACGATGACCCGTCGTGGAACCCGCAGGTCGTGGTCGTCGCGCTCGGCGACAACGACTTCGCCACGCCGGTCCACGCCGGCGAAAAGTGGGCCGACGACCGCACGCTGCGTGGCGACTTCATCGACACCTACCTCGCTTTCCTCAAGACCCTGCGCGCCCGCAATCCGAAAGCCGCCTTCGTGCTGATGGACTACGGCGAGCCGGAGCTGATCCCCGACCTCCAGGCCATCGCCGCCATCGCCAAAACGCGCGGCGATACCCGCATCCTGACCTGGTCGGCGGGCACGGGCTTCGAACAGACCGGCTGCGACTGGCACCTCAGCCTCAACGACCACAAACGCATCGCCGCCGGGCTCGAAGCCCTTATCGACGCCCAAACCGGCATCTGGAACCCATGACCATGCGCCTGCTCCCCGCCCTCGCCGTCCTGGCTTTCGCCACCGCCGCCCATGCCCAGACGGTCACCACCGGCGATTTCATTACCTCCCGGTCGATCGCGCTCGATACCTATGTCGGCGGCCGCGTCATGCAGGGCGCCTTTTCCAAGGGCTCGGGCAGCGCCGAGGTCGACGGCCCCGCCTATATCCACCAGTGGCCGGCCATCTATTTCACCGCCGCCTTCCACGGTCCCGAAGTCGATCTGCGCTTCAACGACACCGCCAATATCTATACCATCCTGATCGACGGCCAGCCGGTGCAGAGCTTCAACCGCCCCGGCGCCGCCGAAGTCCGCGTCTCGGGCCTATCCGACGCCAACCACGTCGTGCGGCTGGAGAAGAACACCGAAAGCCAGGACAATACCGGTGAGTTCGACGGCTTCTACGTCCCGGCTGGCGAGCAGGACCTGGGCGCGCCGCATCATGACCGCCAGATCGAGTTCATCGGCGACAGCTATTCCGCCGGCTACGGCAATACTTCGTCGAAGCGCGACTGCACAGAGGACGAAGTCTGGGCCACCACCGACTCGCAGCAGGCGTGGGGTCCGCTGGCCGCCCGGCACGAGGACGCCGATTACCGCGTCAATGCCTATTCCGGCTTCGGCATCGTCCGCAACTACAACGGCGTCGCGCCGAAACGCAGCCTGGTGAAGTTCTATCCCAACGTCCTGTTCGATCCGGCCGTGCCCGCCGACGACGACGGCTGGCAGCCCCAGGTCATCGTCATCGCCCTGGGCGGCAACGACTTCTCGACACCGCTCAATCCGGGCGAGAGGTGGGCGACGCAGGATGACCTGCGCGCCGACTATATCGCCACCTACGTCACCTTCGTGCAGTCCCTACGCGCCGCCCATCCCGACGCCCGCTTCGTGCTGGTGACCTACGGCCAGGACGAAATCCGCGCCGACCTCGACACCATCATCGGCCGGCTGAAACAAACCGGCGAAACCCGCGTCGACCGCCTCGATGTCGGCACGGGCTTCAACCTGACCGGCTGCGACT
Source organism: uncultured Caulobacteraceae bacterium (assembly GCA_964474575.1). GTDB lineage: Bacteria > Pseudomonadota > Alphaproteobacteria > Caulobacterales > Caulobacteraceae > Asticcacaulis. The sequence goes on along the minus strand of CAYYTA010000018.1, from coordinate 21,417 downwards.
GGCACCTCAATCTTGACGACGACAAGCGCATCGCCGCCACCGTTGACGCCTACCTCGACCAGCATCCCGACTATTGGACTGTATCCACGCAATGACCCCAAACCGCCTGCTTCCCGCCCTTGCCGCCTACGCCGTGCTCGCCGCCGCCGCCCAGGCCGAAACGCCAAAGATCGCCCTGCCGGTGCATATCGGCGGCCGCGTCCTGCTTAACGCGTCCGACGGCGAATGGCTGCACGCCTGGCCCGGCACCTATTTCGAGGCCAGTTTCAAGGGCACCGCGGTGACCGTCCGCCTCAATGACGGCGTCAACAAGCTCGACATCTATATAGACGGCGTCCGCGTCGACAGCGAAACCAAGCCCGGCCGGGGCGACATCGAGCTCGGCCCCCTGCCCGACGGCATGCACACCATCCGCCTCGAAAAGCGCACCGAGGCGGCGTGGACCTATGCCGGCTTCGGCGGCTTCTTCGTGCCCGACGCCGCCGACGTCCTGCCGGCGCCCCAGGCCCGCCCGCGCCAGATCGAGTTCATTGGTGACAGCTATACCGTCGGCTACGGCAACACCTCGGCCTCACGCACCTGCCCCGGCGACGGCGTCTGGGCCACCACCGACACATCGGAAGCCTTCGGCCCGCTGACGGCCAAGCACTACGACGCCGACTACCAGATCAACGCCATCTCCGGCCACGGCATCGTGCGCAATTACGGCGGCGGCGACGGCGACCCGGTGCCGGTGGCCTACCCCTTCACCCTGATCGACCACCAGGTCCAGTACAACGACACGTCCTGGCAGCCGCAGATCATCGTCATCGGTCTCGGCACCAACGACTTCTCGACGCCACTGCACGACGGCGAAAAATGGAAGACACGCGACGACGAACACGCCGACTACGAGACGACCTATGTCAGCTTCGTGCAGACCCTGCGCGCCCGCAACCCCAACGCTGCCTTCATCCTGATGGCGACGGACCAGGTCGACGGCGAGATCCAGTCCGAGGTCAAAAACGTCATCGCCCGGCTCAAGGCTTCGGGTGAGACGCGCGTCGACTTCATTCCTATGAACAATCTGAGCTTCGGCGGCTGCGACTGGCATCCGACGACCGAGGACGACAAGACGGTGTCAAACCTGCTCGTCGCTTATATCGACGCCCACCCCGAGCTGTGGCAGGGCAAGTAAGGGGTCAGGCGGCCGCCATGCCGCCCGGTTTGCGCCGGCTCATCCACGCCAGCACTACTGCCGCCCCGGCCAGCATGGCCAGCGGCACGAACTGCCAGCCCCAGACCGTCCCGGTGTCGAGACCTGTCTTCGCCATGCCATAAATGGCCGGCACGCCCGCCGTGACGGCGACGATAGCGCAGCCAAGCCAGAACAGGCGCGGCCGCCACCGCACCAGGAACAGGGCTGCCACAAGATTGCCGGCCGCCATCAGGACGAGATAGAGCACCAGGCCCGGCCGTGATGCCTGAAGCTGCGCCGCGGCCTCGGTGTGACCATGGGCCAGCAACAGGTCGCGATAATGATCGTGCCCCGTCAGCATGATGTTCAGCACGCTGATCGCGCCGAAGAGATGAAGCGCGCCATAGGCCGCCGTCACCAGTCCCACGCCCCAGCGTCCGATGGTCACCCCCATCTGCATGGCATCGATCCTTTCTCGCATGGCAGCCCAAAGGCATCCCGCCGCGAACCCCAGACGGTCTGCCGGCGCGACGGCCTCGAACTCCTGGCGCATGGCCTCGGCCCACGCCTGCCGTTCCACCGGCATCAGCCCTGTTGCCCGCACCATCAGCCAGCCCGCCAAATTCATGCCCCGGCCTCCCGCAAACCTGTCCTGACGATCGCCGTCCGTTCCGCTGCCAGCGCCATCCCCGCCGCCGTCAGGCGATAGGCGTGCCGCGCCGGCCGCCCAGCCTGCACTGGCTGGCGCCACTCGGCGTCCAACAGTCCCTGGTCGTGCAACCGCATCAGCAGCGGATAGAGCGTACCCGACTTGAGGCCGGTTTCCTTCGACAGATCATAGCCGTAACGCCACGCCTGCGGCTCGGCGAACAAGGCCGCCAACACGGCGCGGGTCTGGTTTGATATGTTCATCGTCCTCGGCATGCACCCATATCAACATATGTAGAGTTTTTAGTCAAGCACAAACTCTATATATGTTGACTCATGCCTTCCGGACCGCCCGCTTGACATCGCCCGCCACCACGGCGCACGCTCGCTGCAAAAGAGGAAACGTCATGCAAAAATCGCCGATCTCGAACTGTCTGGCCCTGGCTGCCACCCTGGCCGCCTTTGCCGTTCCGGCTCTCGCCCAGGATACCGTCGTCGACAGCGTTACCGCCACGAAAGTCGCCTTCCTGCCGCTGCATGTCGGCGGCAAGGTGCGCAAGGAATCGCTCGGCTACAGCTACCAGTGGCCCGGCGTCTATTTCGAGGCGCGCTTCTCCGGCGCCTTCGTCAACCTGCTGTTCGACGACGACGCCAACAACTTCAACGTCCTCCTCGACGGCAAGCTGCTGATGATCGTCAAGAAGCCCGGCCACCGCACGATCAGCGTGCAGGCCGACGGCGCGGGCCCGCATACCGTCCGCGTCGAGAAGCGTTCGGAAACCCAGTACGCCACCGGCCATTTCCAGGGGATCATGGGCCAGGCTCCAAACCCCGACTCGAATCCCGCCCCCGCGCCCGCACGCCAGATCGAATTCATCGGCGACAGCTATACCGTCGGCTACGGCAACACCTCGGCCTTCACCCAGTGCACGCCCGATGACATCTTTGAAACCACCGACGCCCAGGAAAGCTTCCCGGCCCTGGTTGGCAAGCATTTCAACGCCGACTACCAGAGCAACGCCTTTTCCGGGCTCGGCATGGTGCGCAACTATGACGGCCACGAACATCCCAAATACCGCATGCCGATGCTCTATCCGCGCGCCATCTTCGACGACCCGACACCAGCGTCGCAGCCGGACTGGCGCCCGCAGATCATCGTCATCGGCATCGGCGGCAACGACTTCTCGACGCCGCTGCACGACGACGAGCCGTGGAAGACGCGCGACGCCCTCGTCGCCGACTACGAAGCGACCTTCGTCACGTTCGTCAAGACCGTGCGCGCCGCCAATCCCGGCGCCTTCATCATTCTCGACTCGCCGGACACCAATCGGGCCGAATACCACGACGCGGTCACCGCCGTGTTCAATACGCTGAAAGGCGGCGGCGAGACGAAGATCGACGAACTGATCCTGCCGCAGACCGACAATACCGGCTGCAACGGCCACCCCAATATCCACGACGACCAGAAGGTCGCCGACATGCTGAGCGCCTATATCGAAGCCCACCCCGACCTGTGGCAAGGGAAATAGGCTCGGACGCAGCCGCTTCGCTCCCTCCTCCCTATCGCTTGCGATGGGGAGGTGCCGGCGCAGCCGGCGGAGGGGTATGGGGAGGCGCGGAGGGGTCTATCCCAGCCGCCGCTCGCACGCCTCAACCCCGGCCTCGACCCCGGCCGCTTCATACAAAGCCTTCGCCTCCGCCCACGCATCCCGCGCCGGCCGTCCCAGCACGTCGAGACACAAGGCCCGCACGCGCAAGGCATTGGCCCGCGTCAGCCCATCCGCTCCGCCCAGCAACGCAATCGCCTCGTCGATCAGCGGTAATGCTCCTTCCGCATCCCCGGCCTCGCGCCGGATATCCGCCAGATGCCTGAGCGCATGGGCCAGCCCGCCATCATCACCGGCCAACCGCCAGATATCCGCTGCCTCGCCATAGGCCGCCAGCGCCGCGCCCACCTCACCGAGATCACGCTCGACCTGCCCGACGCCTGCAACAGCCGCGCCCGCGCGACACCCGACGCCGCCGGCAACATCGCCGCCAGCCTCTTCCGCGCGGCGGCATAGGCCTTGGCGTCCCCCGCCAATCCCTTGCGCCGCAAGGCATACACTCCGGCCATGTCATCCTCGAAACCCATGTCCGCAACCTATCCGCGCCGCGTCGAATCAACAACACCCCGCCGCCAAAAGTACAGGCCGGGGCGACAAGCCCGATTTCACATGCTACTGTTTGTTAACCAATCATTCCAGGTCCAAAGGGCCTGGCAAGGCCAAGCGGCCGCCGCGCGGACTTGCGCGAGCCATGCGGCGCTTGAGCTGAATATATGGGGGTGGCCTGTGTCGAGATTCCTGTCTTTCCTGCTGCTGATCGTCCTGCTGGGCGCCGCCGGCCTGTTCTACACCGCGCCGATGATCTCGTTCTACGACATCCGCAGCGCCGCCAGGAGCGACGACAGCCAGTCCCTGGTCAAGCTGATCGACTACGACGCCGTCCGCGCCGACCTGAAGGCGCAGCTTCTGGCCGACAACACCGGCGTGGCCGCGCCGGCGCCGTCGGTGCTCAAGGATCCGGTCGGCGCCACCGGCAATGTGCTGCAACAGGCGGCCAACGCCATCGGCAAGGCCTATAACGATGTCGTCCACCCCGAGGCCGCCCAGGCGCCCGCGCCGCCACCGGTCGATGTCGAAACCTACCTCAAGCCCAAGGCCATCCTGGCCCTGACCTATGGCGAGGGCAAGGACGCCAACACCGCCGACGTCGCCGCCGCCAAGGGCCCCGCCCCGCGCGTCGCCTTCTTCAGCCTGGAACACGCCCGCCTGACCGTGAAGGACGCCACCCACGGCACCACGACCTTCACCTTCGAGCGCCACGGCCTGACCCACTGGCAACTGGTCCACATCGGCCTGCCCAAGCCCGGCGAGGACGACGACTCGGCCTCCTCCAGCGCCTCATCTTCAAACTGATGCCTCCTTGTACCTCCCCATCTTTGATGGGGAGGGGGACCGCCGCGCCTCTTCGGCGCGGTGGTGGTGGGGTTTCTTACTTCCTTCCGCCGACGATCGGGTGAGGGGCACTTCGCACACCCCTTGACGCACCGCACAAAAACCCCTAGATGCCCCCCACCCTCAGGGGAGTAACCGCGCTTCCACCCCGGAAGCGGCCGACGTCAACATACTTGCCGGGCATCCGGCATGGTGGCGGCAATCCAGGCTTTTGGCCTTACGGATCAAGGTGAGACCTGCGGCGCGCGCCGGGCCTTTTTTCAGGCAGCCCGAACGTGCGTCGTGCGTCGTTCACCCTGCCTGATCCGGTTGCCCCATGGACGCTTTCCTTCACTCCACCCTGCTCGTCGCCATTTCCGAAATCGGCGACAAGACCCAGCTGCTGGCCCTCCTGCTCGCCGCGCGCTACCGCAAATCGGTGCCGATCATCCTGGGCATCCTCGTCGCCACCGTCGCCAACCACGGGCTTGCGGCCTTCGGCGGCACCCTCATCACCCACCTCGGCTTTCAAAAATACATGCCGCTCATTCTGGCCGTCGCCTTCATCGCGCTTGGCCTGTGGATTCTGGTGCCGGACCAGGCCGATAACGACGACGCGCCGAAGACCGACCGCGGCGCGTTTCTCACCACTGTCATCGCCTTCTTCCTGGCCGAAATGGGTGACAAGACCCAGTTCGCCACGGCGGCGCTTGCCGCGGAATACAACACCATCATCCCCGTCGTTGCCGGCTCGACACTCGGCCTCATGATCGCCGACGTGCCAGCCATCTTCTTCGGCGACAGGGTCATGAAATTGGTGCCGCTGAAATGGGTGCGCATCATCGCCAGCATCCTCTTCATCGGCTTCGGCGTCTGGGCGCTTTACAAATATTTCGCGTAAATGTTCTTGATTTGTTCGAACGCCATGCTAAGGTCGCGCCACCCAAAACAGGGAGGTAACGATGATCAGCTATGCAACCTTCGGCGTGAAGGACCACGTCGCATCGACGAAGTTCTTCGAGGCGGTGCTGGCCCCGCTCGGCTACAGCAAGTTCTACGACGAACACGGCCACGCCGGTTTTGCCTTCAATGGCAATCCGGAAAGCGGTCACACCGTCTGGCTGGGGGCGCCGTTCAACGGCGAGGAAGCCACGCCCTCCAACGGCCACATGGTCGGTTTCTCCGCCCCGTCGCGGGCAGCGGTGCGCGCTTTCCACGAAGCGGCCCTGGCCAATGGCGGCACCTGCGAAGGTCCTCCGGGCGTGCGCGAAGCCTACGGCCCGGACTTCTACCTCGCCTATGTCCGCGATCCCATCGGCAACAAGATGTCGGCCATCTGTCGCAGCATGGAGGATTAACCCCTAGCCCCTCCCCGCTTGTCGGGGAGGTCGGGTGAGCGAAGGCGAAAGTACAGCTTTCGCCAAGCGCAAGCGCGCCTCTTCGGCGCGGTGGTGGAGGGGATTCTGACTTCTCATCCCTGCCCTGACTTACGGAAGCGAGGCCACCTTCCTTGTACCTCCCCAGCTTTGCTGGGGAGGGGGACCGCACGAGCGAGCGATCGCCAGATCGCGAGTGAGATGTGGGTCACGACTTCGCATTCGCCGTCGGGATTGCGCAGCGGCTTTGGTGGGCGCCTTGCTGTCTTCCACCTCTCTCCATACTCCCCACTTGTGGGGGAGATGCCAGCGGAGCTGACAGAGGGGGTCCTTGGGGAGAGGACGAGAGGCGAACGCGGTGAAGCCGTAAGGGCTGAGAGGCTTACCCCTCTCGCCTAGATCAATGCCCTGACCGCAGCCAAACCAGCCTCCGCCTTCGAGTCGTCCGGCGCGCCGCCCTGGGCGAAGTCCGGCTTGCCGCCGGCGCCCTGGCCGCCCATGGCGATGACCGCCGCCTTGGCCAGTTCGGCCGCATTGAACCGGTCGGTCAGGTCCGGCGTCACGGCCACGGTCACCGCCGCCTTGCCATCCAGCGTACCGACCAAAGCGACAATGCCACTGCCGACCTGTTTCTTGAAATCCTCGGCCAGCGGACGCAGGTCCTTGCCGCCGACGCCGTCGAGCGTACGCGCGATCACCTTGACGCCATTGATCTCTTCCGGTCCCGCCGCCGCGCCGCCGCCGCCGCCGCCGACCGCCAGGGCGCGCTTGGCCTCGGACAGTTCCTTTTCCAGCCGCTTGCGTTCACCCATCAACGCCTCGACCCGCGCCGCGACCTGCGCCACCGGGACCTTGAACTGCCCGGCCAGCGCAACCGCGACGCCCGCCTGTTCCAGCAGGTATTGCCGCGCCGCCTCACCCGTAAATGCCTCAATGCGGCGCACTCCGGCGGCGATGCCGCTTTCGGAAATGATCTTGAACAGAGCGATGTCGCCGGTCCGCGCCACATGGGTGCCGCCGCACAGCTCGACCGAGTAGCTGCCCTCGCCACCAAGCGCATGGCCGAGGGCCAGCACGCGCACTTCCTCGCCGTACTTCTCGCCGAACAACGCCACGGCGCCGGCTTCGATCGCCTTTTCCGGCGACATCAGTTGCGTCGATGACGGCACGTTCTGGCGAATGACGGCATTGACCTCGCCCTCGATACGCTCCAACTCATCGGTGGTCAGCGGCGCGCCGTGGCTGAAGTCGAAGCGCATGCGCTCGGCATCGACCAGTTGCCCCTTCTGCGCCACATGCGGCCCCAGCACATGCTTCAAGGCGGCATGCAGCAGGTGCGCCGCCGAATGATTGGCGCGCGTCGTCGTCCGCTTGCCGGCATCGACATGCAGTTCGGCCTTGTCACCAAGCTTGACGCTGCCCTCAGTGATCTCGATGCGATGAACGATCAGCTCACCGGCCTGGCGGTGGGTATCGAGCACCCGGCCCTTGCCGTGCAGGAACTCGACTTCGCCGGTGTCACCGGCCTGGCCACCGCCTTCTGGATAGAACGGCGTCTTTTCGACCACCGCCTCGACAACATCGCCCTTGCCGGCCTCGCCGACGCTTTCGCCATCCAGCACCAGGGTCTGGACGTGGGCCTGGGCCGTCAGGTGATCATAGCCGACGAACTCCGAAGCGCCGATGGCGTCGCGGATCGAAAACCACTCCGCCGCCACGGCCTTCTCGCCGGACCCGGTCCAGTTCTGCTTGCCGCGTTCCTTCTGCCGGCGCATCGCCGCGTCATAGGCGTCGGTGTCGACCGTCAGCCCCTTGGCGCGCACCGCGTCCTGGGTCAGGTCGAGCGGGAAACCATAGGTGTCGTAAAGCTTGAACGCCGTCTCGCCATCGAGCATGTCACCGGCCTTCAGGTCCTGTGTCGCTTCGTCCAGCAGCCCCATGCCGCGGCCCAGCGTCTGCCGGAAGCGCTCTTCCTCCTGGCGCAGGGTCTCGACGATCGTCGCCTCGGCGCGCTTCAGCTCGCCGTAATGGTCACCCATTTCCTGCACCAGGGTCGGCGCCAGGCGCGGCAGCAACGGCTTGTCGGCGCCGAGCAGATAGGCGTGACGCATGGCGCGGCGCATGATCCGGCGCAGGACATAACCGCGGCCTTCGTTCGATGGCGTCACGCCGTCGGCGATCAGGAAGCTCGACGAGCGCAGATGGTCGGCGATGACGCGGTGCGACGGCAGGGCGTCACCCTCGGCCGCCACGCCGGTTGCCTTTACGCTGGCGCCGATCAGAGTCTGGAACAGGTCGATATCGTAATTGTTGTGCACACCCTGCAGCACCGCGGCCACGCGTTCCAGGCCCATGCCGGTATCGATCGACGGCTTGGGCAAGTTGAGGCGCGTGCCGTCCGCCTGCTGGTCGAACTGCATGAAAACCAGGTTCCAGATCTCGACAAAGCGATCGCCGTCTTCTTCCGGTGTCCCCGGAGGCCCGCCCCAGATATGATCGCCGTGATCCCAAAAGATTTCCGTGCACGGGCCGCACGGACCGGTATCGCCCATGCTCCAGAAATTGTCGGAGCCGGCGATGCGCGCGATCTTCGATTCCGGCAGGCCGGCAATCTTCTTCCACAGGTTGAACGCTTCGTCATCGTCAACATAGACGGTCGCCATCAGGCGCTTGGGATCGAGGGCGTAGTCCCTGGTGATCAGGTTCCAGGCGAACTCGATCGCTTCGGCCTTAAAGTAGTCGCCGAAGGAGAAATTGCCCAGCATCTCGAAGAAGGTGTGGTGGCGCGCCGTATAACCAACATTGTCGAGATCGTTGTGCTTGCCGCCGGCGCGCACGACCTTCTGCGACGTCGTCGCCCGCTTGTACGGCCGTGTTTCCGCACCGGTGAAAACGTTCTTGAACTGCACCATGCCAGCATTGGTGAACATCAGCGTCGGGTCGTTCTGCGGGACGAGCGAGGACGAGCCGACCACTTCGTGGCCATGTCTGGCGAAGTAGTCGAGGAAGGTCTGACGTATCTGGTTCAAGGACGGCATGGTATTACGGAAAACCGCTCCGGTCGGGTGGATCAGGAATAGGCCGGTATATAGGCGCTTGACCGCAAGCGCAAAAGCTTTGCGCAACCGCAATAAAAAAGACGCCCCCCGATCCTGTCAGGGGGCGTCCCGGGTCGCCGGCCGGAGCGTATGTGGTGAGCGCGGGGCCGCCGGCAAATCCTTGCTTACAACGACTCGTCGCCGTCGTCGGCGTCGGGCTCCGGCGCGCCGAGCAGTTCCTCGGACAGGGCGCCGGCCTTCTTGCGCACGGCCGTCTCGATCTCCTTCGCCATGTCGGGATTGGCCTTGAGGAAATCGCGGGCGTTTTCCCGGCCCTGGCCGATGCGGGTCGAATTGTAGGAGAACCACGAGCCGGACTTCTCAACCACGCCGGCCTTGACGCCCATGTCGATGATCTCGCCGAGCTTGGAAATGCCCTGGCCGAACAGGATGTCGAACTCGACCTCACGGAACGGCGGCGCCACCTTGTTCTTGACCACCTTGACCTTGACGCTGTTGCCGACGTTCTCGTCGCGCACCTTGATGGCGCCGGTGCGACGGATGTCGAGGCGCACCGAGGCGTAGAACTTGAGTGCGTTGCCGCCGGTCGTCGTTTCCGGCGAGCCGTACATAACGCCGATCTTCATGCGGATCTGATTGATGAAGATGACGATGCACTTCGACTTGGAGATCGAGGCGGTCAGCTTGCGCAGCGCCTGGCTCATCAGCCGCGCCTGCAGGCCCGGCAGGCTGTCGCCCATGTCGCCTTCGATTTCGGCGCGCGGCGTCAGCGCCGCCACCGAGTCGACGACCACGATATCGACCGCGCCCGAACGCACCAGGGTATCGGTGATTTCCAGCGCCTGCTCGCCGTTGTCCGGCTGCGACACCAGAAGATCATCGAGATTGACGCCCAGCTTGCCGGCATAGACCGGATCGAGCGCGTGTTCGGCGTCGACGAAGGCCGCCGTACCGCCCTGCTTCTGGATTTCGGCCACCGTGTGCAGGGCCAGGGTCGTCTTGCCCGACGATTCCGGGCCGTAAATCTCGACCACCCGTCCCTTGGGCAGGCCGCCGATGCCCAGCGCCATGTCGAGGCCGAGCGAACCGGTCGACACCGATTCGATATCGGCCACCTTGCCGTTCGAGCCCAGCTTCATCACCGAGCCTTTACCAAAAGCCCGGTCGATCTGCGCCAGCGCCGCTTCCAGGGCGCGCTGCTTGTCTGCGTCGTTCTTGCTCACGAGTCTCAACACTGCCTGCGATGACATGATCCCAATCTCCCTATCTCACGATTCCCGGCGTCGCCAATCCTTACCCAAGAACACGTACCCCATTTGTTCCAAGTTCGCAATCTGTTCTTCGTCCAAAATGCAAAAAAATTCGCCGCCTTGCCTACCTTCCCTTTCTGACTTAGGGTCAAGGCCAAGAAAAGGCGCGCCAACCGCCGTCACAGATGGGAAACGCTCACGTGAACCTGCCGGCCGTATCCGCCGCCGATCCTGCCTGGGCGCTCGGCATTGTCGGCGTCACGGTCGTGGCGCTGATCGTCATGATCGCCGCCGGCAAGGTCCAGCCCCTGGTCGCCTTCGTCATCGCCTCGATCGGCGCGGCCATCGCGCTTGGCGTCAAGGTCGACTCCATCCCCAAGGCGCTGGAGCAGGGCATCGGCGATCTCGAAGGCTCCCTGACCATCCTTTTGTGCCTCGGCGCCATCTTCGGCAAGCTGATCGCCGATTCCGGCGCGGCGCAGAAGATCGCCACCACGCTGATCCGTGCCTTCGGCGACAAGCGCATGAGCATCGCGCTCACGCTCACCGGCTTCATCGTCGGCATTCCCCTGTTCTACAATGTCGGCTTCGTGCTGCTGGTGCCGCTGATCTTCTCGCTGATGTACCAGTCGCAGCGGCCGCTGGTCGCCCTGGCCATCCCGCTGATGTGCGGCCTGTCGATCGCCCACGGTTTCCTGCCGCCGCACCCCTCGCCGACCGCCATCGTCGCCCAGTTCCACGCCGACATGGGCAAGACCCTGATCTACGGCCTGATCGTCGGCATACCGACCCTGCTGATCGCCGGACCTTTGTTCGCCATGACCGTCAAGGGCATCAAGGCCCAGCCCGCCGCCCTGTTCGTCACCGAACCGCGCAGCGATGCCGACCTGCCCGGCGCCTTCAACAGCTTCGCCACCGCCCTCCTGCCGGTCGTCCTGCTGGCCGGCGCGACCCTGGTCGCCCAGACGGTCCAGGTCGCCCCGCGCTACAAACCCCTGCTCGACTTCGTCAGCAATCCCGACATCGTCATGCTGATCGCCCTGGCGGTCGGCTGCTTCACGCTCGGCACGGCGCGTGGCATGGGGTTCCGCAGGCTGATGGAGCAATCGGGCGGCGCCCTGCGAGAAATAGCGCCGATCCTGATGATCATCGCCGGCGCCGGCGCGCTCAAGCAGGTCTTCGTCGTTTCCGGCGTCAGCACGACCCTCGGCGAGGTACTCAAGTCGCTTCCCATACCGCCGCTCGTGCTTGGCTGGTTGATTGCCGGCGTGATCCGGGTTAGCCTTGGCTCGGCCACGGTGGCGGGGCTGACGGCGGCGGGCCTGGTGGCTCCGGTCGTGGCCACCACTGGAGTCGACCCCAACCTGATGGTGCTGGCCATCGGCGCGGGCAGTCTGATGTTCAGCCACGTCAACGATTCCGGCTTCTGGATGTTCAAGGAATATTTCGGACTGTCGGTGAAGGATACCCTGCGTTCCTGGACCCTGATGGAGGGGCTGGTGGGCGTGTGCGGCCTGGGCTTCGTCCTGTTGCTCAGCCGGTTTGTCAGTTAAGCTATTGCCTAAAAGTGGTCACCATTTTCCGGCAAGCATGAGCGTCACGAAGAGAGAGAACGAGATGAAAAAGCACCTCAGCCGCCGTCACCTGCTGGCCGCCGCCGGCGCCATGACCGTCCTGCCGGCCGCCGCCCTGGCGCAGGACACGACCCAGCAGACCCCGGCCGCGCCCGACGCCAGCCAGACTCCGCCACCCCCGCCGCCTCCGGCGGATGCGACCGCAACACCCGCGCCCGACGCCACCCAGCCGCCTCCCCCGCCGCCGCCGCCGGAACACGGCGTGCAGATCTCGGTCGGCACCTACGCCTCCGAAGGCGGCCAGGGCCTCTACCCGATGGGCGCCTATGTCACCAGCGACGACTTCCACGTCTGGCCGGCCAAGGACGTGCCGAACGTCTCATGGGGCCTGACCGGTCTCCAACGCATCAACTACGTCGTCAACGAACAGGCCGACGGCAAGATCGGCGTCTACGACTACAGCTGGAACAAGCTGGGCGAAGTCTCCTCGGCCGGCGACTCGCCGTGCTACCTGTCGCTCGATGCCTCGCACCGCTGGCTGGCCTGCGCCAACTACAACACCGGCAACATCGCCATCTTCCCGCTCGACGCGACGACCGGCCTGCCGGGTACGCCGGTCATTCGCCAGAACAAGGGCAAGGGCAAGGATCCGGACCGCCAGGCCGGCCCGCACGCCCACTGGGTGCAGTTCGCCCCCGGCAACACCCGCATCTATCACATCGACCTCGGCACCGACGAGGTCATGAGCTACACCTTCAACGAGACCAGCGGCAAGGTCGGCGACAAGACGCGCTCGATCAAGCTGCCGTCGGGCTCGGGTCCGCGCCACATGGTGTTCGCGCCTGACGGCTATCACGTCTATATCGTCTCGGAGCTGGCCAACACGGTCACCGTCGCCACGCTCGGCAACGAGGGCGTCCTCGACAAGGTCCAGTCGATCTCGACCCTGCCGCCGGACTTCAGCGGCCATAACCAGGCCGCCCACATCGCCATCAACCACGCCGGCAACCGGCTTTACGTCTCCAACCGCGGCCACAACTCGATCGTGGTATTCAGCATCAATGACGGCAAGCTCACCCCGCTGCAGACGGTGTCGACCGGCGGCGAGTGGCCGCGCATGTTCATGATCATCGAGGACCAGTATCTTTACGGGCAGCCGCGCCTGCTGGTCGCCAACGAGCATTCGAACAATGTCGTGCCCTTCCACATCCAGCCGGACGGCACCCTGGTCCAGGTGGGCCAGGTTCTCGACGTGCCGGGCCCGGTATTCATCGGCTTCGAAATCCAGAGCTAACCTCAAAAGCCGGCTTGAAAATTGCCCCTTCCCCCGCCGGGAAGGGGCTTTTTCATGCGCTGTTGCCTCCATGCCCTTGGACGGCCATAGTCCGTCCATAACCTGCAACCGGACGGAAACATGAAGATCAGCAAACGTGGCCTCTTCGCCGCCGCCGCGGCCTGCGCCGCCGTTCCCGGCGCCTTCTTCGCCGGCGAAGCGCGGCCGTCCGCCGATGCGCCCGCCGAAGGCCCGTTCACGCCGGACTGGGAGTCGCTGAGCGCCCATTACCAGGCGCCCGACTGGTTCCGCGACGCCAAGTTCGGCATCTGGGCGCACTGGTCGGCGCAGTGTGTTCCGGAACAGGGCGACTGGTACGCCCGGCGCATGTATCTCCAGGGCGAGGCCTGTTACGACCACCACCTGAAGACCTACGGCCATCCGGCCGATACCGGCTTCATGGAGATCGACAACCTGTGGAAGGCCGAGAACTGGAACCCCGGCGAGTTGCTCGACCTCTACGTCGCCGCCGGCGCCAGATATTTCATGGCCCTGGCCAGCCACTGCGACAACTTCGACACTTGGGATTCCAAATTCATGGCCTGGAACGCGACGAAGGTCGGGCCGAAGAAGGACATCATCGCCACCTGGGCCCGCGAAGCCCGCGCCCGTGGCCTGAAATTCGCCGTGTCCCAGCACGCCGCCCATGCCTGGCACTGGATGCAGGCGGCCTATGGCTACGACCCCGAAGGTCCGCGCGCCGGGGAACGCTACGACGCCTTCCGTCTGCGCAGGGAAGACGGCGAGGGCACATGGTGGGAAGGCCTCGACCCGCAGGAGCTTTACGCCGGCCCGGTCATGGCCATGCCCGACCGGGATGGCCCAAACGGCCTGACCACCGTCGCCGCCGCCAATGCCTGGCACGACGCCAACGACGGTCCCTTCCCCGAAGCGCCGCCCGCCGCCAACCCGGCCTTCGTGCGCCAGTTCTATCTGCGCACCAAGGACCTGATCGACAGCTACCGGCCCGACCTCGTCTATTTCGACAATGCCGACCTGCCGCTTGGCCAGGTCGGCCTCGACCTCGCCGCCCACTACTACAACGCGGGCCTCAAGTGGCATGACGGCCGCCAGGAGGTCGTCGTCACCATCAAGCTGGTGCCCGAGGCGCGCAAGGCCGCCGTCGTCGAGGACGTCGAACGCGGCAACAAGTCGGATATAGAGCCCTGCCCCTTCCAGACCGACACCTGCCTCGGCGACTGGCATTACAACCGCCGGCGTTTGCTCGACAAGTCCTACGTCCCGGCGAAGGACGTCATCCATCGCCTGTGCGACGTGGTGTCGAAGAACGGCAACCTCATGCTGTCGGTGCCGGTGCGCGGCGACGGCGCCATCGACGACGAGGAGCGCCGGATCGTCACCGAGATCGGCGGCTGGCTCAGGCTCTACGGCGAGGCCATCTACGCCACCCGGCCGTGGAAACAGGCGGGCGAGGGCCCGACGCAGGTCGCCGCGGGTCAGTTCGTCGCCGGCGATCCGAAGCTCGACTTCACCAACCGCGACATCCGCTTCACCACGAAGGCCGGCGCGCTCTACGCCATCACCCTGGGCCAGCCTGACGACATGGTCTCGATCGCCGCCCTGGCCGGCGCGCCGGTGTCACGGGTAACGATCGTCGGCGGCAGCCAGCCCTTGGCCTTCACCGCCGACGCGTCAGGCCTGCACGTTACCCTGCCGGCGGGACCGCGCCACGACTTCGGCATCGCCCTGAAGATCGAGGGGCCGGAAATCGCCTGATATCCTATACCTCCCCAACGAGCCCTTGCCCTGGCAAAGGCGAGCGAGGTATGGCGGTGGGGCGTCCTGCCTTATCTACGCATTCCCCGCCGGAATATATCCCGCCAGCACGTCGCGCAGCATCCCCGGCTCGAACGGCTTGGGGATGAAGCTGTCCATGCCCGCCGCGAAGCACAGGGCCTTGTCCTTCTCCAGCACATGCGCTGTCATGGCGACGATCGGCGTGGCGCCGAGTTTCTTCTCGCGCTCGACGGCGCGGATGCGGCGCGCGCTCTCGAAACCGTCCATGCCGGGCATCTGCACGTCCATCAGTATGACATCATAGCCGCCGCGCTCGGTCCGCCGGACCGCCTCCAGCCCGTTCTGCGCCACGTCGTAATCGTATCCCAGGTGCTCCAGCATCGAGGTCACCACGACGATATTGGGCTCGTAATCGTCGACCACCAGCACGTTCTTGTGCTCGTTGCCCGCCGCCTTGCGCTCCGTCACCGGCGCCTGGACGGCGGCGTTCTTCAGCGGCAGTTCGACGGTGAAGGTCGAGCCGATTTCCGGCCGGCTCATCACCGAGATACGGCCGCCCATCGCCTCGACCAGCGCCTTGCAGATCGACAGGCCCAGGCCCGACCCGCCGAAGCGGCGTGTCGTCGAGGCGTCGGCCTGCATGAACTTGTCGAAGATCACGTCGACCTTGTCGGGCGGAATGCCGACGCCGGTATCGGCGACATCGATGGTGACGGTGGTGACCTCGCGCGTCTTCGATTTCAGGCGTACATTGAGCTCGACCCCGCCCTTTTCGG
Organism: uncultured Caulobacteraceae bacterium; assembly: GCA_964474575.1. GTDB lineage: Bacteria > Pseudomonadota > Alphaproteobacteria > Caulobacterales > Caulobacteraceae > Asticcacaulis. Next base: position 5,488 of record CAYYTA010000018.1, on the reverse strand, counting down.
TGAACTTGACGGCATTGGCCATCAGGTTGCTCAGCACCTGCTGCAGCCGCAGCGGATCGCCGGCATAGCGGTCCATCAGCGCCGGATCCCAGCTCATGTCGAGCTTCAGGCCCTTTTCGCGCGCCGGCACCTCGACCATGACCACGGCTTTTTCGGCCAGGGCGGCCAGGTCGAACTCGGTCTCCTCGATGTGCAGCGACCCGGTCTCCAGCCGCGAGAAGTCGAGCAGGTTGTTGATCAGCGCCATCAGGCTGTCGGCGCTCTGTCGCAGCATCCCAACCAGGCGCTGGTCCTTCGGCGACAGGTTCTGCGACAGGGTGAGCAGGTGCGCGATGCCGATGACGGCATTCATCGGCGTGCGCAGCTCATGGCTCATATTGGTCAGGAACTCATCCTTGCGCCTTAGCGTCTCGGCCAGCAAAGCCTCGGTGCGCCGCTGTTCCGTCACATCGCGGGCGATCTTCGAGGCGCCGATGATGCGTCCGGAGCGATCGCGGATCGGCGACACGGTCAATGACACGTCGATCAGCTCGCCGTTCTGGCGTCGGCGTTTGGTCTCGAAATGATCGACGCGCTGGCCGGCGCGGATCTTGCCGATGATGACCAGTTCCTCGTCGCGCCGGTCGAGGGGAATGATCAGGCTGATGTTCTGGCCGATGGCCTGCTCGGCGCTATAGCCGAAGATGCGCTCGGCGGCGGCGTTCCACGAGGTGATGGTGCCGTCGAGCGTCTTGCCGACGATGGCGTCGTCCGACGATTCGACAATGGCCGCCAGATTGGCCTGGAGCCTGGCGGCGACATCATCCCCCTCCACGAGTTCATTCATTGCAGGCTTCTTGTTATGTGCTTGCCGTCTCTTTACCGGCGGCTCAAGGCACACTACGTCACAAAAAATAAAGGCACAGTAAGGATTTGCGCGTCTCCTTTTCCGGCTTTGCGAGAGCTCCGCATAAATGACGGCGCTCTCGGAGCGTGAATCACTTCACTGTCTTTCAGCGAGGTTTTCATGTTGGTTCTGTCGAGTTTCCTGGATGCGCTTTGCCGTCCGGGTTTGGGCGCAAGGCGAGGCCTGAAGGGACCGATGGCCGCTGCGTCCTTTTGCCGTGTCGGCGCAAAGGCATGCAGGGCCTAAATTTTAATTAATCTTCGTCTTAAATCTGCCCAACTCGAAACCTAACACTCCGGGCAATGATAATGCCGTCCGCATCCCTCCTGGCCCGGTGTATGATAACCGCGATGCTGGTCGCCCAGCCGTTGGCGGCGCACGGCCAGGGGCTGAAATCGCTTCGGGGGGCGATGTTCGGCGACAAGAGCAGGAGCCAGAGCCAGCCCCAGGGCCAGGCCATGCCCAAGGTGGCGCATTTCACCTCCGAGGACGGCGAGAGTTTCGTCTTTGACGCGTCGCAGTCGACGCCGCTGCTGCGTTTCGACGGCGACGACGAGGTCTGGTGCCTGACCGCCACCCAGGGTCCGCGCGGCGACATCATCTACAAGAACGATGTCGGCGAGCCGGTGGTCAAGGCGACGCGTTGGGGCGGCATGACGCTGTTCACCGACGCGCGCCCGACCGGCGACCCCGCCGCCGTCTCCGGCAAGGCCCAGCCCTTCGCCCCCGACCGCGTCGAGCCCGACCAGCTTTTCCTGCACATGGCGCGCTCCGCCCGCCGCGCCAGCCTGGCCGTCGCGCACCTGATCTCCTTCGATGCGCCGGATGTGACGCCGGACACCTCGTCGCTCTATGCCGAGGCGGTCAGCGTGGCGTCGGAGGCCATTGTCGCCGCGGCGGCCCTGTCGCCCGGCCGGCACGATCCACTCGACGCCATCCACGAGGTCCAGCTGGTCGACGGCCGACCGCCCAGCGCCACGGTCGTCAAGGATACGCTGGTGCTCAAGCTCGACGCCAGCCGCGGCACCTGGGGCGGCCATCCGTCGTCCAAGCGCATCATCAATGTGCTGCTGGTGGGCACGTCGATCGCCGACGACCGGCACTGAAGGCCGCCTTCCTTTTTTGTTGCGTCCGGAACCATTTGCGGCACTATGACCGTAAAAAAGGGCGGTGACGATGGACAGGCGGGTTTTCCTGGCAGGCATGGCGGCAACGGCGTTCGCGGCCGGCCAGGCGCGCGCCGCCCTGCCCTCCGCCCGCCCCGCCCCGGCCAACCGCAGGTTCACCAGCCCCGCCGTCGAAGCCTGCATCGCGGCGACGAAAGCCAAAATCCACGACCCCGACCTCGCCGTCCTGTTCGAGAACTGCTTCCCCAATACGCTCGACACCACGGTGACGGTTTCCGGTGGCGACGCCTTCGTCATCACCGGCGACATCGACGCCATGTGGCTGCGCGACTCCTCGGCCCAGGTGTGGCCATACCTGCCGCTGGCGAAGGACGACGAGGCCCTGACCGCCCTGTTCCGTGGCCTGATTGCGCGCCAGGCGCGTTGCATCCTGATCGACCCCTATGCCAACGCCTTCATGCGCGATCCGGCAGCGAAGACCAACCTCAGCTGGGCGCTGGACGACGCGACCGACATGGCGCCGGGCGTCGCCGAGCGCAAATGGGAGATCGACAGCCTGTGCTATCCGGTCCGCCTGGCCCATGGCTACTGGAAGGCGACCGGCGACATCGGCCCCTTCGACGCCACCTGGCAAAACGCAATGCGCCGCGTGTTGCAGACCTTCCGCGAGCAGCAGCGCAAGACCTCCGACGGCCCTTACCACTTCCAGCGCAAGGCGGAAAATCCCGTCGACACCCTGCCGATGGGCGGCCTCGGCGCGCCGACGAAGAAGGTCGGCCTGATCCACGCCGGCTTCCGTCCGTCGGACGACGCCTGCGTCTACCCGTTCAACATTCCCGGCAACCACTTCGCCGTCGTGACGCTGCGCCGGCTGGCCGAGATGGCGACCGCCTTCGACATGGGCACCGGCTTCGCCGTCGATTGCGAAGGCCTGGCCGACGAAATCACGGCCGCCCTGAAAACCTGGGGCAAGGCCCGCCTGCCGACCGGCGACATCGTCTGGGCCTACGAGGCCGACGGCTACGGCAACACGCTGTTCATGGACGACGCCAATACGCCGGGCCTGTTGAGCCTGCCCTATCTCGGCGCGATGGCCGCGACCGATCCGATCTATCGCGCCACGCGGCACGCCGTGCTGTCCGACGCCAATCCCTACTTCTTCAAGGGTACGGCGGCGGAAGGCATCGGCGGACCGCACATAGGCCGCGACATGATCTGGCCGATGTCGCTCACCATGCGCGCCCTGACCAGCGACAACGACGCCGAAATCGCCATGTGCCTCAAGACCCTGGCCGCCACCACCGCCGGCACCGGCTTCATGCACGAAGCCTTCAACAAGGACGATCCGTCGAATTTCACCCGCCCGTGGTTCGCCTGGGCCAACACCCTGTTCAGCGAGCTGATCCTCGATCTCGCCGCCCGTAAACCGCATCTGTTGTAGGCTATCATGCTGACCAAACGCCAGCTTCTCATCTCCGCCGCCGCCGCCGGCATCGCCGCCGCCCTGCCCAGGGTCGCCGCCGCCGATCCCCTGGGCGACGCCGACCCGGCCACCTTCGTCAATCCGATGATCGGCACCGGCGGCCACGGCCACGTCTATCCCGGCGCCAGCTTGCCATTCGGCATGATCCAGCTGTCGCCCGATACCGACAATTGCCGCTGGGACGCCTGCTCGGGCTATTATTACGACGACGCCACCCTGCTCGGCTTCTCGCACAGCCATCTGTCAGGCACCGGCGCTTCCGACATGCTCGACCTGCTGGTCGTGCCGGCCATCGGCCAGCCCGTTCTCGACCCCGGCACCCTCGCCAACCCGGCCGGCAGTTACCGCACGCGCATGAGCCATGACGACGAAGTCGCCATGCCCGGCTATTACAGCCTGACCCTGCCCGACAGCGGCATCCGCGCCGAGCTGACCGCGACGATGCGCGCCGGCCTGCATCGCTACAGTTTCCCGGCGGGCAGCGACGCCCACCTGCTGATCGACTGGGCGCACGGCATCCGCGACAAGGACGTGACGCCGACGCGCGTGCTCAATGCGCACGTCGAGCTGGTCGGCAACGACACCCTCGTCGGCACGCGTACCGTGCAGCAATGGGCGTGGGGGCGGACGATCCACTTCGCGCTGAAACTCTCGCGGCCGTGGACCTCGGCAACCATCTACAGCGACGACAAGCCGGGCGATGCCGGTGCCCTGAAGATCGAGGGTTCGCAGTTGAAGGCCGCCCTGGCCTTCGGGCCGCTCGACGGGCCGCTGCTGGTCAAGGCCGCCCTGTCAGCGGTCGATATCCCGGGCGCCCTGGCCAATCTCGACCACGACCTGCCCGAACACGACCTGCCAGACGCCGGCTTCGATTTCGAGGCCACCCGCGCCGCCGCCCGCAGCGCCTGGGTCGAACCGCTCAGCCGCATTCGTGTCGAGACCGATAACGACGCCGACCGCGCCATCTTCTACGCCGCCCTCTACCACGCCCACTTGGCGCCGACCCTGTTCGCCGACTCGGACGGACGCTATCGCGGCATGGACGGCGCGGTCCATGACCTCAGGCCCGGCCGCAACAACTATTCGACCTACAGCCTGTGGGACACCTACCGTGCCCTGCATCCGCTGATGACCATCATCGCGCCGGAGCAGAACGCGGTCTTCGCCCAGAACCTGGTCGACATGGCCGCGGAAAGCCAGGACGGACCGTGCATCTGGCCGTTGCAGGGGGTCGAGACCCACTGCATGATCGGCTGGCATTCGGCGGTGGTTATTGCCGAAGCCCTGCAAAAGGGCCTGCCCGGCATCGATGCGCAGAAGGCGTGGACCATCTACCGCGACCTGGCGTTTTCGCGGCCCCTGCCCGAATTGCAGAATTACCGCTCCGCCGGCTACGTCCCCGCCGACCAGCAGGACCAGTCGGTGTCGAAGACGCTGGAATACGCCTATGACGACTGGGCGATGGCGCATATCGCCTGGCATGCCGGTGCGAAGGATGACGGGGCCGCGCTTGTCAAGCGCTCGGGCAATTACCGCAATGTCTTCGATACGACGACGGCCTTCGCCCGGCCCAAGCTCCTCGACGGCACGTGGGCCGAGCCGTTCGATCCGCGCAGCATGGGCCACGATTCCGCGCGCTGGTGGGACTATACCGAAAGCAATTCGTGGCAGGCGACCTTCCTCAATCAGCACGACATCGAAGGCGCGATCCGGCTGTTCGGCAGCGACGAGGCCTACGTCGCCAAGCTCGACGCCCTGTTCAACGCGTCCTCCGACCTGCCGCCCGACGCCCCGCCCGACATGGCCGGCATGATCGGCCAGTACGTCCATGGCAACGAACCGTCGCATCATATCGCCTATCTCTATGCCTATGCCGGCGCGTCGTGGAAAACGCAGGCGCGCATCCGCAACATCCTTGCGACCCAGTACCGCGCCGGCCCCGACGGCATGGCCGGCAACGAGGACTGCGGCCAGATGAGCGCCTGGTACATC
>CAYYTA010000017.1:0-5268 GCA_964474575.1 uncultured Caulobacteraceae bacterium | reverse complement strand
ACCGCCGAGGAAGGTGTCGCCGTTGGTCGACTTCACCTCGAAGACGCCGTCGCCGATTTCCAGCACCGACACGTCGAAGGTGCCGCCGCCGAGGTCGTAGACCGCGATCTTCTTGTTGTTGTCCTTGTCGAGGCCGTAGGCGAGCGCCGCCGCCGTCGGCTCGTTGATGATGCGCAGGACTTCGAGGCCGGCGATCTTGCCGGCGTCCTTGGTCGCCTGGCGCTGGGCGTCGTTGAAATAGGCCGGGACCGTGATGACGGCCTGGGCGACCGTCTCGCCGAGATAGGCTTCGGCGGCTTCCTTCATCTTGCCGAGGATGAAGGCCGAGATCTGCTGCGGCGAGTAGTCGGTGCCGTGGGCCTTGACCCAGGCGTCGCCGTTGGGGCCCTTGGCGATTTCGTAGGGCACCATGCCCTTGTCCTTCTGCACCATCGGGTCGTTGTAGGTGCGGCCGATCAGGCGCTTGATGGCAAAGAAGGTGTTGGACGGGTTGGTCACCGCCTGGCGTTTGGCGGGCTGGCCGACGAGGCGCTCGCTGTCGTCCATGATGGCGACGACCGAAGGGGTCGTGCGTACGCCTTCGGCGTTTTCGATGACCTTCGGATTCTTGCCGTCCATGACGGCGACGCAGGAATTGGTCGTTCCCAGATCGATACCGATGATTTTGGCCATGAGGTTCAGTACACTCCGTTGAGGCGAATGGGTTTGGCGGCCTCGTTAAGGGTTAAGCGCCGCGCGGTCCATCCCCGTTAAGATGAATTTGCAGGGTATTTCAAGTCCCCCGCGAACGGGTGGCCTGAAACTGGACCGGATATGGGAAATCCCACATGCCTCGCAAGGGAATGTGGCAAAAAAGTTTGACGGCGCTCTCACGGCGTTGTCCGCAAGAAACCGAAGCGCGTCGTCCTCGCCGTAATCATGGGCGCGGTCCGGCTGCCAGTTCACGCCGGCGTGATATTGCAACGCAGGGCGAGCCCTGTCAAAAGAGGGCAAATTTCCCTGTAGGTAAGCGCTGTCAGCCGAGAAATTTTGCCGATCGGCGGTCAGATTTCACCTTTTTGCAATTTTTTGCATAAGGTGTCAAAAATCCTGGCGGCAAATTTCTCGCCTGAAAAGGGCGTGGTCACGAATTATTGTACGATTTTAACGCCGGCAACCGCGTGATCGGCCACACAACCCGTAACTTCAAAGCCACAATATGACAAATTGTTCAGGTTGGGCGCTGCAAAATTTTGCAACGTCTTGCAAAAATAGCGGGGTTCTATAGTAGTTTGTGGCGACAAGGTGGCCGGGAAGAGCCGCCGAGGGTTGAGATGTCAATACGCTCGTACGGTCAGCAAGCCGGCGGCGTCAAAATGTCAAAACGCAACACACCAGGAGGAAACTCGATATGCTGAATTCCAGGGGTTACAAGGGGGCGTTCCGTGCGCGGCTCTTGACCTGCGGCGCCGCCGTGGCGCTGGCGACGGCCTGCGCCTTCTCCGCGCCCGCCTTCGCCCAGGACGCCACCGCCGCCGCTTCCAGCGACGACACCACCACCGTCGTCGTCACCGGTATCCGCAAGGGCATCCAGGACGCCATCTCGGCCAAGAAGAAGTCGTCGCAGATCGTCGAAGCGGTGTCGGCCGAAGACATCGGCAAGCTGCCGGACAACTCGATCGCGGAATCGATCGCGCGCCTGCCGGGCATCGCCGCCCAGCGCACCAACGGCCGCGCCTCGACCCTGTCGGTCCGCGGCCTTGGTCCGGACTATACGCTGACGACCCTGAACGGCCGTGAGCAGGTGTCGACCAACGACAATCGCTCGGTCGAGTTCGACCAGTATCCGTCGGAACTGATCAGCCAGGTTCTGGTCTACAAGACGCCCAAGGCCGACATGGTCGCGCAAGGCCTGGCCGGTACGGCCGACCTGCAGACCGTCCGCCCCCTGGCCTTCGGCAAGCGCGCCTTCGCCGTTAATGTCCGTGGCGAGCAGAACTCGGAGGACGCGGCTGTCGGCGGCATGAAGAACACCGGCGTCCGCTATTCGGCCATGTACATCGACCAGTTCGCCAACAAGACCATCGGTCTGGCCCTGGGCTATGCCCACACCGAGTCGCCCTATCAGACCCTGAAGAAGGAATCGTGGGGCTTCCCGCACTGCGGCGATCTGAACTATGGCGGTGGCCAGAACACCTATCAGACCTGCTCGGCCGACCCGGCCAATCTCGGCAAGCTGATCACCGGTGGTGAAAAGGACGCGGTCGATTCGTCGAACCTGACCCGCGACGGTTACATGGGCGTCCTGGAGTTCAAGCCGAACGACGACTTCCATCTGGTCCTCGACGGTTACCACTCGGACTTCAATGAACTGCAACGCATCCAGCGTATCGAATATCCGCTGGCCTGGGGCGGCGTCGACGGCAATCCGAGCATCAGCCACCTTGAGCCGGGCTTCACCACAGATGCCGGCTACATCAACCACGGCGTCTTCACCAACGTCCACCCGGTGGTCGAAAACTACATCAACCAGCGCCACGCCAAGCTCGACTCGTTCGGCGCCAATGCGACCTACAAGCTGAACGACAAGTGGTCGCTGATGGGCGACGTGTCGACCTCGAAGGTCGTCCGCGACGACACCCTGATCGAATCGACGGCCGGCACCGGCGCCAATCACACCGGCGCGGCCGACACCATCACCTTCACGCAGGGCGCCGACGGCTTCACCACCCTGCAAAGCGTCCTCGACTATTCCGACTTCTCGAAGGTCTTCCTGACCGATCCGGGCGGCTGGGGCGGTCCGGCCGGCATGCCGGGCTACCGCGCCGGCTACGTCAAGGTTCCGCACATCGAGGACGAGATCAACGCCTACAAGCTGGGCGCGACCTACAGCTTCGGCGGCGGCCCCTTCTCGAGCGTCACGGTCGGCTACAACCACACCGAGCACACCAAGTCGAAGAAGGGCATCGAAGGCTATCTCAGCGTCGACAGCCCGAACGAAGTCGTTCCGGACAAGTACCATACCGGCACCACCGACGCGACCTTCCTCGGCAATACGTCGGGCATGATCTCGTATGACGCGCTCGCCATGTGGAACGACGGCTTCTTCCACTTCACCCAGGATTATACCACCGCGTCGATTCAAAAGACGTGGTCGGTGAAGGAAAAGATCGACTACGCCTATATCATGGCGAACATCGACACGACCATGGGCTCGATCCCGGTCACCGGCAATGTCGGCGTGATGTCGGAACATGCCGATCAGCGCGCGACCTCGTTGTACACCACGGGCTCCGGCTCGCCGACCGACTTCGCGGCTGTCACGGCCGGAACCAGCTATACCGACATCCTGCCCAGCCTGAATCTGAACTTCCAGGTCGCCGACGACACGACCGTGCGCTTCGGCGCGGGGACCACGGTTGCCCGTCCGCGCATGGACGACATGGCGGCCGGCACCGGCTACAGCGTCGTCGTCAATGGCGGCGCGCCTTCCCAGTTCAACGGGCAGCCGATCTACTGGACCGGCGGCGGCGGCAATCCGCAGCTGAAGCCGTGGAAGTCGGACAATATCGACCTGTCGGTTGAAAAATACTTCGGCCGCAAGGGTTACGTCTCGGCGGCGGTGTTCTACAAGCACCTCGAGACCTTCATCTACAACAACACCACGCTGCACGACTATACCGGCGTGCCTCTGCCGTCGTACTGCGGCGCTCCGGCCTCCTGTACGGATGCGGATGCCCACCGCATGGGCACCAGTTCGCAGCAGAACAACGGCCATGGCGGCCACATCCAGGGCCTGGAACTGACGGCCTCGATCCCGGGCGAACTGATCGCCCCGTGGCTCGACGGCTTCGGCATCATCGCCTCGGAATCGCTGAACGCCAGCAAGATCAACCCGACCGGCACCAACTCGGTGGATATCCCCGGCCTGTCGAAGAAGGTGATCAACGCGACCGTCTACTACGAAAAGTACGGCTTCTCGGCGCGGATTTCAGATCGCTATCGCGGCGACTTCCTCGGCGAAGTGCCGAACTACACCAACACCCTGGAAAACGACTGGGTGCACTCGGAGTCGGTGATCGACGCCCAGCTCGGCTATTCGTTCCAGAATGGCCCGCTCAAGGGCTTCTCGGTATCGCTGTCGGGCCAGAACCTGACCAACGAACCCTTCACCCTGATCCAGGGCAAGGGCCAGGACGGCACGATCATCCGTCAGGAAAAGTACGGCTCGACCTACCTGTTCGGTGTCAACTACCGCTACTAGGGTCTGATCGACTGACAGAAGCGCCTGCCGGTTTCGCGACCGGCAGGCGTTTTTATGCCGGCATCTTGCCACGCGGGGGCAAGTTGCGCTTAGTTTTGGTTAGGTCGCGCAATTTAACCCAAAAGTGGTGGCCACTTTTGGGATTGCGCTTAAGATAACCGCGTTCCGGGGAATCATATGACGCGCGAGACCATAAAAACCGTCATCATTGTCGGCGGCGGCACGTCCGGCTGGATGGCGGCGGCCATGCTGGCGCGAGCGTTCAATGGCCGGCTGAGCATCAAGCTCGTCGAATCCGAGGAGATCGGTATCGTCGGCGTCGGCGAGGCGACCATCCCGACCATCGTCGCCATGAACCAGTTCCTCGGTTTCGACGAGAACGAGATGGTCAGGGCGACGCAGGGGACCTTCAAGCTCGGCATCGAATTCGTCGACTGGTACAAGAAGGGCGAGAGCTATTTCCACCAGTTCGGGCCGTTCGGCCGGCCATTCGGCATATTGCCGCTTTACCAGTACTGGCTGCGGCGGCACCTGGCGGGGAAAGGCGGGAGCCTGTGGGACTACAGTTTCAATGAGATTGCCTCGCGCGCCAACCGTTTCGCCCGCGTCGACCGCATTCCCGATACGCCGCTTGAAGGCCTGACTCATGCCTTCCAGTTCGACGCTTCGCTTTATGCGAAGTTCATGCGCGGCGTGTGCGAGAAGCAGGGCGTGGAACGTATCGAGGGGCGCATTACGGGGGTCAATCAGCGCGCCGACGACGGTTTCATCGAATCGGTGACCCTGCAATCGGGGCAGGTGGTCAGGGGCGACCTGTTCATCGACTGCTCGGGCTTCCGCGGCCTGCTGATCGAAGAGACGCTGAAGACCGGTTACGAGGATTGGTCGCACTGGCTGCCGTGCGATCGCGCCTGGGCCGTGCCGTGTTCGTCCGTGTCGCCGTTGACGCCCTATACGCGGGCGACGGCGCATTCCGCCGGCTGGCAGTGGCGCATTCCCTTGCAGCACCGCACCGGCAACGGCCA
>CAYYTA010000016.1:0-59134 GCA_964474575.1 uncultured Caulobacteraceae bacterium | reverse complement strand
ATCTACAGCCGCTGCGACCGCGCCGAGGGCCACGCGCCCGATCCCGACAAACTCAAGGCCGAACGCGCCCGCCACAAGCGCGACGCCGTCAAGGCCCGCTTTGAACTGGCCTCGACCCTGGAATGGAATGAGAAGAACCGCAGGCGCATGGGCAACTGGCTGGATGCCGCCGAACGGGAACTCAGGGCTCCGGCTCCTGCCCCAGTTGAAGCTCCGGCTCAGACCGAGCCGGAAGCCACACCGCAGGCCGCGCCCATTGCCAAGCCCACGGCCGCGCTGACGACAACAGCCATCGCCGCCCTGGCCAACGCCACGTCCGAACCCGAGTCCACCACATCCAATCCGTTGCCCGCCCACTCCCCTTATACCTCCCCGCCACGCGAGGACGGGGACCGTCCGGCGAGCGAAGCGAAGGCGGAAGATGGCGGCGAACCCCGCACCCGTCCGACCGGCCCCGCGGTCACCTATATCGACATGACCGACAACATCCGCGCCGCGCGTCGCGCCCTGGGCCTGGGCATGTCCGACATCGAACGCGCAGAAACGCAGGCGGACACAGGCGGCCGCGATCCTCCGGATTGATGGCCCGGTGAGGCGCGGACGCGCCGCCGGAACCCGATGATCTAACCCATCAGCCCCTGCGCCCTGGCGAAGGCCGCGAACAGCTCCGGCCAGACGTGATAGGGCTGGTTCATGTCGGGCTTCATGCCGAAACCGTGACCGCCGCTGGCGAACAGATGGGTTTCGCACAGGATTTTCTGCGCGCGAAGGGCGTCGCGGAAAGCGACCGTGTTTTGCACCGGAACCGTCGTGTCGTCCTCGGCATGGGTGAGGAAGACCGGCGGCGTGTTGGCGTCGACATTGCGGTCGGGCGAATATTTGGAGATCAGGTCGGACGTGACGTTGCCGCCGAACAGCTCCGTCGCCACGCCACTATAGGCATAGGCCGGGTCGATGCTTTGCACCGGATAGATCGGCGCGGCCAGCGTCGGGCGGGCGTCCAGCGCATCGACGGAATCGACCGGCGCATAAAGCGGCTGGGCGTGACGTGTCGCCAGGGACGATGTCAGGAAGCCGCCGGCCGAGAAGCCGATGACGCCGACGCGCGTCGTATCGAGCCTGTAATCCGCCGCATGCGCCCGGATCAACCGCATGGCGCGCCAGGTGTCGATCAGGGCGACATCGGCCGGATCGGCCCAGCCGTCATGCGCCAGGCGATAGAACAGTACGAAGCAGGTGATTCCCTGGCCGTTGAGATAGTCGGCCAGCATGTAGCCTTCGTGATCGAAGTAGTTATTGACGAAGCCGCCGCCCGGGATGACCAGCATGGCCCCGCCATTGGGCCTGGTTCCTGCGTTTTTCGCGGCCGGAAAGACGGCCAGGCGCGGCACCGATACGCCATAGAGATGACGGAAATGCACCATGCCGTCCTGCGGCTCGTCGATGACCACCTCTTTCAGGCCGGCCGGCGTCGGTCCCGGCACGCCGGCCGGCCACAGCGGCAGTATGGCCGACGGCGCGGGCCACTTGGCCGTTGCGGGCGCCTTCTTTTGCGAGGTCTTGGCGGCGGCGGAACCGGCGGCCAGGGCCAGAGGCGACAACAGGAGCGAACGGCGATCCATCAGTCGAGCCCCATCAGCTTGCGCAAGGCGCCGCGATCGGCGCCGGAACCGGCGAAGTCATCAAACGCCTTTTCGGTGACGTGGATGATGTGGTCGCGGATGAACCGGGCCCCTTCCCGCGCACCGTCCTCCGGGTGCTTGAGGCAGCATTCCCACTCCAGAACCGCCCAGCCTTCAAAATCATACTGGGCGAATTTCGAGAAGATGCCCTTGAAGTCGACCTGGCCGTCGCCCAGCGAACGGAAGCGGCCCGGCCGGTCGAGCCAGCCCTGGTAGCCGCCATATACACCAGACCGGCCGGTCGGATTGTATTCGGCGTCCTTGACGTGGAACATCTTGATGCGGTCGTGGTAGAAGTCGATATATTGAAGATAATCAAGCTGCTGAAGCACGAAGTGACTGGGATCGAAGAGGATGTTGGCGGCGGGATGGCCCTTCACCTCGGCCAGGAAACGCTCGAAGGTCGCGCCGTCGTGCAGGTCCTCGCCGGGATGTATCTCGTAGCACAGATGAACGCCGGCATCTTCGTAGACGTCAAGGATTGGCTTCCAGCGCCGGCCCAGTTCGGCGAACGCTTCCTCGACCAGGCCCGCCGGACGCTGCGGCCACGGATAGAAGTACGGCCATGCCAGCGCGCCGGAAAAGGTCACCGACGCCTTGAGGCCCAACCGCTGCGACGCTTTCGCCGCCAGCTTGAGCTGGTCGACCGCCCAGGCCTGCCGCGCCCCGGGGTTGCCACGCACCTCAGGGGCGGCGAAGCCGTCGAACAGCGTATCGTAGGCGGGATGAACCGCAACCAGCTGTCCTTGCAGATGGGTCGACAGTTCCGATACCTGGAGACCATATTGCGCCAGCGTTCCCTTGATCTCGTCGCAATAGGTCTGGCTTTCGGCCGCCTTTTTCAGGTCGAGGATATGCGCGTCCGAAGTCGGAATCTGCAGGCCTTTGTAGCCATGGCCCGCCGCCCACTTGGCGATGGTGTCGAGCCGGTTGAACGGCGGAGCGTCGCCCAGGAACTGGGCGATGAAAATGGCAGGGCCCTTGATCGTCTTCATATTAGTCCACCTTAAATTCCCGCCATGCCCGCGCTTCACTTGATTCCACCGAGCGCTGGATGAAGGCCATGCCGCGCACGCCGGCTTCGATGCCGGGAACCAGCGACGGCTTGCCCCCGATCTGGTCAGCAAACTCTCTATAAAGGTTGGCGAAGGCTTCGAGATAGCCCTCCGGATGCCCGGCCGGAATGCGGATCAGGCTTTGCGTCGCCGCCGAGAGGTAGCCACCGCCGGCATGCAGGACCTGCGACGGCCGGTCGGGGTAGTTGAGCGTCAAGGTGTTGGGCGTTTCCTGGCTCCAGTCGAGCCCGCCCGTCTCACCATAGACCCTGAGCCGGATACCGTTGCGCTCGCCGGCCGAAATCTGCGAGGCGATCAATGCCCCGCGCGCGCCGTTATTGAAGCGCAGCAGGATATCGCAGTCGTCGTCCAGTACCCGTCCCGGCAGGACATGGCCGAGATCGGCCAAAAGCTCGGTGACGAACAGGCCGCTGACGAACTCGGCCAGATGCATGGCGTGGATGCCGATGTCGCCGAGGCAGCCGCCGAGGCCGGACCGCTTGGGATCCGTGCGCCATTCGGCTTGCTTGCTTTCGCCCTCGATCTTCTGCGACAGCCAGCCTTGCGGATATTCGACCACGATCTTACGCACCGCGCCGAGCGCGCCCTGGGCGACGAGCGTTTTCGCCTCACGAACCAGCGGATATCCGCTGTAGGTATAGGTCAGGCCGTACTGCCTGCCCGACCGGGCGACCACACCACGCAAAGCCACGGCTTCGTCCAGCGACAGCGTCGCCGGCTTGTCGCACATGACATGGAAGCCCGCCTCGAGCGCGGCCTTTGAGATGGCGAAGTGGGTGTCGTTGGGCGTGGCGACCACGACCATGTCGATGCCGTCGGGCCGCTTCGCCTCGGCGGCCAGCATGTCGGCCCAGGAACCGTAGGCGCGGTCAGGCGAAATGCCGAAGCCCTCACCCGCCGCCTTCGACTTCAACGGATCACGGCTGAAGGCGCCGGCCGCAAGCTGCAGCCGCCCGTCCATCTGCGCCGCCTTGACGTGGACGGCGCCGATAAAGGCGCCCGGTCCGCCGCCAACCAGTCCAAAGCGCAGACGACGCTCAGCCATCCACGACCTCGCTGTCGGCTGCGGTCAGCACGACCGGCTTGTAACCGCCGCGTGACCGGAACCAGGCGATCAGGGCGAGGTAGATCAGCATGGTCAGCAGCGGCAGCAGGGCCACGTCCTTGAGCGCGTCCTTCTTGCTGCCCTCGGCCAGGCCGTCGAGCACGGCCTTGTCGCCGGCCGAAGCCGCCGCGGCCTTGTCCGGGTTGAGCGCCATATACTTGCCGAACATGCCGGTCTTCTCGTCCATATAGTTCTGCGCGAACGAAGTATGGTGGGCGGCGTCATAGGCGTCGATGCCGGCCTTGGTGGTGTGGTCCTGGGCCGCGCCCAGCAGCACCGAGCCGATAATGCCGGCGGCCAGCATCCCCGCCCCGCCCAGCATGTTGATGGCGACCGCGCCGCCTTTCGGGAACTGCTCGGAGGCGACCGCCATCGAGGTGCCCCAGAAGAAGCTCTTGCCGATGCCGTAGAGCGTGGCGGCGACCAGGATCAGGACGGTGCCCGAGGCGCCCGACATCAGGAACAGGCCGCCGGCGGCGACGGCCGAGGCCATGGCCAGGACGCCGAGTGGCTTGAACTTCTCGATCAGCGTGCCGGCGAAGATACGGATGACAAAGACGATCAGCGAGGTGTAGATCAGCACCCAGCCGGCGGCGAGGCCGATCTTCGACATTTCAGGCGTCATCAGCGACGATATCCAGCTGTCGGTCGACAGCTCCGTGACCGCCAGCGGCATCATGATCAGCACCAGCAGGATGTAGAGCGGCCGGCCGGGCTTGCGGGCGAAGAAGGCATAGACAAGCGCCATGGCCGCGGCGATGGCCATCGAAATCTTGGGATCGAGCGAGAAGTCGCGGCCCAGTTCAAGCATGATCAGAACGGCAAGGATGAAAGCCGAGACGAACCCGGCTTCGCCCAGCATGGTCTTGTACGAAATGCCCGAGGCGACGCGTTCGGACGGCGGGAACTTCCGGCCGATCAGCAGGACCGTGTATACCAGCACCGGGGCGATCATCAGTCCGACCTTGATGCGCCAGTCAACCGCGCCGCCCATGAAGTGGTCGAGCGCCATGGCCAGCAGGCCGCCCAGGATCATGCCGCCCGGCCAGGCGGCGTGCAGCCGGTTGAGCCACTTCGGCTTGTCGTGGCTGTAGAGCGTGGCGACCAGGGGATTGGCCGCGGCTTCGACGGCGCCATTGCCGAGCGCCATGATGAAGGTGCCCATGTAGAGCTGCCAATAGCCGCCGGAATTGGGATGCGCCGTGAAAAGCAGGCCCAGGCCGATCAGGTGGCACAGGGCGGCGAACCACAGGGTCAGCTTAAAGCCGATGCGGTCGATGATCAGCGACAGCAGCACGATCGAGATGGCGAACGGCCACAGGCCGACGCCCAGCAGTTCGCCCTTCTGCGTTTCCGACAGGGCGAACTCGACGCCCCAGTTGTCGACCACGAAGGCGCGCAGGATGAAGCAGAACGACGTGGCCGTAATGGCCGCAAAGGATGTGGCGAAAAGCAGGCCCCTGCCCGGTACCGCGGATGTGCTCACTTGGAACTCCCTGTCTTGATCCGTTTTGTCACGGTCTTTTGTCGCCTGAAGAGTAAGCACATGGTGTAATCGATTACAAGTCAAGACTTGGCGACGCCTTGTTTTTCAATGGGTTGGCATGGCATGGCGCAGGTCAATTCCGTTGCGCCCACTGTAAAATACCGGCTTGCTTTTTTATCTTTCAAATCGTAACAGAGTCGCTCACAGTTTAGGAGCCGCCCTATGCCCAAAGTCCTCGTCCTGTACTATTCCGCCTACGGCCACATGGAACAGATGGCCAAGGCCATAGCTGACGGCGCCCGCGAAGCGGGCGGCGACGTCACCATCAAGCGCGTGCCGGAAACCGCGCCGGAAGAGGTGGCCAGGGCGGCGCATTTCAAGCTCGACCAGGAAGCGCCGGTCGCCACCATCGAGGAGCTGGCCGACTATGACGCCATCGTCATCGGCACCGGCACCCGCTTCGGCCGCATCGGGTCGCAGATGGCGGCCTTCCTGGACAAGGCCGGGCCACTGTGGGCCAAGGGCGCGCTCAACGGCAAGGTCGGGGCCGCCTTCACCGGTTCAGCCACCCAGCACGGCGGCCAGGAAACGACGCAATTTTCGATCATTACCAACCTGCTGCACTTCGGCATGGTCATCGTCGGCCTGGAATATGGCTTCCAGGGCCAGATGGGCGTCAGCGAAATCACCGGCTGCTCGCCGTACGGCGCCTCGACCATTACCGGCGGCGACGGATCACGCATGCCAAGCGAGAATGAGCTGAACGGCGCGCGCTACCAGGGCCGCCGCGTCGCCGAGGTCGCCGGCAAACTGTTCGGCTGACGCCATGACGCGCGCCACCGCCGTCATCGGCACGACTGATTTCGCCACGACCATCACCGTCAACGGCCGGACGCTGACCGCCGATGAGCCGGCCGGCAACGGCGGCGGCGATACGGGCTTCGCGCCTTATGACCTGTTGCTCTCGGCCCTGGGCGCATGCACGGCGATCACGCTGCGCATGTATGCCGAACGCAAGAGCTGGGACTTAACGGGTGTGCAGATCGATCTGCATTTCTACCGGGTCGACAAGGCCGAGAAGATCGACCGCACCGTGACGGTGAGTGGCGCATTGTCGGATGAGCAGAAGGCGCGGCTGGCCGACATCTGCGAGCGCACGCCGGCGACCCTGACCCTGAAAAACGGGTTGGAGATCGCCACGACTCTGGCTTAGTCGCGCTTCAGCTGTTCGCGTAACAGCCCGGCGCGCAGATCACCAATCTCGTTGGCGGTTCGTCCCTGCAGCTCGCGCAGACGTGTGGACACGTCCATGTGCTGATGCAGGACCGTGGTGATGGCGACTTCGCCCTCCGTCAGCACAACGAAGACGACGTAATGGCTGCCGACGGCGTACAGGTTCAGGCGGGCAAGGCCGGTCAGCCGGCTTTTATCGGGAAGCCTGGCATGGTGGTCGGCAATATACTGCAATCCCTTGCGCAGTTGCGCCATGTAACGCGATGCCTGCGAGCGGCCCCATCGTTTATCGCCATAGCGGCCGACTTCGCCGAGGTGTTCCAGAGCCAGCGGCGTAACGTGGTATCGTCCCACGTGCTATTCGTCGATATTGACGCCGAAGCCGGCAAACAGGGCATCGACCTCTTCGTGTGGCACGAACTCCCCTCGCTCGGCCTGCTCGAGCCCGGTGCGCAGGGCGTCGTAGACATATTCGCGCTCCATGTCCTTGCGGATCAGGTCGCGCACATATTCGCTCGGCGTGGCATAGGTCGAGGCGCCGTTGGCGACGCGGTCGACAAAACGGCGCATATCATCGGGAAGGCTGACGTGCAGGCTGGCGCCCATGGCGGTTCTCCCTGGTCCGCCGCCAGTATCCGCCCGATGTCAGATAATGTCAAATATTGACATGGCTACGACGCGCACTTTTCGCGATAGATGTCGGCCATATGTCCGCCGATGTCGTTCAGGGCCGCGCGGTTCTGGCTGATCCAATCCATGGCCTTCTGCTGGTCGTCGGCGCTGTAGCCATTGGAGGAGTCGTTGACCATGTCCTCCATGGCCTGCAGGTCGTTCCAGGACCGCTCATAGTGCTGGCGGGCCTCTTCCATGATCGAGCAGCCTTCCTGCACATTGCCATCGCGGTACTGCCAGTCGGCGTCCTCGAGGCGGGAGTTGCCGGCGGCGTCCTCCGCCTCGGCGTCGTCCATCAACTGCTGAAACGACTGAGCCAGGGCCGGCGTCGCGACAAGCGCCGCGCACATGGCCACTATAGCGGCGGTTGTCTTCATGGTCATCCTCCCCGTGGAACGGCGTTACTTTGAGTAAAAGCCGGCTGGAAATCAACCCCCTGGGCGGCGCCATTGACAGTGGCAGCAAAGTCAACGCACTCTGGACGGCAGTTTCAGCCGCAACATGCAGCGCGACATCAGGGGAAGACGTATGGGTTTCTGGCGCACCAAACCGGTTGACGAGGCACGCAGCGAAAACAGCCTTCCCAAGACCCTGAGCTGGCCGCACCTGATCGCCATGGGTATTGGCGCCATTATCGGCATGGGCATTTTCACCCTGACCGGCATCGGCGCACATCTCGCCGGGCCCGGCGTTATCCTGTCGTTCGCCCTGGCAGGCGTGGTCTGCGCCCTGGCCGCGCTGGCCTATGCCGAAGTGGCGACGCTTATCCCTGCGGCCGGCAGTGCCTACACCTATACCTATTCGGTGCTTGGCGAAGGCATTGCCTGGGTCGTGGGCTGGTCACTCATACTGGAATACGCTCTTGGTTCCGCGGCTGTGGCCTCCGGATGGGCAGCCCACATGAACGGTCTTCTGGTGTCGTGGGGCGTGCACATTCCGCCCTACCTGTTGGCCGGGCCGATGGAAGGTGGCGTCATCAATATACTGGCGGTCGGCATCGCCTTGCTTATCACCGCCATGCTGGTGGTCGGGGCACGTGAAAGCGCCACTGTGAATATCATCCTCGTAGCCGTCAAGCTCATCGCGCTCGGCACCTTCATTGTTATCGCCCTGCCGGCGGTCAAGGCCGGCAATTACGTGCCCTTCATGCCCGAAGGCTTCCTGGCCCATACCAAGATGATCGACGGTCATATCGCGCTGGGTACCGACGGCCAGCCGATGAAGTACGGCGTCATGGCGGCGGCGGCGATCATGTTCTTCGCCTTCTATGGTTTCGACGCCGTCTCAACCTCGGCGGAAGAAGCCAAGGACCCAGGCCGCGACCTGACCATCGGCATCGTCGGCTCGATGATCGTCTGCACGCTCTTCTATATGATTGTCGGCGCCTGCGTCGTCGGCGTCTTGCCCTATACCGAGGTGGCCAAGAGCAATGGCGAGCCCCTGCCCTACATTTTGCGCCTGATGAACCATGGTTTCATTGCCGATATGATCGGTATCGCCGCTGTGCTGGCCTTGCCGTCGGTGCTGCTGGTCTTCATGTTCGGCCAGAGCCGCATCCTGTTCGTCATGGCGCGCGACGGCCTGATCCCACAAGGCCTGTCGAAGCTCGACAAGCGCGGCCTGCCCGTCATCATGACCCTAACGGTCGGCATCTTCATTGCCGCCTTTGCCGGTCTGGTTCCCCTCGACCAGATCGCCAATCTGGCCAATTCCGGCACGCTAGTCGCCTTTATCGCGGTGTCGCTGGCCATGATGATCCTGCGCGTCAAACGGCCGGACCTGCCGCGCAAATTCAAGGTGCCGCTGTTCTGGCTGGTCGGCATACTGGCGATCGCCGGCTGCGTCTTCCTGTTCACCAGCCTCAACGTTTCGACCATGATCTATTTCGTGATCTGGAACGCGGTCGGTGTCGTGGTCTATTTCCTGTTCGGCTTCTGGAACTCGAAGATCGGCAAGGCCAAGGCATGAACTGGGTCAGCCGCATAACCCTGCCGGGCTGGCTGGCCATCGCGGCGGCGGCGCTGTTCTGCGGCAACATCTTCGTCTTTGTCGACCGACATTCGCATTCGGTGAGCGACGCGCTTTACGGCCTCTTTCCCTACTGGGTGCCGAGCTTCCTTCTGGCGGCTTGGATCGTGGAAAAGACGCTGAGAAGGCCCTGATTACTTCTCATCGTCCGGATAGGGACCGACTCCTCCCGAAGCGATGAAATCATCGACCTTCGCCGACAGCACCGGCAGCGGCACAGAACCCATGGCCAGGATGGTATCGTGGAAGGCGCGGATGTTGAACTTCGCACCCAGGGCCTTTTCCGCCCGCGCCCGCGCATCGACGATGGCCATTTCGCCGAGATAATAGCTCAGCGCCTGGCCCGGCCATGAAATATAGCGGTCAACCTCGGTATCGATCTCGTGTTCCGACAGCGCCGTGTTGTCGCGCAGGTATTGCCGCGCCTGCTCGCGCGTCCAGCCCATGCTGTGAATGCCGGTATCGACCACCAGCCGCGCCGCCCGCCACATCTGGTAGCTGAGATAGCCAAAGCGGTCGTAGGGTGTGTCGTACATCCCCATCTCGACGCCCAGCCGCTCGCAATAAAGCGCCCAGCCCTCGCCATAGGCCGAGATGTAGGTCTGCTGGCGGAATTCGGGCAGGTCCTTGTTCTCGGCGGCCAGCGGCATCTGGAAGGCATGGCCGGGCGCCGATTCATGCAGGGTCAGCGCCGTCAGCTGGAAAAGCGGCCGCGACGGCAGGTCGTAGGTGTTGACGAGATAGACGCCCGGACCGCCGCGCCCGGCGGTATAGAAGGGCGCGATTTCGTCGGGCACCTTGACGATGCCGAAGCGCGCCCGCGGCAGGTGGCCGAACCATTGTGACGCCTTGCCGTCGAAGGTCTTGGAGATCCAGGCGGCGCGATCGAGCAGGTCCTGCGGCGTCCTGGCATAAAACTGCGGATCGGTGCGCAGGAAGTGCAGGAAGGCGGGGAAATCGCCCTTGAAGCCGACCTCCTTCATCACGTCCAGCATCTGGGCGTGGATCAGGGCCACCTGCTCCAGCCCGGTCTGATGGATCTGCGCCGGCGTCTCGTCGAGCGTGGTATATTCCAGGATCCGGGATTGATAATAGGCGGCGCCGTCCGGCAGGGCGGAGGCGCCGATCGCTTCCTGCGCGTGCGGGATATAGTCGTTATCGAGGAAATCGAGCACGGCGCGGTGCGCCGGAATGACATCATCGCTGATCACCTCGACCGCCTCGGCGCGCAGGGCCGCCTGGACATCGGCAGGGATCGAAGCCGGCATGGTCTTGAAGGGTGTGTAGTAGATACTGTCCTGCGGCGTCGGGACATCGATCACCGTCTTCAGCGACACGTCGCGGCCATCCAGCGTCACCCGTGGCGGCGTGAAATGCCGCTTCAGCCCGGCGCGCATGTTGTCGACTTCCTGAGCGAAATAGCGCGGCATTTCGGACAACTGGCTGAGATAGTGGCGATAGTCGTCCTCGTTGTGGAAGGTCGCCTGCGCCGCATAGGTCAGGTCACTCCAGAAGGTGCTGTCGGAATTGAGCGGTTTTTCGTATTCGCGGAATTGCTGGTCGGCGACCAGGGCGTCGATCTGGCTCTTGTAGACGGCGTAGTTGATCTGGTTGTCCGCCGACAGGGTCTTGGGATCGATGGCGGCGAGTTGCTTTTCGACGTTCAGCCAGTAGGCCAATCGGTCGCCCTGCGCCCTGGCGCCGACATCGGGCAGGTGGGGGCTGACAAGGTCGTCCTCATTGGCGTCGCCGCCGTTATATTGCTGCTGCCGCCACGCCCACTCGCTGGTGTAGAGCGCCCTGAAGGCATCGTCCGGCGACAGGGTCTGGGCGAAAGCGGGTGCGGCGATAAATGCCAGTATGATCGGCGCGAACCTGAGGTTCATGCTTGTCTCCCAAGAAACCAGGCAAGGATGTGGGCGTGATCGTCGTGGAACTGGCCGCGCAGCGACGGCAGGGCGGCGATCGGCCACCAGCGCGCCTCGTGGGCGTCGTCACTGGCCGCGACCGGCGGCAAGTTTCCCAAAAGCGCGAAATGAAAGCCGTGCGTGACCACGCGTCCGATGGCGGAACGATGCGGGTCGTCGAAGACGCGGCTGCCCTTCAGCGCCGCCTTCGCTTCGTCATCCGACAGGCTGAGGCCGGTCTCCTCGCGCAGTTCACGGATCGCAGACATCTGCACCCGTTCATGGACATCGAGGAAACCACCCGGTGTGGCCCACAGCCCCCGGCCCGGCTGGCCCCCGCGCTGGATTAGCAGGACATGATCCGCACAGGTGATGACCGTATCGACCGTAATGAACACTGGCGGAAAGGGTGACGCCGCCCAGGACGCCTTGTAGCCGGCGACATAGCGCGCCTCGTCCTCCAGGCGTCCGTAGTCCGCCGCCGAACGGAAGGTTTCCATCCACGCCATGACCTCGGGCGGGACAGCGGCCTGGACCTTGTCGTCCGCGCCGGCGAAGAAGGCAGCGCAGACGGCTTCCTCTTCGTCGCGGTTGCTGTCGGCCGGGTAAGACGCTTCGCCGTAGGGATTATCGTCGGCATGGATGAAGGTTATCCGGTCGGCCACGTTGCCCAGGGCGGTCCGGATCATCGCTTCGCGTTCTCCTGCCGTCCACGGCAGACGCGCCGACCGCGCCGCTTCGGCCGCCGTAATGACGATGGTCGTGGCCTTCCTCGCCATCGCGACGTGACGGTTGAGGAACGGGGCGAAGCGGCCGGCAAGGATCGTGCTCATAACCGTGTCTTAACTCCGGAATCGCCGGGGTTAAAGCGACAAACTCTCGGGGTATCACCCACCCGGAGAGCCTTAAGATCGTCTTCACCACGTCTGCTCACCTTATTTTACAGCCTTTCCGTTAAGGTTGCCGCCAGACAACCAGTTTCCGGGGTGAGAGTTGATGCGTATCAAGACCGCAGGCCATGCGGCGCTATGGGGTGGATTGGTGCTTGCCGCACTGGCGCAGACGGCGCGCGCCGATGACGCCAAACCGATGTCCTACGACGTGGTGACGACCAGCGACGCCATCGCCGACGTGTCCGGCGGCCTGCGCCGCGGCGGGCTTGTCATGCACAATGTCGACCTGACCGCCGCCTGGCGGGGCGGCAATGGCTGGTCGGCTTTCGGCTACGTCCTCGGCGATTTCAACGGCGGTTTTTCCGGCAAATATGCCGGCGATGCGCAGACCGTCTCCAATATCGACGCACCTCCGGGCCTGCGGCTGTTCGAAGCCTATGTGAAAAAGACGAGCGCCGATGAAAAGGGCAGCCTCAGCGTCGGCCTGATCAACCTCAACGGCATGTTCGATGTCCAGGATGTCGGCGGCCTTTTCCTCAACAGCTCGCACGGCATCGGCCCCGACTATTCACAGAGCGGCCCGTCGATCTTCCCGATCAGCGCTCTGGGCGCCGTCGGTGAATGGCGCTTCGATGATCATTTCGCCGTGCGCGCCGCCGTGTTCGACGGCGTTCCGGGCGACGCCAATGACGACCGCAAGTTCGCCTATATCCGCATTGCCGGCGACGAAGGCGCCCACCTTGTCGCCGAGGGCGAGTACGACTTCGACGGCGGCGCGGTGAAGATCGGCCACTGGGCGGACACGGTTGCACGGCCCACGATCGATGGCAGCGGCGTGAAAAAACCGCAGGGCACCTACGGCCAGGTCCAGTTCACCCTCGTCAAGGGTGCGGACGACGACCATGGTCTCAAGGGCTGGGTCCGCGCCGGCCACGCCGAAGGCGCCGTGCTCGACCTGTCGTCGTACGCCGGTGGCGGCTTGGTTCGGACCGGAACCTTCAAGGACCGCGACGACGACATGGCCGGCCTGGCGGTCGCCCAGGCACATTGGGGCAACGCCTATCGGGCCCGGAACCCAGGTGCCCTGGCCACCGAAACGACATGGGAGGCCAGCTACCAGGCCGCCATCCGCCCGGGCGTCAGCATCGAGCCCGACGTCCAGTATGTCGTCCATCCCGGCGGCGATCCGGCGGTAAAGAACGCCGTCATTGTTGCCGTGCGTCTCAAGGTCGACTGGTTCGGCCTGTAACAGGGTTAAGATTCTCCTAACTGGCACATCGATTGAACATTGCGTCCTGAAAGCGGGAAAAGACGGCCCCGGCCGGGTTTTCTGTTTCTTTCGGACACATGGCTTCAGGCAAGGATGTACCGGTCATGGACAGTACGGCGACAGCATGGTTCCCAGCGGCTCAGGCGGCGCCCCGGATCGGGGCTGTCCGCAGCGATATCGCCATCATCGGCGCCGGTTTCGCCGGAGCCCTGGCGGCATTGAGACTGGCGCAAATGGGCCTGTCGCCGGTCGTGATCGACCCGCACGCCCCCTACCCGTCCGATTTCCGCTGCGAGAAATTCTCCGCCGACCAGGTCGACCAGTTGCGGACCCTGGGCGTCCTCGATGCCTTCCAGACACCCGAGCTTTACGGTGATGACCCCGAGGCCCTGAGCCAGCGCGGCCTGCGTTACGACCAGATGGTCAATGCCTTGCGCGACCGCTGGCCGGCCGAAGTGCGCTTCCTTCAGACCAAGGTCGCCGATATCCAGGCCTCCGCCGGTCGCCAGCGCCTGACCCTTTCCGACGGAACCGTCGTCGATTGCCGCCTGGTGGTCCTGGCGACCGGGCCGGGCGAAAAGCTGCGCGCCGGCCTTGGCCTCAAGAAGGAAGTCCTGTCGGCCAATCACTCGATCTGCCTTGGCTTTTCGCTCGATGGCGCCTTCGGCTTCGACGGCCTGGTCCACCGCGGTGAAACCGCCGGCGATGGCGTCGGCTATGCCAGCCTGTTCCGGATTGGCGAGCAGATGCGCGTCAATCTGTTCGTCTATGATGATCCGAAGTCCGAGCGCGTCCGCGCCATCCGCCGCGCGCCCCTGGCCGAGCTGGTGCGGTTAATGCCGGGACTTCGTTCCAAGCTGCTGCTGGCCCAGCCTGTTGGCGAAACGGTCGAGATGCGCGTCTCCGATCTCTACGAGGTCAAGGCGGATCATCTCCACGGCGTGGTGCTGATCGGCGACGCCCGCCGCACCTCCTGCCCGGCCTCGGGCACGGGCATCAGCCGCATTCTCGACGATGTCCACCGGCTTGGCGATGCCGTGGGCGGCTGGCTCGGCAGCGACGGCATGGCGGCGGACAAGATCGTAACCTTCTACGCCGGAGAAAGCGGCGATGCCGACCGCCACCGCCGCTCACTCAATGGCCGCCGGCTGGCGACGGAGACCACCCTGCCCTGGCGTCTGCGCCGCTGGCTGCATGCCGCCCGCGCCGTCTTGCGCCCGACGAGGCCGATCGTCAGGCGAGTGGAAGAGCGGCGTTTCTTTACCGGCGACATGGTCATGGTCGCCTCGGCCCAGGACATCCTCGCCACGCTCGATGAGCATGGCCGTCTCGATGGCCTGCCGTTCATGCCGGAAATGGTGCCGTTCATCGGCCGGACCTTGCGCGTCCATCATCGCGCCGACCGCACCTGCGTCGAAGGCCACGGCATCCGCCACATGGACGGTTCCGTTTTTCTCGAAACGGCGCGGTGCGACGGCTCGGCCCACGATGGCTGCCAGCGCGCCTGCCTGATGTTCTGGAAGGAAGCCTGGCTGCGCCCGGCCGCCGCACAGATCCGCAACGGCGCCGCCGAACAGCGGGCGCGCGTCGCCCTGCTCAATCTCGCCACCCGCGACGCACGCGGCTATGCCTGTCAGTCGACACAGCTGAGCGCCGCCACCCGCGAATTGTCGCGCACCCACTTCGGCGCGCTGGTGAAGGAGGTGCGCGAAAAGGAAATGTCGCCCGCGCGCCTTCTCGCCATCCTCACCCGCGCGGCCGTCAACCGCGCCCGCCATGTCGCCGGCCTGCCGGAGCTTGGCCTGATCGTCGGCGAAAAGGGCCGCAAGACCAAGGGCGACCTCGATCTCAAGCCCGGCGACTGGGTGCGCATCAAGGACGCGGCGACCATCCGCGCCACGCTCGGCCCCAATTCCAAGAACCTCGGCCTGTCGTTCGAGCCGGAAATGGCGCTGTCGGTCGGGCAGATCCGTCAGGTCGAAACCGTGGTGGAGCGCATGGTCCATGAGGAAACCGGACAGATGGTCGGCCTCGCACGTACGGTCACCTTGAAGAACAGCTATTGCCAGGGCCTGTGCTCCAAGGCCTGCCCGCGCGCCAACCCGCTGTTCTGGCGCGAAATCTGGCTTGAACGCGTCGACGGACCGGACCACAAATAGCGCCTTGTGCCCGGCCCCGGAACGGCTATCCTCCCCGAATAGGGGAGCGTGAATGCCGTCACTTCAAAACCTTCAGCCGGTCGATTTCATTATCTTCGCGCTCTATATCGCCGGACTGGTCATCGCCGGGATCATTGACAAACGGCGGTCGCTGGCGGCGCGGGAGCATTTCCTCGGCGGCCAGTCGGCGTCCTGGCCGAAAATCGGCTTCGCGCTTTATGCCTCGACCATTTCGGTGACCTCGCTGGTCGGACTGACCGGCGCGTCCTATGCCCACGGTATCAGCGTCTCCAACTATGAATGGATGGCCACGCTTGTGCTGACCGTGTTCTGCGCCTTCGTCCTGCCGATTTACATCAACAGCCGGGTGTTCACGGTTCCGGAGTTCCTGGAGCTTCGCTACGGCCGTTTTGTCCGTACCTATGTCTCGGGCCTCAGCGTCCTGCTCGGCACCTTCCTTGACGCCGCCGGCGGCCTGTTCGCCGGAGCTGTCCTGTTCCAGGTCTTCTTTCCGGACTGGCCATTGTGGCAGGTGTGCGCCCTGCTCGCCCTGCTGGCGGGTGGTTTCCTGATCGCCGGCGGCCTGCGCGCCGTCATCGCGGTCGAATCGATCCAGGGCCTGACGCTGGTCATCGCCTGCGCCGCCATCGCCGTCTTCACCATCAGCGCCGCCGGCGGATGGCATGCCGTCATGACTCGCGTCGAGCCCGCTCACCTGAAGCTTGTCCGGCCGGCCTCCGACCCCGCCATGCCGTGGACGGGACTGATCACCGGCGTGCCGCTGATCGGCTTCTACTTCTGGTGCGCCAACCAGACCATGGTCCAGCGCGTCCTGGCGGCGAAGGATGTCGACCACGGCCGCTGGGGTTCGCTGATGGGCGGGGCGCTGAAGCTGACCAACCTGTTCCTGGTCTGCATTCCGGGCGCGGCGTGCCTTCTGCTGTTCCCGGCCCTGAAACAGCCGGATCAGGTCTTTTCGCATATACTGTTCGATATTTTGCCGCACGGCCTGATCGGCCTGATCGTGGCGGCATGCCTGATCTCGATCCTGTCGGGCATGGCCGGCATCTACAATTCGATGTCGACCCTGATCACCATGGACTTCGTCCGCCGCCTCAGCCCCGACATGGGCGAAAAGGCGCTGGTGCGCACGGGCCAGGCGGTGACAGCCGGCCTGATGGTCATTTCGGTGTTGTGGGCGCCGCAGATCGTCCACTTCAAGGACACGCTGTGGCAGTATCTTCAGGCGGTGCTGTGCTATTTCGTGCCCCCGATCGCCGCCGTCTTCACCGCCGGCCTGTTCATCCGACGCGTCAACAAGGCCGGCGCGGCAGCGGGGCTGATTGTCGGCACGGCGCTGAGTCTGGTTTTGTTTTTCGGCGTTGAGGTTTTCCATGCCATCCCTCTGCATTTCCTGGTCGCCGCCATGGTTATCTTCGTCGTCAGCTTCGCCGCCCTGCTGCTCGGCAGCCTGCTGGCGCCGCCGCAGGACGCCGGCAGGATCGCGCCCCTGATGTTCTCGGGCGCTGTCTGGCGGGCCGAAAGCGAGCACCTGAAGACCGTCAGGTGGTACCAGAACTACCGCGTGATCTCGGTAGGCCTGCTGCTGATCACCGGCGCCATCGTCATCTGGTTCCGCTGACATGCCGGAGACGCCTGTGAACCCGGCCGCACCCCCCATCAGCACCGACAGCCTGTGCGGATCATACTGGCGGTTCCATCAGGACAAGGGGCCGGTGATCACCGAGGTGTTGTCCTTCCTGCCCGACGGAACGATCCGCGGCCACGACAGCGACGGCGAAAGGTTTTGGATACTGGAAGGCGGGGTCGTGTCGCTCCTCGACAAGGACAGGAAGCCGGCCTTGGTCCTCGATCAGGTCCAGGTGGCCGGAGGCCGGCTTGTCCTCTCCGGCCGCCACGTCCGCGCGCCGAAACTGACGCTCTGCCTGACGCAGCAACCGCATCGGCCGCTGTTCGGCACGACACGGCAGGATCTCAAGGCTGAAATCGAGCGCCTTGGCTGGGAAATCGGCGACCACACCTATGGTACCCCGTCCTTCCTCGAACGGGGCCGCGCCCGTTTCATCGCCGGCAAGTACTGCTCGATCGCCGGTGGGGTCGTCATCTGTCTCGGTGACCACCGGACAGATATCTTCACCACCTATCCCTTCCAGGCTTTGCGAAGCTTCTGGCAGAACGTGCCGAAGGATGTCGCCGATCATGTCTCAAAAGGCGATGTCATTCTCGGCAACGACGTATGGATCGGGGCGCGCGCCTTCATCGGTTCGGGCGTCACCATCGGCGATGGCGCCGTCATCGGCGCCCATGCTGTGGTGACCAGGGATGTGCCGCCCTATGCCGTCGTCGCCGGCAATCCGGCGCGCATTCTGCGTTACCGTTTCGATGATGAGACCATCGCAGCCCTGCTCAGGGCGGCGTGGTGGAACCTGCCGGACGAGGCCGTCGACAGCCTGATCCCGTCCCTGATGGCGAACGACGTGGCTGCCCTGCTGCAAAAGATCGATGCCCTGAGATAGACCGCCATCTGATCGGCCCGTCCCGCGGCTTGCCCCCCGCCGGGGGCCATGTTAGCCTTGCCGGACATAAGAAAAACCATACCGAGACTTGCCTTCATGACCCAGCAGCGCAGCATCCTCATCGCCGGCGGCGGCACCGCCGGATGGCTGACGGCGTGCTATCTCGCCAAGGTCCTGGGCCAGGGCGAGGATACGCCCGAGATCACCCTGATCGAATCCCCCGATATCGGCATTATCGGTGTCGGCGAAGGCACTTTCCCGACGATCCGCACGACCCTTCAGACGCTCGGCATCGACGAGGCGACCTTCCTGCGTGAATCGACGGCCACCTACAAGCAGGGCATCAAGTTCGTCGATTGGGCGAAAACGCCCAAGCCTGACGCGCACGGCAATCTTCAGCACGATCATTACCTGCATCCATTCGAGGCGCCCTATCACGTCGACGGCGCAGGCCTCTTGCCGTACTGGCTGTTGCAGGACGAAGCCACGCGTCCGGCCTTTGCCGACGCCGTCACCGTGCAGCACCGCGTCGCCGAGGCCAACAAGGCGCCCAAGCGCATCCACGAGGGCAATTACAACGGTCCGCTCAACTTCGCCTACCACTTCGACGCAACCCGGTTCGCCCACCTGCTCGAACTGCGCGGTCGCGAGCTGGGCGTGCGCCACCTCAAGGGAGCGATCCGCCACGTCCATCTGGACGCCGCCGGCGCCATCGACCGGCTGACGACAGCCGAACACGGCGACCTCAGGGCCGACCTCTATATCGACTGCACCGGCTTTGCCTCGCTGCTGCTTGGTCAGGCGCTGAAAGTTCCTTTCACCTCGGTCAGGAAACACCTGTTCACCGATCGCGCCGTCACCTGTCAGGTTCCCTATGGCGACCACCATTGCGCTATCAACAGCTATACCGTCTCGACGGGCCATGACGCCGGCTGGACGTGGGACATCGGCCTCGATGCCCGCCGTGGCGTCGGCTACGTCTATTCTTCCGACCACACCAGCGACGACCGCGCCGAACAGGTCCTGCGCGATTACGTCGGCCGCGACGCCGACATCAGTCCACGCCTCATCCATTTCGACGCCGGCTATCGCGAGCGCCAGTGGGAAAAGAACTGCGTCGCCGTCGGCCTTGCGGCGGGTTTCTTCGAGCCGCTGGAATCGACCGCCATCGTGCTGATCGAGATCGCCGCGGGCTATATCGCCGATTTCTTTCCGCGCACCGGACCGGTCGACGCCCCGGCGCGGCAGTACAACCGGCTGATGGTCGCGCGCATGGAGCGTATCGTCAATTTCCTCAAGCTGCATTACTGTATAACGCAGCGGACCGAGCCGTTCTGGCGCGACAATATCGAGCCGTCGTCGATCCCCGACGATTTCCGCTATCTTCTCGACTTATGGAAGCATCGGCCGCCGTCGCGCTTCGATTTCCAGATCGACCTCGAAAGCTTCGCCTATTTTTCCTACCAGTACATTCTCTACGGCATGGGCTTCAAGACCGATCTCGAGCCATCGCGTGGCAGCTATCCGCACGTCGAGAATGCCCAGAAGATCTTCGAAAAGATCCGCCATTTCTCCGAAAACGCGGTCAAGGATCTGCCGTCGCACCGCGACCTGATCGACCAGGTCTACGAACACGGCTTCGTCACGCGTTCTCCTGACAAGCAACCGGCGGCGCGCGCAAGACCGTAGAGCAGGCTGCATTTTGACGGAATCAAAACGCCTGCTCTGAGTTTTTGTTGGGTCGCGAAATTTATCCGAAACGAAGTTCGGCGTAGCCAAAGGTGCCAGAAACGTTTCTTGGCACTTTATCGGATTGCGTTCTAGCTCAGCGCCGGGTCGTGCTTGTCCTTGCGCCGTTTGCCGAGCAGCATCTTGCCCTCCAGCCATTGGCGCAGCGCCCCGTAATAGGCGCGCAGGAAGGCCTCGTCCGATGGCATGTCGGCCGGATTTTTCGGCGCCTTCCAGCCGATGCGCGCCTTGATCTTGTCGGCCACCGCCTTCATCACGGCAGGCTTCCTTTCGCGCAGTACCTGCTCAAGCACGCCGAGTTCCATCTCGCCATAAGCGAGCTGGTCCGGCGTGAAGGTCAGGCCGAGGTTGCGGTCGCCCTCGAGGTCGGCCAGGTCGTAGCCCAGCTTGGCGTTCGGCATGTGAACGACGCGCGTGCCGGCCAGGAAGTCGCCGAGCCGGGCGTGCTGGCGGTTGAAGACCGGCAGCAGGACCAGGGCCAGGCTCCACAGGAAAGCCAGCCAGCCCAGCGGATTGTGCAGGGCCAGGCCGACAAAGATCAGCGGCACCGGCAGGTTGGTCTCGACCTCGCGCATGGCATTGCGCGTGAACACCGCCGCCGGGGTCAGCCGGCCGCCGTCGTGGGCAATGACGCGCAGCTTGAGTAACCGCTTGCCCGGCGTCGCCGCCTTGGCGCCGGCCTCGAAGAAGAAGAAATATCCCGAGCGCAGGAAGAACATGTAAAGGAAGAAGGCGACTTCGAGCGCGCCCTCGGCGGTCTTGTGGGTCTTGCCGAAGGCCTCGTGGTCGGGGATGGCCAGGTAAACGAAGAACGGCACCAGGGTCAGGATGGTGATGAAGATGACGTCGATGATCAGCGCGCCCAGCCGCTCGCCGAAAGTGGCGTTGATGAAGGGCAGGATGACGCCCTCGGGCGTCAGGACCTCCGCCGCGGTGCGGCCGTATTCGCCATAGGGCGCGTCGGCCATCAGGTCGCGCTTCGCATTAGCCATTGCGCTTGGCTCCCTTGCGGCCGGCGAAGGTGAAATAAGCCATCCACAGGACGAACATCACGGCGCCGACGCCGATGCGCGCGAACGGGTCGACGATGGTCTGGCGGCCGATCCCTTCCAGGCAGCCGGCGACGATCAGCATAATGGCGACGCCGATCATCACCGTGCCGGTCAGCTGTCCGGCTTCGCGCAGGGCCTGGAGACGGGACATGTCGCCCGGGAACATGATGCGCCGGGCAATGTGGAAACCGCAGGCGCCGGAGATGATGATGGCGGTCAGTTCCGTCGTGCCGTGGATCATCAGCCAGGCCGAGAATTCGAAGCCCAGGCCCTTCGTGAAGAACAGCCACAGCATGGCGCCCAGCAGGACGAAGTTCTGCAGCAGCGACAGCAGTGTCGGCACGCCGAAGATGGCGCCGAGCGCGAACGCGCCGATGCACACCTCCGTATTGTGCGTCATCAGGAAGGCCGCCATGGTCGGCAGGTGGTCCTTCATATCGGCCGAACCTGCGCCCAGGGTATCCTTCAGATCCTTGACCGAGGCCGACAGGTTGCGCCCTTCGGCCATGCCGCCGACCAGCATGTCGTACCAGCTGGAATCGTGGGCGCAGACAAGCCAGCCGATGACGGTGCCGACGACCGAGATCAGCAGGGCCAGGCTGATTTCCGGCCACAGCTTGCGCACGCCGCCCGGCCAGGCGCGGACGAAATAGCCCTCCGCCACGTCCTTGAAGCGGGTATGGGGCCCGTAGATATAGACGTAGGCCCGCACACACAGGGCCTGGAGGTAGGTGATCATGTTGCGGTCGAGCGAGATGGACTGCGCCATGGAAAGCGATGAAATGGCCGAGCGATAGAGCAGCGGCAGGTTCAGGATTTCGTCGATCGAGAAGGCGCGCAGGCCCTTCTTCTCGACCTTGTCGAGCGCCCCCGACAAGGCCTTCCAGTCGTCTTCGCGCGCCTCCCGGAAGCGCTGGCTCTTCAGCTGCAGGGCCGGGCGGCGGGTGGGCTCGGGGATGTCGTTCGGATCGGCCATGTCGGTCTCTTTCCCCTACAGCCGGCCGGCGCGCTTGAGCGCCAGGTAACGGGTGACGATGGCGGTGGCCATGCCTTCGGTCGGCGCCTCCAGCACCTCGACGCCCTGACGGCGCAGGCGGGCGAAGACAGCCTCGCGCCGTTGCGACAGGCGCGAGGCGAAGACGGCGCGGGTCACATCCTCCGGCTGGGCCGGGGGCGCGTCCTTCAGCGCCTCGACCACCTCGTCGCGGAAGGCGACGAACAGGACGAGGTGCTTCTTGGTGACGCGACCCAGCGCCTCGAGCATCAGCTCGGCCGAAATGTCGTCGATGAAGTCTGTGAACAGGATGACCAGCGAACGGCGGCCGACGCGGGCGTTGAGATCGGCCAGGGCCAGGGTGTGGTTCGATTCTTCTGACGAGTCCTCCAGCGCCGACAATTGCCGCTTGAGGATCTCGAAGCCCTGCGTGCCCGAGATCATCGGCGCGGCATGATAGGGTTTGGAGGCAAAGGCGAAGGTGCGGATATTGTCGCCGATCTTCAGCGCCGTATAACCGAGCAACAGGCCGGCATGGATGGCGCGGTCGAGACGTTTCAGGCCGCTCAGCGGCTCGCCCATCAGCCGGCCAGTGTCGTAGGCCAGGACAATATGGTGGTTGCGCTCGGCCTGGTATTCGCGGCTGTAGAGCTTCATGTGGCGCGCCGAAGACCGCCAGTCGATGCGGCGGTGATCCTGGCTGGCGTCGTATTCACGCAGGGCGTGGTATTCGGAGCCGTTGTGCAGCTGGTTCTGCACGCGGATGCCGTAGATCGAATCGAGCGAGAACAGGGCGGCGGCATCCTGCTGAACGCCCTTGAGGTCGGGCGTCACGGCGATACGCGCATCGAGCTTGACCCGCTTCTGCACGAAGACAAGGCCGAGGTGCCCGCGCCAGCGCACGAAGGCGGCGTCTATGCCGCCCGGCCCACGTGCCCTCGCCTTCAGGTTCAAGGTACCGTGAAAACTCTTGTCCTCGCTGCGTGTTATGACGCGGTCATAGGCCGACTCCAGCAGCAGCGGGTTGAGACCAAGGCGAAGCTCGATTCTGCCCGGCTGGCGCCAGCGGTTGAAGCGCAGGGTGAACGGTACCGCCTGCGCGCGCCCTACGCCCATCGCCTTCGGCAGCCGGAGGTCGAAGGTCAGGGCCAGACCGACCGGTGCGAAGAAACCGTCCAGCACAGCCAGCACGAATAGCCCCGCCATGATCAGCGGCACCCACGGCCATACCGGCGGCGCCAGCAGGCTGACGGCGATGGATACCGGCAGGCCGAGGCCGAGCAGTATCAGCAGGCGTGGCGTGGGATAAATTGCCATCGGTTACCGGGGAATCTCGATCTTCTCGAGCAGGTTCTGAAGGACGCCGTCAACAGACTGGCCTTCGATCTCGGCAGCGGGCGACAGCAGGACACGGTGGCGCATGCACGGCACGTAGAGCGCCTTGACATCGTCGGGCAGGACGTAGTCGCGACCGTCCAGCGTCGCCCGCGCCCGCGCTGCCCGGGCCAGCAAGGCGCCGGCGCGCGGACTGGCGCCGACGCTGAGGGAAGGCGCCTCGCGCGTCGCCCGGATCAGCGCCACGATATAGTTGAGGTTGGCGTCGTTGAGCTTGACCCCGGCGACGGTGGCGATGGCTTGATCAAGCATCTGGGCCGATAGCACCGCCTGGACGCCGGCGCCGGCCGGTTCCACCGACGCGGCGGCATTGCCGGAGGTGTCGATGATGCGCTTTTCCTCATCGAGCGAGGGATAACCCAGGATATGTTTGAACAGGAAGCGATCGAGCTGGGCTTCCGGCAGCGGATAGGTGCCCTGCTGCTCGATCGGGTTCTGGGTGGCGATGACGGTGAAATGCGCGCCGAGGTCGTGGCGCTTGCCATCGAGTGTGACGTGGCGCTCCTGCATGGCTTCGAGCAGGGCGGCCTGGGTCTTGGGCGGCGTGCGGTTGATTTCGTCGGCCAGCAGAAGGTCGCAGAAGATAGGGCCCTTGCTGAGCGTGAAGGACGAGGTCTGGAAGTTGAACAGGTTCGACCCCAGCACGTCGCCCGGCAGCATGTCCGGCGTGAACTGAATGCGGCCGAAACGCAAGGAGAGCGCCTGGCAGAAGGTGCGCGCCAGCAGCGTCTTGGCCGTGCCCGGCGGACCTTCAAGCAGGATATGGCCGCCGGAGAACAGGGCGGTGAGCATCAGGTCGACGGTGTCGGCCTGGCCGATGATGGCCTTGGCGATCTCGGTGCGCAAGGCCCGGGCCAGGGTTTGGATGTCAGATATGAGCACGTTCAATCTCCGTCTTCCAGGCGTGCAGTTTCAAAGTCAGGCCGATCAGCTGGTGCACGGTTGCGACCTGCGCGGCTTCCTGCTTGAGGACCGCGAACGAATGGGTGGTATTGCACATCGAGCCGATGCGGTCGGCAAGATCATCGAGGGTCTGTGCCGGCGACGCCTGCATATAGCCCCTCCCCTTCAGGACCATATCGCGCACCAGGGTAGCATAGGCCGGGGCCAGGCGCGCTTCGCGGATGGTGAGCGACATCAGCCGGGCGGCATTGTCGGCCAGGATGCGCACGCCGCGTCCCAGCGGCGGCTCGGCGGCGACATGGCGCGGCGAGCCGAAGCGGGCGAACGACGCCCACATCAGGCCCAGGCCCAGGATCAGGATGCTGAGCGGCACGGCGACATAAGGCGGCCGCGACAGGGCGTGCAGCAGGTCATGATCGAAGGCCAGGCTGGTATAGCCGATGTTGAAGATGATGCTGGCCGAAGGCGTCTTGTGCGCCGGCGTCAGGCTGTCGATAAGTTGCAAGGCGGCCGCCACCCTGGCCGGATCGGCCATGATCGCGTTGTCGAGCACGTCCGGGTCGCTGAGCAGATAGACCGGGACCTTGGTGCCCTTGCGCCCGCCGGTCACGTTGAGCCGCGACAGGACGACCTCGCCCTTGGGTCCATAGAGAACCGGCGTCAGGTTGGGACCGGTGATCGACTGCAGGCTTTCGATCTTGCCGACGGCGATCTGTCCCGGACCGTCGGCGCGGTGGAGAACAAAGCTTGCCGGCGGATCGGTGTCGGTGTGTTCGATATCATAGGGCACGTCGTCATAGATGACACTGGTCTTGCCCTTGAAATAGACGCCCTGCCCCGGCTTCGGCGGCGGTGGCGCGTCGTTGCCGTCCTTGTCCTTGATCGACGGCACCTCGACCTCCGGCGACAGCTCACCCAGCATGTCGCGCAGTTCGCCGTCCTCGACCAGCTGCGGGTCGCTGGCCCAGCGGGGGTTCCGGGCATAGGTATTGGCGCGCCACTTCGGCGCCACCACCAGGACGACGCGGCCGGCGGGATTATAGAGGAGGTGGTTGGCCTCTTCCGGATAGGGCACGAAGCCGTCATCGACATAGGTCGGGGCAGCCGACGACGACGATTCCGACGACGCCTGGGATGTATCCGCCGGGTTCTGGGCGGCGGCCGATTCATCTTCCGACGCGGCGTCGCTGCTGTCCGACAGGCCCTGCAAGGTCTGGAGCAAACCTCCGCCGCCGATGTCAAAGGTGACGATTTCGAGATCGCCATGCGGCACATTGGGGCCGTCGCGGAAGCGGTTGACGTCGACATGATCGCCGCGCGCCGCCAGAAGACGTTTCAACCCCTGGAAGCCCTGGGCCGATACCGAGGTGACCAGGCCGCCCTGCGGGCTCTCCGGTTCGGCGGCGGTGTTGAACAGGACAAGCACCGCCATGGCGAACAGCGCCAGGCACAGGAACAGGGCCACCGCCGGCAGCCACGAACTCGCCTTGCCCAGTTGATGGCGATCGATCAGGCCACGGACAGGGTTCTTCATGCGATCCCCTCCGCGGCGACAAAGTCGACATAGGCCTGACGGCACGCCTCGAAGCCGGCCTTGCCGACCGCGACGCCGGCGAAGAAGCTCTTTTCCACCCACTCGACGATGCGGCGAAAGGCCGGCCGCGCGCTGTCCGGCAACAGCGGGTGGATGGCGATGTCGCGCGCCGAGAAGTGCAGCCGCACCAGATCCGGCCGGTAGGCATTGATGTCGGCGACGCTGCGCATCAACAGCAGATGGACGGCTTCGTCATATTCGCCCTTGGCCGCCAGGGCGTCGATTTCCTCAAGCAGGGAGGCGACAGCGTCCCTGGTCGGCCGCCACGGCTTGTCGGCCTGGAGTTTGTGGCTGAAGAACAGACGTTCGAAGCGCGTCGTCAGGAACATCCGCACCACGGGCGACAGCAGGAGCAGGATGATAACTCCGATCAGGGCGTAGGCCAGCCAGGGTATGAATGGGGCCAGCGGCGCGAACACTTCGCCGAAGCCGCGGAACAGGTGGGCAAGCCATTTACCCACCTGGTGCCAGAATTCGAGCGCCTTGGGATCGGGCTTGGGCGTCGTGTAGAAGCTGGTCTGAAGGTCGTGATGCGCATTGGCCTTGTCGAGCAAGGCCCTGGCGTGTCCCAGGTCAGTGCCTGCGCCTGCGGGGGCCGCGGCCGGCGGCAAAGATGCCCCGCTAGACTGCACGTGCGACTGCTCCCCCGTTACGGCCCGCCGACGGTCCCCCCGGACCCTCGCGCTTGCCTGGCATTTAGGCGGGAAAAGGCTTTGCGGTCAAGGCGCACACCGCAAGTCTTTTTTGCCCCATCCTGTTCAACGCGGCCGGTCTTTGGCCCACCTTCAGGCCAAAAGACCGGCCCGCTTCGCCTTATCCTCGCACACCTGTAGTTAAAAGAGTCTGTTATTACAAAAGTTAAGTAAGTTAAGCCGAATCGAAGGCTGGCCGGCCCTTGCGTGGGCAACGCTTTGCGGCGAAAGCCGGTGGGTATTCCCCCGTGCCGCGGTGGGTAATCCCCCGCCTCGCGCGCGGGCGATCCCCCGACGGGCAGGTGGGTGATACCCCGTGTGGCCACGGCGTCCTTTCGTACTTGTCCACAGGGGCCGGGTCATCAATCCTTAACAGAACAAGCGGTCTTCCGGTGTGTGATCCCCCGAGAGCGGTTCAAAACCGTCCGCCGCCACTGTTTTTGCCGCTTCCTGCCGGTGGGCGATCCCCCGAAGGATGGCTGGTGAGTCGTTTTGGCAGGCGAAAGGGATTGGTCGTGGCGAATCGGGTGGGTAATCCCCCGATGATTCGGCCCCTCCCCTGCCCGTCTCTCGCGGCTTCGGAAGACGTTGAAGGTGGGTGATACCCCGATAAGAACGCGGCTTATCCCTTTGTGCCGGCTCTCTTTTTCGCCGGAACGGCATTCAGCGCGTCGAGCTCCGCCACGACCTGGCTTTCCAGACGGGCCAGACGCGACACCACAAACAGGGCGGGCGAGCCGTCCTGTGTCGCGGTCATCCTGAGATCGTAGTCCGGCAACTGGTTGCGCTCGACGATCTTGCGCAGCATGCGGTTGAATTCCTTGGGCGGGCTGTCCGAACCGGTCTTCTGGTGCAGGATCTCAACGCGGCACACCCATCCTTCCGGCTGGTTGCCGGCGTGCTTGCGGGCGATCCGGTAAAGCGCCCTCTCCAGTCCGCCGGTCAGCAGGAAATAGTCCTGGTGCATGGTCAGCAGCGACTTCTCGTTGACGATGCCCTCATAGACCCAGTTGGACAGCGTCAGGGTCATGCCGCGCGGCAGGCCGGTCGCCTGGTCGACCTCCAGCGTCCAGCCGTCGAGCCAGCCGAACTGCGCCTCCGTCCGCCGGGTAGGCGCGCGAAGCGACGTGCGGATCGACGTCGTCTCGAGCCGTTGCAGGGCGGCCTGCAGCTCCTGGTACGCCTTGCCGCCGGTATCGCGCTTGATGGCGCGCAGCAGGTCGTAGGTCGTGGTCCTGAGCGTGCGCGGCAGGTCGTTCTGCCCCTGCGCCTTCATGCGGTTGAGCGCGGTCGCCGCCCAGATCAGGATGTCGGCGTCCCAGATCGAAGCCATGCCATAGGCCGGCATGGCTTCGACCTTGACCCATGTGTCGCCATCGGGCGACGTGTATTCGATGGGCTTCAGCCGCTTGCGCTTCTGCAAGGAGAAGAACGGCCGTTCCATGATCTCGCGCTGGTCCTTCAGCGGCACATCGTTGAGCAGCGGAATGAAGAAGTCGAGCGTGGGATGCGGGTCGCGGCGGCGGGACATGGGAAGCTAGCGTGGCATGATTCCGGTGGGGAAGAAAGGAAAAGGCCAGAGGTCGCGGACCCCTGGACCCCAATACCGGACGGAGTGCGGGACACCTGTTGAGCCTTCAATTTCAGGTCCCGAAGTGGGCCCGAAATTGAAGGCTGAAAAGACGTTTCATACTCGGACCCGTATCGGGGTGAAGGGGCCTGTGTCCCCTTCCCTTCCCTATCTTTCTCCCATCGGGTGCTTGCCATGCTTGTGCAGCACCATGTCGAGGCCCTCCCCGATCAGCGCCTGCACCGTGGTGTCGCGTTCGACAGCCAGCAGTTTGACCGCCTTGGCCATCTGCGGACTGAAATAGCCGGCGACCATCGTCTTGCCGTCGCGCGCCTTGGCGATGGTCGACGGCGCGCGCGCCACTTCGGGCACCGGCATGGGCTCAGCCCTGGGTGTCTTGACCCGTGGCGCCTGAACCTTGATAGCTTCGGGCGCGGCCTCCTTTTGCAGGACAGCGGTGACGGGAACGGTCGGGCCGGCGACAGCGGCCAGGCGTTCGGCGAGGGATTGGCGGCTCTTGCTCATGCGGCACCTTTAAGCGGCTTTCTGGGGTTTCGGTTTGCGTTTGGGCATGTCGAGGCGTCCACACACCCACGTGTAGAGCGCCCTCACCTCGTCGGCGGCCTTGCCGAGCGGCTCGTACTCGCCGGCCGTCTGGCCGTTGATGACGGCGTGGCGCAGCGCCGCCCGGTCGACCAGGCACACGGGCGCGATGCTCAGAGACAGCGAATGAATGACGGCCGCCACCTCCTCGACCAGGGCATTGGCGCGTGCCGGTACGGCATTGAGCAGGACGGACGCCGGCTTCGATGCAACGCGGACCAGCTCGGCTGTCGTCTTGATGGCGTGCAGGTCAAAGGCCGAGGCGCGCGTCGGGATCAGCACGAGATCGGCGGCCTTGGCGGCGGCCACGGCGGCGCTGTCGGCGGCCGGCGGACTGTCGATGATGACGAGGTCAACCCCTGCCCTCTCCGCCTCTTTCAAGGTTGGCCCCAGGCGGGCGTGCGGCGCCGCGACCACGGCGGGGTTGGGATCGTCCTCGGCGCGCCAGTCCGACCATTGGGCGGCCGTCGCCTGCGGGTCAAGGTCAACGATGGCGACGCTATAGCCATTCTTGGCGGCGGCGACGGCCAGGTGGACGGCGATGGTGGTCTTGCCCACCCCGCCCTTCTGCGAAACGATGGCCAAGGTCTTCATCGCGGCCTCCGGGGATATGTCGACAGGTGAGGATTGTAGCCGTGTGGACGCGTCGGCCCGTAGACGTGTGGCCAACCAGGCATGGGGGGCGGCCCATACGGCGACATGTCGGCCTGGCGGCTTCCTGGCGCGCGGACGACCTCGACAATGAGCATGTCCACTGCCGTACGTGTCGTTTCTTCGACGTGTGGACGCTTGGGCATGGAGGTGTGTAAGGTTGAGGATATGTCGGCGGGTAAGGCATCGGACATGGCGTCGGGGTCCTCGGGCTTGCATTCAAGACGGGCAGACGGGTCCGCTCGGTAGCCATGCCCGCCTGTGCAGGTCTCGGCGTGGCCACCGCCGCACGTGTGGACACGCCAGCACAGCATGAGTCGGCTGTTTTGGTAAATGCGAGGTTAACGCAGCGGTCCGAGGCAGGCTTTGTGATGAAAGGGCAGGGGCCGCACGAGGACGCATTTCTGTTAGCGCTACCAAAAAAAACTTGCCGACAGGCACGATGCGTGAGAGGTTCATTTTCACTAATGGAATGAGACATCCAGGCCGGGCGCAAGGGGCGGGGTCACACCGCCTTTCACGACATAAATCGCTGCGTTGGACGTCATAAGAAAATTCCGGGAAGAGGGAAGATGCTGCGCCATGGCCAGGGGGTAAGCCTGACTTACAACCTGCTCGAAACGATCGGGCAGTCGATTGTGATCGGGGAGTTCGAAGACGCCGGTTTCCCCACCGAAGCGGAACTGTGCATCCGGTGCGGCGCCTCGCGCACCGTCGCCCGTGAAGCCGTCAAGATGCTGACCGCCAAAGGATTGCTGAGCTCACGCCCGCGCCAGGGCACGCGCGTCGAGCCCATCGCCAACTGGAATCTGCTCGACCCCGACGTCCAGCGCTGGATGACCGAACGGCCCTATTCCAGCAAGATCTACCGCGACCTCACCGAAGTCCGCCTCGCCATCGAGCCGACCGCCGCCGCCCTGGCTGCGCATCGCGCCGGCAAGGCCGACCTGCGCGCGATCCGCAGCGGACTTGACGGCATGCGTCGTGATGCCTCGCGTCACGATCTGGCCCTGCAGGCCGACATCGACTTTCATGTTGCCATCCTGACGGCGTCGGGCAATCCGTTCCTTATCCAGTTGCGGGAACTGGTGCATACCGCCCTGACCATCTCGATCGGCCTGACCAACCGTATTTCCGGCCATACGGCCAGCATCGACGACCACGAGGCGGTGCTGGTGGCGATCGAGGCTGGCGACGCCGCGGGCGCTGAAAGGGCCATGCGCCATATACTGGCCGAGTCGCTCAGCCTGATCGACACCATGGTGGCGGAGTAGGGCAGGGGCCTTCCCGCGCTGCCCTCGGCGAGGCTGCCCTGCCGGCTGGCGACCTGTCGACTGAGCTTGGCTATGCCCGCGAGGCGGCGTGCCGTCTCGCGGACATGTCCACACGCTGGCTGTGCCGCCGCACCGCTGCTGGCGGAAATCAAATGCGGTCTGTTCGCCACCGATAGGGCGCGCTTCACGGCGCTCACCATCCTGGCGCAACCAGGCTGCGGCAATCGTACGGCCTGCAACGGCGCCCGGTTCAACGCCAAGCTCGAAAGTGAGTCTCAATAGCCGAAGCAACATTGCTTCTTTAGTTTTTATTGGCGAATTGTGATCACGTCCGCAAGGCAGACACGATTGAAATCAGGGGCAATGGCATGAAGTCATGCGGGATTTGCGGGGCGTATCAGGTGTCATGATGCACGATCCGGCGCCGGTGGCGCAGTCCAAAAAGGTGCTCGTCGTCGAGGACGATGTCATGCTGCGCTACGTGATCAGCGAGGTCCTGCGCGACGGCGGTCTGACCGTCGTCGAGGCCGTCAATGGCGACGAGGCGCTGGCCTATCTGCGCGCTGGAAACACGGTCGACCTGGTATTCAGCGATATCCAGATGCCCGGCGAGGTCGATGGCATACATCTGGCGGCGCGAATCCACAGTGAGTTTCCGGCGACCGAAGTGCTTTTGACCTCGGGCAATACCCATCCGGATATCCATACGCCGTTTGTCGCCAAGCCGTATATTGTCGCCAATGTCCTGGGTATCGTCCAGACCATGCTGGAGGGCAGCGATGGTGAGTGACCTGGCTTGGTTGCTTCTTGTCGAACCGGACCTGATCATACGCCATGCCCTGGCCGAATATCTTCGCACGTGCGGCTATCGGGTAGCGGAGGCGGGTGACACGAATGAAGCTTTGGCGCTTCTGGCGGCGCCGCGCCCGGATGTCGACCTTGTGCTCTGCGACGCCCAGGCGCCCGGCAAGGTCGATGGCTTCGGCCTGGCGCAGTGGGTGAGGGAACAGGCACCGCATGTCCGCGTCATCCTGGCCGGCACGGTCGCCAAGGCGGCCGAAAAGGCCGGCGATATCTGTGAGGAGGGGCCGCTGCTTGCCAGGCCCTATGATCACCAGCTGCTGCTCGACCGCATCAAGCGCAGCCTGGCGGCACGGGATCAGTCGGCGAAGCAGAAACCGTAAAGCTGGAAGCTCAGAGTGCGCTCGGCAGTGACCTTGGCGCCTTCCTTCCAGGTTGGGATCTCCAGTTCGGCGATGATCTCATCCTTGGCCTTGAGGCGTTGCTGAAGGTCGTCGACAGTCAGGCGCAGGCGTTCGAATTCGCCGTCGGGCATCGGCCGGGCAGGGCGGTCGGCGGCGGTGGTCTGGCGCGTTTCCAGCAATGACGTCAGCGTGGCGATTTCATCGAAGCGCGCGTCGAGACTGCGCTGAAGCATGTCATTGTCAAAGGCCAATTGCGAAACAAGCTCAACTGTGTCCGGTTTGCCGGCGGCAGCGTCCGCGCGTGCCGCGTCCAACGCCTGACCCTTCAATTCAAGCTCGTCGCGCAACAGGACGTTTTCGGCGGCAAGATTCATCTCGCTTTGGCTGGCGGTGGCAAATTCTGCTTCAAGCTCGGCGATCCGGTCCCGGCTGGTCTCGGCTTGCTGAGTTAGTGCGGCGATTTCGAGAAAACGGACATCAAGGCTCTGTTTCAGCTCTTCCGCCTCAAAGCCGGCTTCATGAAGCTTTTGCGAGATGCCGGCCGTTTGAAGAGAAGCCGCCTCGTTCCTTTCGATAGCATCACGCAGATCCGTCTCGGTCCGGGCCAGAACTGCACGAAGGTCGTCTTCACGTCGAGCCGCCGCCTCGACCGAGGTCTCGAGCTTTTCAACGAGAAGGCGGGATTCCTCGAAATGCGCGGTCATCTCCGAGATTTCGCTGAATCGCGTTTCAAGACTAAGTTTTAAGCCTTCGCTTTCAGTCTCGGTTGCCATTAAAAGTCCGACCAGCTCCGTCTCGCGCTGCTGGAACACGCGTGTAAGTTCCTCAACGTGGGCCGCATGCTCGGCAATCTGGATGTGCAGGCTTGCCGCCTCGTTGGCGAATTCCGCCTCACGCTGGCGCAGCATGGCGTGCGCTTCGTTCAGACTGACCTCGTGTTCGGCGATCAGCGTGCGCAGAATTTCGTTTTCAGCCGCCAGTTCCATCCGGTGGGCTGTCGCCATCGCCTCGCGCGCACCAAGGTCCTCAAGGGCCGTGGCATGGGCGTCATTCAGGGCCGCGATATCCCGCTCAAGCGCAGCCACTTCAGCCGCCATCCGGAGGTCGAGAGCGCCTCTTTCCGCCACGGCATTGCGAAGATCGTCAAGCAGACCGGCCTCACGCGCGCCCGTCTCCGCCTGCAGAGCCACGAATTGCGCCTTGGCTTCGGCCAGAGCTGTCTCAGCGGCTTCCCTGTTTTCATAAAGTTTCTGACGCAGGGTTTCACATTCGGCGGCAAGCTCCGCTTTTTCGGTCTCAAGTCGGACGATCCCGGCATCGGCGTCCGCAACAGAAGCCTGGCTTTCCGTAATGCTGCGGCGAAGGGCCTCGTTTTCCGCAGTCAGCTGCACTCTGGTGGATTCAAGTGCGACCTTGCCCGCTTCGGCCGCCGCGACCGCCTCCTCGCTGTTGACGAGTCGTTCGCGCAATCCTTCGTTTTCGCGGGAAAGTTCCGCCTGCGCCGTCTCAAGGGCAAGGAGGTTCGCGCTTGCGTCGGCCATGCCGCCGGCATGGGCTTCGACGTCACGGCGCAGGCCTTGGAGGTCGTGTTGCAGTTGATCGACCAGTTGGCGCAGATCACGGTTTTCGGCGGTGGCCTCGGCGGCGCGCCTGTGGCTGTCGCGCAGGTCATCGATTTCGGCCTGCGCCCTGGCGGCGTAGGCTTCACCTTCCCGGCGCACGGCCTCGAGTTCGGTTTCAACACGCGCGGCTGTGTCGCTGACCTTGCGCAGGAGCTCATTCCGTTCAGCCAATTCGGCATCGCGAGCCGAAACTGTACGGCGCAACGTGTCAGCGTCGGCCTTCAATTCCGCTTCGTGGGCTGCGGCGGCGGTTTTTACAAGCGCGAGGTCGGCTTGTGCGGCCTCCATCACCTCGTGGGCGGTCTGTCGAGCCATGTCGGCGGCGCGCTGGAGGGTTTCACAGCGCGCCGCGAACTCTGCTTCGCGCGCTGTACCTTCGCCGCGCATCGCATCGGCTTCGAACCGGGCTTTCGTTGCCGCCAGACGCGCATCGTCGAGCGCTTGGCGCAGGGTTTCAATATCCGACTTGTATCCTGCCTCACGCGCCGACAAACCGGCCAAGGCTTCTTCCATCGCCGCCCGGGCCGACGTCTCAAGGCTTGCCGCTTTGGCCACGGCATTGTCGCGTTCGCTGGTCAATGCGGCTTCGCGTGCGGCGGCGTCTCGT
Organism: uncultured Caulobacteraceae bacterium; assembly: GCA_964474575.1. GTDB lineage: Bacteria > Pseudomonadota > Alphaproteobacteria > Caulobacterales > Caulobacteraceae > Asticcacaulis. The sequence continues at coordinate 25,175 of CAYYTA010000016.1, read as the reverse complement.
TGCAGGCTCTTGGCGTCCTGCCGCAGGGTCAGAAGTTCGTCACGTAAAGCCTCACGCTCCTGGAGCAGAGTGGCTTCACGCGCCCTGAGATCGAACGTCAGGGTCTGCAATTCGTAGATTTTCGGATTGCGTTCCTGGTATGCAGCCAGGAGTTCATCGTGTCTCGCCTTCATCTCGTCGCGAGCCGCGGCAATCTCTGCCACCTGCTTTTCGTTACCCTGGAGCTTTTTGGTGGTGTCGGACAGCTTCTTTTCCAGGGCCTCGCTTTTGCGTTCCTGGATATGCAACTGTCCGGCGGAACGCAGAGCACTGTGAATGGCGGCGTAACTGGCGTCGCCCTGCTTAAGGCCTGTGAAACGGGCGAGACGTTCAACGGGCTCGGTCCCCACCAGGGCAAGGATCAGACCATCACCGCCCTCGAACCTGGCGGTCGGATAGCTGTCGGTCAGGTAACGCAGAAAATCCTGGCCGCGATCGCCGGCGAAGCGCTTACGCACGCCATGAACCAGGACGACGCCGTGTTTCGACATCCGGTATGCGAGCTTTTCCTGAATGAGGTCGAGCGCGGAATCGGAAAAGTCGCTGTCCATGACAAGCAGGTCGATGCCGGCCTTGCCGAAGCGATTGAAGGCCTTCTCAGGCTGCGTCTTGTTGACGACGGAAAAACGATCGTAGGTTTCGGCGTTGTATTCCGTGATCTCCAGATAGCGCCTGGCAAAGCCGTCGTCCTCGGGAGGGGCTGAATCACTGCCCCAGCAGCGTGTATCGAGGTTAAGCTTGTCGACGGCCTGGCACAACGCGAAATAGCCTGTGCCGCTGTCCAGGCCAAGCTGGACCGCGGTCTGCGGCCTCAGGGCTTCGACGAGCCAGAACAGCACAGGCAGGTGCACAAGAAACGAGGCGTCACGCAGATATTTGCCGCGCCAGAACAAGGCGGCAAATGCCGCGGGCGTCATAAGTTCGGACAGGGGGGACATGTCCCGCGCATCGACCGTTGTTGCGCTGCCTGAAGAGGTCATAAATGGAACTCTTGATAACCGGGAATCATACCGACGCTGACAAACGCGTCTGAACGGGATATTGGCGGGAAAGGTCGTCCAAGGCAATGGCCGGATGAATAATCATTGCCGCGAGACCCTGCGTTGAGCGCCACCCGCGCATAGACGTGCCTGATGCGAAAAGGATGGCAAACGCCAGCGCGTATGCGGGTAGTGCGCGTCATGGGCTGCGACGTTTTTTGCAAACATATTGCGACGCGATATTTCTTATATCAATGCTTGACGGGCTCCGCTCGTACTGGCAATGAACTCAAAGGGTTAGGGGAGAATTAAATGGGCTCGGCGGATTTGGGCCTGCATTGCCAATTATAACGATGCTTGAAATGGATGAGGTTGCGTTTTGACACAAATGCAAGGTGAGTTCTCGCGTGCGCTGGAGGACGTTCGGGTTGCCGTTATCGGCCTCGGTTATGTCGGTCTTCCGCTGGCGGTGGAACTGGGCAAGAAATATCCGACCGTGGGCTTCGATGTGAAGCCCTCGCGCGTCGAGGCTTTGCGCGCTGGCGAAGATGCCACGGATGAAGTCTCGTCCGAAGAGCTCGCCAGGGCGACGATGCTGCATTACAGCTGTGATCCGGCCGATCTCAAGGACTGCAATACCTATATCGTGGCCGTTCCGACGCCGGTCGATGCCTCGCACCAGCCAAACCTGGCGCCACTGATTTCGGCATCGGAAGTCGTTGGCAGGGTGATCAGCAAAGGCGATGTGGTGGTCTTCGAATCCACCGTCTATCCTGGCGCGACCGAGGAAGATTGCATCCCTGTGATCGAAAAGGCGTCAGGCCTGGCTTTCAACCGGGATTTCTTCGCCGGCTACAGCCCCGAACGCATCAATCCAGGCGACAAACAGCGGCCACTGACCAAGATTGTCAAGGTGACCTCGGGTTCCACGCCCGACGTGGCGGACTTCGTCAACGCACTTTATGCCAGCATCATTACCGCCGGTACGTTCCGGGCGTCGTCTATCCGCGTCGCCGAAGCCTCGAAAATCATTGAAAACACCCAGCGTGACGTCAATATCGCGCTTATCAACGAACTGTCGATCCTGTTCTCGCATCTGAACATCGATACGACCGAGGTGCTGGAAGCGGCGTCGACCAAGTGGAATTTCGTGAACCTGCGCCCGGGCCTGGTTGGTGGCCACTGTATCGGCGTCGATCCCTATTACCTCGTACATAAGTCGATCGCGGCGGGCTATATACCCGACATTATCCGTCTGTCGCGCGAGATCAACGACGGCATGGCGCGCAATGTCGTGGCGCGACTGGTCAAGTGCATGGTTCGCGCCGGTCGGCCGGTCGGCGGCGCCAGGGTGCTGGTTGTCGGCCTGACCTTCAAGGAAAATTGCCCCGACATCCGCAACACCAAGGTGGTCGACCTTCTGCACAATCTTGCCGACTACGGCATGAAGCCGGAGGTTTGCGACACCTGGGCCGACCCGCACGAAGTGCATGAGGAATATGGCATCGACATGCTGCGCGAATTGCCGGCGGGCAGGGACTACGACGTTGTCATTCTCGCCGTTCCGCACGGCGACGCCGTAGCTCTGGGCAGTGCTCATTTCCGCGGTTTGATACGCGAGGGCGGCATCTTCTTCGACATGAAGTCGGCCTTCCCGGCGACGGAAAGCGACCTGAGGCTCTGACATGCTGCCCGTAAATCCGAAGGATCTGGATCTGGTGCGGGGGTCGGACCAGTTCGACGCGGAATGGTACCGGCAGACCTATCGCGACGTCGCGCAACTCGGTATGGATCCGGCCGAGCACTACTTGAAATACGGCGTCCTGCTGCGGCGTGATCCCGGCCCGCATTTTGTCACCGGCTATTATCTTGATACCCATGGTGGCCTGCAGGAAAAGAACGTTAACCCCCTGGTTCATTACGTCAAATACCTTAAACGCGAGGGCAGGGAACCGGATCTTACCAGGAACAATGTCCTGTGGGCGGCTTACAGAATGACCCAGCGTGGCGACAGTGACCGCGCCATTGCCTTTGCTGAGAAAGACCTTCCCGAAAACCTGACGCCGACGGCGCAGATTCTGCGCGCCAATGCAGCCCTGGCGGCGCGCAATGAGACCGGTTGGCTTGAACATCTCAATGCCTACCTCGGTCACGTCGGATTGACGCCGATCACTCTCGAAGGCGAAGGCAGCTTGTTCAACCGTTTGAGCAGTGTGCGTCTGCCTGAAGTGACGGGCGGGCCTCTGATCAGCGTGATCATGCCGGCCTGGAATGCCGAGGCCACGATCGATATGGCGACGCGGTCAATCCTTAAACAGACTTGGCGTAATCTCGAACTGCTGATCGTAGACGACGCCAGCGATGACAACACATGGGGCCGCCTGCAGGCTATTGCAGCCGGCGACAGCCGCGTCCGTATCTTTCGCAACAAGGTCAATGTCGGACCCTATGTGTCGAAGAATACCGCGCTGGCCCACGCCCAGGGCGAATATGTCACTGGCCACGACGCTGACGACTGGGCTCACCCGAAGCGCCTGGAAAACCATCTGGCGATCGTGCAGAGCAGTTCGCGTCAGTTGCGCGCCAGCCTGACCTACATGATCCGCATGCAGGCCGACGGCAAGTTCGCCTTTATCGGCAAGGTGGGCGGCTTTTCATTCGATGGGGTGACGCGCAAATCGTCAATTTCCTGTTTGCTGGAGCGCAAATTCCTGATCGATGAACTGGGTGCCTGGGATTGCGTCCGTTTCGGCGCCGATAGCGAACTGATGGCGCGCGCTAAGAAAGTGCTGGGTCCTGGTTACCGCGAACTGGAGGAGGTCGGCATGCTGTGCCTTGACAGCGAAACCGGCTTGACCAATCATCCGGAATATGGTGTCGACCGCGTGACCGGCCCGTCTGACGTGCGCCTGCAGTACAGCGAATCGTGGAAGAAGTGGCAGTCACAAACCAGCGGCGCTGGTCTTCGCCTGTCCTTTCCACCCGCGGAGCGCGCATTCAGCGTTCCGGACGTCATGTCGGTCGATCCGGCCGGCATCAACCGCAATTACCACACAGCTTTGGTCGCGCGCGCCGACGCCGAGCCGGTGACGGCCATTTGCGTCTCCAAACGCCCCCATCTCGTCGGGCATGTCGCTGCTATCCTCAAGGCACAAACCTACGGCGCGCTCAAAGTCATATATGTCGCCCACGGCAAGAACCATGACCTTGACGCCGTCAGAAAGGCGTTCGCCGATTTTCCGTCATTCCGGCTGCTGCAGGTGACGGACGAGGACACCGTCCTGGCCGACGGTCTGAACATGGCGCTTGAGGTCTGCGATACCGACATAGTCGCCAAAATCGACGATGATGACTATTATGGTCCGAACTATATCGCCAACAGCGTGGTTGCCCTGCGCCATTCCGGTTCGGATAACGTGGCGCTGACCGGCAAGGCCCGGCATTTCTGCTTCATTGAAAGCCAGAATGCGTTTGGCCTGCGCTTTCCCTCAAAGGAATCCAATACGGTCTTCCGCCGTGTCCACGGCGGCACCCTGGTATGGAGCCGGACCAAGACAGACGATCAACGCTTTGAACGCGTACCGCGCGGAACGGATTCGGCATTTATTCGCGGCCTTCATGAAAAGCAGCTGCATGTCTATTCTTCCGATCCGTATGATTTCGTGCATATCCGTTACGCGGATACCCTTGCGCATACCTGGCAAATCGAAGATCTGGAGTTCATGAAACCGGTAACAGTCCTGGCATCGGGACTTCGGCTTGATCTTGCCTATAGCGGCCAGGTGGCGGAAGCTGGCGTTTCGGCCGTGCTGCCGAAAAATGAAAGACTTGTGAGCGAATGAAATGAACGGCTAAACGCGTGGCGGGTTTCGGTACTTGGCAGACTCTTCCGCCCCGTCTAGTGTGCGAGAATAATTGAATTACCACCACTATGAGCAGAACATGACGGATGATCTATCAGGCTACCGTGGGGCGTATTGGTTGGCGCGATCGGAATCGCTCTATTACAAATACGTCGACTTTGTCATGCGTACCGTCGCGGTCGATGCGAAAACCATGATTGACGTGGGTACTGGAAATTGTCCGTATCAGGAATGGTGGCCGTGGCTGACGGAACGCGTATCGATAGATATCCGCGCGCCGTACAGTTCACCCAATGTCAGGGCGATTAAGGCCAATATTCTGGATTATCAATTCGACAAGCAATTCGACATATGCACGTGTATGCAGGTTTTGGAACACGTCGACAATCCACCGCCATTTGCCCAAAGACTGTTTGATCTGGGCGAAATCGTGATTATTACCGTTCCCTTCATGTGGAAGCCCGGATCAAAGGGGCACGTTCAAGACCCGGTGAGTTCGGAAAAGCTGCAGAGCTGGGTTGGGCGCAAACCCAATCATGAAATGATCGTAACAGAGCCATTTACCAGCGTTTCGCGGTTAATCGCTATCTATCATCCTGATGAAAAAATGCGTTGGAGCATCAAGGGCAAAAGATTCCTTCGGGAGGTAGGTGATCTTGTCGCCGATGATGAGCTTCGACTTGCCGACTAGTCGTCTTGTCCGGTTCTGCCGGCGCCGCGCGGTAGTGGGAAATCGGCCGAAGATTGGGAGAAGGTTACCTATTTTCGGTCCTATGATATCATCTCGTCAGCGCATGGAGGGGGAATGTATTTCAATCCGGATCTGCGCAACGTTAGTCAAGACGGCATTGACCAGGTAATGATTGGCTTCTTTCTCTAGATCAATGGCAGAAAAGTCCGCAGCACTGGATTTAATGACGAACCAGATGAAGTGAACGTCATATATGACAAGGAAAAACTTGCCGCCAGTCTTAGATAATACCTGCGCGGCATCATCGAAAAGCAGAAAACCGTTAAATTAGGAGAAGTATTATGATAAATCGGATTTCCTTGGGTCCAAAGGATGTGAAAAACCTCTACCTGTCGTTGGAGGCCTCGAATCCATCTATAAACGTAACCGTCACCGAGGGGACAGTAAACCTGTCGCTTTCGAAAGCGCTGTTTGCCGACTCGGCAGAAAAGAGAATTATTGCCGTGCTTAAGGCGGGGGACAGCGTGGTTGTCCGCGCGCCGGGCATCCGTGTGAGGAACACAGGGACGACTCTTGCCAAGTGTGAATTTTCGGCGCTTTCCGGCCAATAATACAGACGTTTTCGGACGGAATCGCTGTTCCCCTGGGGGCTGCTTCATACAAGTTGTCAGCCAAGATCAAGTCTTACGGCCGGAAAATCAAAAAACCCGGCCGTATAGCTCACACCGTTTGTGCGATATGATTGCGGATCCAGCTCGCGAAGGCTTCGGCGCTTAACTCACCGTCGGCCACGACCTGCAGGCCCAGAAAGCAGGTCGTGTCGTCGGCGTTAAGGACGCATCCGTTCAGGTTCAGGAACAGCTCGATCACGATCAGCGCCGTCGGCAGGTTGGCGTCGTAAAACAGTTGATCGTGGGCGAGGCCGTAACCGTAACACGCCGCCAGACTGGCCAGGTCGGTGGCCGAGCTTTCATTCAGCGCGCGAACGCGGGCGTGCAGCATTTTGAGCATGCTCAGCTCGCGCAATCCCGTGCGTCCGCCATAGGTAGCGATCGCTTCGGTCTGGATCGCCTGGATCAATCCGTCGCGCAGGAGAGTGAAGGCCATGCTCAGGTCCGGTTCAATTCGTTGAGCACGTTGCGCCGCTTTCTCATCAGGGCGCGCGCCGTTTGCATTTGCTCTGCGAAGGCCGGATCGTAAGGCACGAGACGATAGCCGTCAGGCGCCTCGGTGATGAACAGGCTGTCGCCCTTGTCGAGCTTGAGCCGCGCCAGCACGTCCTTGGGCAGGATGACGCCAAGCGAATTGCCGATCTTGGTGACTTTCAGTTCCATTCCGTCCTCGCCGGGTAATTACGACTGTTGTAACCCGATCACGGCGTGGGTCAAGAGGTTCACGGCGGAAAAACTGCGTTACAAAAGCGTATTGTCACAACCTTAAACTCGTATTACAGCCTTGAAATAAAACGATGTTCGGGCAACGGGAAAGTGACGATGGCGGGCGGAGGCAGACACCGGCTGGTCGGCGCGATTGCGGCGGTGATCGCCGCGGCCGCGGTGGTCGGCATTGCCGCATTGGTGTTCATGCTGTCGCAACCCTATATGCCCGGCCACTTCGAAGCCGGTGCCGACGGGCGCCTTGATTATTTTGCGTCCGACAATGTCACCTGGCACGATCCGGTCGTCGCCGCAGCGTCCTGTCCGATCAGGCAGGTGACGCTTGAGCCTGGCGACCTCGATAACGAACCTCGCCCGACCCCCGCCATGACGGATCGTCTTGCGGCTGTTCGTTGTATATTTCATGCGGCCGACGCAACGCTGACGGTTCGCGATGGGACGGGCCGCACCCATGTGATGAAGGCCACAGCCGGGTCGCGACGGTTTACCGACCTTGACATGCGCTTCTGGGTGCCCTGGGTCATCAGCGTGGTCACCGGCTTGATGGCGGGCATGGTTTGGGCGCTCAGGCCCGGCGAGGCGGCGACGCGGCTGTTCGCCGTCAACGGCCTGTTCGCCATGATCTCGTTCATGACCATTGCCGTCTATACCAGCCACATGCCGGGCAGCGATCCGACGGTGTTCTGGGGGCTGGTCATCATCAACCAGATCGCCAACCAGGTTTTCTTCCTGAGCCTCATCGCCATGTTCCTGCAGTATCCGCGCCGCCTCGTGCCCGGTCTGTGGGCGTGGGGCGTGCTGGCGGTGGCCATACCGTTTTCCATCGCCGATATCGCGGGCGCCCTGCCGTACGAGGTCTCCACACTGGCTTCCGTCGTCGTTGAAATCCTGGTGCTCCTGGGGCTCATTGGCTGGCAGTGGGTGGTGACGCGGCGTGATCCGCGCGACCGGGCGGCGCTGATGTGGCTCGGTTTGGCGGTCGCGGCCGGCGCGTCCTTGTGGCTGTGCTTCCTGGTGACGATCTACATCATCGGCCGAACGGGAGACGCCGGCTCGATCTGGTCACTGGTGCTGGTCTTTCCCTTCTATGTCGGCCTGGCCATGGGCGTGGCGCGTTTCTGCCTGGTCGAATTGCAGGACTGGACCTTCCGCATTCTGTTCTTTGTCGTGGCGGCGGTGCTGTTCGTCGCTGTCGACATAGCCCTGATTACCCTGCTGCGCCTTGGCCAGGGCTCGTCGGCGGCGTTCGCCGTCCTGCTTGTCGCCTTTGCCTACCTGCCGCTGCGTGACCTCGTCTGGCGACGCTTTGTCCGCGGCAAGAGCATGAGCCAGCCGGCGATGTTCGAGGCGGTCATGGATATTGTCTTCGCGCCGACGCCATCGCAACGCGCCGGCAAGTGGCGGTCGCTGCTTCAGGACCTTTTCCAGCCGCTGCGCCTTGAGCCCGCTTTGGCCGTATCGGAAGAGCCGCGCATTGTCGACGACGGCCTGCGTCTCGACATTCCGGCCGTGGCGGAATCGCCGGCCCTGTCGCTCGGCATGGCGCGGCAGGGCAGGGAGCTGTTCTCACCGTCGCAGCTGGCTCTGGTCCGCCAGCTCATCCGCCTTGTCCGCACGGCCAGCCAGTCGCGCGACGCTTATGAACGCGGTGCGGCTGAAGAACGCCGCCGCCTTGCCCAGGACCTGCATGACGACGTGGGCGCGCGTCTGATGACCGGACTTAACATTGCCGACGACAGGACGCGGCCGATCCTGCACGCGGCGCTCGGCGACATCCGCGCCATCGCCAGCGGCATGATGGGCAAGGCGGCCCCGCTCGATCGCGTCCTGGCCGATATTCGGCACGAGTGCGTGCGCCGCTTCGAGGCCGCGGGTCTAGATACCGACTGGACGCCGTGGCCGGAGGGCGGGCCATTGATCCTGCTGGATTACGGACTGCAAAAGGCGCTCGGCTCCGCCCTGCGTGAAGCCGCCAGCAATATCATCCGTCACGCCAAGGCGCGTTGTGTAACGGTGACCGTAGCGATCGATGGTGACCGGATCCGCGTCCGTGTTCAGGATGACGGCGTGGGCTTGCCCGAAACGGTGCTGTCCGGCGAGGAGGGAGGGCAGGGGCTCAAGGGCTTGCAACGCCGCCTGGCCGAGGCCGGAGGTCATGCCCGCTTTGGCGAAAATTCCGATGCAAGCGGCGCCTGGGTAGACCTGACCCTTCCCCTTACGCCCGTGAATGCGCCATGACCGATTCTGCCCGGCTCTGTCTCGTCGTCGAAGACCAGGCGGTCAATCGCGACTGGTTGTTGGGCGTGTTGCGCGCCGCCTTCGACGGACTTGAGATCGTTACGGCGACATCCGTTCGTGAGGCCAAGGCCTGGCTGGAGGAGGATCCACGCGCGGCGAACCTGTGGCTTGGGCTGATCGACCTCGGGCTACCCGATGGCACCGGCGCCCAGCTTATCCGGCACATCAAACAGGTCCTGCCGGGCGCGTTGCTGGTGGTGGCCAGCATATACGACGACGACCAACACCTCTTCGAAGCCCTGTCTTCCGGCGCCAGCGGCTATCTGCTGAAGACCGAGCCTGCCGAGGTGATGGCCTATTATCTCAAACGCATCGAGGCCGGCGAGCCGGCGCTTTCACCCTCGGTGGCGCGCCGCCTCCTGGCTTATTTCTCGGAATCGGCGCCACGCGAGCCGGTCGATTCCGACAGCGGCGAAGCGCGGCTCACCGGCCGGGAAACCGAGACCCTGACCTTGCTGGCGCGTGGCCTGACCATTGCCGAGGTGGCGAAGACGCTTGATCTCAAGCCGCAGACGGTCGCCGGCTATGTCAAGGTCATCTACCAGAAGCTCAATGTCTCGACCCGCGCCGAGGCGACGCTCAAGGCGGTCAAGCGCGGCCTGGCCTGACGGGCGGTGGATTGTCTCTAGAGCAGGCTGCGTTTTGACGAATCAAAACGCCTGCTCTAAGTTTTTGTTTAGTCGCGCAATTTATCCCAAAAGTGCCAGAAACGTTCCTTGGCACTTTATCGGATTGCGCTCTGGTAAATCCCCAAGCTATGCGTAGGACATGACCATTCTCACCGATGCTCAGGTCGCGGCGATCGTGCGCGGTGTCTTACGCCTGGGTCGCCGTCTTCGTGCCGCGCGGCCGGCCGACAGCGTAGCCTTGTCGGCCCTGGCCATACTGTCGACGCTTCACAATCGTGGACCGATGGCGGCGGCGCGCCTGGCCGAGATCGAACGCCTGCAACCGCAGTCGTTGACGCGTCTGATCCAGGATCTGGAAGAACGGGGCCTGATCGCGCGCCAACCCGACCCGAATGACCGGCGGACCTTGCTGATCAACCTGACTGATGAGGGTTTACGCGCTTATGCCTACGACATTTCCGCCCGTCATGCCTGGTTGTCGCACATTATGGCCGAGCGCCTGACCGGCGACGAGCAGGCGCTGCTGCTCATGGCGTCCGAGGTCATGGCCAAGCTGGCGCAGCCGGAAGATGCCCGAGATTAATCGAGGCTGGCGTCGTTTCCGACCGCGCGATAGAGAGTTACCAGGTTCGATGCCCGGGTTTCCTGCAATCTGATCAGCGCCAGTTGTGACGCGAACAGCGTGCGCTGGGCATCGAGCAAGGTCAGGTAGCTGTCGGCCCCGGCATCGTAACGCGCCTGCGACAGCTTGAACGAAGTCTGGGCGGCCGCGGTGGCGGCGCCTTGCGCATCTAACCGTTCGCCGATGCGCGCCTGCACCGCCAGGGCCTGCGACACGTCGGAGAAAGCCTGCTGGATGGCGCCTTGGTACTGGGCGAGGGCGATGTCGCGCGAAGCCGTGGCGCCACGCAGGTTATTGATATTGGCGCCGCCGTCGAAGATCGGCGCGCTGACATGCAACCCATAGGACCAGGCGCCGCTGCCGGAATCGAACAGCTTGCCGAGATCTGATGAAGCCGCCCCGGCCTGGCCGGTCAGCGAGATCGACGGGAAGAAGGCCGCGCGCGCAGCGCCGATATCGGCATTGGCGGCCTTGAGGCTGTGTTCGGCCGCCAACACGTCGGGCCGCTCCAGCAATACGTCCGATGGCAGGCCGACCGGCAAACCCGCAACGATCTGACCGTCATGCAGGCCGTTGGGCAGCAGGTCTTCGGAAAGCTGCGGCGCACCGGTGAGCAGGGTCAGCGCCGCCTTGTCCTCGTCGACGGCGGTGGCGGCGGCGGCGGCATCGGCACGTGCCTGCTCCATAAGGGTCTGGGCCTGGCTGAGGTCAAGATCGTTGAGGACGCCGATTCTGGCGCGGCCAACAGCAATGTCGTAGGCATCCTTGCGCGTCTGGTAGGTCTGTTGCGTCAGGTTGAGGGCGTCGCGGTCGGCGGCGAGGTCGAGCCAGGCCTGGGCGGTGGCGGCGATCAGGCTGATCTCGGCGGCGTTGCGGTTTTCCTGTGCCGCGAAGAAGTCTTCCTTGGCGGCGTTTTTCAGGCTCTGGATGCCGCCGAACAGGTCGACCTCCCAGCTCAGGCCGAGATTGGCGGTATAGCTTTCGCTGTCGCCGGAGGCGTCGCTGTGCGATTTGGTGCCCGAGGCGCCGGCGTCGAGGGCGGGGAGGAGATTGGCGCGTTCGATGCCGTACTGTGCCTTGGCGCGTTCAACATTGAACGTGGCGACGCGCAGGTCGCGATTATTGTCGAGAGCAAGCTGGATGGTCTTTTGCAGGGCGGGATCGAGGAACAGGTCACGCCAGCGAACTTGCGCATCCGACGTGGCGGCATCGACCGGCCATTGCGCGGCCACCGGTGGGGCGGGGCGCTCATAATGCGGCGCCATCGTACACGCCGACAAGGCGACAAGCGAGGTCAAGGCGAGACGTTTCATCGCGAACTTCCCTGCCTTTCGGCAATGTCCTGCGGCAGGTTGTCGTGCCTGAACAGGCGCTGGACCAGCACGAAGAACATCGGCACGAAGAAGATGGCCAGGAAGGTCGCCGACAAGACGCCGCCGATCAAACCTGTACCAATGGCGTGCTGCGACGCCGAACCGGCCGAATTGGCGATGGCCAGCGGCAGGATGCCGAATGTGAAGGCCAGCGAGGTCATGACGATGGGGCGCAGGCGGATACGCACGGCTTCCAGTGTCGCCGCGACCAGGGTCCGGCCTTCCTCGTGCAGCGTCTTGGCGAACTCGACGATCAGAATGGCGTTCTTGGCGGCCAGGCCCATGGTCGCCAGGAGGCCGACCTGGAAGTAGATGTCGTTGTCGAGGCCGCGGAACCATGTCGCGGCCAGCGCTCCGAAGATGCCGAGCGGCACGACGAGGATGACGGCGAACGGAATCGACCAGCTTTCATAGAGCGCCGCAAGCAGCAGGAAAACGACGAGCAGCGACAGGGCGTAAAGCGCCGGCGCCTGCTGGCCCGATTCCTGTTCCTGCAAGGAAAGGCCGGTCCATTCCATGCCGATATTGGGCGGCAGGTGCGAGGCCAGCTTCTCGACCTCTTCCATCGCCTTGCCGTTGGATTGGCCGGGCGCCGCCGTGCCCTGGATTTCGATCGATTCGGCGCCGTTGTAGCGCTGCAGCTGCGGCGGACCGAACGTCCAGTGCGAAGAACCAAAGGACGAGAACGGCACCATTTCACCATTGGAATTGCGCAGGAACCAGCGATTGATGTCCTCAGGCTGCGAACGGAACTGGGCGTCGCCCTCGACATAGACGCGCTTGATGCGGCCGCGGTCGATGAAGTCGTTGACATAGGTGCCGCCGAGCGCGGTGCCCAGCATCTGGTTGATATCGCTGACCGAAACGCCCATGGCGCCGGCGCGGGTGTTGTCGATGTCGATCTGCAGCTGCGGCATGTCGTCCTGGCCGTTGGCGCGGACGTTGGCCAGCATCGAATCCTTGGCCGCCTCGGCGACAAGCTGATCGCGGGCGTCATTGAGGCCCTGGTGTCCGGCGCCGCCGATATCCTTCAATTCCAGGTCGAAGCCCGACGAGTTGCCGAGTTCGCGCACCGCCGGCGGGATGATCGGGATGATGCGGGCATTGTGAATCCTGGCGAAGGCCTTGTTGGCGCGTTCAACCAATGCAAAGACCTTGAGATCGTCGCTTTTGCGATCCTTGAAATCCTTAAGGCGGACAAAGGCGATGCCCTGGTTCTGGCCCGAGCCGGCGCTGCCGAAGCCGGTAATGGTGAAAACGTACTGGACAGCAGGGTCCTTTTGGTAGACCTGCCGTACCTGGTCGAGCACGGCCAGGGTTTGGTCAGTGGTCGAGCCGACCGGCAGCTGCACCTGGGTCAGCAGGCCGCCCTGGTCTTCATCGGGAAGAAAAGAGGTCGGCAGAGTGATGGCCAGCATGACAACCGCGGCGATAATGGCGGCGTAGACACACAGGAAGAAGCCCGGAACCTTCAGGATGGCCTTCACCGCCTTCTGGTAGCGATGGCTGAACACCTGGAAGCCGCGATTGAAGCCCGACAGCACGCCGTGCACCTTGACGTCGGGATCGTCGTCGGAGGTCGGAGCGCCCTCGCCGTGTTTGGGCGCGCGCAACAGCGTGGCGCACAGCGGGGGCGTCAGGACGAGGGCGACGACAACCGACAGGGCCATGGCTGAGACCAGGGTCACCGAGAACTGCCGGTAGATAATGCCTTGAGTGCCGCCGAAGAAGGCCATCGGAACGAACATGGCGGCCAGCACGCTGGCGACACCGATCAGGGCGCCGGTAATCTCGTCCATCGAGCGCCGGGTGGCGTCAAGCGGATTGAGGCCTTCCTCATGCATGACGCGCTCTACGTTCTCCACCACCACGATGGCGTCGTCGACCAGAAGGCCGATGGCCAGCACCAGGCCGAACATGGTCAGGGTATTGATGGTATATCCAAAGACGGCCAGGATGCCGAAAGTGCCGAGCAGAACAACCGGGACGGCGATGGCCGGGATCAGGGTCGCGCGCCAGTTCTGCAGGAACAGGAACATGACGACGAAGACGAGTGCGATGGCTTCGATCAGCGTCTTGACGACATCCTCGATCGAAATCTTGACGAACTGGGTGGCATCATTGGGGATGGCGTACTTGACGCCCGGCGGAAAGGACGGCTCGATCTCCTTGATCTTGGCCTTGATCAGGTCGGCGGTCTTGAGCGCATTCGCGCCGGTTGCCAGATTGATTTGCATGCCCGACGCCAGGTGGCCGTTCATGCGGGCAATATTGCCGTAATTCTGCGGCCCCAGCTCGATACGCGCCACGTCCTTGAGCAGGACGGGCGTGCCGGCGGCATTGTTCTTGACGATGATATTTTCGAACTGGCCGACCGTCTGCAGCTGCGATTGGGCGGTGATGGTGGCGTTGAGCGCCGTGCCGGGCGTCACCGGATCGGCGCCCAGCGTACCGGCCGAGACCTGGGTATTCTGGGCCCTGACGGCGTTGATGATATCGGTCGGCGTCAGCGAATAGGAGGCCAGCTCGTCGGCATTCAGCCAGATGCGCATGGCGTATTGCGACCCGAAGATGCGCGTATCACCGACACCGTTGATGCGGCTGATCGTGTCGTTCATGTGCGATGCGATCCAGTCGCCAAGGTCGGCATTGCTCAGGCTGTCGTCCTCGGTATAGAGCGCGATGGCCATCAGGGTCGACCCCGTGGCCTTGGTGACGCGCAGGCCCTGCGCCTGCACGTCCTGGGGCAGGCGGCGCAGCGCAGCCTGCGCCTGGTTCTGTACCTGGACCTGGGCGAAGTCGGGATCGGTGCCGGCCTCGAAGACGAGTGTGACCGAGCCGCCGCCCGATGACGAATTCGAGGTCATGTACTTGAGATGGTCGAGGCCGGTCATGTTCTGTTCAATGACCTGGGTCACCGAATCCTCGACGATCTTCGCCGATGCACCCGGATAGTTGGCCGAGACCGTCACCTGGGGCAGGGCGATGCGCGGATACTGTTCGATCGGCAGGACCAGGATCGACAGCAACCCCGCCAGCATGATGACGATGGCGATGACCCAGGCAAAGATGGGACGGTCGATGAAAAAACGCGACAGCATGCTATTCTTCCGACTCGGCGGATTCGCCGCTCGTCCTGGGCTTGGCGGCGTAGGGCTTGATCGGCGCCTTGTCCTTCAGGCGCATCGCCCCTTCGGTGATCACCTTGTCGCCGGGCTTCAGCCCATCCGTCACTTGCCACTGGCTGCCGATCATGTCGCCGACCACCACCTTCTGGCTGTGCGCCTTGTTGTCATCGCCGGCCAGCAGGACCGACGCCCCGCCCTTGGGATCGAGGATGACCGCGCCTTGCGGGATCAGTATGCCCTGCGCCACAGTGCCTTTGACAATGCGGGCGCGGACGTACATGCCCGGCAGCAGCAGGCCCTGCGGATTGGGGAAGACAGCGCGCAAGGCGACGCTGCCCGTTGTCGGGCTGACCGTCACATCGGAAAAGGCCAGGCGGCCGGTTATAGGATAAGTCGAGCCGTCATCGAGAACCAGCGACACGTCGGCATGATCGACCGCACCCAGCTCGCCCGACGCCAGTTGCTTCTTCAGGCGGAGCAGGTCGGAGGCCGACTCGGTGATGTCGACATAGATCTGCGACAGGTCCTGGACGGTGGCCAAGGGCGTCGCCTGATTGGCTGTAACCAGAGCGCCAGGGGTTACGGCCGACTTGCCGATGCGGCCGGAGATCGGCGCGACGACCCTGGTATAGTTGAGATTGATGCGCGCCGTTTCGGCATTGGCTTTTGCCACGGCGAGCGTCGCCTCGGCGGCCTTTTCGGCGGCCTGGGCGTCGACATAGTCCTGCTGGCTGACCGCCTTGATGGCGAGGAGCTGCTCAGTGCGCCCGGCCTTGTCCTTGGCCGCGTCGGCATTGGCTTGCGCCTGGGCGACATTGGCCTCGGCCGAGTCATAGGCGGCCTGGTAGGTGGCTGGATCGATCTGGTAAAGCGACTGCCCGGCCGTGACCAGTGCGCCCTCGGTAAACTGGCGCGCCTTGACGATGCCGCCGACCTGGGGCCGCACGTCCGAGACCAGCCAGGCCGAGGTACGGCCGGACAGCTCCTGCGTCAGGCTGAGCGGCTGGGTCGAGACGACGACATAGCCTACCGGCGCCGGACCGTGCGCGCCCCTGGCGTCCGCTGCCGGCTTCTTGCCGCAGCCGGCCAGGCTCAAGCCCGCGATAAGAAGGACGGGAAGGATCAGGCGTTTTACCATGGAGGCCTCGTTCGGAACGTGGGGTCTAACGGCGCGGGGCGTCAAATCCGGCGGTCCGGAAAACATTCCGTCGGCATTAAAGGCTGAATGTGAACCTTATGCGACGAATCCCTCATAGAAAGATTTGGGTAAAATGGGAACGGCCGGGCGAGGGATTTCTCGTGAACCAAAGCCGTCTTCAGCACCATGCGCGCGAATACGTATTCACGTATCACCCGTCGAAAAACTGGCTATGGTGACGGCCAACGGCGCAAGCCATTATAATTTAAAATGAAACTATCCGGCCCGTGCCGGCCAACTGCACATCCGAGGGCGCCTAAGACAAGTCTCGCACGGCTCGCCAGTGACAGAAGACATACGCACCGGAGGAAGACCATGTTCAAATCCCGATTGCCGGCCCTTGCCCTGGCGGTATTGGCCGCGCTTGTTGTCAGCGCCTGCGGCGGCGGGGGAGGGGGAGGCTTCTCAGGTGGCGGTGGCGCATCGTCGTCGAGCAGTTCCTCTTCGTCGTCCTCGACCTCGCTCAGCATCACGATTCATTACAAACGCATTGCCGCCGACTATACGGGTTGGGGCCTGCACCTGTGGAACGACACCGTCGGCACGCCGGCCGTCGCCACGACGGTTGCCACGGACTGGACCAGCCCGCATGCCTTCGACGGTATTGTTTCCGGCTGGGACACAGCGGTGATCCCGCTCGTCAATGCCAATGCCAATCTCAACTTCATCGTCCACAAGGGCGACGCGAAGAGCCCGATGCTCGATCTCAAGGTCAATCGTTCGACTTTCGGCGCCGACGTCTGGGTGGTGCAGGATACGGCGACGCTCTACGCCACACAGGCCGATGCCGACACGGCCGCGGCGGAGGTCGGCCATCAGGCCGACAGCCTCGACATGTCGACGGTGGCGGTTGGCGGCACGGCCTCCGCCCTGCCGGCCAACTGGAACCGGCGTGGCCAGTTCATGGAAGTCTTCGTCCGTTCCTACAAGGACAGCGACGGCGACGGTAAGGGCGACCTCAGGGGCCTGACTTCGAAACTCGACTACCTGAAATCGCTTGGAGTCA
This sequence comes from uncultured Caulobacteraceae bacterium, assembly GCA_964474575.1. Lineage (GTDB taxonomy): Bacteria > Pseudomonadota > Alphaproteobacteria > Caulobacterales > Caulobacteraceae > Asticcacaulis. Next base: position 7,951 of record CAYYTA010000016.1, on the reverse strand, counting down.
CCGGCATCTGGCTGATGCCGATCTTCAAGAGCCAGGACCACGACCACGGTTATTCGGTCGTCGATTATCGCTCGATCGAGCCCGACTACGGCACCATGGCCGATTTCGACGAGCTGATCGCCCAGGCCCACGCGCGCGGCATCGGCATCGTGCTTGATTATGTCATCAACCATTCGGCGGCGCAGGACCCGCTGTTCCTTGACGCGGTGTCATCGACGACCAATGCCCGGCGCGACTGGTATGTGTGGAGCGCCGCCGATCCGGGCTGGACGGGACTTAACGGCGCATCATGGCGGGTTTCGGAAAGCGGATACTATTACGGCCTGTTCGCCGACACCATGCCGGACTGGAACCTGCGCAATCCCTATGTCATCGCCTACCACATGAATAACCTGCGCTTCTGGCTGAACAAAGGCGTCGATGGTTTCCGGTTCGACGCCGCCGAGACTTTGATCGAGAACGGGGCGACGGCCTGGAACAACCAGCCCGAGAACCATGTCATACTGTCGCAGGCGCAGACCGTCATCAACGGCTATGCCAATCGTTACATGGTGTGCGAAGCGCCGGACGATCCGTCAGCCTATGCCGCGACCACGTCGTGCGGCCATGCCTTTGCTTTCTTCCACGGCGACGACATAAAGGCTTCGGCCACGGGCGGAACCCTGACAGTGAACATGGCGGCTTACCTGACCGCCGGCGACCGGTCCAGGCTGCCCCTGTTCATCTCCAACCATGACAGCTTCGCCGGTCATCGCCCATGGATAGACCTGACCGGCCACGGCGAGGGCGACTACAAGGTTGCCGCCGCGATTGAGTTGCTTGGGTCGGACACACCGTTCACGCTTTACGGCGAAGAGATCGGCGAACAGGATAATATCGACGGCGGAGATTCAGGCATCCGCGCGCCGATGTCGTGGACTAACGATGCCGCGACGGCCGGTTTCACGACGGGTGTGCCATATCGCAAGCTGTCGCTAAACGCGGCGTCGCATAATGTGGCGGATGAAGACGGCGTACCGGGTTCTCTGCATGACGGGTATCGAGCGCTCTACGCGGTGCGCGCCGCCAATCCGGTGCTGCAGTCGGGAGCCCTGACCCTGCTGTCGCACGTCGGCGATCAGAGCGTCGTTTTCCTGCGCCAGGAAGGCGGACGAACGGCGGTTGTGTTCATCAACCTGTCGGCGGCGTCACAGTCGCTGAGCGCCGATACCGGCTTCGCTTCAACGGGATTCACCGGCCTTTTCCCCGCCGGCGGAATTTACAGATCCAACGCTTCCGGCAAGGTGATGGTGACCGTGCCGGCGCAAGGGGTCGTGATCATCGCCACACCCTAGTCGACACCGAACAGGTCGCGGGTATAGATCTTGTCCGCCACGTCGGACAGTTCCGGCGCCATGCGGTTGGTCAGGATGACATCGCACATGCTCTTGAACTCGCCAAGGTCCGCGATGACGCGCGAATTGAAGAAGGTTTTGTCATCCAGGGTGGGTTCGTAGATGACCACCTCAATGCCCTTGGCCTTGATGCGCTTCATCACGCCCTGGATGGAAGAGGCGCGGAAATTGTCCGAATTGGCTTTCATGGTCAGGCGATAGACGCCGGCGGTCTTCGGCTTCCTGCGGATGATGCTGTCGGCGATGAAGTCCTTGCGCGTGGTGTTGGCCTCGACGATGGCGCGGATCAGATTCTGCGGCACGTTGGCGTAGTTGGCCAACAACTGCTTGGTATCCTTGGGCAGGCAATAGCCGCCGTAGCCGAAGGAGGGATTGTTGTAGTGGTCGCCGATGCGCGGATCGAGGCCAATGCCGTCGACGATCTCACGCGTCGACAGGCCGTGCAGCGCGGCATAAGTGTCGAGTTCATTGAAGAAGGCGACGCGCATGGCCAGATAGGTGTTGGCGAAAAGCTTGATCGCCTCGGCTTCCTTGGCGCCGGTGAACAGGACCGGGATATCCTGCTTGATTGCGCCCTGCCTGAGCAAATTAGCGAAGGTCTCAGCGCGGGCAGAGCGTTCGCCCACCACGATGCGGGACGGGTGGAGGTTGTCGTAGAGCGCCTTGCCTTCGCGGAGGAATTCCGGCGAAAAGATCAGGGTTTGGCAATTGTGCTTCTTGACCATTTCGTCGGTGAAGCCAACAGGAACGGTCGATTTGACGATGATGACGGCCTCTGGCGCGACCGTCATGACGTCGCGGATGACCGCCTGCACCGACGAGGTGTCGAAATAGTTGCTGTCCGGGTCGTAATTGGTCGGCGTGGCGATCACGACGAAGTCGGCGCCGCGATAGGCATCTTCCTTGTCCAGCGTCGCCTTGAGGTTCAATGCCTTTGTCTTGAGATAGTCCTCGATCTCGGCATCAATGATCGGCGACTCCCGGCGATTGATCATCGCCACCTTTTCAGGAACAACGTCAAGCGCCACGACCTGGTGATGCTGGGCCAGAAGAATGGCGTTGGAAAGGCCGACATAACCCAGGCCGGAAACCGCAATTTTCATGCTTGAATATCCAGAAGTTCAAAGCGAGACGGGTCTCCGGTATCATAACCCGCATGTCGCGGGCAATGGTTTGCGCGTTTTTGATGCGGCGCGGAAAAGGCGGCGCTTGCCGGTTGACTTCCGGCACGGCATACGCCTTATGGGGACCATTGATACGGCAAGTCTCATTACCCTTGCGGGCGATATTGTGAAACATTTCAGGGGCAGGATCGAACGGGTTCGCAGCGATGCCGTCGAAGGCTGGGTGGACTGGCCCGAAGGCGAGGTCTGCGCCGTGGAACTGCATGTTGACGGCCGGCCGGTCTCCGAGGCGGAGTTGCCGGGCGGCGCAGCCGGGCGCGCCACCTTCCGTCTCGATATTCCGGCGGCCCTGCGCGATGGCGGCGTGCACAAGATCGCCGTCAGGATTCCGGCGGCCAACGCCTTCATCAACACCCTGCCGGTCATCGCGACACTCAGGGCCACGGAGACCAGACCGGCCGACGTGCCGGAATCGGATGTTCCTGCGCCTGTCCTGGCCAAGAATGCGGTTTCGTCATCTGACAATCCTCCGCCGGAAGCCGCAAGGTCCGAGATCGCCGAAACGCCTTTAGCCGCGCCTGAAGCGCCGCGCCGCGCCGCTCGCCGCAATGCCGGCGTGCCGATCGTCATGCCGCCCGACATGCGTGGGTGGATGGATGGCCAGCGCCGCACCTATATCTATGGCTGGATCGCCGACACAACCCGCCCTGGTCCGGTCGAGGTCGCGCTGTTCGTCGACAACCAGCAGGTCCTTGTCGCGCCGGCCGACGTTTTTCGCGCCGACCTGATGAGCGCCGGCGTGTCGTCCGACGGCCGCAACGGCTTTCATCTCGAAATTCCCGAGGCCTTCTGGGACGATCAGCCGCATCGCGTCGATGTGCGCCTGGCCGCGGATACCTCGACGGCGCTGTTCATGCCGGTTCTGGTTTCGGTCCCGCCGCGCCCGGTGAAGGCGAAACCTGCGGCGAAGAAACCGCGCACCTCACCGCGTTTGGAGCCGAAGCACTATCTGGTCAATGTCGAGAAAATCGTGCGCGGCAAGGCCCGGATGCTGGTGCGTGGCTGGGCGGCCAGGCTCGACAAGTCGGCGATCGAAGGGCCGGTCGAACTGCGGCTCGACGGCGCCGGTGACGCCGTCATCATTCCTTCGCTCCTCCATCGCGGCGACCTTGACAAGGCCGGCATCGCCGGCGGCATGGCGGCATTTGCCGCCGTGTTTCCGCTTAAGGAGGGCCGCGCCCTGCCGCAGCGCCTGCGCCTCAAGGCCGCTTCCGCCGCCGGGATTGAAGACATTCCACTGGCGGATGTCGCGCAGGACACCGCGGCGCTGCTCGCCGAAGCCGCCGGCCGGCGTGGCCGCGAACTGAACGGCTGGCTTGTCGACCTTGACAGCGAAGACCAGCCAGCTACCGTCCACGTGACGATCGAGGACAATGCGCCGCTGGCCTTGCCCCTGATGGCCGAGAACCCGCGTTGCTTTGATTCGGCCGGGCCGATGAGGGCACAGTTTGCCATCTCCGTCAGCGACCTGTGCCACACCCTGCGGGCCCGCGATTGCGGCTTTGCGCTCGAAACCAGCGACAAGACGCGGGTGAAGCTGAGCGACCCGTCAGGCCGCGAGGCGTTTTCCGGCGAAGTCGCGCTGGTCGCCGGCGTGCGCTTCCATCTTGAGGCCCTTACGCCGTCCCGTATCGCCGGCTGGCTGGTCCACACCGAGGCGAAGAACCGCATCGCCGAGATGGATGTCTATGTCGACGGCCTGCCGCTGGCCACTATCGCCGCCGACCGGACACGCGGCGACCTGATCGCCAAGGAGATGACGGAGCAGGGCGGCGGCTTCCAGTTCGCCTTGCAGAACCCTTCGGGTGAAAGCGGCGAGGCCGAAATCCGCTTTGCACCGCGCTTCACCCGTCAATTTTTCCCGACGACGGTGACGCGTCTGACCTTGCCGGCGGCCGAAACCCGTCTGCGCCAGGTCTATCCTCTGTTGCGCGCGGCCGGGGACCGCGGCCTTTCCATCATCCTGCCAGTCTATAATGCCCGCGAGGAGGTTGAGCGCTGCCTTGACTCTCTGCTTGAGCATTCGACCCTGCCGTGCCGGGTTATTGTCATCGATGATTGCAGCCCCGACGCCGATATTGCGCCGATGCTGGCCCGCTACAAGACCTGCCCCCACGTCGAGGTCCATACCAATGCCGTCAACCTCGGCTATACCGCGACCATCAACCGCGGCGTTGCCCTGGCTGGCGAGGACGACGTCATTTTCCTCAATTCCGACACCCTCGCCGGGCCAGGCTGGCTGCAGGGACTGCGCGCCGCCGCTTATCACGATCCCCGTGTCGCCACGGTAACCGCCGTGTCGAACAATTCCGGCGCCTTTAGTGTGCCGGAGATCAGCGCCGACAACCCCATTCCGCAGGGCTTCGCCTTCGCCGACTTCAGCCGGCTCGTCCGCCAGGTGGGTCTCGGCGCCTATCCGCGCGTTCCGACCGGCAACGGCTTCTGCATGTATGTCCGCCGCGACGCCATCCGCGCGGTGGGAAAGCTCGATGACGTGGCCTTTCCCAAGGGTTATGGCGAAGAGAACGACTTCTGCATGCGCGCCGCCCGCGCCGGCTTCATCCATGTCGTCGACGATCGCACCTTGATCTTCCACAAGCGCTCGGCCTCGTTCCAGTCGGCCAAGAAGGATCTGCTGGCGGCTGGCCGCGCCGTGGTCGATGCGCGCTACCCGGAATATAACCGCCTGGTGAAGGTGTTCACTGAAGGCGGCGCCATGCAGGCCATGCGATGGCGGGTACGCCGCGCCGTGGCCGGCCTCGCCTCGGTACCGCAGCGGCCCCGGCCGCGCGTCCTGTTTGTCATTTCAACACGGACCGGCGGCACGCCGCAAACCAATCGTGACCTGATGCGGGCGCTGTCGCACAGTCATGAACCGTGGGTCCTGGTCTGCGATTCCCAGAAGCTGGAACTCTACGTCTTCCGTGACGGCGAGGAGGTCGCGGTCGAAAACGTGGCTCTCGACGCGCCGATCCATCCGGCCAGCCATCGTAGCTCAAGTTACGACGACGCGGCCGCCTATCTGCTGCTCAAATACGCCTTCGAACTGGTCCATATCCGCCACCTCGGCTGGCATGGCGCGGACCTGCCGCAGGTCTGCCGGACGCTGGGCCTGCCGGTCGTGCTGTCGCTGCACGACTATTATACGGTGTGCCCCAGTGTGAAGCTGCTTGATGAGGCCAAGACCTATTGCGCCGGCAAATGCACTCCGACCGAGGGCGAATGTTCGGTCGAACTGTGGCCGCAACGCCAGTTCCCGCCGCTCAAGAATGCCTTCGTCCACCGCTGGCGCGAAGTCTTTGCCGAGGCGTTCCGCGCCTGCGACAGCCTGGTCACCACCTCGCCCGGCGGCCGCGAGGTCTTCCTCAACGTCTTTGATGAACTGAAAGGCGCCGATTTCCGCGTCATTCCGCACGGCCGGACCTTCGCCGCCACCGCGCAGACGGCGCAGGCGCCCGACGCCGCCCAGCCGCTGAAGATTCTCATCCCCGGCAATATTTCCCCGGCCAAGGGCTCGGGGCTGATCAATGCCCTGCTGGCGCTCGATGTCGAACGAAAGCTGGAATTCCATCTGCTGGGCGATCCGGGCCGGGTCAAACGCGAGCCGAACGTCGTCGTCCACGGCGCCTATGCACGCGAGGACTTCGTCGACAAGGTGGCGGCCATCGCGCCCCATATCGGCGCCATCCTGTCGAACTGGCCCGAAACCTATTGTCATACGCTGACCGAGATGTGGGCAGCCGGTGTTCCGGTTGCCGGCATCGATATCGGCGCCGTCGGCGAACGCATCGCGGCCCATGGCGGCGGCTGGCTCCTGCCGTTGCAGGCGACGCCTGAGGAAATCTACCATCGTCTCCTCGACATCGCTGCCGACAGTGAAGGCTGGTTGGCGCAGACGGCAGCTATCACCACCTGGCAGCAGGGGCCAAACCTGACCCGCGGCGCCGATCATATGGGCGCCGAATATGCCGCGCTTTACCTTCAGGTTCAGCGCAGGCGCCAGAGGCTGCTGGCCGCTCGCGCCGTGGAGCCCATCCGCCGCGTGGCTGTGCTGGGCGAAGGCGAGGGCTGGTTGCCGGAAACAGGTGGTGCTCCGGCGGTTTTCTGGCCCTGCGACTGGCGGACGCCATTGCTGGAGGATGAGGATCTGAACCTCGATGCCGTGGTTCTCAAGGACAAGGATTTGCCGCCCGGCACAAATGCCGACTTCCTGGCGAAAGCGGCCAGGCGAGGGGTCGCGGTCCTGCTGCATACCGGCCATGCGACCGACGGCCCCGAATGGTGGCAGAGGTTTGGGTTCGAGGCGATAAGCTAGACGGCCATCTCGGCGACGAGTTCCGGCGGAGCGGCAAAGGGCCGCCCTTTGCCGGGCTCGGACATGAACAGTTTTTCGCCGTTCAGCATGCGGTCGAAATGCCAGCGGTTCCAGCTTTCGCCGTACATCAGCCGCACCGGCGAATAACGGTGCTCGTCAAAGGCGGTGACGCCGTTGGTTGTCAACGACTCGGCGTGATGCAATCCGATCGAAAGCACGTCGTCCATCATCAACAGCGCTTCGTTGCCGTAGTGATGGCGGAGGCGCCACAACATCTCGCTGTCGGCGCCGGCGCGTACAGCGTCGAACAGGCCGATGGTATCGAACACCTCGCGTCGGAAGAAGGTCGAGGACGGATTGGTGTGGCGGAACCCGCCGCCCTTGCGCACGATGGCGAAGCCGTCCTCGCGCATGCGGATCAGGTTCGACACCGAGGCGACATAGCCTTCCGTGGTGGCCGCGAGATGGCGCTCCATGTGCTGCGGATGCATCCAGTCATCGGAATCATGGAAGGCGATGAAGGCGCCAGTCGCCTTGGTGATGCCAAGATTGCGGGCGCTGTAGGTGCCGGCGTTGGTCTTGGTCTCGACCAGCCTGACGCGGCCGTCCTCGTCCGCCAGCCGTTTGACGATCTGGCGCGAACGGTCCTTGCTGCCATCGTCGACGACAATGATCTCGAGATCGGCCAGGGTCTGGTTGCAGACGCTGCGCACCGCCTGGCTGATTGTCCGTTCGCCGTTGTAGCAAGGCACGATCACCGAAATCTTCGGATGGCCGGCACGACGCACGGAAGGCTGTTCGCCAAAGGTGAAAAGACGTTTCTTGTCCGGAATGCGAACATCGCCCGATGACAGGCCCTGGGCCTCAAAGTAGCGCGCGACGTAGCGGCGCCATTCCTCGACATCGCCGCGCAGGAAGGCGAGATTGGCAAGGCCGATACAGACGTCCGGATTCGGCGCATCTTCCTTGAGCACATCGAGCAGGACCATCATCGCCTCCTTGCCCTCGCCGTTGCGGGCAAGGAAGTCGGCGGCGGAAATGCGCAGGGCCGGCGGAAT